>QUFP01000064.1 GCA_003478935.1 Firmicutes bacterium AF25-13AC
AGAAAAACTAGGTTGGATGAGTCCAGTGGAATATCGGCTCACCCACTTGGCTGCATAAAAATGCGTAGCAGCCGAAAACTGCTACGCTAAAAAGTCTAACTTTTGGGGGTCACATCATTACCTGTCCCGCTGGTTCAACTTGCTGTCATGTTCGAGGGCAGCACAGCCAGCGGTGCGGAGCGAGCTTACAAGAAAGCTCTGAACAAGCTGACGGAACATCTGGTGGATGCTGATGTTCTCGGCGTGGTGGAACTGAAGCTGACCGACAAAAACAAAAAAATCGTCGCCGCTGCATACGAGTACAAAGCGGTACATCGGTATGCAAACGACGACGATGAATGGGGAGAAATCCGTTTTGACTTTTCTGCCGGAACTGCTCAGATCGTAAAACTGGCAGACGGCGATTTCAGCAGAACGAACGTCTTTGCAAAAATCGCAATCCGTCAAATTCTGAAACTCTCCATGAGTGAGCTTCCGAAGAAATTGACAATTCCCTTTGAGTTGGAGCAGGAGAAAATACGATACGGGAGCTAATCGCTGCGGCGGGTTTTATATACCTCTTGCGCCCCGTTGGCGCCGAAAAGTGTCTGTCTGGCGTGGGACAGCCCCTTTCCAGCGTCAGCGGTCGCAAAAGGTATAACACACTAGACTTTGCAAGCAAAATCGTGTGCCAACAGGGATGCTTCTCGCCCCTATTGGAAACCCAGAGCCAAGGGATTTCACCCCTCTGGATACCCCGCATATTTTCCTCGAAAATGGTATCCAAACTGTAAAAATGCAGTTTGACACCATTCCTCGGAAAATATAAAACAGATTTATTTCTTCATCTGCGAATTGAATGAAAAAATAAATCCGTTTATTCCGGCATAGCCGGCAAAAAAACGATTAAAGAACGGCGGTGATGACCATGAAATACAGAATTGCAATCTGTGATGATGAGCAGAATCAAATTGAATACATAACCTCGATTGTGGCATCGTGGAGTGCTCACGAAGGACACGGTTGCGAGATACGCTTGCGTCTGCCGAAGCTTTTCTGTTTGAATACGAGGAAGATAAAGCATATGATATTCTTCTGCTCGATGTAGAAATGAAAAACATGAACGGTATTGAACTTGCCAAGCGTATCCGCAAGGACAACAACCGTGCCGAAATCATTTTTATAACTTCACATTTTGAATTCGTTGGTGAAGGCTATGAGGTGGACGCACTCCACTATCTGATCAAGCCGATTTCTGTGGAGAAGCTTACACAAGTACTGACCAAAGCCGCTGAAAAGCTCTCAGTCGAACCTCCGTCCGTGGTAATCTCCTGCGAGGGCGAGACCGTCAAACTGTATGAATCGGACATACTTTATGTAGAATCATTTCTGCATTACATTGTCATTCATACGAAAGATAACGAGTACAAGATAAAGGAAAATATTTCTGTGTTTGAAAACAAGGTAAGTGATGTCTTTTACCGTATTCATCGTTCCTACTTGGTTTCACTTAAATACATAACACGAATTTCCCGTACATCCGTTAATATCGGCAACACCGAACTTCCTCTTTCAAGGGGAAAGTATGACAATATCAACCGAGCATTTATCGAACATAACTGAGGTAGCCTATGAGAAAGAAAACATATTTGAAGCTGGTTGAATATCAAACGGAGCAATCAGAAAAACACTTAAACGAGGTACGAAGTATCCACAAGGAAATGAGAGGTTACCAGCACGATTTCCACCATCATCTTCAAGCATTGAAAGGTCAGCTTGAAGCCGGAGAAGTTGATCGTGCGCTTGCATACATAGAGCAGCTTGATAATCAACTGATGAATGTGGACACTCTGCTGAAAACGGGCAATGTATCACTCGATGCCATTTTGTCCGCAAAGATTGCCCAAGCCAAAGCAGAAAATATTGCTGTGACTGTGAAAGCCAACGTGCCGGATGCGCTGACGATTTCCGACTTGGAATTGAGTATCATCATAGGAAATCTGCTTGACAATGCTATTGAAGCCTGCCGTACAGTAACGGGAGAACGATTTATCCGAATCTTTATTTCCATGAAAGGAACTATGCTTTATTTTTCCATGCTCAATGCTGCAGGAGCAAAGAAGAAAAAGACGGGTTCTTTGTTTGCAACGCACAAGGACGGCGTTCACGGTTTCGGTCTACGCCGTGCTGAAGCAATCCTTGAAGAACACGGCGGCTGGGTCAAGTATAACAGCGAGGACGGCGCTTTTACTTCGGAATTTTTGGTGCCTGCTGTAGAGTGATTTGCAATTCGTGCACTGTCAGAAGCAATTAGTGCACGAATTTATTTTCCTTTTCTTTTTTCTGATATACTGTAAGCGAAAGGAGTTGATGTGATAATGAAAAAGAAAAAGCCAACACATTCCGTATTTTCAAACTTTGCATGGTCACTGAAAATGCTCTTAAAATATAGTAAGGCGGCTTTCTTTATTACAGCTTTGTTTATACCGATCAACATCGGACTCAGGTATCTGGAAATATACCTGCCCTCGCTTGTAGTATCAGAGGTAACAAACGGTCAAACGCTCAATCATTCGTTGTTATCGATAGGAATTGTTATGCTGCTGATTATGCTTGGATATATTATTATTCAAGCATTGGGGCATATCAGAAATTCGACACTCGGTATATACCGCTACAAAATGACTGATCTTGTGACAAGGAAGCAACTCTCCATGTTCTATCAAACTTACGAGCAGAAGAAAGTTCGTGACCTTGCCAACAGAGCAAGTAATGCCACGCAGATGTGGGATGGTGTTCAACCTCTCACTGATATTGTATACAACGGTTTCGGAATGCTTGAGAATCTTTTGGGTTACATACTTTTCGGTTCCGTAATTTCTTTTGCAAGTCCTTGGCTGGTTCCGATACTAACCGTTGCACCTATTGTTAATATTCTTTCCGTAAAAGCTTATAACAAATGGGAATACGCTCATAGAAGCAAGATGACTGATCTGAATCAGAAACTCGGTCATGTCGAAGAACTCCCCGACGATTCCGCAGCGGCAAAGGATATCCGTATTTACAGCATGGCATCCTGGCTCCGTGAGTGTTATCGGGATTTATCTGACCAACGATCAAAATGGGATAGAAATGTTGTAAAAAAGAGCTTTCTTTCTCGTATTGCCGATTTGGTTGTCATTCTTATCCGTGACGGCGGAGCATATGCACTTTTAATCCATATGTTCTACAGTGGCAAAATCGGCATTGATGAATTTGTTCTCTATTTTGCCGCCATATCTTCGTTTGCTTCATGGGTGGGCGGTATCATCTCTTGCTGGAATAAAGCGAATACAGTAAGTCTCAAGCTGTGCGATTTCAGAGATTTTGTTGATTATCCGGAATATGATGGAAGCGGAATTGCCAAAGCTGCAGACCATATGAATACTGTGCCGGAAATTGAGTTCAAAAATGTTAGCTTCCGATACGACGGCGCTGAACAGGATACCATTCACGATCTGTCACTTAAAATCAAAAGCGGTGAAAAACTTGCACTTGTTGGTCTCAACGGTGCCGGTAAAACCACTCTTGTAAAACTACTGTGCGGTCTCTACAGACCTACATCCGGCGAAATCTTTTTCAACAGCATTCCTCTTTCTGATTTTAAGCGAGAAGACTATTACAAACTGATCTCTCCTGTTTTTCAAGAAATACGAACAGCATTTTTCTCACTTGCTGAAACGGTTTCCGGAAAAAGTACATCAGAAACAGACTTAGAAAAAGCAGAAACATGTATGCGTCAAGCCGGGTTGGGCGCAAAGATTGATGCGCTCCCCGATGGTATCCATACGAAGCTAAACAAAAAGGTTCACGAAAACGGAACCGAACTCTCCGGCGGTGAAGCACAAAAACTTATGCTTGCCCGTGCTCTTTACAAAGATGCCCCTCTTTTGATTTTGGACGAGCCTACAGCAGCACTTGATCCTATTGCTGAAAGTAAGATATACAACGAATTTAATGTTATGGCGAAGAATAAGACCTCGTTGTTTATCTCCCATAGACTTGCTTCCACATCATTTTGTGACAGAATTATTCTTCTTGAAAACGGTAACATCACAGAAGAAGGTACACATCAAGAGTTGATGGGTGCCAACGGAACGTACAAAGGGTTATTTGATATACAAAGCTGTTGGTATAAAGAGGATATGGAAGGAGGCGATGGCGAATGAAACTAAGAGATCATTTCCAGATTTTCAGACGAGCGGCTAAGTTTACCTTCTCGACAAATAGGAAATACACGGTATTGTTGATTGTAAACACGGTTCTTTCATCTATCATTGGTTATGTGCCGATTTATTTCTCCGCTAAAGTTATCGACTCTCTGGTAGCCAAATCTTCTATTGAAACAGTTATTCTTTATGTCGCTCTGACGGTTGGTATTGTGTTTGCGGTTAATCTTTTGAATACATACATTGCCTCCGAAAAGAATGTTGCATACAGCGCAATGTGGAGAAATGAAGATTGGTCTTATTCAGAAAAAGCCATGCAGATGGCTTATGAATCGATTGAAAACCCGGATGTTACTAAGCTGCGCTATCGTGTCAGACGGGAAAGTCAAACGGGGTTCAATCTGTTCTTCTTATATCATAACATTGAGCAATTTACAGCGCAGATCACAAAAATAATTGCTTCTGTAGTGCTTACGGTATCATTTTTTGCAATTTCTTCCGTACCAATCGTTTTTAAGCTTTCTATTGTGGCTGGTCTGGTTATAACGCTGTTAATCCAAATGTATGCAACAAAAAGAACAAATAACTTGGAACGAGATTTTAACGCATCATCCGTTGATATGAATATCATATCCGAACACTTTCTTAACTATATCGAACATTATGAAGCCGGAAAAGATATACGTCTTTACAGTATGGGAGATTTTCTCGGAGATTCCTATATAACACTTGAAAGGGATTATTACGAGCGTGCACTAAAAAACTCATATAAGAAAGCTGCGTGGACACTTCCTGTAACGATTCTCAATACTGTATTAAAATTTGGGATCTACGCTGTTCTTATCTATGCAGCTCTGAAAGGCGGTATCACGGTAGGTTCGATTGCGAAGTATGTGACTTGTATCATGCTGCTTGTCGAAACTTTGATCAATATTGTCACAACGACCCAACAAGCTCTGTATAACAACCATTATCTTAAGCGCTATTTTTCATACTTCGATATACCGAACAATATGTATCAAGGTTCCTTGACGGTCGAAAAGCGTGATGATAATGAATACTATGTAGAATTCCGAAATGTCAGCTTCAAATATCCCAATACAGAAGCATATGCATTGAGAAATGTAAATCTTAAATTCAAGATTGGAGAAAAGCTTGCAATAGTCGGCATGAACGGTTCCGGAAAGACCACGTTTATAAAACTGCTCTGTCGCCTTTATGACCCGACAGAGGGTGAAATTCTGCTGAACGGCGTAAACATTCAAAAGTATGATTACGATGAATATATGTCAGTATTTTCGGTTGTGTTCCAGGATTTCAGCCTATTCTCCTTTAAGATCGGCGAAGTTGTTGCATCAAGCAAAACCTTTGACGAAAACAAGGTACGTGAATGTTTACAGAAAGCAAATTTCGGTGATAGGCTTCATGAAATGCCAGAAGGCGTTCATACGTATCTATACAAGGGCTATGACCAATCCGGCATAGAGATTTCCGGTGGAGAAGCACAGAAAATTGCACTTGCACGTGCTCTTTATAAAGACTCACCGTTTATTCTCTTGGACGAGCCTACTGCTGCACTTGACCCAATTTCTGAATATGAAGTGTACTCGAATTTCAATGCGATTTCGGGAGACAAAACAACAGTCTATATTTCTCACAGATTGGCTTCGTGCCGTTTCTGTAATAAGATTGTGGTATTTGATGATGGAAAAATCGTCCAACACGGTTCACATGAAGAACTTCTTTCTGATGTGAACGGCAAGTACCATGAATTATGGAACGCACAGGCGCAATACTATACAACGTAAAAAATGCCGCTTGCGCTGACTTTTTACTGTCGGTGCAAGCGGCATTACTCCTATAATTAGTCTAAAGGTTTGTATTCGGTTACTGCTTTCAAATATGTTTCGGGATCACCATTCAAAATAAGGTCTGAATATTCAAAAGGAGCATTGTAAATCAGATAGTCAAGCTCTGACCGCTGATACATATTGTCGGCAACCTCGTTCTCCACGGCGATGGTATCAATGGCGATCATGCTGCCATCGGTGAATTTCAGTTCCACACAGCAATTATCGAAGTTGTATTCGCAGGAAATCAGATTTTTCATAGGGTTTACCTCCAAAATTTGATGTTATGGAAGTAATGTAAGCGTGGGTTTTAGTGTGGTATCTTTAAGTTTGGGAACCCCCGGTCTCCCACTTGGAAACCGTCTTATCACTCACACCAAGCTTTTCAGCAAGCTGCACCTGCGTAATCTTATTTTTTTCGCGCAATTCCTTAATCGTAGTTCCTGTTACATATTGATTCATAATACTTTTACCTCCATGTGCCTATTTTACGGTATATGGATGGCTTTCGCTACCTACGGATCGTAGAGTTGATCCAATAGGGACAGGTAAAATGGCTTCTTTACTGTCCAGGATGATTTACTTAATAGCAGATTTATAATAATTTCCAAAATCTGCCAGCGCATCCATAATCGGCAGCAGTTTTTCCCCCAATTCAGTTAAACTGTAATCAACTCTTGGCGGCATTTCTTGATAATCGTGTCGGTATACAAGACCATCATCCATCATCTGCCTTAAGCTGTCCGTCAATACCTTCTGAGATATACCTTCCAAATCTCGCTGCAGCTCATTAAATCTCCATGACCGCATTCTTAAGTTTCGTATAATAAGAAGTTTCCATTTGCCACCTACAAGTGACACTGCTGTGGCCACTGGGCAAACAGGAAGCTCATCTTTTGTCTTCATATGCATTTACCTCCAAACAAATTATAACACATTCTTTTTTGAATGTATAGTTACAAAAAGGTGCGTACTTACATTTGAATGCGTAACATAGTATTATATGGCTGTAAGAACAAACACTAAGAAAAATGGAGGTATATACCATGACAAACTATGCAAAAACAAATATCGGAAATGAGGTCGAGTTGAACTTCACGAAGCCCTTTCTCTCACAGGTGCTGAAATAAGTATTAATACTCTTCCTGCAGGAGCTAATGTTCCTTTCGTACATTCTCATAAAACAAACGAAGAAGTTTACGGTATCCTTTCTGGCAAGGGAAAAGTTATTATTGACGGAGAGGAAATTACTCTCGCTGCTGGTGATTGGATCAGAATTTCTCCTTCCGCAAAGCGTCAGTTCTTTGCCGCTGAGGATGCTGGAATTTCATTTGTCTGTGTTCAGACTAAGGAAAACTCGCTGGAAAAATTTACAGCAAATGATGCAGTAGTATATTAATCTTATTTTGACAAAAGGCACAATCGCCTCCGCGACTGTGCCTTTTTATCCATAAGAGCCATTGGGGACAGGTAAAATGGCTTTTACTATCTCCCTGGTTCTTATTTCTTCCTTATTTTGTTTTGTAAAGATATATTTCCAGCAAAATTTAGTTCAAATCAGTTTAGTCTACCCTTTTCTGCTGCAACTTTGATGCTATAAACATCCGCAATTCGTGCAGGATAAGTTTCAAGGATTTCAGCTTGGAACACCTAATTCGCTTCGTTGGAAAAACCTTCAATCTGAATACAATTATTCTTGAAAACTAATCGGCCAGTTTCTACCAGTTCATCAGTATTATATTTCGTTTTATCTACATAGAGGTATCCGTCAGCTTCATTCAATCTGAGGGTAAAATCGAAATATCCTCGATCAGACAGCTCATAGCTTGCTCCCTTTGCATAGTCATATATGATTATGCGACTATCAATGATGCCTGAACCAAAGGTATATGTAGCACAGATTTCTGGATAGTCATCACCGGTAAGATCTGCAAAGTACGCATTCCAAATCGGCATTCCGGTAATCAAAATTGTATGGTCGATAAGTTCTGAGGTGTCAAAGGGTTTTGACGCAATTATCTGTGCCTGGTTGTAGCTGAAAGTAACATCTGGATATATTGGAAGATTTATAGTTGATTCATCATCCATGGCAGAGGGGTTCTCTGTGTAATCAAACCACTTTATTACGGAATTTATCTTATCCACAATACGCACTTCTACATTTTCTACTTCAACATAAACAATAATGTCCTCATTGGTGGAGTTCTGCATATTCACACCAATCTTAAACCACGTATCTTTTTCTGCATCAAATTCCACAGGCATACCATGTGTAAGATAAGTGGCTGTGTATCTGGTTTCTGTTGTTTTGTTGACTGGAGATAAAATGACTTCCGTATCACCCAATCCATCACCAGACCATATTTTAATTGAATTTCTTATTGTGCTAACTTCCTCATCCGTATATACAAATTTCTCTTGACTTCCTGCGGGAACAACAATTCGCAATGTATAGCTATCTTGCTTGGGATTAGTCAGGAAACAAACTGCGACGCCGACACAAACAATGACCGAAATAATAATAACCCAGAACGCAGGCTTCTTATAATTCATCACAGACTTCACACGCTCCTTAACACTAACCTCACCAAAAGCGAGTGGACAAGCAGCAATCATACGACGATTTACGCTGCAGGCCACAAGTGCCTGTGTATAATCGCCTCTCTGCTCGTTGCCAAGCTCCTTGATGACCTTTTCATCACAAGCAAGCTCGATGTCACGGCACAGCAGAACATAAGCCAGCCACATCAGAGGATTGAACCAATGGATCATAAGCAAAAGGAAACCAAGGGGTTTCCACCAATGGTCTTTACGACAAATGTGCGCCTGTTCATGGGCAACAACGTGTTCTAGATACTGCCCGTTCATTTTGAACGGGAGATAGATTCTTGGTTTAATGATACCAAGCACAAACGGAAAGCTTACATTCTCACTCTGGAAAATGTTGTCCTTGTAGCGAACAGCAGTATCAACTTTGCGGCGCAAACGCCAATAGCTGATAGCCGTATATAGCGCAAGTGCAATCATGCCGAAAATCCAGATGTATTCATAGATACCAATAATGATTTGCAGCGGATTTACACTGGCACCAGCCATCGGCGTATTGGACTGGCTGATGATGGGATTAACTGCGTTGTTTATTGCACTTATTCCGCTATTGATGGTAGGGGTGGTATCCATGCATATGTTCAGTGGAATGGTTTCGGCACTTGGAATTATGCTCAATGTACTTTCAAAAGAGAATGGGCAAATCAATCTGATGGCTACAATGCCCCACAGCAGAACATTGATCCATTTGGGAGCTTTCTTCAGAACGAATCTGAGAATCAGCACAGCCAAGACAAGCCAGCTTGCCGATATGCTCATGTTGATGATCTTCAAAAAAAGTTCGTTCATTGCGAACCTCCTTTCCTGATGCAGTCAATCATACGCTGCACTTCATCGAGTTCATCTTCGGACATATCCTGATGCTTCGTAAAAGCAGCGATGAATGCGGGCAAAGAACCCTTAAATTTTTTCTCAACCAGTTCGTCAATTTCATACGCCTGTGCTTCATCTTTAGAAACGAGAGATGTAATGACGCTGTTATCATTCTTTAATACGCCACGCTCTCCAAGGCGCTTGATAACAGTATAAGTAGTGGTTCGCTTCCAACCAAGTTGTTCCTGGCAAAGCTTTACAAGCTGGGCAGCAGTAACCGGCTCATACTCCCACATAATCAAACAAAAACGATATTCGCTTTCGTGAATCTTCGGAAAATCCATATTCATAACCTCCTTGTCTACGCCATTAGACTCTATGTATAGTCTACCATATTAGACAAGCAAAATCAATAAAGTTCATAGAAAAGATACAAAAATGCCCGCAGGATCTCTCCCACGGGCAAATCGTTAGTTAGCTATCAAGCAGTTCCTCTATATCAAGTGCATCAGCAAGCATTCTGCTCTGTATATCAACTGTTTTTTCTAATGCCTGCAAACGCCTTTCATTGATAGCATAACCTTTCATAATATATTGCTTAAGAACATTGTTTGCCCATTTTCTAAAAGCTATACCTCTTTTTGAATTAACTCTATATCCAACGGACAAAATCATATCAAGATTATATATCTTCGGTTTTCTTCCACCTGAACTTTTGTCGGAAAAACCGACAGAAGTGTCATCTAATTCTCCGGAAGCAAGAATATTTGTGATATGCTCACTTAATGTAGCATGCTTAACGTCAAACAATGCTTCCATTTGCTTCTGTGTAAACCAGACCGTTTCCTGTTCAGGATTTATTTGAACTTCAATATTAATATCGCCATCCGTAAATAATACTATTTCATTTTTCATCAATAATACTTCACAAATTCAAGTTTGGTAGCCAATGTGGACAGGTAAAGTGGTTTCTTTACTGTCCCGCTAGTTCAAATAATAATTCCCTCCAAATGATCCAGTTCATGGCTAATTAAAGGGAACAAAAAGAAAGGAAAAGCACAATCCAGACGGTATCAGCGGCAGGCTACAAGAATAAATTGTGATTTCACAAGATTGGTGCTATAATAAGAGAAAAGTTCCTGCCGGGGCAGCCGCCCCGGTGGTATGGATAGAAAGGCAGGAAAACAATATGCACATCAGCTATAAACCACTCTGGCATACACTGTTAGAGCGTGATATGAGAAAAGAAGATTTAAGGCTTGCCGCCGGTATGACAACGAATATGATTGCCAACATGAGCAAAGAGGGAAAGCACATCAGTATGGACACATTAGCCCGTATCTGCGAAACGCTGAATTGTGAGATTACCGATGTGATTGAGTTAGTACCAGACGAGCCTGCTTCCACAGGAGGTAAGGAACATGAGCGAATTGAAACCAAGAATAACAGAAAACGGAATTGATTATATCCTTGTTGAGGATTATTACATCCCGGATTTGAAGCTGCCGGAAGAACACCGCCTCATTGGAAAGTATGGACGGCTACACCGGGAATATTTAAGAGAAGTCCACCCAGCCAGATTGAACACATTGATATTGACCGGAGAGATATGGACATATCTTGCAGACCTGAACGAACAGGCACAGGAACGGATAGACACCATCATAGAGCAGATGAAAACTGCCGAGGGCGTGACCGAAGAATTAAAGCGTACCCATCAAATGGAATGGGTGCAGCGTTGCAATAACATTTACAATAGGGCAGAAGAAATTATTTTGCATGAGATGATTTATTCATAACGGTATGGTAGAATGATTATGACAAATTTGAAGTTTACAGCGAGGTAAAAGTTTATGAATAACTATAATGAAGTGAAAAAATCATTTGGTACACAAGCAGAGAAATTTGCTTCATATCATATGTCTAAGGCAGAATATACCGATTATTTGATTCGTAGTATTCAGGCAAAGGGCAATGAACATGCATTGGAGGTTGCTGCTGGAACCTGTATATGTGGAAGAGCAGTGGCTCCTTATGTTAAGGACATTACTTGTTTGGATTTGACAGAAGCAATGTTGGAGCAGGGAAAAAAACTGGCAAAGCAAGAAGGTATTCAGAACATATCATTTGTATCGGGGAATGCGGAATGCTTACCTTTTGAAGATGAAACATTTGACCTTGTGATTACAAGACTTTCATTGCACCATTTTGTTGAGCCTGAAAAGCCTTTTCGGGAGATGCAACGAGTTTTGAAAAAAGGTGGAAAACTTGTTATTTGGGATATGGTAGCGACTACAGAAGAATTGCGTGAAACTAATGACGCTATTGAAACGATGCGTGATAACTCACATACAAGAATACTTAGCAGAGAAGAATTTGAAGCATTGTTTGAGGATGCTTTTGAGCTTCAGCTTGAAGAAACAACACTTGTTCCTGTAAATCTACAAAGTTGGATGGATTTGACAAGTACACCAGAGGATATTCAAAAAGATATTATTGATAAAATGGAATACGATTTGAATGGTGGAGATAAAACAGGTTTTAATCCCTATATCGAGGAGGGACAAATATGCTTTGACCATAGGTGGTTATTGCTGATTGGAAAAAAGGAAAACTAATCCCCATTTATCAAGAAAAAGAAACTTTCAGTTTGTCGTTCTAAAAATTCAACTGAATAATCCCAGCAAAAACCGCTGCTACATGGAAGCCAACAAACCATGCAACAGCGGTTTTTCTTTATCGTTTTTTCCTCTGGCTGATAGGCGTTCCCATTTTCTTTGACTTTTTGAGAATCCGAATTAGCCAGCGAAATTCTTCATCTGACAGATTTTTATAGTTGATACCAAGCTGCTTGCAGTAAAGGACAACGAGCTTTTCATCCCGGCTGCCCTTGAAATTTTCGACCGCTTCCAGATTTTCTTTCAGTTCATCGGCAACGGTGATCTGGGGCGCACTCTCACTGTCCTTTTTGTGGGCTTCCAGAATATCCCGGATAATCAGGTTGAGGTCATCCAGAACCATGTGACTGAAATACTCATCATCACTGATATGGGCGGCTTGCAACACTTTCAAATGGGGGTCATCTTCGCCGGGGCGATACCGTTCAATGATTTCCTGCCGGACGGTATCGACAAGGGCGTTGAAGTTTTGAATCTGCATGGTGGCAATCCCATCCACATAAATCTCAATGTCTGCAAGAAACTTGATAAAGTCCTTATGGGTGGCAAGTTCGCAGAGCAGACGGTTGTTAATCCGACCGCTTTTCAGAAGTGCTACCATCTCATCACTCAAATGCAGCTCCCTTAATGGCGTGTTAATCTCCGCCCGGTTCTCTGTCCGGCAAAAGAGATAATCGAGGGACACCCCATAAAAATCTGCCAGCAGGATAAGATTACCATGGTTGATTTCTTTAAAATCATCTTTTTCATAACTTCCAAGAGCTGATTTTGAAATACCCGTTTGCTCTGCCAGTTCTTCCAGTTTTAATCCTTTGTTTAATCGTAAATCTTTTAGCCGTTCCTGTATTGTAGTAGCTCCGTTCATTGAAGCAGCTCCCCCTTTCTAACGACATTTATAACCGTTGAATTGATTATACCATATCAATTCCGCAATCGTGGAAATTTCTGATTTTTACCCCTAATTCCTACTTTGTGGACATACGGCACAGGGCACAAAAATGTTCTATGATACAGGTAGTTCATCGATGGATTAT
>QUFP01000065.1 GCA_003478935.1 Firmicutes bacterium AF25-13AC
AGTTTAGCCTAAACTTTTTAGACTGAACTTTTTAGAGCATTATCATTTGTCGAGGCTATTATCTCAAAAAATGAGGTCACTGTCTACGCATCCACTATTGAGCGTTTACGTTGTATTTTGGCAAAAATGGTTCTTGACTTGTTTGTAAGAATGTAGGATAATAATAGACAAGTAAAAAATATTAGACTTCGAGGAAGACAGCCGCAGAATCACTCTCGAGTTTCCGGGGGGGGTACTGCGGCTGTATAAGGGAGGGCAAAAAGAAGTAATGTACAGAAAAGAATCTGAAGGCTGGTTCAAGCATATCGACTTTATTCTGATTGATATGATTTGTCTGCAGGTGGCTTTTTATCTGGCCTATGTATTAAAGGGATTGGGAGTAAATCCGTATGCAGATCTTGTATACCGTAATATGGCGATGGTGCTAGAGTTTGCCGATTTGGCAGCAATGTTTATGCTCGATACACTCACACATGTGACACTGAGAGGGCGTTACAGAGAATTGATTGCGACAGCTGGAAATGTGTTGGCAGTCGGCTTGATTGGCAGTGCCTATCTGTTCTTTATGCAGGAGGGTGCAGCATTCTCTAGACTGATGTTTGGTATTGCACTAGTTCTTTACTTTGTGTTCGCATATGCGTCTAGATTTGCATGGAAGAAAGTACTAGCAAGCGGTAAGTGGGAGCGAAACTGTCGGTCACTACTGATTGTTACGACAAAGGCAGAGGCACAGAAGGTTATTGAGACTGTTCAGGCTAACAATTACGGTAAGTTTTTGTTGAGTGGTTTGGTGATTGTCGATGCAGACATGGCGGGGCAGAGTATTGCCGGCGTGAAGGTAGTGGCAAACAGTGAAGATGCTCCGATGTATGTGTGTCAACAATGGATTGATGAGGTGTTGGTTGTTGTACCAGATGAAGCTCCGTATCCAGAAGAGTTAATCAAGAAAATGGAAGAGACTGGTGTGACCATTCACTTGAAGATGTCTAAGATTGCAGATGCAGAGGACAGACGCCAGTTTGTTGAGAAGGTTGGTTCTTATACCGTATTGACGACCAGTCTAAACTATGCATCCGCAAAGCAGCTTTTGTTTAAGAGAGTGATGGATATCGCTGGCGGTCTTGTTGGATGCTTATTAACCTGTATCATCTTTATCTTTATTGCACCGATTATTTACATTAGTTCTCCGGGACCGATTTTCTTCTCTCAGGAGAGAATTGGTAAGAATGGTAAGAAGTTTAAGATTTACAAGTTCAGAAGCATGTACATGGATGCAGAGCCAGAAAGGCGGAGCTTATGAAGCAAAACCGTGTAGCAGATGGAAAGATGTTTAAGCTTGATTTTGATCCGCGTGTCATTGGCAATAAGATCTTGCCGGACGGCACCAAGAAGACTGGCATCGGTAATTTTATTCGAGTGACGAGCTTGGATGAGTTTCCGCAGTTCTTTAACGTGTTGAAGGGCGATATGAGTATCGTTGGTACGCGTCCACCGCTGCCGGGTGAGGTATCTGAGTATGAGCTTCACCACAGAGCAAGACTTGCAATTAAGCCTGGTATCACCGGTATGTGGCAGGTTAGTGGTCGAAGTGATATCACAGACTTCGAGGAAGTTGTAAGACTCGATACAAAGTATATTAGAGAGTGGAGTCCTGCACTTGATATTAAGATCTTGTTTAAGACGGTGAAGACCGTGTTAGGCAAAGAGGGATCGATGTAAAGGTGAGCAATTAGTCGAAGCCAAAGCGTAAGCGAAGGCGAAGATGAACAAATGAAAAGAATTAACCAGAGAGAAATCGTCGCGTTGTCGCGTTTCTTTAGGTTGAGGAACATAGTGCTTCGCTAGCCCACATGAATGAAGGTGGGATGGCGAAGCGCTATTTTTGTGAGAAGAAGTAAGAAAGAAAAAGTAAGAAAGAAAAAGATAGAAGTTGAGGACATTTTATGAAAGGAAAACTTGCAATTGCAATGTTTGGCCAGAAACGTCTTTCGAGAGAAGGCGGAATTGAAATTGTCGTAAAAGAGCTTTGCACCAGAATGACACAAAATGGTTACAAGGTTACTTGCTACAATCGATCGGGTCATCATGTAAGTGGTGCAGAGTACGACAGAAAAACTGAATATGAAGGTATTTGTCAAAAGTATGTCCCGACGATTGAAAAAAAGGACTTGCAGCTGTGAGTTCTTCTTTTTTTGCGGCTCTCTATAGTGCTTTTGGAAAATACGATGTGGTACATATTCATGCGGAAGGTCCAGCCTTTTTTGCATGGCTACCAAAGCTATTTGGTAAGAGAGTCATTGTTACGATTCACGGTATTGA
Organism: Firmicutes bacterium AF25-13AC; assembly: GCA_003478935.1. Taxonomy (GTDB): domain Bacteria; phylum Bacillota; class Clostridia; order Lachnospirales; family Lachnospiraceae; genus Anthropogastromicrobium; species Anthropogastromicrobium aceti. The sequence goes on from QUFP01000065.1 coordinate 2,320, forward strand.
CTGGCAGCGTGAAAAATGGAAGTCTGGATTTGGATCTAAGTTTATCCGTCAGGGCGAGAAGAATGCTGTGAAATATGCAGATGAGATCATTGTGCTAAGTAAAGGCGTTCAGGACTATTTTAAGAACACCTACGGACGCGAGACACGGTTTATTCCAAATGGAGTAAACAGACCAAGCATTCGAAAGGCCAAGCTGATTACAGAGCAGTATGGATTAACGAAGGATTCTTATGTTTTGTTCTTGGGGCGTGTCGTTCCAGAGAAGGGAATCCGCTATCTGGTGGAAGCATTTAAAGATGTAAAGACAGATAAAAAACTGATCATAGCTGGTGGATCTAGCGATACCGATTCTTTTATGAAAGAAGTAAAAGAGCTGGCGAAGGATGATGATAGAATCACCTTTACAGGCTTTGTTCAGGAGCAGCTGTTGGATGAATTGTATAGCAATTCTTATATCTACACGCTTCCTTCTGATTTGGAGGGAATGCCGTTAAGCCTTCTTGAAGCGATGAGCTATGGAAATTGCTGTCTAGTTTCCAATATCCCTGAGTGTGCTGAGGTGGTGGAAGACAAGGCAGTGATTTTTGAGAAGGCAAATGTGGATGATTTGAGAGAAAAGCTGCAAGCGCTTTGCGATCATCCAGAAAAGGTAGCTGAGTATAAGGCGCAGGCAGCAGATTTTATCTGTAAAAAGTACAATTGGGATGAAGTGGTAAAGAGGACAGTAGAGCTGTATGGGAGATAAGAGAAGATGAAGGTGTTGATGATTAATAATCTCCTCTAACCGAACGCAGGTGGTGAGATGTACATAGTGAAAATTCCGAAAAAGTAGCGTATTTACGGAACTTTTTGAGAGATGGATAGAGCTGCGAGTGCAGTTTTTATCTCGCTCCCTAGGTTCAGTAACAGCAGATGATTTTATCATAAGAACTTTCAGTATCACTACCTGCGTTTGTATGGAGCACTCTGGTTTATGAACAATACATTGGAAGTGCTTCATCTGAACAGAGGTAGTGAAATAGAACATAAAAGGGAAAATACATGACTAAACAGATTGCGGTAAAAACAAGAGAAAAGTGGGTCGATGATGTAAAAGTCATCGCCTGCATACTGGTGGTATTGGGTCATTTCTTTCAGAGCATGACGAAGGCGAATATCTTGCCGGAGAATGACTTGTATAAGTGGTTCAATACGACAATCTATTATTTCCATGTGCCGCTGTTCTTTATCTGTAGCGGATACCTTTATCAGAAGTACAGCAAGGTAAACAGTGTGGACAGCTGGTACAGGAATGTGGCTAAAAAGGCATTGGCACTCGGCGTGCCTTATGTGATCTTTTCTATAGCTACTTGGGTGTTGAAAAAGGCATTTTCGGGTAGTGTGAACAATCAAATTGGTGGATTAGGAGATATCCTGTTATTTCATCCTGCTTCGCCATACTGGTATATGTATGCATTGTTCTTTATTTTCCTTCTTACACCAACTTTTAAAAGCGTAAAGATGGCTGTAGGAGGCTTAATTGTAGCAATAGCTATGAAAACCATTGCATTGAATGGGGGGGGGGTACGGCGTTTATGCAGTATCAACAGTTCTCTCAAACGAAATCTGGTTTGTGCTCGGTATGAGCATTTGTGTATTTAATGTGCAGCTAAAAGGGAGAAGAATACAAGGAACTATATACGGAGCCTTGTTTATGATTTTTAGTGTGGTGGTGTATAAGGCAAAAATTAGTGGCGGTGTGATTCCTTTCGCAATGGGATTGTTGGCTTGTGTAGCCGTCATCCTGATGGTGGCGGGGGTTGAAAGAAGATTTGGTAGGGTCATGGATTTTCTTGCAAAATACACAATGCCGATTTTTCTGATGCATACGTTGTTTGCGGCACCAATGAGATCAGTTTTGTTGAAGTTGGGTATCGGAAGCTTTGTGATCCATGTGGTGTTGGGACTAGGAATTAGCTTTGTAGGTCCGATTATTGCGGCTTGGATTATGAAGAAAACAAAGTGGTTGGAGTTCTTCCTGTATCCGAATAAATTTGTGAAGATATGAAATTGAGGAGTAAAAATATGAGCACAGTAACTTTAGATAAAAAAACAATTTTAGTCACAGGAGCGGCGGGCTTTATAGGATCCAACCTTGTGAAACGAATCTATCAGGAAGCGCCTTCCGCTACGGTTATCGGCATCGACAACATGAATGCCTACTATGACGTAGCACTAAAGGAGTTCCGTCTGAACGAGCTGGCCAAGTATCCCACATTTACTTTTGTCAAAGGCAATATAGCTGATAAGGCACTGATCACTGAGCTGTTCGAGAAGTACAAGCCATCTGTGGTCGTTAACCTTGCGGCACAGGCTGGTGTGCGCTATTCGATTACCAATCCAGATGCGTATGTGGAATCTAATTTGGTTGGCTTTTTTAATATTCTGGAGGCTTGCCGTTACTGTGAGACATTGGAGCATCTAGTATATGCTTCTTCTTCATCTGTATATGGTTCTAATAAGAAGGTTCCGTACAGCACAGATGATAAGGTAGACAATCCGGTTTCTTTATATGCTGCAACTAAGAAATCAAACGAGCTGATGGCTCATGCTTACTCTAAATTATATAATATCCCATCCACTGGTCTACGTTTCTTTACTGTGTACGGTCCGGCTGGTCGCCCAGATATGGCATATTTTGGCTTTACCAATAAGTTGGTGAAGGGAGAGACAATCAAGATCTTCAACTATGGCAATTGTAAGCGTGATTTCACCTATGTGGATGACATAGTTGAAGGTGTTGTCCGTGTCATGAAGAAAGCGCCAGATAAGAAGAATGGTGAAGATGGTTTGCCAATTCCACCGTATGCAGTTTATAACATCGGTAATCAGAATCCAGAGAATCTGTTAGACTTTGTTCAGATCTTGAGCGAGGAATTGGTAAGAGCAGGTGTTTTGCCAGAGGATTATGATTTTGAAGCTCATAAAGAATTGGTTCCGATGCAGCCAGGCGATGTTCCAGTAACCTATGCAGATACCAGTGCGCTAGAGCGTGATTTTGGATATAAGCCAAGTACCAGTTTGCGAGATGGATTGAGAAAATTCGCAGAGTGGTATGCAGAGGTTTACAAATAAATGCAATAAATATAGATAGGAAAATGTACTCATGAAGTGTATTGAGGTTTACAAGAATATATACCATCAAGAACCATTTGATGTGGCCTTTTGTCCATATCGAATCAGTCCATTAGGTGCTCATATTGATCATCAGTATGGAAAGATTAATGGTCTTGCAATTGATAAAGGCATCCACATGCATATCATCCAAAGCAGAATGGTGTTGTGGAATTACAGTCACTGAATTTCCCAAAGCGTGCACAGTTTTTTGTAAGTGCAGTACCAGAGGAAAAGCAGGGAGACTGGGCGGATCATTTGCGCGGTGCAGCAAAGATGCTAGGTGAGAAATATCGACTGAAGGTTGGTCTGTCTGGTATCATCGAAGGTAGTTTGCCCATTGGTGGTCTATCTTCATCAGCATCCGTTATTATCTGTTTTCTGTCTGCATTGTGTAAGGTAAATGGCATTCATCTAGATCCGATGGAGATGATCATGACAGCAAAAGCAGCAGAAAACCAGTATGTTGGTGTTTCTTGTGGCAAGCTTGATCAGAGTTGTGAGGTCCTTTCAAAGAAAGATCATCTGCTGTACCTCGATACAAAGGATGACAGTTATGAGTTGATTCCAGTCAATGAAAATATGAAGCCATATAAGATTGCAATTTTCTTCTCTGGTTTGGAGCGCTCCTTGAAAAATTCAAAATATAATCTGAGACAGGACGAATGCAAAGCAGCAGCATATGCGTTGATGGGCTATGCTGGAATGAATTATGATACCTTTGCGAACACGAGATTGAGAGATGTTCCGTTTGAGGTATTTGAAGCTTATAAGAATCGTTTACCAGAGCTGTGGAGAAGAAGAGCTGAACATTACTATAGTGAGTTTGATCGCGCAGAAAAAGGTGCCAACTTGTGGCGCAAGGGTGATTTGGAAGGATATGGTCAGCTTGTTTTCGAGAGCGGTAAATCTTCTATTTATAGTTATGAATGTGGCTGTGATGAACTGAAAAAGCTGTATGAAATCATGGCAGATACAGATGGCATTTATGGTGGTCGCTTCTCAGGTGCAGGTTTCAAGGGATGCTGTATGGCTCTGATTGATCCAGAAAAGGCAGAGAAGATTGAAGCAAAGGTGACAAGAGAGTATTTGAAGGCATTCCCTGAATTGGAAGGAAAGTATAGTTTCCACTTGTGCGAGAGTGCAGATGGAGTAGAGCTGTAAGAGGAGATAGAGTACAGAATGAAATGTTTGATTTTAGCAGCTGGATATGCAACTCGTTTGTATCCACTGACAGAGAACTTTGCTAAGCCACTTCTAAAGGTGGGTGAGAAGTCGATTCTTGATTGGCTTGTGGATGATCTGGTTGAAACAACGGATATTGATGAGTTTGTAGTGATTTCCAATCATAAGTTTGCAACTCACTTTGAAGAGTGGAAGAATAATAAAGAAAAGACAAGATCCTATGAGATCACTGTGATTGATGATGGTACTAGTACTAATGAAAGCCGACTAGGAGCAGTCAAGGATATACAGTTGGCAGTTGACAAACTGAAGCTGACAGATGATCTGCTAGTAATGGCTGGTGACAATGTGCTAGATTTTAGTCTTTCCAAGTTTGTTGAGTTCGCAAAGAAAAAGGATACTTCCTGTGTGATGTGCCATGAAGAAAATGAACTGAAGAAACAGCAAAAGACAGCAATTATTACAGTTGATAAGAATGATTTGATTACTTCTTATGAGGAAAAGCCGAAGGAACCGAAAGGTAACTTGGCTGTGCCGCCATTCTATTGTTATCGCAGTGTTGATGTAAAGCGTATTCAAGAGGCATTGGATAGTGGTTGTGGTTACGATGCACCAGGTAGCTTTGCAGCTTGGTTGAGTAAACAGACACCAATGCATGCTTATAAAATGCCGGGAAAGCGGTATGACATTGGCGATATTAATAGCTATGAGTATGTAAAGAGTGTGTTCTCAAAGTAAGAAGGCTTGGGAGGGCTGAAAAGTACCATGAGAGAATTTAAAGATTTGAAGATTGCAGTAGCTGGAACTGGTTATGTTGGTTTATCGATTGCTACACTGTTAAGCCAACATCACAAGGTAACGGCTGTAGATATTGTTCCTGAAAAGGTAGAGCTAATTAATAATAAGAAATCTCCGATTCAGGATGAATATATTGAAAAGTATTTGGCAGAGAAGAATCTTGATTTGACCGCTACATTGGATGCAAAGGAAGCATACAGCGATGCTGATTTTGTGGTCATTGCAGCGCCGACAAATTATGATTCTAAGAAGAACTTTTTTGATACATCTGCGGTTGAGGCAGTTATTAAGCTGGTTATTGAATATAATCCAGAAGCCATTATGGTGATCAAGAGTACGATTCCGGTTGGATATACAGCATCAATTAGGGAAAAGTTCCACTGTGATAATATTTTATTCAGTCCTGAGTTCTTGAGAGAGAGTAAGGCTTTGTATGATAACCTGTATCCAAGCCGTATTATTGTTGGTACAGATGTGGAGAACGCAAGGCTTGTAAAGGCTGCACATACATTTGCTGAGCTTTTGCAGGAGGGCGCGATCAAGGAAGATATTGATACGTTGTTTATGGGCTTCACTGAGGCAGAGGCTGTTAAACTGTTTGCGAATACCTATTTGGCGTTGAGAGTTTCTTATTTTAATGAGCTGGATACCTATGCAGAGATGAAGGGGTTAAATACTCAGCAGATTATTAATGGTGTTTGCTTAGATCCCCGTATTGGCAGCCATTATAACAATCCAAGTTTCGGTTATGGTGGTTATTGCTTGCCGAAGGATACAAAACAGTTGCTAGCAAATTATCAGGATGTACCAGAAAATCTGATTGAGGCGATTGTGGAAAGCAATCGGACAAGAAAGGATTTTATTGCTGATCGAGTGCTGGAGATTTCAGGTGCTTATCAGGCAAATGACAGCTGGGATGAGAGCAAGGAAAAGGAAGTTGTGGTTGGTGTATATCGTTTGACGATGAAGAGTAACAGCGACAACTTCCGCCAGAGTTCCATTCAGGGTGTCATGAAGCGCATTAAAGCCAAGGGAGCAACAGTTATCATTTATGAGCCTACGCTGAAAAATGGGGATACGTTCTTTGGCAGCCGAGTTGTTAATGATTTAGAAGAATTCAAAAAACAGAGCCAGGCAATCATTGCAAACCGCTACGATAAGAGCCTGGACGATGTGAAGGAAAAAGTTTATACAAGAGATATTTTCCAGAGGGATTAAAGATATGAGAATTTTACTGGTTAATTATAGATATTTTATTTCGGGTGGACCGGAAAAATATATGTTCAACATTAAGAAGATGTTAGAAGATAATGGGCATGAAGTGATTCCGTTCTCCATCCATTCTAACAAAAATGTTGAAACAGAGTATTCCAAATATTTTGTAGAGCCGATTGGAAGCCGTGACGCAACTTATTTTGAAGAATGTAAAAAGACCCCAAAGGTCATCTGGCAAATGCTGACTCGCAGTATCTATTCTACTGAGGTTGAGAAAGCTATTAAGAAAGAAATCAAAGATGTAAAACCGGATTTGGTATACATCATCCACTTTGTAAACAAGCTTTCACCGAGCGTGATTTGCGGTGCAAAGAAGATGGGTGTTCCGGTAGTGCTGCGATTGTCAGACTACTTTTTACTGTGCCCGAGATTTGATTTCATGTACAACAAGAAACCATGCGAAGAGTGCCTTACGAAGGGGTATAGGACTTGCATCAAGAAAAGGTGTGTAAAGGGGTCGCTGTTTGCATCGGTCGTTCGAGTTTTTTCTATGAAAGTACATAAGGCGATGAATGTATATAAAGGTGTGGATGCATTTATTACGCCGTCTGAGTTTTTAAAGAAGAAACTGATTGAGAATGGTTTTGATGAGAATAAAATAACCTGCATTCCGACATTTACGGCAAGCAAATCAGAAGTCGGCAAACCACAGGTTGGAACATATGGTTTGTATTTCGGGCGTGTGACAGAGGAAAAAGGTGTTGACACTGTTGTCAAAGCATATGAGATGATGCCGGATCGTCATGTGAAAATAATGGGCGATGATACAACAGACGAGGCAAAAAGATTAAAGGCATATATCAAAGAGAAGAAAATTAAGAATGTTGAGTTCTTAGGCTTTAAAGCTGGCGAGGAATTGGAAGAGATCATCAAGGGCGCACGATTCACACTGATTCCGTCCATTTGGTATGACAACCTTCCAAATACTGCATTGGAGTCTTTTCAGTATTCAAAGCCGGTTATTGCAAGCAATATCGGAAGCCTACCAGAGCTTGTTTTGGATGGAGTTAATGGTTATCTGTTTAAGCCTGCCGATGCTCGGGAACTGTGCGAAAAGATTGCTTTGCTGGATGATGATGCTGTTGTAGAGAAAATGGGAGCTGCAAGCCGAGCTAGATTAGAAAATCGGTTTGCACCGCAGACTCATTATAATACATTGATGAAGGTATTTAGTCGTGTGAGAAAAGAAAATTGAGAGTAAACAATAGGAGAGTTAATCATGTCTGAAGAAAAGAAGTTAAATGGTACTGTCATCGTTACTTACCGCTGCAATGCTCGTTGCTCCATGTGTAACCGCTATAAAGCACCTTCCAAGCCGGAAGAAGAAATCAGCATTGAAACCATCAAGAAGCTGCCGAAGATGTACTTCACAAACATCACCGGCGGCGAGCCGTTCATCCGTACTGACCTGAAGGATATCGTGCGTGAACTGTACAAGAAATCTGACCGTATCGTCATTTCGACCAACGGTTTCTTCACAGATCGTATCGTTGATTTGTGCAAAGAGTTCCCTCAGATCGGTATCCGTATTTCTATAGAGGGCCTAGAGCAGACCAACAATGAGATTCGCGGTCTGCAGAACGGCTACCAGCGTGGTTACGGTACGCTGAAGAAGCTGCGTGAGATGGGCATGAAAGACGTTGGTTTCGGCATGACCGTTCAGGACAAGAATGCTCCAGATCTGGTTCCTCTGTACAAAATCTCTAACGAGATGGGTATGGAGTTCGCAACCGCTTCCCTGCATAACAGCTTCTATTTTGTTGAGGCTAAGAATATCATCCACGACCGTCCGATGGTTGCTAAGAACTTTGAGAATCTGGTCAACGAACTGCTCCGCAGCAATAGCCCCAAGAAGTGGTTCCGTGCATACTTTAACCACGGCTTGATCAATTACATCTACGGTCAGAAGCGTCTGCTGCCTTGCGATATGAGTTTTGATACCTTCTTTATCGACCCGTATGGCGATGTTATGCCTTGTAATGGTACCAAGGATAAGGAAGTCATGGGCAACCTGAACAATCAGACTTGGGACGAGTTGTGGAACAGCCCGGAAGCAGAGAAGGTTCGTGCAAAAGTTCGTTGCTGTGACCGTGACTGCTGGATGATCGGCAGCGTAAGTCCTGCTATGCACAAGTACATCTGGAAGCCTGCTATCTGGGTTTTGGTTCATAAGTTCAAGGCTCTGTTCACCAAGCATCCGTACTCTATGTACGAACTGAAAATCTGCCGTGATTACCGTGATGGCAAAGTCACTAAAGAGAATCTGGATAAGTGTAGCACCTGCGACATGAACTGCGTGATCAATAACGGTCTGAGCGAGGCAAGCAAGGAGCAGCTAAAGCATAAATCTGGAGAACAGATTGTTGATGAAGATATTGCAAAACAGATGGAGAAATAAAAATGTATTCTATAACAAAAAGTAAGACTACAAAGCGATATGCTATTTTCATATGTCTAGTATATATATTTGTATTCAAAGATTGGATGGAACAGTATATACCCGTTGTTGGTTATATGGATGAACTATTTGCGGTATTATCTATCCCTGTTTTTGTATTTGAACTAAAAAAGAATCAATTTAAACTTAAAATACAAAAATGTACATGGGGGGGTATGCTAGGTTCATTCTAGTATTCTTATGTTTTGGTTTTCTATCTAGTGTCATTTATAGATATCAAAGTATATTGAAAGCAGAAGTATCGGATGCATTTTTATGTATAAAATTTTGGCTTGCATTATATGTTGGAAAAAAGATTTTTGCAAAAATAGATATGCAAAAATATGCAAGCAAAATATATTTTCATGTAAAATGCATTACGATATTGTATGGAGTGTTAATTGTTATTGATTATTCACTTCACATTTTCCAAGCGACAGAAAGATATGGTTTAAGATCTGAACAATTGATGTACACGCATCCAACGGTACTTGTAGCTTGCTGTGTGTTTTTGATTATGATTCTCCTTTCACTTAAAAATTATGTAACAGGAAGCAAGAAATATATAATAATGCTATTGCTCATAATGTGTTCTACTTTAAGAAGCAAAGCTTTTGGAGCCGCACTTGCAATCATATTAATATGTTATTTTGTGTTTGTTCGAAAGAAAAAAATAACGCTGAGAACAATGTTGCTATTTATTCCTTTGGTTGTGATTTTAGGATGGGATCAAATACAATATTATTTTTTCAGTTCAATCATTCCGGATTCTGCCAGGTATCAATTACTTACAAAAGCGTTTGAAATTGCAAGAGATATGTTTCCATTAGGTGCAGGATTTGCTACATTCGGTTCATATTATTCTGGAGTATACTATTCATCGGTATATGCAGCATATGGATTATCTAATATTAATGGGTTACGCATCGGGGCATCACAATTTATAAGTGATTCGTTTTGGCCAATGATATTAGGGCAATCAGGATATTTTGGACTGTTTTCGTACATTTTTGCAGTAATGATGTTACTCAAAGCAATCCAAGGAATTAGAAGAGTAGAAAATTCATATTATGCTGCAGCAATGAGTGGAATATGTTATTTGATAATTGTATCAATGGCAGAATCTGCTTTCGTGCATCCGATAGCGGTACCGATAGCTATGATGATAGGAGCTTTTTTAGGAAAATGTGAGTAACGACATAAATATTCGACACTGAATAATAAATGATAGAAAATTGAATGTAATACATAAAAATATAACAAAAATTATAATTTCAATTATGAAATGGTCATTTATTCAGGAGGAATATTTGTGGAACTAAAAATAAAACCTACTAAAATTTTAATGTGGTTATCATATAACTGTTTGTTTTTTTCCATCATGCTTAAAATGCTATATCAAACAAACCAAAATAGCACTATAAGACTTTTGGGATTTGGTATGCAGGCAATAGTTTTGCTGTGTTATTTTTTGGAGGAATTGATAACATTAAAAAGAAAATCAATAAATTGTATTACTTTGATTTTAGGGATTCTAGTTGTATATCAATGTGTAATTACTATATTAAATGATTCAATTTTATTTACCTTATACGCCAATTGACTATATTAAATGATTCAATTTTATTTACCTTATACGCCAATTGATATATTTATTTGGCCG
>QUFP01000066.1 GCA_003478935.1 Firmicutes bacterium AF25-13AC
TGGCAAGGGGGCTGTGGCAATGGATTCTTGCGATTGCCGCAGTCAGTTTTTTGACGCTTGTTGGAACAACAGCGCTAGCGGAAATTGTTTCGCAGTTTCTGGGCAGTTTGTTCGAGCCACAGGTGGTATTAAGTACAGTAAAAAGTGCGGTCGGTGCGGCATTTCTCGCATCGGTATTTACGTTTCTTGCGCAGCTTGTCAAGGGACTTATCGAATACAAGACGGCGGCAAAGGCGCGAAGCACCATGCGAAAAACAATCTTTTCAAAGGTGATGGAACTCGATGCGGGTGGCATTGAAAAGATCGGGCCGACATCAGCGATTACCGCGGCGGTCGATGCGGTGGAGCAGATGCAGGCGTATTTTAGCAGCTATCTGCCGAGCCTGATTTTTAGTGTGATCGCGCCGATTTACCTGTTTTTCCATCTGAAGAATATTTCCCTTATCGTGGCCGTGCTTCTTCTTTTTGTATCGCTGATCCTTTTTCCACTTCACAATGTATTTCGTGGAAAAATTGAGGCGCTCAGAAAGACGTATTGGCGTTCATTAGATGATATGACCGGTTATTACATGGATGGTCTTCGCGGATTGACGACACTGAAGCTGTTTGATCGTGACCGTGAGCATTCCTGCGTGCTCGGTGAGAAGGCAGATGTGTTAAACAAAAATATCAATGCCTTCATGAAAATCAATTTCACATCCTTCCTTGTGACCGAGCTTTTGATCTATGCGGCCATCACGGTTTCACTTGTGATTTGCATTACCGGAATGCGAAATGGTGATATTACAATCGCGCAAGCACTTACCGTTTTGATGCTTTCCTATAGCTATTTTTCTGCGATTCGTCAGTTGATGAGTGCTTCTCACAGCGCACTGACGGCGATCTCTGCGGCAGGAAAGGTGGAGGAGATTTTGCAGACCGATACGTCTCGTCCGTACAATCCAGAGCTTCCGGCCGATCCAGAGCATTTTGACGGAATTCGCATGGAGCATGTGTCTTATGGCTATGAGGGCCGCAGCAGAGCGCTACAGGATGTGTCACTGACGATTCCAAGAGGTTCGTCGGTTGCACTCGTTGGTTTGTCCGGCTGTGGAAAATCAACGGCGGCATCGCTTTTGATGCGTTTTTGCGATCCAGATCAGGGTACGATTTTTATCGAAGGAAAGGAGTATCGAAGCGTCACACCGCAGCAGCTTCGCACAAACATTGCCATGGTTCCGCAGCAGGTCAATCTGTTTTCGGGAACCATTCGTGAGAATCTATTGCTCGCCGATCCAAACGCAAACGATGAAAAATTAAAAGAAGCGTTATCGGAGGCTGGACTTGGCAGCTTTTTAAAGACGCTTCCAAAAGGACTCGACTCGGATGTGGGAAATGCAGGAGCAGCGCTTTCCGGTGGACAGCGCCAAAAGATGGGAATTGCTAGAGCACTGCTTTCAGAGGCACAGTATATGATCTTTGACGAGGCTACTTCAAGCGTCGATCCGCAGAGTGAGCGTGAGATCTGGGAGACGATCGGCCGTTTGTCAAAGACGAGAACGCTCATCATCATCTCGCACAGAATGTCCACGATTCAGAATGCAAATTGTATTTATGTACTGGAAAAAGGAGTGGTGGCTCAGCGTGGAAGTCATGCAGAGCTGATGCAGCAGGGCGGCTTGTACCGTGAGCTTGTAACGCGCCAGCAGGCAATGGAGGTGGCAGAATGAAACGAAAATTTAGCTATTCAATTGGAGAGATGAACCGCCGCCTGCTTGCAATCGGAAAATCCATCCGTGGTTATCTGGTGATTTCGACGCTTTCAAGTATCATTGGTGCACTAGCGCATATGGGTCTAATGGGCTTTGGTGCATTGTGGCTTCTTGCCGCCGCAGGCTTTTGCGGCAACTTTGCCCTGTATGGAATACTGACCGTTAGCTGTGCGATTTTGATTGCAGTGAGTCGTTATTTGGAGGGCGTATTTTCTCATATGGGCGCATATGGCATTCTTGCCAAGATGCGAGTGCAGCTATTTGACTCGATTGACCGCGTGGCCCCGGCATGGCTGATTGGAAGGGAGACGGGCGATCTGATGAACATTGCTGTGTCGGATATCGAGACGCTAGAATTTTTCTTTGCGCACACAATTGGTCCGATGTTTACCGTAATTTTGCTTCCGCTTACAACGGTAATTCTGGCATTTTGCGTCAATCCGTTGTACGCATGGGTCCTAATTCCAATCTATCTTATGATCAGCGTGGTGCTTCCGTTTTCGGCGCTTAAGGCTGGACGCGGAATCGGAATGCGCTATCGAGAACGCCTTGGAATACTTAAATCAAAGATTCTTGAGAGCGTTTACAGCATCCGCGATATTCAGATTTTTGGAGCAGGAGAGCGAAAGGCAGAGGAGATCCAACGGGCAAATGATGAGGTCAATCATGCATCATTTTGGCTGACACTCCATCGCCAGACGGTCGCATCATTTCCAAATTTCTTTGTCTATCTGGCACGAATTTTGATTCTGGTGTGCGCAGGCGTGCTCGCTTCGCGTGGCATCAACAATCCAGTTGGAACGATTGCACTTTCCTTTGCGGCAACAGCATCGCTTTCGTCCACCTTTAACCTGACCTTCGTGGTGACAAGTCTGTTGGAAACTTACGGTGCGGCAGAGCGTATCTTCCAAATCGAAGATACATTGCCGGAAACAACAGAGCCAGAATCACCTGTTTCCTGCGGTGAGATTCAGACAATCGAGTTTCGTGATGTCAGCTTTTCATATCCGGGCACCGAGAAGAAGATTCTCGACCATATGAATTTAATCATTAAAAAGGGCGATCAGATTGGAATCGAGGGCGAATCCGGTGCAGGAAAATCAACGATTCTTCGCCTGCTGCTTCGCTTTTATGCACCGAGTGAAGGCCAGATTTTACTCAATGGAATCCCAAGCGAGAAAATTAGTTTTGCCGAGCTTCATAAGCGAATCGCATTTCTTGAGCAGGATACCTATCTGTTTGATGATACCATCGCGGCGAACATTGCAGTCGCAAAGCCGTCGGCAACGTCAGAGGAGATTCGGCTTGCGGCAAAGCGGGCTGGAATCGACGATTTTATTGAGACACTTCCGGATGGGTATGATACCGATATGGGTCAGATGAATGCACGCCTTTCGGGAGGAGAGCGCCAGCGTATTGGAATCGCCAGAATCTTTCTTCGAAATCCCGATATTTGCCTAATGGATGAGCCGTCAAGTGCGCTCGATGCGCTTCACGAAAAGGAACTGCTGCACACACTTCAGACCGAGTATGCCGATAAGACCATTCTTCTTATCTCACATCGTAGCAGTACGCTGACTGGATGCAACCGAATCCTAAAAATGCAGGATAAGACGGTGAAGGAAAAATAAAAGTAATGGAAGCAACGATTTACAGAAGCTAAATTTGTATAGTCCTGATTTGTTAATTAAAAAAAGAAAAAACAGAGACAATTGCTAAAAACAACTGTCTCTGTTTTTTCTTCCCTATTGTTTTATAAAGACGTATTTTTCTTACTCAGTGCAAGGCAGATCGCCATTCCGACAAACGCAATACCACTCCACATAAGCAAAGTAGCACTCCAACCGCTATGCTCGGAGAAGATTGCGATCGCGTAAACAGAAATGGAGCTTCCAACGTAGGTAAAGGAATTTAAAAGTCCGGACATAAACGAAATTTTACCGTATTTTTTAAATTTCAGTGGCATGATGTAGGTCATAATCCAGTTTACGCCGTGCATACAACCTGTCAAAAGTGCCGATAAAAAGATCGTGGACATCTAGTGCCTGTCCCCGGCAAAAACGGTCCTAAATGAGGTTAATTATACTTTTATTTTTTCCGTATATATGGTATAGTGGTTCCCATAGGAAGGTGAAAAGAAAGATATGAAAATATATAATATGGGGTCTTTAAATATTGATTATGTATATCGAGTACCGCATTTTGTTCAGCCAGGTGAAACGATTTCCTCTTATGGAAGAGAAATTTTTGCTGGCGGAAAAGGATTGAATCAATCAATTGCGCTTGCTCGCGCAGGTGCACAGGTAATTCATGGTGGTATGATTGGACCAGATGGCGCATTTTTAAAGGAACTATTGGAAGATTCTGGTGTGGATACCACACATATATGTACACTACAGGAAGCGAGTGGTCATACGGTGATCCAGGTAGATGAGCAGGGACAAAATTGTATCATTCTTTATGCGGGAACAAATCACTGTGTTACGAAAGCATATTTGGATGAATTGTTAAAAGATGCTTCTGCAGGTGATTTCATGCTGATTCAAAATGAAATAAATTGTCTAAAAGAGGCAATGGAAATCGCACATAAAAAGAAGATGTACATTGCGTTTAACCCATCACCAATAAGCAAAGAGCTTTTTACGCTGCCATTGTCTTATGTTGATTGGTGGTTTTGCAATGAAATCGAGGGCGCTATATTGTTTGGAAAAAACCAAAAACAGAAAATGGCAGATCAAATAGCGATGGATCCGGAAAAGATCATGCAGCAGTTTCAAAAACAATATCCGCAGAGCCATCTGATTTTAACTCTTGGAAAAAAAGGAAGTTATTATTGTGATAAAAAGGATATTCTTTTTCAACCTGCTTTTGAAGTAAAAGCAATTGATACAACAGCGGCAGGAGATACCTATTCTGGATATTTTTTGGCAGATTTAGCAGGTGGAAAAAATATTTCAGATGCTTTAAAAGATGCATCGCTAGCTGCATCAATATGTGTGACACGAAAAGGTGCAGCACCATCAATTCCTTATAAAAAAGAAATAGAAAATTTGATTTAAGTATACAATCGGTAAAATTCCCCAGAGACCGTTGATGTTTCAATTGTAGTCTCTGGGGGTGAATGAAAAATTATAAAAACTTATCCAACTCTTTTTCAACCTGTTTTCTCTTTTTGATCTTTGGATGATCAAAAAGACTTCCTTTGGCGATAACCATTTCCAGATTGCGCAGTGCACGCAAATCTTTGAGAGGATTTTTTGCAGTGACAATCATGTCAGCGCTTTTTCCTTTTTCGATCGATCCGGTAATGTGACCAATTCCGGCAAGTTCAGCACTTCGCTTTGTTGCAGTATAGATGGCAAAGGAATTGGATACGCCAACATATTTATGAAAATAATAGAGTTCACGCCAGAAATCATATTGGGTAATCCATGGGCAACCAACATCATTGCCCAGAACAACAGGAATGTCATTTGCGAGTGCAGCTTTCGCACAGTCAATAATGCCCTTGAAGACGATGTTTCCATTATATTTATCACAGGGCAAAGGCTTTTATCCAGTTTTAGGGCAAAAAAACTATCCAGTTGATGCTCAACTAGATAGAAAGTTTCAGCCAGTGAAAAATCTAAATTCACGTAAATAAACGTGAATGTGTCCAAGCATAAAGAATGACCTTGATGGTTCTGTAGAAATACAGACCGTCAGGGTCTTTTTTGTTAATAAATAGGCTTAAACAGGCTATTGGCAACAGTTTTTGATAATTGGAGAAATACCTTGTTTTAAGGGCTTTTAGAGGTGTTGATTTACACATAAAATACTAATTTTATGTGGAACAAAAACACTTATATGACAACAGAACCTTGATAATTTGATAATGTGACCGTCTAATATAGACACGCTACTATAAGACACGCTACAAAAAGAAAAGGCTACTCTAGTGCAAGTAGAGTAACCCCTTCAAAGATTAAAACATTACAGAGAAACAGCACGTTTCTCAATAAGCTTTAACCATTTTGGATTATCTTTTACAAGTAAATAATTTGCAAAGGATACACCAGTAATCTTAGAAACATGACCATTAGAAGATGCGACTTCTAAGGTATTATCAGGCTTCCAAGTAATGTTGGTAGACTTATTAGAATTAATATCCATAACGAACACCTCCCTTCTGTATAGGGTTATATAGTAAAGCTCTGGTGGGAGAGCTGAACTAACTTAAACAGAACTAACCTAGACAGAACTAACCTAGACAGAACTTTCTGTAAGCAACTCTTAGGCAGAGAAAATTTGATGGTAGGACATCAAAAACCTCCACTTATTATTATACGAGAAATCGTATGGAAATAGGAAGTAATTAGCCTAATAGGAACAACTTACAGGTTGAGAACACCCAAGACTGGACTAGGGGAGGGTGGTGGGAGAACACAACTTCAATTAAAATATCTATATACAAAATCTATATTAAATATCTATAGAAAAATTAAAAATATGATTGGAGTGTTGAATTTGGAAACAAGTAATAAAGAAAAGTTATCTGCAAAAGTAATGGAAAATTATATGGAAATAAAAGAATCTGCACAAATAACAGACAACCGAAGAGAAATAACAGAACTGACAGAAGCAGAACAAAAAGAATTGGAAAGTCTGGCGAACCAATATGGACGAAATTCATTTGAATATCACAAATGTCTCATGCATTTCAAGCATATAGGGGAAGAAATTCCAGAGGATGTACCAGCTATAGAATATTACGACTACATCCTCAAGAATTTCCGTAATCCAAAGCCAAAAGAAGAATGGACGGATGTGGATTATAAGGCAGATTATTCACGTTGGCAAAGACTTCATGTAGCATCTGTACTCAGGCAGCAATTAATGAAACAAACAATACCATTGATTGACAGGCAAAAACGAATAATTGAGAGAGTGCGAAATGGCACAGACTTTGATGTATTCTCATCACAAAAATTTCTCGAAATGCTTAGTTAGTGCAATAAATGGTTGCAAATCATTATATTCAGAAAGGAATTTGGAAAGTTCAGCTTCATTACCAGTAAGTCTAGCATGGTCGATGTTATCTTTCAATGTTTTACGATGATGCTTGATTGCTGGAATAATGATTGAGAGGTTGGATTTTATCAATTCCTCAGTATAGCCATTAGTAAGGATATAATCCCTAAGAGCTATAATAGCATTGACTTGTGGTGTTACATCTCCAAGTGAGTCAATCTGAATATAAGCTAAGTAATCATTAAGGGCAGCAGTAAGTACATCTTTATTTGTGTTGTTCATAGAAAACCTCCTGTATGTGGTCATATAGATGAAACTATATAAGATGATATAAACTATATCAGATGATATAGACTATATAAGATAAAACTATACAGAAGGAATTATACAACATTATTAAAGAATGTGATAGAAATAAAATATCAATCTAAGTAAAGCGTAAATCTGAAAGCGAACAGCTTTAGCGTAAATCGGTAGACAGTCATATTATCAAGTTATCAGAGGAAGATTTAGGAAAATTCAAAGAGGATTATCCAAATGTAAAGAGGATAAAAACTTTGCCCTGAAACAGAATGAAAGAGATTGCCCTATGACATATATTGCTCGACTTCGGTTGCATGGGTGATTGAACTGTCGAACAGCGCATATGGAAGCGCTGGTGAGATTGTTGTACACAAAAAAGCACCACGCTCTTGAAAGAGCCTTATCATAGAATTGTCCAGTTTGGCACCATGCTCGATTGAGTCTACGCCATTTTCCAGAGCAACGCGAACACCTTCTGGGGATTCTACATGAGCAGCAACCAGATAACCAGCATCGTGTGCTTGTTTACAGACGGCATATACCATTTCAGGTGACATTTTTAATTCACCGGGAACACCTTTTTTCTTGGCATCCAATACACCTCCGGTAATCATAAGTTTGATTAAATCAATCTTTTCTTGCTTCGCTTTTTCAAGTTGTTTCAGTGCATCTGGAATGGTCGATGCGGCAACTGCAACCGATCCAGCCATATGACCACCTGGAACGGAGATTCCCTGATTTGCAGCAAGAATGCGAGGGCCAAGTTTAGTGCCGGATTCAATTTCATCGCGCAGACGAGTATCAAAATTGCCGAGTCCACCAACTGTTCGGATGGTTGTGACACCACTGAACAATTCATCTTTCGCAAATCCTGCTACCATTTTATATGCGATTGTTCTGGTAAGCGAGGAACTCATAATGGTTTTGACTAGCTTTTCATTATCGCGCTGCTTTTTCTGAGGCTTTCCGTTTCCAGCAAGATGAACATGCATATTGATTAGTCCAGGAAGAATGTATTGTCCGTGAAGGTCAATCACCTTATAATTGTGAAGATCTGCATTCGCATCTGGTATCAAATCGGTGATGATTCCGTTTTCTACCAGAATACAAAGCCCCTGTTGGATTTTCATTTCTTTTGTTCCATCCAAAATTTTTCCATTTCGAAAAGCATAATTCATAGCAAATTCTCCAATTCCATAAGTTTATCGAATGTCTTTATTTCTGATTTGTCAAGCCTTTTGTAATATTGCATATACAATTTTCACCTAATTAGAAAATAGTATAGTATTACAATTATAATGATTCAGCGCAGAAAACCCCGGCCGTTCGCAAGAACGTCCGAGGGATGAATGCGCCGATTACAAACAACGCAACCATCATTCCAACAGGGTTTTCTTCTGGAATTGTTGGTTTTTCTTGGCCTGATGTTCTTCAGAACGCTGTGATTCGATGTATTGCTTTACTGTTTCAAGAGAAACACTTCCGGTAGTTGCGATAAAGTAGCTGCGGCTCCAGAATGAGGTATCGTCCCCATAGATATACTGTTTAATCTGTTCCGGAAAACGCTTGCGCATCTCTCTGGATAACTGAGTCTTGATGCTTCTTACAAAGACGGATATGTTGGTATTCGGTGGCAGTGATACCAGTAGGTGGATATGATCTCTGTCTGTCTCTGCGGATAAAATTTTTCCACGGAACTGCTCTGCCATATGATTCGAAAATTCTTTCATGGCAGCACTCATTTCGTCGTTAATCACAGGCTTTCGGTAATGTGTGACAAAAATCATATGATAGGTAAGACAGTAAACACAATGCTGTCCCCTGTTGTACCCGTCTTTCTTTACTTTGTCCTTTTGGTCTTTGTTGACACCATTCTTATTTGCTCTCATAATAGTACCTCTCTCGTTTCAAAATAAAACAATTCAAAAAATCACATATTGCTTGATTTTACCTATATTTTATCGTATAATATAAGTGTAGTCAACTATATTCTCGCGTTTTTGAAAAGGAGGGCCTTTTATGCATACCATATCAATTTTTGTGGATCAGAACAGGATACCAAAGCTGGCATCTTATTTCGAGTGCCAGACTCACCTTGCAAAAAACCTGCGAAATTCAGCAAACTTTATCGTTCGTAACCTGCGTACCGGATTGAAAAAAGATCCGGTTGACCGCACTTCCAATGAAAATGAGGTCATAGAGACTGTACGTATCGGCATTGAGATGGCAAATGAAAAGCTTCAGAAAGATGTTGACCGACTCACGAAGCAGCTGCAGAGTCTGCCTGCAAGCGACCCGGCCCGCACAAAGATCCAGAAGCGAATAGAAAACAAACAGAAAAATCATCCGATCATGCCAACGTCCGATCACTGGATGCTCACATATGAGACATTGGATACGGTGATGAAGAATACAAAGAATCCTGACTACTATGCGATGCCGTCACAGGCAAACCAGCAGGTGCTTCGAAAAGTCCTCAAAGACTGGAAATCACACTTTGAACTGTTGGCATCGTATCGTCAAAATCCCGGAAAATTTAAGGCACAGCCAAAGCAGCCGGGATATATCAGGACACCTTACACGACCGTTACCTTTACCAATCAGGTTGCAAAGCGGTCTGATATCAAAGGAAAAATGCACATCACATTTCCACGCTGCCTGGTGCCGCTTTGTGTTGGAAAGCCGGAAGGTTCTTATGTCAGAACGGAAGTCAAGCCCTGCTATGGCGGATATATTGTATATGTGACATTTCAGGATGCCGTCAAAATGCCGGAAGCACCGACAAATCCCACAAGGATTCTCGGACTTGATCCAGGGCTTGACAACTTTCTGACCGCGCTGACAAACTTCTCGGCAACTCCGTTCATCATTGACGGACACTGGTTAAAATCCATCAATCAGAACTTTAACCGCAGACGTGCAGCTTTGATGTCAGAACTGACAAAAGGGATGGATTCCACGAAATCCGTGAAAAACTCTGCCAGACTGAACCGTATTTCAAAGAAAAGAGCCTGCCGGATCGATGACTTTTTCTATAAGGCAGCTCACTATATCGTGGATTTCTGCCTGAAAAACAAAGTAGAGGTCATCGTCTGCGGACACAACAAAGACCAAAAGCAGGAAATCAACCTTGGCTCCGGTAACAATCAGCACTTTGTCAGTATTCCATACACAAGATTTTTCTGGATACTGACCTGTGTTGCAGCAAAGGCGGGTATCCCGGTCATTGAAACAGAGGAATCATATACGTCCAAGGCAAGTCTGATCGACAAAGATCCGATTCCTGTCTACAAAGAAGGGGATCGTCTGGAATATCATTTTTCAGGGAAACGAATCTCCCGTGGACAGTACGAATCAAAGGAAGGTACGATTCTGAATGCGGATGTCAACGGTGCAGGAAATATCATTCGCAAGGTGTATCCGAATGCATTTGATACTGTCAGTGACTTCTCCTACACGAACAAAACAGTTATTCGAGTTACCAGAGAAGTACTCTGCCATGCGAAGCACAAGAAAAAACACGCCAGACCACAAAGAAAACGTGGTATGAACCGATGGCTGCATCATCGCAGACAGGAACAGAAGCTTGTCTATTTTGAACTGTTTAAAGTAAGCAGTGCCAGGGATAAGACCAGGTATATCGAGGAATCAAAACAAAAAGCCGCCCAAAAGACGGCTTAAAGGTAAACCCGTAACAGGGTGTAGAGGGCTTGTGATGGTCCTTTGAGGCGTTCTACCATGTCTCAAGAAGCCCCGCCCGTTCGCAAGAACGCGCGTGGGAGTATCACAAATGAAGCTTTGACTGTCGGTTGAAAAATTCAATAAAAAGATCAAGAAGCGGCAAACTCCAGAAGGATCCTTCATGTTCAGCATGATCGACGCAGATAAAACTAACATCCGCACCACATTCTTCAAGACGTTTCACCATTTGTTCGCTCTGAGAGAAAGGCACTAAAGGGTCTGCATTTCCATGCGCAATTAGAAATGGAACATAATTTTTTCCTTTTTCAACATAAAAAATAGGACTTACTAATTGTAAAATTTTAGGATTATAGGTACCACCACAGAAGGCATTGATCATATTAGATGTTTCTGGATCAAGGAGAGCTGGGTCTTGCGGCATCATTGCGGTTAGATCAGTCGGCCCAAAGCAATCGATGACAGCGCAAACAGAATCAGAGTATTCTGCATATTCGCTTGTTTTAAAACGGCTGTCATCGCCAGTGAGTCCAAGAAGCAAAGAAGTATTACCACCAGAGGAAGTGCCGAATGAATAGATTTGCTTGTCATCAATTTGAAATTGGTCAGCGTGTGCTCTTAAAAAACGGATTGCTGTTTTTACATCCTGCAAGAAGGCGGGTGCTGGATAGCCGTCATCAATATTGCGGTGTCGTACAGTAGCAACTGTGTATCCAGCGGCAGAAAAACGAGCTAATTGAGGAATTTCGTAGGTCGTATCAGGAAAATGCCATGCACTTCCCTGAATAAATACAATAACTGGATTGCGAGAAGGGTCAGTATCGGCTCGTTGGGGAATCAGCATATCCATTGTCAATTCAACACCGGATGCAGTAGAATAAATAACATTAGGGCGGAATACAGAAAGGCCTTTTCGAGTTGGATTATTTGAGATTGTTAACATAAAGATCCTCCTTTTGAATTTTATTTCACGGCTTGAATCATAAAAATCTTGCCTTTTAAATTAACAGATGGGCGTTGACACGCCCATTTAAAGTTGCGGTTTTGCGCGTCTAACATATGGTGAAAACCGTTTCTATAAAAGTAAATAATACCTGCTATAAGATGTATTGCCCAACCAATATCACTTAATAGCCCCAATATTAGAAATGGAATATCTGGTATCATAGCAGTATAGCGGATACCTTGTTTTCCTTCCTGTTGAAGCTGTTTGATATGTTTTTCTGTTGCTTCTCTTTTTTTATGTAGAATTTCTTTTATCGTATTCATAGAAAATCTTTAACTCCCAATTCATTTTTTTCGTTATAACACAATTCCTATCAAATTTCAATATCGGGAAGGAACTTTTGTTTTTTAATATCAGGAGGAAACTTTTGTTGCTGGATATGAATGTTGTTTGATAGGAATACTTCTTGATATGCAAACAGTAACTTAGTTGGAGAATTTACATCAGAAAAAACAATTAGTTGAAAAATATGAGGAAGCATGTTACTATATATCCAGAAGTAAAAATGGTTCGGACACTCAAACAAAACGCATATAGAAGGAAAGGAGATCAAAAATATGGAATTTACAGAGATAATTAAAAATCGTTATAAAACAATATATTTCATTTACGGAAGAATTACCAAACACCAGATAGGAGGATGTATATGATGGCGTGGGAAATAAAACATATATTTGACGGAGATTATGGTTGCGAGGAATTGCAGCCTGGAGAAAAAGCCAAGGTATCTGTTACATTAGTAAATGAAAAGGGAGAAACAAAAGTTTTATCTGTTGAGGATCAGTGGTTGCTTGATAAGAATTTGTCTGAGGGTTCTATATGGCCAGAACAGACAGCTTTTATCAAGTATCATTTATCTCCACAAAAGTGCTCTCCAGGGGGTGCGGACGCTTTCTTGGACCTGAATTAAGCAATTCCAAGACTGCGTCTATACTCCATCGGACTCAAACCCCCTAATGATAGTTTGATCCTTTTATCTCTATACC
>QUFP01000067.1 GCA_003478935.1 Firmicutes bacterium AF25-13AC
TGAGGGGGGAATGTTGCCGAGTGAAGCGGAAGTGCGGAAGCATGGAGAGGAGCTGAACAAGTATGGCAGTCATTAAGGCGGTATCTTCAAAGGCGGGCATAGGGCACGCCATAGATTATGTGACGAAAAAAGAAAAGACAGAGGAGAAGCTTGTCAGTGGTCTGCATTGTGAGCCGGAGACAGTCAAGGAAGAAATGCAAGCCACAAAGGAGCTGTGGGGCAAGACAGACGGAAGAACCTATAAGCATTATGTGCAGTCCTACCATGAGGACGAGGAAATAACCCCGGAGCAGGCTCACAAGAACGCTATCGAGCTGGCGGAGCATACAAAGGCATGGAAAGGGCATGAAGTTCTGATAGCCACGCATATAGACAAGGGGCATATACATACGCACTTTATAGTCAATTCCGTAAATTATGAGAACGGTCATAAGCTCCAATGGAGTAAGCACGACCTTAAAGACTTAAAGGAACGGTGCAACGAACAGAGCAGGGAACAGGGCTTGCATGTGCCGGAGAAAGGAAAGACATTTGCTGGAGAAGCCCGGGAAGAAACGGTGGCATGGAGTAAAGACACCTACCAGCTTTTGAAACAAGCAGAGCAGGGAAAGGTCAAAAGTTATGTGCAGGATATTGCCCTGGCGGTACTGGACTGTAAGGAAACAGCGATCAGCCGGCAAACCTTTATCCGGCTGATGAATGAAAGAGGGTACGGAGTGGACTGGCAGGACAGCCATAAGTACATCACATATACCGACTTAGCCAGGGAACAGGCAGGA
Source organism: Firmicutes bacterium AF25-13AC (assembly GCA_003478935.1). Taxonomy (GTDB): domain Bacteria; phylum Bacillota; class Clostridia; order Lachnospirales; family Lachnospiraceae; genus Anthropogastromicrobium; species Anthropogastromicrobium aceti. Next base: position 780 of record QUFP01000067.1, read on the forward strand.
GAAAAGGCTTGTAAAATCAGGGATAACAAGCTGGAAAAATACTACAATATGGATTTCGGAAAGGAGAGCATGGAGCATGAGTTTGAGAGAAATGCACGAACAGCAGAAGCAGAGCAGTCCAAGAGAGCAACTTCAAGAGTTAAACCGACAGAGCCGGACAGAGCTGGAAAACAGTTTGCTCAAAGAAGCGTTGGCGATGTCGAGCGAGAACTGCGAGGAATTGATGAAGCAGTCAAATCAAGAACAAGTAAGGGCAGAGCAGAACAGGCAGAGAGACGCAGAGCAGAACAGGAAGCTCATCAGCGAGCTGAAGCAGAGCGTAGAGCTACTGAAGAACAGCAACGAATTGCTTCAAGACGCTATATCGGGCGAGATTGGGAGCTTGAAAGATGAGGTTAAGGAAAATACCGTCCAAGAGGTTAGAAAGGCGTTACAGGCGAATATAGAGGCTATACAGAGGGCGACAAAGCTTCTTGAGAAGCAGTCTGATACACTTACGAGCGTGATGAAGCAGAAACTCCGGGAGCTGGAGGAAAGTAAGAACAGCTTTTTCAGATATGAGGGCTTGAAACTGTACCTGTTTTGGGGTGGCATGGTCTGTAATATTTTAGTATTTCTTATGCTAGCGTCTAGCATGTTTGGTAGGTGAAAATATATCTAGTTAGATTAAAAAGGTGCAAAAACCTATTGATAAGATTAGCGGTCAAGGCGAGAGGGAGTGAGGTGTAGGTATTGACACCCCAAAGGCACTCCCTTATACTTGAGAGAAAAGGGTGCAAAAACCTATTGATAAGATTAGCGGTCAAGGCGAGAGGGAGTGAGGTGTAAAAGACTATGGCAAAATACACCAAAAGGAGAGATAAAAGAGGGTATGAGTGGAAGTCTGCTTATCGGGAGAAAGAAGCCCTTATGCTGGAGAGGGGATACCCGGAAGTAAGTCCTCATGATTTCTATCGGGAGTTGTTTCCGGCTGCAGTCTCCAGCAAGAGCCGGAGGACGGAAAAGGCAATATTATAGCGACACAGATTAGACCGTCCGGCAAAGGAAGAACCCGGCAGTGGGTAATTGATGATAGTCTGAAAATGTTGGATAAGGTCGTAGGGGATAGGTTTGGGCTGATACCGCCTATTAGTTTTTACGGAAAGTCACACACGAAAGAGAACGCTCATGAGCTGTTTGCGGTGGTGGTGGACGTGGACTATGTAGGCAAACAGCAGTTAAAGAACCTGTTGAAGCAGTTTGGGAATGGTGTGCAGCTTTGTCCGACTTATCTTGTCAGCTCCGGCAAGGGGGTACATCTTTACTATTTCTTGCAGGAGCCGGTTCAGTTGTATCGAAACAGGGAAGAAGTGCTTGCGGAGCTAAAAGAAGCCCTTATCCGGCGGCTATGGAATGATACCAGCTCTATCCGTCCGGACAGCCCGGATATAACCGGAATTTATCAGGGGTTTCGGTGTGTAGGGAGTCAGTCGAAGCTGGGTGCAGATTTCCCAGTAAAAGCCTATAAGCTGTCAGAGAACCGTTACACGCTGGAGGACATAAAAGCCAGCATACCGAGCTGTAAGGTAGACCTTGCTCCGTTGTATGAGAAGCCGAGAAGAAGAAGTACCGTTACGCTGGAAGAAGCAAAGGAACTGTACCCGGAATGGTATGAGAAGCGGATCGTGCAGGGAGAGCCGAAGCAGCAAAGTAAGAAGCAGGGCGGTACGTGGGTATGTAACGAAGCTTTATATGAATGGTGGAAACGGAAAATAACCGAGGAAGTGAAAGCTGGAGGGCGTTACTTTTCCATTATGGCGTTATGCTCTTATGGCTTGAAGTGTGGCATATCTGAGCAGAAGATACGGAGAGACGCCTATGCGTTCCTGGACCATTTAGAGAGCCTTACCGAGGACGAGGACAACCATTTCAGCCGGGCAGATGTAAAAGACGCTCTCCGGGCATTGAAAGGGGACAGAAAAAGGCTGTCAACGATAGCAAGCCGGGAATGGATAGAGGACAACACAAAGGTTACGATACCAGCAAATAAGCGAAATTACAGAAAACAAGAGGCTCATTTATATCTTGCAAGGCGAAAAAAAGAGGATATGAAAGTTATAGGCGAAGTAGTAAAAGAGGGCAGACCAACAGCAGAGCGGACAGTCAGAGAATGGCAGGAGAGCCACCCGACAGGAAAGAAAGCGGACTGCATCCGAGAGACAGGACTTGCAAAGCATACCGTTTATAAGTGGTGGAAAGATATAAACAATGAAAATATATAGGGAAAAAGGAGTTATTTAAATACTCTTTCCCTATTGTCTATTGCTGAAGATTTGAGGAAAAATGAAGGAATTTTGATAAAAAAAGATAACTTTCCCTATTGTCTATTGCTGAAGATTTGAGGAAAAATGAAGGAATTTTGATAAAAAAAGATAATTTATCAAATATATTAAAGCCAAGGTTATTATTCCAATAATGATGCTAATAGGCAATATTTTTTTTTATAAATAGTGTTGCAAGAGACGTTCCTAAAAGAAACGCAGATCCATATGGAATAACAATATTCAACATAAAAAATTTTATTATGTTTTTTTCGTAAGGTTGATTGATTATGGATTAAAAAACAGAGGCGTTGAGGATATCCTGATTGCATGCGTTGATGGTTTAAATGGATTTCCACAGGCAATCGAGGCTGTTTATCCAAAAACAGAGATTCAGCAGTGTATCATCCATCAGATCCGTAATTCAACGAAGTTTGTTTCATACAAAGACATCAAAAAACTGATGGCTGATCTGAAGCTTGTATATGCAGCTCCGACGGAAGAAACCGCTTTAAATGAACTGGAACTGTTCAAGGATAAATGGGATTCCAAGTACCCAAAAATCTATAAATCCTGGCATGATAATTGGGCAACCCTGTCCACTTATTTCAAATATCCGGAGGCAGTAAGACGGCTGATTTATACCACAAATGCCATTGAAGGATTCAACCGCCAGCTCCGGAAAGTGACTAAAAGCAAGGCGGTATTTCCGTCGGATGACAGCCTTTTGAAAATGCTGTATCTGGCAACCATGGATATCACGAAAAAATGGACCGGACACAGGCAGGACTGGGGACAGATCCATTCCCAGCTTGAAATTTATTTTGAAGAACGTCTGGCAGGGCGGAACCTGTAAAGCAGTCAATTTTAGGCAGGTTTTATTGACATGCCTAAAAACTACTGTATAATGCAGATATGGGCAGAATCCGGAAAATCGGCTCTGCCCATTGTAACTATTCACAAATCTTATATCAGTTTTTAACGTTTACACAAAACTTGAAACGGTCTCTAAAATTTTGTATAATAGGAATTGAAGTTAAATTAGATGCTAAAAATTTGTAATTAAGAAGGAGGGATTCGTCATGTTGGTATTCCAAATGCGTAATGTAGATAAAACATCTACTGCTTTGAAACAGACTAAAAACAGTGATTACGCAGATAAATAAATACGTTAGATTAATTCCTACCAGTGACTAATCTTATGACTTTTTAAACAGATAACTAAAATTACAAACAAATCGTTTAACTTCTGTATTTATTTACAGATGTAATCACTTCAGGAGTGATTACATGAACAAAAATATAAAATATTCTCAAAACTTTTTAACGAGTGAAAAAGTACTCAACCAAATAATAAAACAATTGAATTTAAAAGAAACCGATACCGTTTACGAAATTGGAACAGGTAAAGGGCATTTAACGACGAAACTGGCTAAAATAAGTAAACAGGTAACGTCTATTGAATTAGACAGTCATCTATTCAACTTATCGTCAGAAAAATTAAAACTGAATACTCGTGTCACTTTAATTCACCAAGATATTCTACAGTTTCAATTCCCTAACAAACAGAGGTATAAAATTGTTGGGAATATTCCTTACCATTTAAGCACACAAATTATTAAAAAAGTGGTTTTTGAAAGCCGTGCGTCTGACATCTATCTGATTGTTGAAGAAGGATTCTACAAGCGTACCTTGGATATTCACCGAACACTAGGGTTGCTCTTGCACACTCAAGTCTCGATTCAGCAATTGCTTAAGCTGCCAGCGGAATGCTTTCATCCTAAACCAAAAGTAAACAGTGTCTTAATAAAACTTACCCGCCATACCACAGATGTTCCAGATAAATATTGGAAGCTATATACGTACTTTGTTTCAAAATGGGTCAATCGAGAATATCGTCAACTGTTTACTAAAAATCATTTTCATCAAGCAATGAAACACGCCAAAGTAAACAATTTAAGTACCATTACTTATGAGCAAGTATTGTCTATTTTTAATAGTTATCTATTATTTAACGGGAGGAAATAATTCTATGAGTCGCTTTTGTAAATTTGGAAAGTTACACGTTACTAAAGGGAATGGAGATAAATTATTAGATATAACAGCGACAACTAACCTAACGGAGGCTCAACCGTAAAATGAGAAGAACCCCCAGTAGTGGCTGCTACTGGGGGTTCGTTTTGTGTCTACGTGACACATTATATCTTTTCTTAGCTATTGCCATTATAGCATATGCTCTCAGGCAAATCAAGTTTACGCAATTATTATATTTTTTATACGTATCACTCTATTTTCTCCGCAATTTTTATTTTTGTGTATTTTATACATTTTTTTTTTTTTTATTATTTATTCAGCATATTGATATTTATATGTTTCCTATCTCCGTCTAACCATTTGCAAATATAGTAGCCAACTACACTTGCCAGTACGGAAACAAGAAAAGATATAATTTCTGACACGTAGACACACCCCCTTTCTGTTGCCAGAATGGGCGCGACAACGCTAGATATTATATCACAGGGGCAGAAATGCCACAAGAAGCCATTTCCCCTTGTTTATCATCAAAGCCATAAGGAAAAGAGTGTCAAGGGCGGTCATAGACCGCAGCGTTTACCCTTGATACTCTTTTTTGTTGGCAATCATGCTGGAGGGGAAAACGGCTGTCCGTCCGTTCCGTTACTTCCCCCTGTGCTTCATTGTCCGTTCCGGCGGAAGAAAGTAAAGGGTGGTCTGCGACCATTTTTTATCTGCTGCATTCGCTGATCGGCAAGCCGAAGCTCATATTGCAGATAAAAAACAAGCCCTTGACTGTCTCCCTCCTACACTTCCAAAGCCGCCCAAGAGGAAGTAAGCTTCACTATATTCTTGGCAGAATATACGTACGAATATATCCGCTTGACAAAAGTGCTACCACCATACTATAATATGTGTAGCGGATATATTGCAAGTTCCCTAAAGTGTTACCACTTTAGAACTTGTGAGGGTGGCAAGCCCCCCTTCAATCCCCCTTTTAAACGAGCCGGAAGGCTCATAATATGACGGTGGTAGCACCGAAGAAAGAGAGGTCAAAGGCATGAAAAAAGATATGGATAAAATTCAGTTTGAGTACAGATACGAGGTGCAGGAGCTGATGAAAGTAATTGATAAATATGTAAAACAGAACCCGGCAGAAAAGGAAAATAAGACGCTGGAGCGTTTCTTTGACTTACTTGATGTCATGGATATGGAGTGGTAAGGGCATGAACAAGACAAGACCAAAGCAGTTATCATTCCGAGTAAGTGAAGAAGAATACCAGCAGTTGCAGGAGAAGATTTCAGAGAGTGGAAAGAACCAGCAGGAGTATATCCTTTCCTGTGTGCTGGAGAAGCAGATCGTGAATACGGACGGTATCAAAGAACTTATCCCGGAACTGAAACGGATAGGGAACAACCTCAACCAAATAGCAAAGAGGTGTAATGAGGGGGGAATGTTGCCGAGTGAAGCGGAAGTGCGGAAGCATGGAGAGGAGCTGAACAAGTATGGCAGTCATTAAGGCGGTATCTTCAAAGGCGGGCATAGGGCACGCAATAGATTATGTGACGAAAAAAGAAAAGACAGAGGAGAAGCTTGTCAGCGGTCTGCATTGTGAGCCGGAGACGGTCAAGGAGGAAATGCAAGCCACAAAGGAGCTGTGGGGCAAGACGGACGGAAGAACCTATAAGCATTATGTGCAATCCTACCATGAGGACGAGGAAATAACCCCGGAGCAGGCTCACAAGAACGCTGTCGAGCTGGCAGAGCATACAAAGGCATGGAAAGGGCATGAAGTTCTGATAGCCACGCATATAGACAAGGGGCATATACACACGCACTTTATTGTCAATTCCGTAAATTATGAGAACGGTCATAAGCTCCAATGGAGTAAGCACGACCTTAAAGACTTAAAGGAACGGTGCAACGAGCAGAGCTGGGAACAGGGCTTGCATGTGCCGGAGAAAGGAAAGACATTTGCTGGAGAAGTCCGGGAAGAAACGGTGGCATGGAGCAAAGACACCTACCAGCTTTTGAAACAGGCAGAGCAGGGAAAGGTCAAAAGCTATGTGCAGGATATTGCCCTTGCGGTGCTGGATTGTAAGGAAACAGCGACCAGCCGGGAAACCTTTATCCGGCTGATGAATGAAAGAGGGTACGGGGTGGACTGGCAGGACAGCCACAAGTACATCACATATACCGACTTAGCCAGGGAACAGGCAGGAGAAAAGGCTTGTAAAATCAGGGATAACAAGCTGGAAAAATACTACAATATGGATTTTGGAAAGGAGAGTATGGAGCATGAGTTTGAGAGAAATGCACGAACAGCAGAAGCAGAGCAGTCCAAGAGAGCAGCTTCAAGAGTTAAACCGACAGAGCCGGACAGAGCTGGAAAACAGTCTGCTCAAAGAAGCGTTGGCGATGTCGAGCGAGAACTGCGAGGAATTGATGAAGCAGTCAAATCAAGAACAAGTGAGGGCAGAGCAGAACAGGCAGAGAGACGCAGAGCAGAACAGGAAGCTCATCAGCGAGCTGAAGCAGAGCGTAGAGCTGCTGAAGAACAGCAACGAATTGCTTCAAGACGCTATATCGGGCGAGATTGGGAGCCTGAAAGATGAGGTTAAGGAAAACACCGTCCAAGAGGTTAGAAAGGCGTTACAGGCGAATATAGAGGCTATACAGAGGGCTACAAAGCTTCTTGAGAAGCAGTCTGATACACTTACGAGCGTGATGAAGCAGAAGATCCGGGAGCTTGAGGAAAGTAAGAACAGTTTTTTTAGATATGAGGGCTTGAAGTTGTACCTGTTTTGGGGCGGTATGGTCTGCAATATTTTAGTGTTTCTTATGCTGTTGTATGGTATGATTAGTAAGTAAAAAGAAATCGATAAATTAGAATTTTAAAAAGGAGTGTGATGACCATGATTTTTGATTTTGAGCCTTGGCAATTAGATATTGATATTGACTTAACTAAACAATTATATAGAAGTTGTAAAGGAGACTTTGTATGGGTAGAAAAGAAATAACAACAAAAGAAGATTTAATGAAAGTAATAGAATTATTCGAAAATACTGGAATTACATACTGGTTGGATGGCGGATGGGGTGTAGATATTTTAGCTGGTAAACAAACAAGAATTCATAGAGATATAGATATAAATTTTGATGCTCAACATACGGAAAAATTGTTAAATGTGCTTTTGAATCTGGGCTATAAAATTGATACAGACTGGAAACCGGTTAGAATAGAGTTATATAGTGATGAACTTGGTTACTTAGACATTCACCCGTTCGTTTTAAATGAGGACGGAACTTCAAAACAAGCTGATTTAGAGGGTGGATGGTATGAGTTTGAAAAAGATTACTTTGGTAGTGTTTTTTTTGAAGGCAAAACAATTCCTTGTATATCTTTAAAAGGCCAAAAAGTTTTCCATTCAGGTTATGAATTAAGAGATAAAGATAAGCATGATATTTCAATTCTTGAAAGTTTATCAAAATAACATCGCTGTAATTTCTAAGATAAATTGCAGTTTGTCGGTACGAAGAAAAAGGTGCAAAAATGTATTGATAAGATTAGCGGTCAAGGCGAGAGGGAGTGAGGTGTAGATATTGACACTCAAAAGGCACTCCCTTATACTTGACGGAAAAAGGTAAAAAAAACTCATTGATAAGATTAGCGGTCAAGGCGAGAGGGAGTGAGGTGCAAAAGACTATGGCAAAATACACCAAAAGGAGAGATAAAAGAGGGTATGAGTGGAAGTCTGCTTATCGGGAGAAAGAAGCCCTTATGTTGGAGAGGGGATACCCGGAAGTAAGTCCTCATGATTTCTATCGGGAGTTGTTTCCGGCTGCAGTCTCCAGCAAGAGCCGGAGGACGGAAAAGGTAATATTATAGCGACACAGATTAGACCGTCTGGCAAAGGAAGAACCCGGCAGTGGGTAATTGATGATAGTCTGAAAATGCTGGATAAGGTCATAGGAGATAGGTTTGGGCTGATACCGCCTATTAGTTTTTACGGAAAGTCACACACGAAAGAGAACGCTCATGAGCTGTTTGCGGTGGTGGTGGACGTGGATTATGTAGGCAAACAGCAGTTAAAGAACCTGTTGAAGCAGTTTGGGAATGGTGTGCAGCTTCGTCCGACTTATCTTGTCAGCTCCGGCAAGGGGGTACATCTTTACTATTTCTTGCAGGAGCCGGTTCAGTTGTATCGAAACAGGGAAGAAGTGCTTGCGGAGCTGAAAGAAGCCTTTATCCGGCGGCTATGGAATGATACCAGCTCTATCCGTCCGGACAGCCCGGATATAACCGGAATTTATCAAGGTTTCCGGTGTGTGGGGAGTCAGTCGAAGCTGGGTGCAGATTTCCCAGTAAAAGCCTATAAGCTGTCAGAGAACCGTTACACGCTGGAGGACATAAAAGCCAGCATACCGAGCTGTAAGGTAGACCTTGCTCCGTTGTACGAGAAGCCGAGAAGAAAAAGTACCGTTACGCTGGAAGAAGCAAAGGAGCTGTACCCGGAATGGTATGAGAAGCGGATCGTGCAGGGAGAGCCGAAGCAGAAAAGTAAGAAGCAGGGCGGTACGTGGGTATGTAACGAAGCTTTATATGAGTGGTGGAAACGGAAAATAACCGAGGAAGTGAAAGCCGGAGGGCGTTACTTTTCTATTATGGCGTTGTGCTCTTATGGCTTGAAGTGTGGCATATCCGAGCAGAAGATACGGAGAGACGCCTATGCGTTCCTGGACCATTTAGAGAGCCTTACCGAGGACGAGGACAACCATTTCAGCCGGGCAGATGTGAAAGACGCTCTTCGGGCATTGAAAGGGGACAGAAAAAGGCTGTCAACGATAGCAAGCCGGGAATGGATAGAGGACAACACAAAGGTTACGATACCAGCAAATAAGCGGAATTACAGAAAGCAAAAAGACCATGTAAAGGTTATGAATACTATGAAAGCTTTAAAAAAGCAGTTAGGAGAAGAAGTAAAAGAGGGTAGACCAAAAGGGAGTGGAACAGCGGAGCAGACAGTCAGAGAATGGCAGGAGAGCCACCCAGCAGGAAAGAAAGCGGACTGCATTCGAGAGACAGGATTGAGCAAGCCCACCGTTTACAAGTGGTGGAAGTAGGGCATACTTGAAATGCCGAAAGGCATATGCTATAATGCCAGTAGGCAAGAAAGACGAAAGTGCTCATTGTGGCACGCAAAAAGCCCCGGAGGTCGCAACTCCGGGGCTTTTCTATTCCGTTGTGGCAAGGTGGCTTATTCCTTAGGCTGGCTACCGCTATTTATCTCCGTCCAGCCATTTGCAGATGTAGTAGGCGACTACACTTGCCAAGACAGAGAGTAAGAAAGACGAAAATATACTCATGGTGGCACACCCCCTTTCTGTACCTGTATAGGGGTGGTAGCGTCGCTCATTATACCATAGTGGCAGAAATGCCACAAGAAGCCATTTCCCCTTGTTTATTATCAAAGCCATAAGGAAAAGAGTGTCAAGGGCGGTCATAGACCGCAGCGTTTACCCTTGATACTCTTTTTTGTTGGCTATAATGCCGGAGGGGAAAACGGCTGTCCGTCCGTTCCGTTACTTCCCCCTGTGCTTCATTGTCCGTTCCGGCGGAAGAAAGTAAAGGGTGGTCTGCGACCATTTTTTATCTGCTGTACTCGCTGATCGGCAAGCCGAAGCTCATACTGCAGATAAAAAACAAGCCCTTGACTTTCTTCCACCTACACTTCCAAAGTCGCCCAAGAGGAAGTAAGCTCCACTATATTCTTGGCAGAATATACGCACGAATATATCCGCTTGATATAGGGTGTCTATCATGCTATAATATGTGTAGCGGATATATTGCAAGTTCCCTAAAGTGTTACCACTTTAGAACTTGTGAGGGTGGCAAGCCCCCCTTCAATCCCCCTTGAAGCAGAGCCGAAAGGCTCATAATGTGACGGTGGTAGCACCGAAGAAAGTGAGGTCGCAAATGAAAATCAGCGGAGCAAAAACAATAGCGGAATACAAAGAAATCAGAGCCAAGAAAATTCAGAAATGGATTGATAGCCATTTTGTTGAAGGTTCTGTAAAGTGGGAATTTGACGGAGCAAATGCGATAAAGGTAACGGACAAGACCGGCGATAGCATGTTAGTACAGTTGTCCGAAATTGATTAACAGGAGGGAAACAAAAGTGACAGTAAGAAATTTTTTGAAATTGCATGAGGGCGGTGTGGCTTGCGTATCAATCCAGCAAGAACCATACGACCATGAAAAGCATGGATATGTAAAGACGTACTTCGAGGAAGCAGCACAAGAGGATATTCTTGCATCTGATACATTCAAGAAGATAGCAAACAAGCAAGTAGACCATTTTAATATCATTGGCGGTGGAATGTATAAAGTCGAGTTGTGCATTTATTTGGAGGAAGAATAATGGCGAATAAAAGCAGACCTAAGCAGTTATCATTCCGAGTAAGTGAAGAAGAATACCAGCAGTTACAGGAGAAGATTTCAAAGAGCGGAAAGAACCAGCAGGAGTATATCCTTTCCTGTGTGCTGGAGAAGCAGATTGTGAATACGGACGGTATCAAGGAACTTATCCCGGAACTGAAACGGATAGGGAACAACCTCAACCAAATAGCAAAGCGGTGTAATGAGGGGGGAATGTTGCCGAGTGAAGCGGAAGTGCGGAAGCATGGAGAGGAGCTGAACAAGTATGGCAGTCATTAAGGCGGTATCTTCAAAGGCGGGCATAG
>QUFP01000068.1 GCA_003478935.1 Firmicutes bacterium AF25-13AC
GACAGTTGCGAGCCGCTAAAGATGTTTGAGATTTCATAGATAGCCTCCAATTGTTCTAAAAAGTTAGCCTAAACTTTTTAGACTGAACTTTTTAGAGCATTATCATTTGTCGAGGCTATTATCTCAAAAAATGAGGTCACTGTCTACGCATCCACTATTGAGCGTTTACTCTCTTTCTTTTATTGACAAGACATACTCTGCTCCTTTTTTTCTAAAGCTGAGAAAATATAGGCTCTCTCCAGTTGACATACAATCCTTGTATTACATGAACAGGTCCTTCCAACGCCGCGGAGCTGTGTGAAATCTCACCTTAACGATAAACCCACATGTTGCCTTCCTCTCAGACCACAGAGTCGGCACTCCGATTTATGGTATTTCGGCGCTCAATTGCTGTCCCTGCAACCTTGCTGTCTACGCTTAGCCATTACATTACTGTAATACACTCAAGACTCGCTTCAAATGCTGTGGTTAGCAGCTTATTTGACAGGATTTCCACCTGCTGGATTGTACACCCTTTGCTGGACGCACGGTCTGGCACCAATGTGAAGAATGCAGAATTGTCTGGATTAACAAATCTACTATGGTAGAACACAACCTTGTCCTACATGCACGCAATGCATATCATAAACATCAAAATAATTATAGACGGCATCCGCTACCACATACCCCAACGGATTTTCAAATTCATCCGTAACTGTAAATATCGGCCTATTTCTCTCATTGGTTCCAACATGTTGAATGATTACATCATTTTGGCATTCAAAAATGCGTCGAACATCATACTTTCCAAGACTCTCTACTCCACCTATTCTTACATTAATACTTCCACATGATTCCCATGTATAGCCAATTGCACCCTGGCTATCATTCTCTACATAATTATCCCAGAAATGTTCTATAGTACTTCCATCGACTACCTCTTTTGTAAGCAAATTTACACTTCCATAATAATCATCCATATAATATAATTTTCCGATTCCAGTTGTAAGATCTACCTCTATTTTTTCAGGCGAACCTCATTTTCTTTTTCAAACACCCATGTAGTTGTCACACCATCCCATTCCCATGCATTGATACTACTGAAAGTTTTATATCCAGACTTATCTAAAGTCATAGCAGCAACAACCGGACTTATTGCAAATTGATCGGATGCCATTGATACACGATACATATCAAAAGTTGTATAATCCCAATTCAATACACCTTTTTCTACATAATATTTTGTTCCATAATAATCTGTAAAGCCAGTGTAATTCCAATTCAGTACACCATTCTCAACATAATACCAAGTTTCATAATACTTCGTTAAGCCAGTATAATTCCAGTTCAGCACACCATTTTCAACATAATACCAAGTTTCGTAATACTTCGTTAAGCCAGTGTAATTCCAGTTTAGCACACCATTTTCAATATAATACCAGGTTTCATAATATTTAACCAAACCTGTATAATCCCATTGTGTCTCACCATTCTCCTGATAATACCACTGGTTTTCTCCCACATTCACAAGTCCTGTATACTCATTCTCGGTCGTTTGTTCTTCCTCTACATATTTCTTAAAAACAATAGGCTTAACTTCAGAATATTGACTTACCGCATTATCATAATTTCTTGTCCCATATGCATAATTATAATATTCACTATTTTCTCCATATTGAACAGTGTCTTCCACTATATTATTTGTATTGTAACCATATGAATACATAGCATTATTCCTAACACAATTAAAACAATATGAATGCGCATTGCTGCGAGCGGCAACATAAAAATTATCTTCTTTCGTGTAAAGAGCCAGACGACTCAAAAAGCTAATCAGCGATCCTAAATGAACAATTTCACCATTTATGTAATCATAAATCTCACATGTACTGCTATAGATACTTTCATCATCACAAAATTCATAATCCCACTTATTCTCTGTCGAAAAAGCTATCAACAGTACTGGTTGTTGCCCTTCCTTTATATTCTCTATTGAATAAAATACTTCTCCCTCATATTGTTTTACAAATTCTAGATATTGATCCGTTACATCTATGCTTTCCGCTATATTATCTTCCTCAGCAACTGTTTCGCTTGAATTTTTTGCTTCATCATCTTTTGGGCTTGCAAATACATCAATATCAAAAATTGGTTGCAGATAATTTTTATTAAATCTTACTAACGACTCCAGCTGAAGATCATATTTTTCTTTTACCGTTAATTCACCTTTAAACATTTTTATCAAATCATCTATATCTGCTAGCCCATTATTGGAATTCGTTAGCATGGTACATGCATAACTCTCCCCTCTTCCATTAATTGTAACGAGCCATCTATACCATAAACATTTGTTCATAATTGCTTTATATTGTTCAACACGATCTTCGTAGCTATCGATACTAATCTTATCCATTTCACAAATAACACACGAAGCAATTTCATCAATCGCTTTTATTCTTTGAAGATAAGCAAACGTATCTGATGTTCCAAAGGAATAGTTTCCTATAAACATCATAAAATTAAATGTTGCTTTAAATGTTGAAAGATTTTCTCCTATAATAGCAATTCTTTTTAATATAGTTTTTTCTTCACCCGATGCATATTCCATCACAAATTCAGAAGCTGGTGTCATAATATCATCCACAAAGGTTTCCATCGAAAATACAATTACTTCGGTACTAATTTTTTCAACTAGATAATATGCCCTTCGAAACACACTGTCATTCACAGCTATAAGTTTTTTTGCAGCATTTCTCAAATTTTCCACCTTTGAATTATTCGATACTGCCGTAAGAAATTCAAGCGAAGAGGCATAGCTTTCCAAAAGTGCTTGATAATATTTGGCTCCATCTTCTGTTATTTCTGCATACTCTTCAACTCTGTTTTCAACCGTATTTCCAATTTTAAATGTATTATAAATTATTTTAGATGTTTTATTGTCAAAGTTAAAGAACTCTCCGAAATCAACTATATCAAATCCTACATCTACTGCATCATTCAAAAAATCTTTAAAATCTCTAGTTGTATTATAATTTCCATACTCTGCAATTTGCTCGGTTATTGTATATTGATTCATTACTGTTATTTCACTTAACATCTCAACATACTCATCTTCCGAAAGATTTTCTCCTAAAATAACAGCTGAAAGATTTGTTGCCCAATTCATAAACTTATGCTTTTCATAATATGCTGCTATTGATCTATATGAAAAACTCTCTTCTTTCTTCAAAATATCCAAGAAAGACTCGTTATAATCATAAAGTTCAAATACTTCTTCAATCGCATCCAAATTATATGCTTTCGTATCAGCAAACGTTATGTTTTCACTAAAAATGCAAATACAAAACACTATACAACATAACAATTTTATTTTTCTTTTCATCTTCCGTTCTCCTCTTTTTACAATAGATGCAATAAACAGAATCAGATTACTCTGGTATCACCTCTCTGCTACCTTCTACATATTGAAAATAATCATCTTTCCAAAGTACACAACAGTTGTATCCCGTGCTTCTATACCTGATTCCATCAATTCCTATTTCTTTGCAACATGACGCAACATAATTAGGAAGTAGATATTCATGTACTGTTTTCCCTACTTCATTTTCTACAGTAAATCTTAAATGTTCAATAAAACGATTTGTTTTCTTGGCTTCTCCGGACAGATCCAATAATTTAACAGGTTTTACGGCTTTAAGTCCGATTACTTGCACACGAGGTTTTGTTCCTCCACTGTGCTTATAGATTTCTTTTAATGCGCCTTCCTTATCTTCGGCGATATAATAGCAGCTTCTACCTACCTCATTATAGCGACCATGTGCTGAAACATTTGTAGGTGCTTTCATCATCTCAGAATCATGATATGGACGCTGATGTTCGCCTAATATCCTTGCATGGTAATATGTAATGTCCTCAAAACTAATGAAATGATTCCAGTTCTTAAGCATTTCAAATATCCGAACACCTACCGGATGTTGTAACGCAAATGCATAATTCTGTTCCAGTTTACTTTCAAAAGAAACTAAGCTGTCAAGCGAAAATTCTTCAAACAGTTCCAGCGAGCTTTCTACCACAGTAATTTGGTCTGCTGATAACTTAATTTCTGGAGAGTCTTTATGGTAAAAGTCCTTTTCTTTTGGATCAAACTGAATTTTATCAGACTGCAACAGCTTTTTGGCAGTCGTTTTGGTCAAAGACTTTAATACTTTTTTACTGCCTCGTGGCAATTCCAAGTCATCATAATTTGGCAGCATCCTTACCACAGTAAAATTCTGTGCCGCAATACTACGCTCTAGCACATCATTTAAAGCAAGCGCATTATCCCACTGTGATGTCAATCCACCTATATAATCAGAAATGGCAGACAAACCGCTACCCATTGCTTGAACATTACCTTCAAACTGTGTCCGAAACTCTCGCAACTCAGGTGTTATTGTTGCCGTCTCAAGTACAGCAAGAACATCTGAGTTAAATGGATTTATATCTCGATAGGGCTGCATAGCCGTAGCTACAGCATTCAATGTTCCTGTCATAGAACTCATGGCATCATCTGGAACCAATGTTTGCGCCGCAGAAGATAAAGATGCAGTTGCAGCGGCAAGCCCCAAACTATTTTGCTCCATCAAATTATGATATGGTTGCATGGCATCCTGCAATGGTTGCAATGCTTGAATAAGCGATGCCTGTTGTACTCTTATTTGTTCTGCAACACTAGCCGCCACCTGCATTGTTGGACTGTTCAGAATGCATGCTTCCCGTTCTTCCATTCTTTTTATGGCTTTATCATAGGCTGTTTCTGAAGGATGAATGGAGTCCTCATCTGATCTTTTTGTCATTCATATACCTCTATTTATTTTCAAAGGTTTTTCCCTTCTATTTATAGTTTTCTCACATCTTTGCCGATCATAAATAAGACCGTTGCCTGCTGCTCACCACGAAGAGGTGTGTGAAGATTTGAGCAGCTGCCGTGTGAATTTAATCCACACGGCTTTATTTTATCGAATACAGATACTAATTCGACAGCATTCGACTTTTTAGTCATATTTTGTTCATTTTGCGTTTACAGTTTAGTACCAGGGGTCTGGCACCTGGAGTATCCTAGTACCGGGGGTCTGACACTTTTTTTCTGTAGTACCAGAAGGTTGGCATCTAATTTTTAAACTTTATTCCCTTTATACTTTTTAAGATAGTATCCTTATTCTTTTCGTGGAGATAGACCTTATTCAATCTGGACTTCTTGTATTTCAAATAAGTACCTTCGGTTTGCTTAATCAACAGTTTGGTAAAATATCGCTCCCAACTGAAGAAATCACTACTATCAATATATTCTTCTGGAGTCTGTAGAATTTCACGAACCACATTTTCCCTGAGTAATCCTGAGTTCAAAATAATCCATTCAAATGACTCTGGCAAATACAAATGAATATTCTTTCTTGCCTGGCATTGTTTATATAATCGGTTCATTTCTGCTCCAATAGCAGCTCCATCTGCAATTACACAGACCTGCCTGGTGTCCACTTTTTGCAACAAGTCAAAAATCTTTGTTTTCCCCTGTGCACTTTCACACTCCAGATTCTGATCTTCACTCACTGAGCGGAAAAAATCATATCCAGAATTTGAATCTTCAACGATTATTTTTTCTGGTTTTATTGGCAAAATATTTTTGTCAGAATATATCCTGTACATCTGCTGATATACTTTTCGTGTATTTTGGTATTTTCCCGAAGAATGCAAGCCATATATTTCCTCTACACTATAAGGCAAATCATATAAATTTTCTCTGGTGATCAGCACATAATAATTATCTGAATTCTGAATTGCAGAAGCGAATTCCTCTGTGTTAATAAAAACATTTTCCTCATCAATAAAAATAATGCTCTTTGAAATACTCTCAAGTATTACCTTCCAGTTTCTGCCTTCCAAAACCCTACAGGGGACATCACAGTTCACATCAACTCCACTATCAGCTCCCAGATTTTCTGCCTGCCGCAACATATTGATCAATGTAGTTTTTCCAGTGGCACTGTTACCCTGAATAATTGTAATATTTCGTCTTATATCAAACTCATAGTGTAATCTATTATTTTGTACAATAACCTTATGCAATCCTTTCATACACAATCACCTTATACATACAATCCTGCAACATTGACAAATTCCAGCATATTATGAACTACTTCTCCGGTATTTAAAATTTTCATTTCAAATTCACCCTCTCCAAATTCCATAATATGTCTGAGATTAATTGTCAAATCTTTGCTTTCAGCAATTTTCATGATCCATTTTGCACAGTTATCCCCACACGCTGATGCATTAAAAATTCTTCCTGTCTCATCAAATAGCATCAATAAAATTGTCTTTACGCCTCCAGACAATTCTTTAGGTGAAATAGGACCCAAAACCGGGCTTTCAATCAGATGTGCACTTAC
Organism: Firmicutes bacterium AF25-13AC; assembly: GCA_003478935.1. Taxonomy (GTDB): domain Bacteria; phylum Bacillota; class Clostridia; order Lachnospirales; family Lachnospiraceae; genus Anthropogastromicrobium; species Anthropogastromicrobium aceti. The sequence continues at coordinate 6,408 of QUFP01000068.1, forward strand.
TACATCAGATTTATCCACATCCCTGATAATCTCAACAGACCGCTTATCTGTGATCCATTCATCCTCATAACGATTATCAAAATAAACTGGTGGGTAATAAACTGCCTCGTCCATTTTTCCCAGGTACACATTCAACATAATTCTACTCCATATTCCATTTATTAATTAGATTTTGCCTAGAGGCTGACTTAACTAGGGGCTAGCACACAATGACCTTTTCTGGCAAACTCAAAGGGACAGCAATTAAGCCAGGTGCACAATACAACAGCCACCACACCTGTCCCCACTGGTTCCTTGCATTACACGAATAACTCCGGTTCCGTATCCAGAAGAATCTGTACTAACACCTTATAATCCAGGTACTGCACATCATCCTTTCCATCATGAATCTTCTGTGCAAGCTGACTACTGTAATAGATATCCATTGCCTGCTCTAACGTGATATTCTTCACTTTTGCCAGATGCGCAATGATTCGTTCCTCTAGTCCTTCCTTGTAGTATTTTTCGAGCGTATCTCCATTCATAGACTCACCTCCTGTGAAGAGCGAAATGTCAAAAGTCCATCTACTGCCGCCTGAGTGATAAAGGCAATCTGATCATAAGATGGATATACTCTAATCTCTTTCAACGCTCGTGACTTTTCCCAGATGCCATTATGATACATATCCACAACTCGGAACACTTTATCATTGGCAACTTTTCCCATGATGATATCGAAGGAACGATATCTCTGGTCTCCGTCTCGGCACTGGCAGACAAAGTCTATCCAAGCATCGAGATCATCGGCAAAATTCTTAAATACAAAGCCTTTTGTGTCGTCCTTCATGTCATATATGTTCAAAATCGCTCTGCCACTTTCTTTCGAAAAACCAGCTTTTCGCTTTGCCCATTTCTCTGCCTGTTCTTTTACAGTTGTAACATAAAAACCACGCCCAAAATCAAGATCTCGATAGGAATGATTAACATCTGGATGGTCAACAACCATATTAGAGCCATGATATACAATCACGTACTTATCCCCCTCTCATTCAAATACTCCTCTATATCCTGCACCACATAATTGGTACTCTGTGTATGAAGAATGTCATAGTTCGGAACCAGGTACAGGTCAAGACATCTGCTCTTTTTCAGTGCTTGGTATACCTTAGAGGGTGCAACATTCCAACGATCAGCGCAGGCATGAATCATGTAAACAACAAAGGAAAAATTATTCTCATCCATTCTACATCTCCTTTATTAGTACCGGGGGTCTGGCACCCGGTACACACTTACTGTAACACACTCAAGACTCGCTTCAAATACTGTGGTTAGCAGCTTATTTGTTCCACCTGTCGGATTGTACACCCTTAGCTGGACGCACTGCCTGACCCCAATGTGCTCCAGTATTTCGTTTTCACTTGCTTAATATTTCTTTTGCAACTTTGCTAAAAGTATCCGTATTATTTTTTTGAATTATTTCATCTAATATTTTTAAATCAGATGATGATAGAATATCTCTAAGCCCTTTACAAATAACTCGATATAAGTTTTCCTCAAAAATCAACCATTTCTCATCATAAATAATCTGATCCCTTGCAGAATTTAAATTTAAATCACTGTTAGCACCAACATCCAGTCTGAATGAAAAAGGAAATGGTATTTTAATTACTGCTTTCGATACCTTATTAAAATAATCTGGAAACAAATTATATGGAATTTCTATTCCATGTATGGATAATGCCGATTTTGATCTAAATCTCTCCGACCACGATGAATTAGAACAGATTTGACCGTTTTCATCCACTGAAATATTGGTTGAAATCTCTGTAATATAATTATTTTCATATTTTATATTTGAAGATACGGTATAAACCTCACCATCAATTTCAACATCTTTTGATAGTATTTCAAGTTGTTCTACCGGCAAACCATTTTCAGTAAGTATTCCTATACAGCCTCTCCCTTTAAAGCCATACTCTTCACAAGTCAAATCAATATCTATCTTGCGAATATTCTTTGTATTCTTCCAAGAATAATCCAATAAAGGTTCTATATCTAAAGCATCAAAATACTCACTTGTGTATACTTCACTTTTTTTGTTTGTTTTAATCTCAACTTGTACTGCTGGATTAGGTACACTGGATTTTACACACTGTATAAATTCATCCTCATTCATTCTATCCCATGGATGCACTGAGCGTAATGTTAATATAGTATCTGTCCCAGGTTCTTTTCTATCTGAATCAGAAATCACAAAAAGACTTTCATAACCTCAATTGATATGTGCAGTGCTTCATCACACTCAAATTTTTCTCTAATTCTCCTAGTTGTTACTTCCATAGAATCGCATACCATAAAACACGAAAGAATACCTATACCAAATCTAGATATTGGAGTAAATGAAGATTCAAACGAAACCATCAACTCATTGAATTCCCGCGAAGAATAATATGAGCATCCAACATTAGTATAATAATTATCAATTATGTGCTGATTCATTCCAATACCATTATCACTTACTCGCAGATAATCCACATTATTTTTTGTATATAGTGACACTTTTACTTTAGGGGTATACTCTATTCTCCATAACTCTGAGAGTTTTTTCCTAAGCAAACAAGCATCAATAGAATTTTGTAATAATTCACGCAATGCTACTTCTGGTTTACCATATAGCTTAGTTCCCATTAATAAGTCAATTATTTGTTTTTTACTTAATGAAAATTTTGTATCATGGTAACGGTAAATAGGCTTTCCTGATATAATATCTTTTTTTGCCTGTATTTTTCTTCTATCTACCTGAGGTGGCAATGGAATTTTATAAGCTCCTATATCAATATCCATTCCTTTATTTGATAGATTGGATAAAATAACTGTTCCCTTCTTCAATTCTTCATCAATCTGATCACAAAAATCGAGAATGGTAGCTTCAATTGCTGGATGCTCACACTGAGCCGAAAACAGAAGCATTCTAGGTGATATTGTCCATGCATTTATACTCTGATGTTTTTTCCATTCTCTCAATGATACTGGATTTTTCACGGCCAGATGAGAAAACAGAACTGAAGGCGTTCTTTTAGGGTCAAAATCAATTATATCTGCTAATCGTAATACTGTTGCCACAAACGGAATACACAAATATTCATCTTGTCCACACACTCTAAAAGTTTCCATCTGAAGTAAATATGTGTAACTTTCATTATGGCTAAAGCAAATTGTTGCTAATGCATCTGTTAAATCCGTATCTTGATATATGATCTTCCCGCTCCAATATTTTGCAATAATTTCCCTTGCACGAGTCGAATGGGTTATTCTTATGTACTCTGTTACAATATAATCTTCCAAAAGCTGTGCTTTTGAAAACTCTTGTTCTGTTCTGAGACGTTCAATATCAGCTAACTGATGCTCATATGTCAAACGAAAACGAGAAAATTTTTGTCTTTCTTCTTTTAATTCTTCATCATATTCTTCCTCAGAAAGTTGATTTTTCCATGCCAATATATACTTTTCATCTGGTGCCATACCAATATCATGCAAAAACACTGAAATTATCAGCATGAATAAATCTGGTGTAGACAATCTTCTCATATTTTCTTGCGAAATAAGTTTTCCAATAATACTAAGCATATTAAAAATATGGGTATCATCATGTAAAGTGAATTCAGGCATATTTTTAATTACTGTCTTTAAACGTTCAACCGCGAATGTACCGATTTCTGATACAAGTGTTAAAACATTATATTGATTGCTTTTTTCACAATTATTTTTTAATTGTTGATAAACTGCCAACTTATTCAATCGGTTTTCCAAGTATTCATTCATACATTATTCCTTTCACTAGGTGTTTACGTTAGGTAAGGTACTCATTAGTACCAGGGATCTGGCACCCGGTACCCATTTTGCGTTTACAGTTTAGTACCAGGGGGCTGGAACCAGAAGCCGCGTAATGCGACGAACATCTAGCTAAATGGCATTGCCAATGTGCCCACACTACGCAAAATGTAAACTTTTGTTTATAGAACTTTTATAAAGTTTATACTTTTTTGCCGGGGTCTGGCACGTAATGCCCTCTACATTTTTGCTTCGTCCTCTAATCGCAGTCTCCTCAGTTCTTTTAAAAACGCATTCTCTATTCTTAACTCATGAAGCTCCGCTTCTAATTCTTTTACATGTTCAATACTTGTATCAGTATCTTCTTTCTCAAATCTTGAAAGAATTTTTCCATTTGGCGTATTCGTATCCAATGCTTTCTGTC
>QUFP01000069.1 GCA_003478935.1 Firmicutes bacterium AF25-13AC
GGTATAGAGATAAAAGGATCAAACTATCATTAGGGGGTTTGAGTCCGATGGAGTATAGACGCAGTCTTGGAATTGCTTAATTCAGGTCCAAGAAAGCGTCCGCACCCCCTACCCTACGGCAACAAACAGCGGACAGAGAATCATCGTAAATGGAAGTGCTTCCTCGCCCATTCCAAAGACAGCACCGCCTAATGAAAACAGTACAAACAGCACAGGAATTAACAGCTTTTCGGCTCCCTTTGCCTTTCGAATTAATCCAATTAGGCCGGATTCGAGTGCACCGGTTTTGATCATGATTCCAAATGCGCCGCCGACAACTAACAGGAATGCTATGATATCCATCGCGGAGCTGTTGACGATTCCGTTGTACATGTAATTAAAGAAACCGGTTCCACCGTCACCGCTGAATAATGAGACACCTTCTGTTACGACCTTTCCAGCATCATCTCTTAAATACTGAAAGCTTCCGTCTTTGATGACGGTACGTGTTTTTTCTACACCATTAATCATGTACGAAACGTCCTGTGTTTCGTAGTAGCCCTTTGGAACAAGGAACGTTAAAATTGCAGCCAGAACAACTACAAAAAAGATAATGATGTAAGTGTCTGGTACGGTAAAGCCCTTGTTAAAAGATTTTAAACCTTCTCCTTTTTTGTGGCTCATAGTTGAGTCTCCCTTCTTTTGATGTAAATATGATATAAAAAGCATCATATATAAATGAAATGCGCAAGGGATAGTGTACCATATCAAATGAAATAAAGAAACTAAAAAATAAGAAAAATCAAAAAAGAATTTAATATACTGACTTTCCTCTTGCAATGACTTTGATAAGTTGCAAGTTCTTGTCTAAGATACAAAGATCAGCATCATATCCTTCCTGAACTCTTCCTTTCTTATTTAAATGAAGAATGTCGGCAGGGTTGGAGGTGATTGTGGAGAGTGCGATTTCTAGTGGAATGTTTTCCATGGAGACGCATTCTTTTACTTCTTTTAACAGGCAGCTGGATTGACCGACACCCATTCCCTGAAATTCACCTTTTTTATTGTAGATTGGCAGGCTTCCCTGTCCATCGGAGGAGATTGTGATACGGTTTGGATTGACACCTGCATTTAGCATACGCTTGATTCCTTTGCATACGCGCACCTCATCGCAGATAGTCTCCCAGTAGTCGATATCTTCGTTTCCTGTAAAGTCAACGGAACCGCCCTTTAATGCATATTCGATGGCTTGGCAAAAAAGTGCCTCGTTTCGGTTTACGTGAGTAGGAAGAAACTGTGATGCAGGAATTTCTGTCTCATCAATTACACGGTTGATTAACTCCATGCCTCGTGAGCCATCACCGAGATGAACGTTAATGATTCCAGCTTTTCCAGAAAGTACTCCGCCGAGTCTTGTATCGGCTGCAACACGGGTAAATTCTTCAAAGGTTGGCTGGGAGGAACGATGGTCTGAAATGGCGATTTCTCCTGTTCCAATGATTTCCTGAATCATCATAATATCCTTTGGGATGCTGTCGGTCAGCGTGCGAACAGGAACCTGATAACTTCCAGTGTAGCAGTAAGCAGATATTCCCTGCTCGTTTAGTCCCTTTGTTTTGGCGACAAGTGCACACATATCACGTCCTATTCCATCAGTGCCAAGACAGCCAACAACAGTTGTCACACCGAATTTGGTGAGCCCTTCCATGGTAGCTTCTGGTGTACGATTGGCAAAACCGCCCTCGCCGCCTCCTCCGAGTACATGAACATGACAGTCAATAAAACCAGGTGTGAGGATCAGATTTGTTCCATCAATTTGCTCAGACTCTGGAAAATATGAAGGAATTGACAGACTGCCTGCATCTGCAATTTTTACAATTTTATCGTGAATGATAAGCACATCCTTTTTTCCAAGATGCTCTGGTGCGTAAATGTCAATATTTTGAATTAGTTTGATCATATTATTATAAATACCTTTCTAAAATTATTTTGGCGATCAAATTCGCTACCAATAGTATACCACACAAAACAGGATGAGCAAATGAAAAAGTGGTTATGTTTTTATTGACAAGAAGAGAAAAAAACACTATAATCGTTCAAAATAGAACTACAGAAGGAGGGCATACATGTATTTTTGTGATGAGCATAGAGGAATTACACGTTATTATGAGATTCTGAAGTCATCCGTATGTGAAAAATATCAGCTTAGGCAGATGGAGTATGATATACTGATGTTTCTATATAATAATCCACAGCATAACACGGCAGCAGATATTGTCAGATACAGAAAGTCAACAAAATCTCACGTATCTATGTCACTTAAGGTGCTTGAGGAAAAAGGGCTGATTGAAAGAAGGATAGATAAAGACAATAAAAAACGTGTTGAAATTTATATTTTGGATTCAGCAGATTATATAATAAAAGATGGCATACGCGTACAAAAGCAGTTTGCAAAAGATATGTTTAATGGGCTTACAGACGATGAAATTGCATTGTGTAAGCAGATCTTTAAAAAGATATGTAATAATGCGGAAGCGTGCATAAAAGCTGCAAATAACAAAGTGCCTGCAGAAAAATAAGACTGCGGGCACTTTGTTTTTTAAGGAAGATATAAATTACTCAACATCCTGTAATGCTGCAAAATTTTCTTCGCCGGTACGAACCTTTACAACGCGGTCTACGTTGTATACGAAGATCTTGCCGTCACCGATATGACCGGTGTAGAGTGTCTTCTTTGCAGCTGCGATTACTGTATCAACTGGGATGCTGCTGACAACTACTTCAACCTTAACTTTTGGAAGAAGAGTAGCATCAAGCTCAACACCACGGTACTTTTCGCCGGCACCCTTCTGAATGCCGCAGCCCATTACCTGAGCAACGGTCATTCCAGTTACACCTATGTCATTCATAGCCTTTCTAAGCTTATCATAACGAGAAAGCTTTGCAATGATGACAACCTTATAGATGCCGCTTGGTGAAACATCTGGAGCTTTAACGACCTTAACAGCGGCAGCCTTCTGTGCAGCAGAAGCGCGGTCATATTCTTCGACACCAAGGTTTGTATTTGCATTTTGCTCCATGGTCATAGTATTGTCGATATCCATGATTGAGAATCCGGCATAAGCAGATGGAAGACCATGCTCAGTTGCATCAAGACCAATGATTTCTTCTTCCTCGGAAACACGAAGACCAAAGATTGCTTTGATAACAAGGAATGTAATCGTGATAGTAACAGCAGTGAAAGCTGCGGTACAAAGCATACCAAGAAGCTGTAAGCCAAGCTGTGAGAAGCCGCCGCCATAGAAAAGACCAGCTCCAGCGATCTGGTTTGCACCATATGTAACGCCATCACCATATCCTCTTGCAAAGGCCGGAGCACTCTTTGTGGCAAAAAGTCCAACTGCAATTGTACCCCAGATACCATTCATCATATGAACAGCTACGGCACCAACTGGATCATCAACGTGAATCTTATTATCACAGAACCATACACCAAATACAACAAGCAAACCAGAAACAGCACCTATCACGATAGAACCAAATGCATCTACAACGTCACAGCCGGCAGTTACAGCAACAAGGCCAGCTAAAGAAGCATTCAGACACATGGAAACATCAGGCTTTCCGTACTTTACCCATGTAAAGATCATACAGACTACAGTTGCGATAGATGGTGCAATTGTTGTAGTAACGAAAATGGATCCAAGCTCCTCAACGCTAGTTGCTGCGGCACCATTAAATCCATACCAGCCAAGCCAAAGAATGAAAACACCAAGACAGCCAAGTGGAAGATTGTGACCAGGGAAGGCATTTACCTTTGTGATTTTGCCGTTTGAATCCTTTACAAACTTTCCAATACGAGGTCCTAACATTGCGGCACCGATAAGTGCACAGATACCACCAACCATGTGAATACAGTTTGAACCGGCAAAATCATGGAAGCCGATCTGTGCAAGCCAGCCGCCGCCCCATGTCCAGTGTGCCTCAATCGGGTAGATTAAAGCAGAGATTACTGCTGAGTAGACACAGTAGGAAAGGAATCTTGTTCGTTCAGCCATAGCACCAGATACGATGGTAGCAGTAGTTGCACAGAACACAAGGTTAAATACGAAATTGGACCAGTCAAAATTTGCATAATCTGTAAAAATGTCAAACCCCGGCTTTCCGATAAGACCAACAAGATCTTCTCCGAGAAACAGACCAAAACCAATCAGGATAAACATAACAGTACCAATACAAAAATCCATCAGATTCTTCATCAGGATATTTCCTGTATTTTTTGCTCTGGTAAAACCAGCCTCAACCATTGCAAAACCAGCCTGCATCCAGAATACGAGTGCAGCTCCAATTAAAAACCATACACCAAAGACTTCACTTTGAACCGTACTTAAAATTTCTTCCATAGGACATTTCCTCCTTTTTTAACAGTACAAAGCCGCGCACACCGGGATCCTTCGGCGTGCACGGCTTTGTGCTGCGGATATGAGAAAAGGCGCTGACTTCCATACGAATGTGTCAGCGCCTTTGCTTGAAAATGATTATAGAAGTCGAAGCGCGATTTGTCAATCAGAAATTTTATAAAAAATTAACATTGTGAAAATCTTCTATACATGATGGGATTTTCGCGGTATACTGTAAGCATAAATACAAAAATGGCAGCTATTCACAGCATGCAAATTCGCATAGCTTTAAATAGCTGCAAAAAATGAAATGCTGACATGGAAAAGGATTGAAGTGTGTAGATATGGAAAAGAAAAGACAGCCAATCGGCGTATTTGATTCTGGTGCAGGCGGACTTAGTGTATTAAAGGAGCTAGTACGACTGATGCCAGAGGAAGATTTTATTTATTATGGGGACTCGCTCAATGCACCTTACGGCGTAAAACCGCTTGAAGAAGTGCGACAGCTTACATATGCCTGTGCTGAGCATTTGTTAGAGCGTGGTGTAAAGGAAATTATTATTGCCTGCAATACGGCGACAAGTGCGGCATGCAAAATAATGCGCGGCATGTATCCGGATTTGCCGCTTGTAGGCATAGAGCCTGCGGTAAAGCCGGCAGCCCAAAATCACCGAGGAGAAAAAGTGGCTGTTATGGCAACTCCGCTGACACTTCATGAAGAAAAATTTAAACAGCTTGTGAAGCGCTATGAGGATCAGGCGGTAATTATTCCAGTTCCGTGTCCGGATTTGGTGGAATATGTGGAGAAAGGAATTTTAGAAGGCCCTGAGCTTGAGGGATATTTAAAGGATGTATTAACACCTTGTTTACAGGAAGGTATTAAGGCAGTAGTTCTTGGCTGTACACATTTTCCGCTTGTAAAGTCTGCGATTGGAAAGGTTGTTGGTGAATCGGTTCGCATTTATGATGGAGGAGAGGGAACTGCCAGACAGGCAAAATGTCTGCTAGCTGCGAAAAATCTCTGTACAGATCAAGAAAAAGGGCACATCTGCTTTGAGAGCAGTGCACCCGAAAAAGAAGCATATTATGAGGCGCTGTACCGAAAGGCAGCACATATTGACAGCAGAGTGAAATTATGAGTATTAGAGCATTAGTCTTAGCAATTTTATAATACTGTATGAGGATTTCTCATCGCGGTAAATTACTTCACGCGCTTGGCAGGATAGTCTGTGATAATGACATCCACCTGGGCGTTTTTCATGCGCTCTGCCTCTGCTCTTGTGTTGATGGTCCAGGCATAGACAGCCTTGCCTTGTGCATGGGCCTTTGCAACAGTTGTATTATTTACAAACATAGAACGTACACAGAAAAAGTCAATCATGTCATTTTTATAATAGTTGCCGATGGCTGTAGTAAGAATGTAGCCGAGCGTAAGATCAGGATTTAACTCATTTACCTGACGAAGATAAGCATAGTCGGAGGACTGAATGGAACACTGATATTCCATTTCATATTGTTCAATTAAGCCTACAACTTTCGCAGCAAGATCTGCACTGGCAGAATTTCTTTTTAATTCAATTAAAAGGTGCGCGCGTCCTTTTACAAGAGACATGACTTCTTCTAGTGTAGGTATATAGGTAAATTCATGGTCTTTTGAAAAATAATAGCTGATATCATATTGCTTTAATTCTTCATAGGTAACATCTGCAATGTTGATTTTTTTTCCAGCGATACGTTTAAGTGAAGCATCATGACAAACAATAACCACGCCATCTTTTGTTTCCTGAACGTCAATCTCAACACCGTCAGAGAGGGAGGAGATTGCAAGATCAATGGCTTCAAGTGAGTTTTCAGGTGCTTCTGAAGAAAGTCCTCTGTGACAGTAAATTTGAACTGGGCTTAGTGGACGTTCAGCAAGAAGGGCACCGTTATAGATACCATAGTATAAAAAGCAAAAAACGCCAACACCGGCAGCCACAAGACCACAGGCACGAAAGATACGGCGAAGCGGTGTGTCTGGCGCATAGCTAAGATGAAATTCCAAAATAACATCGTTGCCGGAAAAACGGTAAAACAGATGTGTCATCATTGCTGCATTTAAGAAAACACCTATGCAGGTGACAAACCAGATGAGTGCGATGGAAAGCGTATTGTTAAAACTAAGAACCATTGCAACCTTTAAGTCGGCTGGCGCAAAAAAATTGACGACGACAACAATTATAATCTGACACAGCAAACGAAGAACAAACCAAAGGACAACGACGAGCAGATTTAAAAGAACTATGTCGCTTAGTACAGCACGAAGATTCTTTCTAACGAGAGGAATACTTGCTTTTTTTGCATTTCTCAGGCCGAAATCGCCAAGATACCAATAGCAGGCACAGAAAAACTCACGAACTGCAAAAATTCCAATAAATATAAGAAAAGTGATGATCGGAATGCAGTAAATAAGTTTTGAAAAAAGCATCGGCAAAAAGGTGCTGTAAGGATTTATGCGAAAACAGATTTCATAGAAAAAGAATAGGTTGATTAAAATCTGGTAGGCAAATAAAGGCAGAGCGACATACAGCTGTTTAAAGTGAAATCTTTGAAAGCCTTTTGCGCAGCCATGTAGAAAAATATCCTTCATGCGAAGCTTCTGTCTTGCCAAAGAAGCCTGAAAGCCGCCAAGAAGAATGCATGCATTAAGATAAGTCAGCATACATGCAGTCAAAAATAAAATCAGAAGCATTGCGATTGCCGGAGGAGTGATCAGAAAGCGTCCGATATTGGCGGAATTTAAAAAACTGTAGCCGTCGATTTTTAATGCAATACTTAAAAGAAGCTGAAAGAGTGAGTACTCAATCAGGGTGTAAAATATAGAGTAAATAATTTGAAGCGCGAGCATACTTTTTATATTTAAAAAGGCACCGCGCATAGCAATTTTTAAGCCGCCCAAGGCATTTTTTAAATGATAAAAAGAGTGTCGTGCGTGCTTTTTAGTGTGTTGTTCCATAGCTGTCAGTCCTGTCTGTAAGAGATATATTCTATGATAACATAGTTTTTCGCAAAATGCGATGTAAAATTACAAAAAACAAAAAATCAATGAGAGAAAATTTGGCAAAACCTTTACAAAAAACACGATAATTGATATCATGAATAATAGTGCGAGGCACGGATCATATAGAAAAATGGAGAAAATTGTAATGCTTACAAGAGAAGATCATAAGACATATGCGCAGATTTTGCGCGAAGAACTGACACCAGCGTTTGGCTGTACAGAGCCGATTGCGCTGGCATACTGTGCCGCAAAGGCAAGAGAAGTATTAGGTCAGATGCCTACAGAAGTTATCATTGAGGCAAGCGGCAATATTATAAAGAATGTAAAGAGTGTTATCGTACCGAATACAGGCGGCATGAAGGGAATCCCAGCGGCAGCGGCAGCTGGAATCGTGGCAGGAGATTCAAAAGCATGTCTTGAGGTTATCGCAAAGGTAACACCAGAAGAACAAAAGGAAATCGCTGAGTATTTAAATAATGTTCCATTTAGCGTAAAGGCAATGGAGGATGGTGATAAGCTTGATATTCGCGTAACAGTAAAGGCCGAGGAAAATAGTGCAGTTGTGCGTGTATCAAAGCATCATACTGATATTGTGTATATTGCGCATAATGGCGAGGTTATGCTAAATGAGCAGGATGACTGTGAGTGTGCACAGAAACTGGCAGCAAATCAGGCAGCTGCAGCAGAGCAGCGTGCTGACAGAAGCCGCCTTAGCATTGAGGGAATTGTAGAGTATGCGAAGACTGCAGATCTAAGCACAGTAAGTGATTTGTTAAACAGACAGGTTGAGTATAACTATAATATTGCACAGGTTGGTGTAAAAGAGGACTGGGGTGCAAATGTGGGAAGTGTTTTGCTTGATACATATGGTGAAGATGTGCGTACAAAAGCAAGAGCATATGCAGCAGCAGGCTCCGATGCACGTATGAGTGGCTGTGAGCTTCCTGTTGTAATCAATTCGGGAAGTGGAAACCAGGGAATTACCGTATCAGTTCCTGTTATTATTTATGCAAAGGAATATCATAAGAGTGACGAAGAACTGCTTCGTGCACTTTTGGTATCAAATCTTATTGCAATTCACATTAAGACAGGAATTGGACCATTGTCTGCATTTTGCGGAGCAGTAAGTGCCGGATGTGCAGCAGGCTGTGCAATTGCATTTTTACTTGGCGGCGGCATCGATGAGGTGGCTCATACACTTGTAAATTCTATTGCAATTACATCTGGTATTATCTGCGATGGAGCAAAGCCATCATGTGCAGCAAAGATTGCATCTTCTGTGGATGCTGGAATTTTAGGATATGAAATGTATCGCCATGGCCAGCAGTTCTATGGTGAGGATGGAATTGTAAGTAAGGGTGTTGAGAATACTATTCGTAATATCTGTCGAATTGGTGCAGAAGGAATGAATGGCACAGACGAAGAGATTATAAAGATCATGACACACTGTGATTAAAATATAGTAACTATTCAGACCCCATTCGCCAAATCGCATCTTCGATGCTTCTATTGCGAATGGGGTTACCTCGCCATATAAAATTGCTATTCTGTCTGAATGCAAGCATTCACAGAAAG
>QUFP01000007.1 GCA_003478935.1 Firmicutes bacterium AF25-13AC
TACTTTCATCTTTTCCAATAATTTTTTCCAAAAAAAGTTAACAATCCAAAATATTTTCACATATGATTTTTTTTGCCTTTACTTTCATTTTATTTTTATTTATACTATAATAATATTCAAACACGATCCCTAATAAATATCCAAAGGAGGGTCTTTTTATGTTACAAAAGCAGAAAAAACTATTGCCACGTGTTATTTGCTGCTACTTTCTTGCGGTCTTCATTCCTATTGTTCTTTTAAGCTTTATGATATACCATTACTTTTCTGACCAGCGCATTAAAGAATACACCACCGACCGTATCACTTCGCTTTTAATGGAACAAAATTCGTTGGAAAATGAACTGGATATTGTTCAGCAATATTCTTCACAGCTTCAGTCTGATTACGAGCTAAGACTACTACTTCACGGCATCTATACTTCAAATTCAAAAGTAGTTCGTGCCTATAATACACAAATTTATTCTTTGCTCAGCAATATTCGACTTCACAATCCAAATATTCGCGATATCTCCATTTATACAGAAAACGAAATTGCTGCCAACCTTCTAAAGGAATTTTATCCATTGAGTGCCCAGCTTTTTTCGAAAACCCTGATCCACTTCTGTTAAATGGTACATGGCGTATAGAATACACTGATGGTCTTCCGTCTCCTGTATTTTATATTGGTTTCTCAAACCCTCCTATGAAAAAATATTGTGGTATCCTGCGCATTGCTTTTGACACGCAAATATTTGAACAGTATGCCAACCGTTTTCCAGACTCTCATATTTATGTTTATCTAAATCAATGTTTGATTTATCAGACCGAGCAAGGAAAACCCTCTACTAATTTACATCAATATATTGATTCCTCCACTCACCTAGACACACCAATGATCTCCTTAAATGAAAAAGATCATAACGTCGTCAGTATTTTTTCTCTCTACAATGGAAGTTTTTATATTATGAAAGTAGCTCCGGAAAGTGAAACACTATTTTCCTACAAACCATTTATACTATGTTTGTTATTTTCTGGATTTCTGCTCATTTTTGCAAGCATTGCTGTTTTTCTTATTCTATTTCGAGTTATGCATAACATTGTCAAACTTAGTGATCATATGAAACAGCAGGATAAACCTCGATTAACTCCATATACTGGTAAAATTACTTCCGATGAAACTGGTGATCTTGCAATTTCATTTAATCAGATGGTTCAGCATATTAACGAGCTCTCGGACAGTCTTTTAAATAGCGAAATTCAATTAAAAAACGCGCAAATTGAATCTTTGCAATCGCAGCTAAATCCTCATTTCTTCTACGGGACTTTGGAAAGCATTCGCATGATTGCTGAGATCAACCACCAAGAGTTGATTTCGGATATTGCCTTTTCCTTTGCGAATTTAATGCGCTATTCTCTATCTAGAGAATATTTGGTTCCTATTGAGCGAGAGTTGGATGTTATCCGTCAATATCTATCCATTCAAGAAAAGCGCCTTGGAAATCGCTTTGATGTCACTTGGGATATTCCCGATTTGACTGACAAATGGCGTTGTCCAAAATTTTCTATTTTTAATATGATAGAAAATGTTTTTTCACACAACGTCAGTAAATGCAAGGATTTTATTCATATTCATATTATTATTGTACGCAATGATCTTGATATGACCATTACAGTAAAAAATACAGGTCCGGGCATTTCACCTGAACGCTTAAAGCAGCTTCAATATCTATTGGCTCATCCAAAAGAACGAGCCACAATGACGAGCGAGAATAACGGTCGCAGCATTTTTAACACGAGTGATCGTCTAAAAATCTTTTATGGAGACGGCTATTACTTTTCCATTGAAAGTGAACCTGGAAAAGAAACTACTTGTAGCATCCGAATCCATCGCTGATTCACCTTAAAAAGTGAAACTAAAAGCTTCTATTACTACAAAAAGGAGGAAACTATGGCATTAAATGTTTTACTTGTCGACGATGAATATCTTGTTTTAAAGGGACTAGAAATTATTCTTTCTGAGCAGACAGAGACATCCGTAAAAATTGTAACCGCTATGGATGTAGAAGATGCTTTAAATAAATTAACCTCATTTCGCCCTGATGTCATCATCACTGATATTAATATGCCTGAGTCTAATGGTTTTGAGCTTATCAAACAAGCTCAGCAAAATTTCCCACACTGCAGATTCATCATATGCAGTGGATATGATGAACAGTCCTATCTCAAACAGGCTCTGCACCTGCATGTAGATGATTATTTACTCAAACCAATTGATAAATCTCTTTTAATTCATCGTTTAAAGGAACTCGAAGTTGAGAAAGAAAGAAATATTTCACATGTACTTATGCGTATTCAACTTCTTTTGCTAAACGGAAACAGCTACTCTGATGACGTTGTTTCTGCAAAAGATTTAGAATATATTTTTCCCAATTCTGCGTTTTGCTTATGTGCGATCAACAATACCCATACAGACCCACTTCAACTAAAGCAACAACTAACACGATACTTTGATACAATTTACACATTTTCTCTTAATTCACGAACTCTTTTTCTGCTGAATTACTCAAAAAAAATTCACTCGGAAGAAGTATATACTATTTTAGAAACTCTTTTTAAGACCATCCCGTGGGGACACTCTTATTTTCTTTCCACCGCTGGAAAAGCAAATGCAATCAACTCGATCGCGGTTCACTATCAGGAAGCTCTATGTGAAATGATACTATCTCAATCTCCTGCCAGCAAAACAGAAGACTACTCACCCCTCTTACAAATCATTGCCAAACGCACACTACTTCCTGCAATTCGTGTTATCACCTTTGAGGAAAATATTGAAGATTACATTCAAGAAATTTACAATGCGCTTCCAGCTAATTTGTATTATCCTCTTATTTTTACAGAAATTTTTTCTGCATACACCTTTGTATCCGATATCAATCTTCCTATTGATCGAATCCATAGGCAGTATCCGACGCCATCAGATAACACAATTACGCAAAAATCACTAATTCAATTTGTAAAAAAGCTGTTAGATTTCTGGCACAATTCATTCTCTCAAACGGAACAAGAAAGCTGTTCTTCCAAGGTAGCCGCTGCTTGCAGATATATTAAACTCCACTATCAGCAAGATATTTCCCTTGATAAGCTTGCCGAAATCTTAACGATCAATGCTAGCTATCTTAGCTATATTTTCAAAAAAGAAACTGGATCCACCATTGTTCAGTATCTTACAAATGTTAGAATGGAACAAGCGTGCGAGCTTCTATGCCATCGTCCTGATCTTACTATGGAAGAAATTGCACTTCAAACTGGCTATAACTCTACAACCTATTTTCATAAGATTTTTCGTTCAAAATTTGGCGTTAGTCCACGGCAATGGCAACAAACAATGTCCGAAAAATAAAATTGAAAAGTAGAACACCTCGACGATTGCTTTATTCATCGCAACCATCAAGGTGTTCCTTCATCTAATATTACTTACAAGTCCCTGTTTTCATCCAATGATTCTCTTCCAATGATTCGAGGTTCTCTTTTTTTATGAAAGTTCCTTCTGGACCAATCAATTTCTGTTCCCTCTGATTCCATTTGTATGTATCCAGCTTATAGGCTCCATTTTCATATTCATAGCCATCACCATCATCACTATAGAATTCATATGAGCAATCCTTTCCATTATATACAAAAAAAGTAAGCTCATTCGATGCCACAACCTCTTCTACACTCTGCGCTGGCTTTGCAATTGGAAGAATACTTCCTTCCTTTACAAAAAGAGGAATTTTCTCGATCGGTGCCTCTGCCTCAATCCACTGACCGCCCTCATAATACTTGTTCGTCCAGAAATTATACCAACCACATCCCTCTGGAAGATAAACAGCACGATAGCAATACGGATTTAGTATCTTTTTAGTACCATTTTCGTTCTTTTGGTAATACATTGGCCTTGTCACTGGACACACCATCAGACTCTCTCCAAACAAATATTGATTTGAAATATGAAGTGCTTGCTGATCCTTTGGAAAGTCAAATGCAAGCATGCGAATCATTGATGAATCATACAGCCATACTTTTCCAGCAGTTGAATATATATAAGGAAGAAGTTTATAGCGAAGCGCATTCATCCGAAGTAATGCCTGATAAAACATACCTCCCGCTCCATCAAATTTCCAAAGCTCTCTTCTACAATCCGTTCCATGTCCTCTAAATATTGGAAGAAAACAACACCACTGGTACCAGCGTGTGTACAATTCCAGATAAGCCGGATCATTCGTTGTATCGTCATATTCACCGTCCCAATACCAAGAATCACCATCCTTCACAAAGAATGCACCAATGTCTGCCGTCCAGTACGGAAGCCCGCTTGCACAGAAATTAAGCCCTGCCGGAATCTGGCGGCGAAACGTCTCCCAACTAGCAGATGTGTCACCAGACCACATAACCGTACCATACTGTTGCTGTCCAGTCCATGCACTTCTCGTTAGATTAAAGACTCGCTTATTGGAT
Organism: Firmicutes bacterium AF25-13AC; assembly: GCA_003478935.1. GTDB lineage: Bacteria > Bacillota > Clostridia > Lachnospirales > Lachnospiraceae > Anthropogastromicrobium > Anthropogastromicrobium aceti. Next base: position 4,477 of record QUFP01000007.1, read on the forward strand.
CCATCCTTTTTCTGCTCTGCTCTCTGCCCTTCATAAATTGCCCTTGCATGGTACAAAGCATAGTCGTTTGTATGCGCTTCTCCTAGAAACTCACCTGCTGTCTTTTTGTATTCCTCATACTGACTTGCAGGCTCCTGACGCTCCACATGACTCCACTCTGGTGTAAACGGTTCGCTTGAATCACACCACCAAGCATCCACTCCATACCGATATAAGCCTCTTTTCACCTGCTCCCAATAGCATTTGCGAGCCTGTTCATTTCTTGCATCATAGATATTGGAAAACGGAAGAAGAAAGCCCTTCTCTTTCATTTCTTTATAATTTTCGCACTTTTCATCCATATTTGGCCATATTGAAATCATAAAGTGAACATCTTCATCATGAAGCGTCTGAATCATACCTGCTGGATCAGGAAAACGACTAGCATCAAAGCTTTTTTGTCCCCACATGCCATCTTCCCAGGAACACCAATCAAGTACAATGCCATCTAATCCAATTCCACGTCTGCGGTATTCTGCAGCGACCTGACAGATTTCCTCCTGTGTCTCATAGCGCTCTTGTGACTGAAGATAGCCAAATGCCCACCTTGGAAGCATAGAAGCCTTTCCTGTCAACTTGCGATATCCTCCCACAACGCCATCCATCCCATCTCCGTTGATAAAATAGAAATCCAACTGCGGATCTGACTCAGTATACAGATAGGAACCGTGCTCTGTATCACTAAAAACCATGTTTCCAGATGTGTTCATCAAAATGCCATAGCCAAAACTTGACATCAAAAGCGGAATCGCAATCTTTCGATTTGCCTGATGGAGATATACCATATGACCACGAAGATTAAGAATTCCCTCCTCATGTTGACCAAGACCATATAGTGCCTCATCTTGCTGCCAGTCAAAATGCATTCTTGTGTGATACAATGTCTGATCTGGCTCACGCACAGCATCTTTCACAAAACGTTTCAAGCCATCTGCTGTCTGAACTTGCTCAATTTTTCCAGCCCGCACAACACGGTAAGACTGAAAAGCCTCCATCGTTCTACTGTTCTTATCTCGTTCCTTTAAAAGGAGTACCCCATTGGGTTTGTAATACGAAATGGAAGCCGTCTGACGATCGATTCTGATTGTAAGATTTGAAAGGATTACGCTTATGCTTTCACTATCCTCCTTCAACTCCCACTGGACAGAATTCATCTGATTGCTCCTCTTAATGGAATCTCCTTGTGTCAATTCTTGTTCCTTTTTCTGTGTATCTGCCTTTGTGCAAATCACTCTCACTGCACTCTCAGATATGGGAATAAACTGAATCTGCTCGGCTTTAGATCTTAGAACAACCGATTTGTCAGTTCTCTTAACATCCGTAATTTGTGTACTCGCCCTATGTTTTGCTACTAGCATATTGTCACCTCTTTTTTGTTTTTGCAGAGAATTTTTTAATTTTCCCGTATTAAACTTTGTCACTGCTGTTTCCATTTTTACATAAGCTGAATCTTTTTACAATGTCCTATTTTAATTGTTCTATGGAATATTTTGATTTTTATTTGTAGCAAAAAAGTTACAATCGAGTATATGGATTTGGAGAGCAAACTTCTGTTATAATTGAAATCAGCAGCCGCTCCCCAATTGAGAAAAATACGATCCATGTTCGCACCCAAAATGGAACCGATGCGACTTAAAATTTGGCTTATCTCTCTAGCAAAAATCGCATCCTCGCAGTCTCCGTATTTCCTCCAGATGCGCCTTTTGTTTTAAAGTTCATTTCATAGCGATCTGCATCGCAGTATGGCTTCCACTCTGGAAGCTTATTTTCATTATAATCATTTCCGTTTGGATTGCCAGTTTTTATAAAGTTGACAAAATAGCTGCTGATCTGACGAGCCAGATCATAGTGATGGCCGTCAAATGGACGCCAACATTTTGCAAGTGTCTCAAAGAAAAACCACAGATCACAAGAATGGAAGGTTCCCGGTTTGTCCCATCCTGGAATATCAGCATCAAAACGGTAATAATAGCTGTTTTGATTACAGCCTGTATCTTTTCTTGATAAAAATGCTCGCTTTACGCTGTACTCAATTCCACTGACAGGCGAAAAGCCCTCTGGCGTCTGCTTTTTATTTTCTTCAAATGACAAAAACTTATCTGCCTTATCTTTAAAAAGTTCCTCTGCCTTTTTTAAAAGCTGTTCGCCATTCTCAGCTTCAATGTAATTTAAGAACTCATCTGATGTGTTTCCTGCCATAAGAGGCACTAAAAGACTTCTTCCTTCAAGCATCTTTTTGTACGGGTCTTCCTTGCAGAATGCGCCGTCAAGCACAGTATACATACGCGGATGATCCTTTGCAAAATCAGAATACTTATCGCGAATCTCAAATGCATCAAGTGTTCTTGCTTCCTCTAAGGTTTTTACGCCAAGAAATTCAAAAAAGTCTTTTCCGATCTGCTCTGCCGTAGCTAAAGGTGTCGGTGTGCCAAAACGTGTCTTTTCATAAGGACTTCCAATCATACCGCTCATCACAAGCGCACCGGAAATTTTTCCTTCATTTTCTTCACATGCGAGCTGCGACATTACACTTGCACCGCCTGCCGACTGCCCGGCAATTGTAATCTTATTTGGATCACCTCCGAAATTAGCAATATTTCTGACAACCCACTCAAGACCTGCCTTCTGATCAAGGCTTCCAAAATTGGACGGTGCTTCTGGCTGCTCTTTTGTCAGCTGAGGATGTGACAAAAAGCCAAATACATTCACACGATAATTGACGGTGACAACAACAACTCCCTGTCTTGCAAGACGCTCTCCGTCAAACTCCATCTCTCTTGTATAGCCCCATTGATAGCCGCCTCCAAAATACCAAACAAGAACTGGACGTCTATCATCCACGCTTTTTGCTCCTGTCCAGATATTTAGATACAGACAATCCTCATCCATAGGCACATCCTGGTCAACATGCCACTCTCTATTGTATAGAGAATCACCTATGCCTGGCGTATCCTGCACAGAAATCGGTGCAAAGCGTGCACAATCCTTTATTCCTTCCCAATTCTCACACGGCTGAGGTGCGCGCCAGCGATTCTTCCCTGTAGGCGGTGCAGCAAACGGAACACCGCGAAAAGCTGTGATACGCGGATCGGCTGCCTCAATACCGCGCACCAGACCATTTTCTGTTTTTGTTTGTCGAATCATTGATCTTCTCCTCTCTAAAACGCTATGATGATTATAACGCTCTTTCACAGAAAGTATTAATGCTCCAGATAAAAGCCCTTCAGTGAACCCTTTCCTTCTCCCTTAAATGTAAAATAAAGTGCCTGCACACCATCTGGCATTTCAACTGGTGTACTATAATGTTTCCATACATTCGTGTACTCTACTGGAATCTGTGCTAGCACTTTGCCATCCCATGCAGTTTTTACTTCAAAGCTTCCCTTTATATAACCACGAACATCAATCGAAATTTGATGAATGTTCTTCATATCAAAATATTTGAAGCCAACTGTTGTACCATCCACAATTGCACCAAGATATGCCGGATCCTCATCACCATCTCTTCCATCCTGCATGATCTTAGGGAAACGTTCATCTACATAAATAGAAGGTTCATTTGTAAATAAGTTGCATGCCAAATACGCTGGATAATAGCCCTCTCCAACTAGTGGTCCGCCATTTAATCCACATGAAGTAATCTCTGCCTGGAAAATACTGCCATCTTCACCAAATGTCAGGCGCTCTGCGCATCCCTGTCTGCTGTACCACGTACCATTTGTATGTCTGTGATAGAAAATATACCAGTCATCTCCAATCTGGACCATACTTCCATGATTGTTTGCACCATATGCAGTTGGCATATCTGCCGGCTTATATGTATCAATATGAAGGTCACAGTTACTTACAATCACGCCGCCATACTTAAAGCCGCCCGTAGGCTCCTTGCTCGTCGCATAGCAAAGCTCATGCATAACCTCAGACGAATAAATAAAGTAATATGTGTCGCCTCTCTTTCTAATAGACGGAGCCTCAAAAAATGCGTGACCCTCATATGGTGTATCCTTGCTGTACTCACTTCCCGGCACAATAATTTTCGGTGCTGTCTTCACGGTCAGCATATCTTTATCAAGGATTGTCACCATCGCGCCGCTTCTCGACTTATCCCCAATTCCGCAAAAACCTGTATACAGATAGGTCTGATCTTTCTCTGTGATTACACCTGGATCAAACTGTGGCTCATCTGTTTCTTTTTCACCAAGACGCGTGCCATCCGGATAATGAACATATCCTAAAAATTCATATTTTCCTGCTGGTGTATCACAAACTGCAACTGATACAACCGGAAGCTTATCAAGCACGTAGAATAAATAATATCTTCCATCTGGTCCAACTGTGACATCAGGTGCGTACAGACACATCGTTCCATCTGGATTTTCCGGATCCTGTGTCTTTTTATAAATTACGCCCTCATATCGCCAGTTTCCCAGATCATCTACTGGAGCAGACCAGCATACATAATCACCCATACAAAATACATATCCATTGTAAAAATCGTGCGATCCGTAAACATACACACGTCCATTAAATACATAAGGTTCTCCATCTGGAATATATTCCCATGACGGAAGATATGGATTAAATGCCTGTTTTTTCATATTCGTTACCATTCCTTCCTATTAAAGATGCACACGCACCGTCACAACTGAGCATGCCGGTACCACAAATTTCACACCGCGCTTTGTTAATTCTACATCAAGCGGCTTCTCATATAAAACTGGTTCTTTTCCAAACTCATTGTAATCATTTAATCCGCCGTGAAGAATAAAGCCTTCTGCCTTTTTAGGTGTCTCCTCCATCAAAACAGATTCGATAGTCTCCTCACCATCAAGTGATGTATTGACAAGTGTTATAGTAATTACACCATCTTTATCCTGTGATACTGACTGCTGAATGTTATCCATCTGATACTTATCATTTCCTACCTTCTTTGTCTCAGACAGACAACTTTCTAAAAGCTCAGCGTCCTGATGGAAACGATACATATGGAACACATGGTAGGTCGGTGTAAGAATCATTTCTGGTCCATCTGTTAAAATAACTGACTGAAGCACGTTTACAATCTGTGCGATACATCCCATCTTCACACGATCACAATGGCGATTGAAAATATTAAATGTAGCTCCTGCTACAAGTGCATCTCTCATTGTGTTTTGTTGGAACAAAAATCCCGGATTTGTTCCCGGCTCTACATCATGCCAACAACCCCATTCATCCACCATCATACCGATTTTTTTATCTGGGTCATACTGATCCATAATCGCACCATGTCTGTAAATTAACTCGTCCATGCCAAGCGCACGATTCATTGTATACCAATACTCATCTTCTGAAAAGTCTGTTGCGCTTCCCTTATGCAGTCCCTTTTCTGCGCCGCAGTAATAATGAACAGACAAACCATCCATCATGCCATGTACTTCTTTTGGTGCCGGATCTGCAAAACATTCACGAAGCACCACCTCTGTCCACTTATAATCATCAGCATTTGCGCCGCCACAGATTTTAAAAATTGGATTCTTGCTGTCATAGGTTCTCACATATGTCTGATAACGGCGATAAAGATCAGCATAGTAAGCTGGTGTCATATTTCCGCCGCATCCCCAGTTTTCATTTCCAACACCGAAATAATCCACCTTCCATGGCTTCTCTCTGCCATTTTTCTTTCTGAGATCTGCCATCGGTGACACACCATCTAATGTCATATATTCAACCCACTCGCTCATCTCACGCACACTGCCGCTTCCAACATTTCCGTTGACATATGTTTTGCAGCCAAGCTGATCGCACAGTTCAAAATATTCATGTGTTCCAAAGCTATTATCCTCAGTCACACCGCCCCAGTGGGTATTGATCATTTTCTTTCTGCTTTCCTTAGGACCAACACCATCCATCCAGTGATACTCATCAGCAAAACAGCCGCCCGGCCAGCGAAGTACAGGAACCTTAATTTCCTTTAAAGCCTCAACCACATCTGTTCTCATACCATTTTTATTTGGGATTGGCGAATCCTCTCCCACATAAATTCCCTCATAAATACAGCGGCCTAAATGCTCACTGAAATGCCCGTAAATCTCCGGCTCAATATGACCTTTTCTATTTTTTTCGTTAATATAAAGCTTCATAATATTTTTTCTCCTTTTCTTATAGAAAAGGCGGAGAATAGCAGTTTTGCCTTTCCCCGCCAGATCATCCATGCTGTGTCTGTCTTTTCCTTTTTTCTTTTTCCCCTTTGACCTCAGATCACTTTATATATGCAGCCCAGAACAACTCATTTTCATTTACTCTGCTGTTGCTGCCTCTCTTGCATCTACTACTGCCTGATACTTATCTGTATCAAACTCAACAAGCTGGTCCCATCCAAGACCTTCAAGTGTAACACACATTTCATCCCACATCTGATCAAATTCAGCATCATCTGATGCAAAGATTGCCTGCCAGGATGTTGCCTTGACCTGATCGCCACACTGACTTCTGATCAGCGCGATATCGGTTGTATCAATTGGAAGTACAAGGTTTACACTCGGAACAGGATTAAGCATTCCATTTTCCTCCAGATATGAAACTTCAGTTTCAGAACCAAACTTCTCACTCCACTCTTTGTTTGTTGCTGTGTTATTTTTTTCAAGGAAGGATGCCCAGTAATCACTTCCAAATGTCTCTCCTGTTTCTGGATTCATCTCAATACTTGCAACAAGCCACTGATTTACCTGGTTATTTCCATCAGTCCAGGAACCGCCGCCAAGTTCTTCTGGTACCTGAGGATCATCTGCAAATCTTGTCATACCAGCATCTGTCAGTGTATATGTACCATCATCATTTACAGTATAAATAAAGCCTTCCTGACCAATATGCTGCATAGTCAGACCTTCTGGTGAGCAAAGCCAATCCATAAATTCAAGGATACGCGCCTTATCTTCATCTGACACGTTAGAACCAACTGCCCATGCACGGCCATCGCCATAGTAGGTATCTGATGCCTGATAAATATTCAGATCTTCTAGCGGAATACCACGATAATTCTGACGAGCCTCGCCCTTATCTGGTGAATTCCAGAAACCATACTGCCAGTTGTACCAGAACAGATGAACTCTTCCCTGACGCATCTTGTCACATGCTGCATTCCAGTCCTGTGTAGCGGAATCTGGGTCAACCAGTCCCATCTGATTTGCCTTATATAAGAACTTTAACATCTTATAGTAAGCGCCGTCTTTATCAGTTAATGGTGTGATGGAATTATCTGTTCCCAGTAAAATAGAACCATTTACTTCCTGACCATACCACTTTGTAAGCTGATTTACATTCTCAATACTTGTGTTATCCCAATCTGGCCATAAGCTCAGTGCGTATGTCTTATCTCCAGCCTCATTTGTCGGATAAGCATCCTGAATCTTCTTTAAGGTATCTAACAGATCGTCAAGATTTTTCATCTCTGGTGCGCCAACTTCTACATAATGATCCCACCGAAGTCTTGGCATTATAGCTACAGTATCTTCCTTGTACTCAGTCGGTCCATTGGAGTTCATCTCTGCCGGAATTGCATAAACGCCTTCCTTTCCGATTACTTCATTTATCGCATCATTAAACAGACTAATCTGCTCTTCATATTTCATGAGATTCTCATAATTTGGAAGATCCTCGCTGATATCTGCGATCAGACCTACATCAACACAATCCTGCATATCTGCATTATCCAGAATAATAATATCACCCAGATCACCAGATGCACATCGTGTCTGGTAAAGAGATGCTGCATCACCAGATACCTGCGGCGCAACGATGTTTAACTCGATGTTGAAACGATCCTTGATTTCCTTTGCGTACCATCCAGTCTGCATACCCTGATAGTTTGCTGCCACATCGTAAACTTCGATTGTCAGGGTTTCATCATGATTCACTTCTGGTGCTGCCCACGCATTCATTGGAAGTGCGCCTGCTGCCATCATCGCTGCCATTGCCATGCTTGCTACATTTTTCTTTTTCATAGTAAAATCCTCCTTTTTGATTTTCTTTGATTTTTACTTTAATCTTTCTTTATTTCCTATTACTTTAATTTTTCCTTTTGACCCTTTAGCCCTTAACTGCTCCTACCATAATACCCTTTACAAAATATCGCTGGAAAATCGGGTATACAAACATGATTGGTGCAACAACCAAAATCGTAACAGTCATACGCACACTCGTCGCTGTCTGTGCTGTTGCGGAAGCAGCTGCCATAGCGCCTGAGCTTGCAGAACTGTTTGCCAGTGCCTTTAAGGAGCTTGCCTGATTCAAATACTGATACAAAATAAACTGCAGCGGATACAGCTTCGTATCTGTCATTAAAAGAAGTGTATCCTGAAATGCATTCCACTGATTAACTGCTGAGAAAATAGCAACTGTTGCCATAATCGGCTTAATAACAGGAATCATAATCTTCAAAAATACTTTTATAGTTCCTGCACCATCAATCTCTGCTGCCTCCTGAAGTTCCTTTGGAACAGACTCCACAAACGTCTTTGTCAGGATAATGTTAAATGGAGAAACAATTGCCGGCAAAATATAACCAAGGAAGTTATTTGTAAGATGCATATTTTTCATTGTCAAAAACCATGGGATAATTCCTGCATTAAAGTACATCGTTGCAACTAAAATTCTGTACCAGAACTTTTTGTGCCACATATCTTCCTGAGTAAACATATAACCTAAGAATGCTGATGCACCTACAGTACAAAATGTTCCGATTACTGTTCTTCCAAGAGAAATTTTTGCTGCCTGAAATAAACCGTCAATCTTTAGTGCGCTCACATAATTCTGAAAATGAATTCCTCTCGGCCAGAAAAGAATCACGCCTCTGGCGCTTAAATCATTTGCACTGATTGTATTGATAAAGATGTAGTAAAACGGATATACACAGACCAGCGCGCACAGGCTGAATATGATGTAACAGACAACACCGACCATACGGTCGCCGAAGCTTTCCTTCATCTTTGTCTTATGTTGATGAACTTGTTTCTTTTTCATCTAAGCTGCCCTCCGATCCAAGTTAGATAAAGCTCTCGCCGCGTACCTTCTTCGAGAAGGTATTTGCACCTACAAGAAGAATTACACTGACTACACTCTTTAACATACTAATTGCAACAGATACGGAATAGCTTCCGCTTCCCATTGCGGTATTATATACGTAAAGATCAAGTACCTGAATGTACTGTTTGTTAAATGCGTTCTGGAATACGTAATACTGCTCCATTCCGTTGTTTAAGAAGTTTGCAATGTTAATCATCAGCAAAACAAAATAAGTCGGAATCAAACTTGGAATTGTAATATGATGAATCAGCTGCATACGGTTTGCACCGTCAACCTTTGCTGCCTGAAACAGCTCATCATCAATACCAGAAATTGCTGCTATGTACATAATTGCCGCCCAGCCAAGATTCTTCCAAGTCAGCCACAGCCACTGAGTAAACCAAACATGCTTCGTAGACTGTAAAAACAAAATTGGCTCTGTTGTAAATCCAAGCTTCATTAACAATGTATTTGCCATACCTGTACTGTTAAACAAGCTGAATGCAACTGAATATACAAGAACCCAGCTGACGAAGTTTGGAAGTGTGGTAACAGTCTGGACAAACTTACGAAACTTCACGCAGCGAATCTCATTTAAAAATACAGCAAACAACATCGGAAGCCATGATGTACCAAGTGTTAACGCACTCATCGCAAATGTATTTTTTAATACCTGAACAATCTGCTTGATTTTAATATCGTTCTCAACCAGTGACTTAAACCATTTTAAGCCAACAAACTGCGCCTCAGAAAATGGCTTCGGCGGACGATAATCATAAAATGCGTAAATCCATCCGTATAACGGATAGTAACTGAATATAAGTACCAGTGCAATGAAAGGTGCTACATACAAAAACAACCGTATGGACTTCCATTTTCTTCTCGTCATCTTTTTCTTTCCCAACTGTTCCACTACCTTTCTTTTTTATTTGGTGTAACGTTTTTCTTTGGTTAATCTCATTATGTCACTTTGCAGGTATTTTGTCAATACCTAATTTGTTTTTATTTTTATATTTGTCTATTTTGCATATTTATTTTTATATTCTTTATGCATTCAGCCTGTTTTTTTGTGTTGTTTTAGCATTCTACTGTTTGTTTAACGTTACTCTTTTACATTTTGCAAAATACTAACTATTCCGATCCCAATTTACAAAATCATGCAAAAAAAGGAGCAGCCTTACCGACTGCTCCTCTAATTTGTTTAACATTTTTATTCTTACTCATTTCGCTTTGGAACTGACTCACGTATTTTTATCTCACATGGAATTTTAATGTGCTTTACCGTATCACTATCAGCTCCATTATCATCACTGTCCTGCTTTTCTATCTTTTCAAACAACAGTCTTGCCGATTCTGTTCCAACCTCAAGAAGAGGAAGGCGGCTGCTTGTCATCTTGGGAATATACCAGTTTGCAATCTTCTCATTATCAAATCCAGTAACAGCAATATCCTTTCCCACTTCAAGTCCCATATCATGAATGCAGTTATACACACCGCCTGCCATCCAGTCTGACATACAAAAAATCGCATCTACCCCAGCATTCACTAACTTAGCTGTCATCGTATATGCCTTTTCAGGCTTCCAATTTGCATCAAGAACCCATGACGGATTATACGGAATACCTGCTTCAAACAGTGCTCGCTGACAGCCAAGCAAACGGCGTTTTGCATGAATATTGTCAGCACGTCCGCTTATCACTCCAAGCTTTCTGTATCCTTGTGCTAAAATATAGCTCACCATCTGATAGCCGCCTTCCTCATCATCGATCTCAACAGAAGTCATACTTTCATCTGAGCAGCAATAAGCTAGTACAAGCGGCATGTCTGTTTTTTTCTCAAACAGATGTATCTCTCGCTCATGACCTGCTACATATATCAGTCCATCTGCCTTAATGCTTACAAGCTCCTTCATAGCTGGATCTAATACACTATGGATTAACGTTTCATCATTGTACCATTTATCTTGCCATCTTGAATACAGCCTAAGATTCTGCAGAAGGACACGATACTTTTTTTCCTCACAATATTTCATAATGCCCTCGACAATCTCCGGCGTCGTAAACTGCTCGAGATCCTCAGTGATAACACCAATTGTCTGAGTGCGCTGTCTGCGCAGCCCCTGCGCGAAGTAATTTGGATGATACCCAAGTTCCTCGATCGCTTCCATTACTTTTTTACGTGTCTCATCCCTGACCTTTTTGGGACTATTATTTACAATATTTGACACCGTTGTAACTGAAACACCGCAGTGCTGCGCAATTTCCTTTAAAGTAACCATTACGATTTCCTCCCGCTTTTGTTTTCCCTGTTGTTTCTTTATGTTAACACAAGAGCGAAATTTTATCAATCACCTTTTTTTACCTGCACACCTACTTCAAGAATCTTATCAAAGCGTGTTAAGAATGTAATTGTCGTTACAGTTGCTGCCAAAATATCGCTGATTGGCTCTGCTAAAAAGACAGCAAATACCTTGTCTGCCAAGAAGCACGGCAAAATAAATATAAGCGGAATCAACAGCACAATTTTTCTTAAGCATGCCAAAAGCAGACTGACCTTCGCCTGACCAAGTGCCATAAAGCTTTGCTGACAACTCACTTGAAAACCAATTGAGAATATACCGCCATATAAATGTGAAGTGCCCATGAAGTGTAATCTACTAGACTCGTATCTGATGTAAATAAACCTGCAAACAGCTGTGGTACAATCATCATGACTAGCCATCCGGCAATGGTAAATGCAGCGCACACAAAAACTGAGTAAAGAAGGCCTTCTTTACTCGATCCTTGTTTCCAGCTCCGAAGTTATAGCTTATGATTGGCTGACCGCCTTGGCAGATACCCTGAAGAGGCATTGTAATAAGCTGATTCACACTTGTGATAATAGTCATCGCACCAACTGCCACATCACCGCCATAACGGGCAAGACTTGATGTAAAGCTGATCGACAAAAGGCTCTCTGTGGAAATCATTACAAAGCTCGAAATACCAAGTGCAAGACACGGTCCAAACACCTTCGGGTCTAGCTTCATATTAGACAGCTTTAATTTCAGGATTGTCTTCTCTCCTGTCAAAAAACGAAGCACCCAGATGGCACCAACTGCCTGACTTAAAACAGTTGCTATTGCTGCACCGCGCACCCCCATATCAAACACAAAAATAAAAATCGGGTCAAGTATAACGTTAATGACTGCACCAATCAAAGTCGTCATCATGCTAATTTTAGAAAAGCCCTGTGTTGTGATAAACAGATTCATTCCAAGAACAATCAGCACAAAAATACTTCCAAAAATATAAATTCGCGCGTACTCAACTGCATACGGCAGCGTTGCATCACTAGCTCCAAATAAAATAAGAAGCCTTGGTGCAAAAATAGAAAATAAAATGGTAAGTCCAACTGCAAAAATTAAAATCAATGAAAAGCAGTTTGCCATGATCTTCTCTGCCGTTTCATTGTCCTTCTTTCCCATGAATATTGCTGCTCTTGGTGCTCCGCCTGAACCAGACAGCATAGCAAACGCATTTATCAGCATTAAAATTGGTGCAAACAAGCCAACACCAGTAAGCGCTGCCGCACCTATTCCCGGAATATGTCCGATGTAAATTCTGTCTACAATGTTGTAAAGCAAATTGACAATCTGTGCGACAACAACCGGAATCGCAAGCTGTGCAAGAAGTTTTGGTATGCTTCCCTTTCCCAAATCCCGCGTTCTTGCCTGTGGTTTTGTTTTCTCTTCCATAATTTTTCTCCTTTTTTTCTTCCCCAAACTGTCGCTTTTTCTTTTTAACATTTTTGTAACTATTCAGAACCCCATTCGCAAAATCGCATCTTCGATGCTTCTATTTTGCTCATGTAGTTACCATTTTTTAAAGCCCCGAAGAAGCATTTACCGCTCCAACGAGGCTTTTTGCCTGTTTGTAATCAATCAGACAATACTCTTTGTTATTATCCTATCTACAAGAATGTTTTACTCTGCCTCAGAAGATGCTTCCTCTGTGGAAATCTCCTCGGAAGACACCTCAGAAGATGCCTCCTCAGAAACTTCTTCTGAAGACTCCTCTTCCATCTCGACTAAGGTTACGTTCTCTGAAAGCTTTCCTAACACATAATCAGTGCTTGCTGCAAACATTACATATGGCTCACCATAAACACCAACTGCCTTCTCGTAGTCCTCATCAGTAAAGTTTAAAGATTCCTTTGCAATATCTGCTGTCATCTCCCAACCTCAGTTTCCATAACGGCCTGCAGTACAAGATAGTTTCCTGCATATGTCTTGCACATATCCCTGAAGGAATCCTCATCAAGTCCATTTGCAGATAAGAAAGCATCTATTCCTACACCGTACATAGATGCGATAGAGGTATAATACTGATAACGCTCATTGTAAACTGTATCAACAACCTCTTCCGGTACATCTTTGATCTCGGAATTTTCTACTACATACTGGAACAGTGCGTTATACATGTTCTGCTTGTACAGATTGTCATAGACGCTCTGACGATATGCCTCTGCGCTCTCATAATCTGGCAGATTCTCAGCGATAAAATCATCATCAAACTCTGGTGTTATCTTCTCTTCGATGTAGTTTATAGTGATATTGAAAACAGCATCCTTGCCGCTTAAATCTGTGTTTTTAGTATATGGATCTGGGAATGTAACATTGATATCAAAGTTCTCTCCCGGTGCATGACCGATCAGCTGATCTAAAAATCCATCAATAAAGCTTGTTACGCCAATGGTAACAGTTGCACCTTTTCCGTCAGTGCTTCCGCCCTCAAACTCAACACCATCAACAGAACCTACATAATCAATATTTACAGTATCACCATCCTCGATCAGACGATTTTCATCAGTGATCTGGTTTGTCTTTGTATAAGAGCTTAATGTCTTATCAATCTGGCTCTGCACAGCCTCATCAGATGGAATGATTTCATCTGACAGCTCCATATGGGAATAATCAAGCAGCGTTACATAATCAAGTGCCTTCACACCTTCAAAAAATCCCTTTTCATCATAGCCTTCGCTATAATCAAATGCCTTTGTCTCTGCTTCGCTAGACTCTTCCTCAGCATCAGTATCCTCTTCTGATGCAACCTCTGATACAACCTCAGTTGCCTCTTCTGTGCTTGTCTCCTCTGCAAATGCTGCTGCAGGAGTCATAGCTACTGCCATGCTCATACCGAGTGCTGCTGCTAAAAATCTTCTTCTCATTACCTTCACCTGTCCTGATTCAGTGTTCAGGACTCCCTTTCTTTGAATGACATGAATTCATTCTATCACAAATTTATGCGTTTGAAAACCAATTGAGTAAAATTTCATTCAATTTTCACAGATTTACCATTCTCTGCTATCCCAGATTACCGTGAACGGACCATCATTTTCGAGTGATACTTTCATTTCTGCTCCAAAAATACCATGCTCGACTTTGCCAAATTCTTTTCGGCACTCCTCTAAAAAATATTCGTATAAGCGCTCTGCCTCTGCTGGGGAACCTGCCTGCGTAAAGCTTGGGCGATTACCTTTTTTGCAGTCGGCATACAGCGTAAACTGTGATACTACAAGCACCTCACCGCCTACATCCTCGATTGAACGATTGATTTTTCCTTCTTCATCTGAAAAAATGCGCAGCTTATGAAGCTTTTTTACATAGCGTTCCACCATTGACTCATCGTCGCCTTGTCCAACACCAAGAAGAACAAGATAACCTTTTTGGATTTCTCCTGTTACTTTACCCTCTACTGTCACACTTGCATGATTTACTCTTTGAATTACAAGTTTCATAATCTTTTTTCCTCTGTCTGCTGTTCTTATATACTTCAAATGTAAAACCCAGAGGAATCCCCTGGGTTTCATTTGCTTTTCCTTTATTACTGCTCTCTGAAGAAAATTTCTCCAGTCTCTGCATTCATTCCATCTACAATTGCCAGAGACTCTACGCGAATACCCTTGCTGCGGATTAAATCGCCGCCCTTCTGGAAGCCCTTCTCGATTGCAATACCAACACCCTCGATTGTAGCACCAGAGCTTTTTACAATATCAATCAGTCCCTCTAATGCACATCCATTTGCCAAAAAATCATCAATGATAAGTACATGATCTTCTGGAGAAAGGAACTTTTTAGAAACAATCACATCATAAATTCTGCGGTGTGTAAAAGACTGAATCTTTGTGGAATAAACATCACCGTCAAGATTAATGCTCTGAGTCTTCTTTGCAAATACAACTGGTACATGGAAATACTGTGCTACAACACAGGCTATACCGATACCGCTCGCTTCAATTGTGAGGATCTTATTGACTGGACAACCCTCATACAGTCTCTTAAATTCTTTTCCCATCTCTGAAAACAGTTCGATATCCATCTGATGGTTTAAAAAGCTGTCAACCTTTAATACATTTCCTGGTTTTACAATACCATCCTTGCGAATTCTTTCTTCTAACAGTTTCATAATGTTCCTTACCGCCCTTCTGATTAGTGTCTCTTCATATTTTGTCTATGTATAGTTGTATCAAAGGCTACCGGATATCGGCAGCCTATTATACCATGTTGTCTTTTAGGGTTTACTTTGTTACCTCATTTTCAAGCGTCTCGCCTTTTTCAAATGCAGCTGCATTTTCAAGCGTGATGCGGCTGATTGCCTCAAGCGCCTCTCTTGTAAAGAAGCCCTGATGAGAAGTTACCATGACATTTGGGAATGACAAAAGTCTTGCCATTGTGGAGCTTTGCAAAATTGTGCCTGAAAGATCTTCGTAAACCTTGTCGTTTTCTTCCTCATAAACATCAAGACCTACTGCAAAAAACTTACCCTTTCTGATACCTTCAATCAGTTCCTCTGTATTAACAAGACCACCTCTTGATGTGTTGACTAAAATCACTCCATCCTTCATCTTCGCAATAGACTCACGATTGATTAAGTGATGTGTCTGCTCAGTTAACGGGCAGTGAAGTGAAATCAAATCACTTTGCGTCAACAATTCATCAAGAGTTACATACTCGATATCATTATTAGGGTTTGGATACATATCATAGCCAAGTACTCTCATGCCAAAGCCTCTGCAGATTCGCGCCATAGCCATACCAATTTTTCCAGTACCGATGATTCCGGCTGTCTTCTTATAAAGATCTACACCCATCAGTCCGTTTAAACTGAAATCATTTTCTCTGCACTTGATATAAGCCTTGTGCGTATGACGATTTGCTGTGAGCGCCAATGCCATCGCATGCTCTGCAACAGCCTCTGGTGAATAGCCAGGCACACGTGCAACCTTTATGCCATACTCTGCTGTCTTTTTCAAATCTACATTGTTGTAGCCTGCACAGCGCATTAAAATTAATTTAACGCCCTGACGATGCAGCTGTTCAACTGTCTCTGCCCCAATATTAGCATTAACAAATGCACAGATCGCCTTGTAGCCTGCTGCTAATGCAGCTGTCTCTGGTGACAAATTTGCCTCCAGATAATGAATCGAAAGCTCTGGATACTCTGGCAAAATCGCATCAAAAAACTCTTCATCGTACTTTTTGGTACCATAAAACAAAATGTTCATATGCAATCTCCTTTTCTAATAGATGATTCCCTTGAAAGGGTTCTCAATTTTTTAGAAAACATACGCTCAGGCGCTTTGATGTATTATTTTTTTTGAAGTTTGTCTACTATTTTATTCTCCTCCCACATCTTCTGCATCCTGACGTTTTCCTCATGCTGTTCCTCAACGCCAACCTTTGGCAATGCCTGCACCTCTTCATTTAGTGAAAGCATCTTTGCATCCAGCATATTTACAATATCTGAACATGCTTTTAACTCTTCATTGATATGCTGCGGTGCTTTTCCCTCAAATTTATAGCGGATTTTATGCTCAAGTGATGCCCAAAAATCCATCGCAATCGTGCGAATCTGAATTTCCACCTTCACGCTAACCGGTCCAGTTGACAAATATACGGGAACCGATACAACCATATGGTAGCTCTTATAACCATTTGGCTTTGGATTTGCGATATAATTTTTAACGGTCAGCACTTGAATATCTGACTGACTGCTAATGCGGTCCGCAATTCGGTAAATATCAGAAGTAAAGGAACATACGATGCGAATGCCCGCTATATCACTCAGGCAGTTCTGCATGTTGTCCATATTGACTTCCAAGCCATGGCGCTTTAATTTCTTTACAATACTCTCCGAAGACTTGATTCGCGATGTTACATGCTCAATCGGATTGTAATTATGTATCTTGATAAATTCATTATTCAGTATATCGATCTTTGTTGCTATTTCCTTCAGCGCAGATTCGTATGTAAACATAAGTGTTTCCCACTTATCTATGCGGTGTTCGCTGATTTCTTCCATTTACTAAATTTCTCCTAACTTACACTAACTTACTTTTTTTCCTGCAGCCAAAACTTTTGGTGCTTCTCTATCAGTTTACCATATTTTGATTGCTTTTTAAAGTATTTCTTTTCGCGTTTTGTAACATATTACCCGTAGGCTTTCATACTTTTCTGCTCTCAAAATATACAAAACGGTCTATTGCATCGAGGATATCGGCAAATTCCTCTCGCGGTGCCAGCGCTACATAACGGCTTAAAAGTTCATTTTCTTCTTTTTTAAAACGACCATAGAAGCAGTCAAACATGTTGTGGCCGCGCATGTAAATACGTATTTCTTCCATATGTGCTTTTACATCCTCTGGTCCTGTCAGATCGTGACCTATTACACTTATAAGCTTTTGTCCGCTTGAAAGTCTCGATAAATATTCCTGCCATTTTTCATAGAAGGTCTGATAAAATGCATTTTCCGACTCGACAATACCTAGCTGCGCCATAATTTGGGGATTAAAGAAATAATTTTCAAATGAATAATATTTCAGAACAAGCACATTTTGAGGACGCACCTTAGGCAGATGGTCTACGTCGCGCTTTCCTGCCTCCTCGTAATAATTGCACAGCTGGCTTATCAGCTTTCGCCTGTCTTTTCCGTCACCGTCTCGTATCATCAGAAACTGATCTTTCAAATAGACCTGATTCATATATTTTAGATTTGCATACGTTTTGATGTTTGTACAGCTGTTTGTTGTAATAATTGCGATGCGCGACAGATTGCCGTCTTTATCATAGATTTCAGAATAATATCTTTTAAGCAGAATAGGCAATCGGTTTTTATCCTGTTTTCCTTCCACGATAAATACAAAGTTTACATTCATCAGATCGGTTGCCGTATATCCCAAATCATCTAATATTACACTGATATCCGTATTGTCGCGCACAATGGAACGACCTTGCTTATCAAGTACTACCTGTCGAATTTCGCGACTGTTAAAGTTTGCAAGAAGATTAGGCGAATGAGTTGTAAACACAACCTGATTTTTTCGTGACAGACGATACAAAATCTCACCAGCCACACGCTGCAGTGTTGGGTGAAGAAAAAGCTCTGGTTCCTCAATCATCAGTATACTTGAAAGCTGCTCCTGCATCTCTGTATATGTTTCAAGAAGAGACAAAAGATAGATGCTTCGCATTCCCTCTCCCATCTCACTAAGCGTATGTGTCTGTCTTTGTGTCTTACTGCAGATTTCTGTTGTAACCTGAAGCATCTGTTCAACATTTCTATTCATGGAGTAAACAATCTCATCCTGGCCGCCGTTTTTCTTAAAGTTTTCATTTACACTCTTTGAAAACTCTTCAAGGTTTAGCTGGTACAGCTTGTAGTCTAAAAGCTTAGATGCCTCGAATGCATCAAGCTCAATTGGTTTTTTCTGATTTATATAGCCGATGCATGAAAAGCAATGGTCACATGTCTTTGCCTCCTCAAACAGACAACAACCGCTTCGCATTTTAGAAATCAGCGCGTCCTCACGAAGAAGCAAAAGATCACTTTGCAGCCGCTCAATATCACGCTCAGGGCTGACACTATAGATACGTGGAAGCAGCTTTTCAATATAAGGATTGTTCTTTTTAAAGCCGTCAAAATAGCGCTTTCTGCCATCCTTATTTGCGATAAAGCAAAAAGACAGCTCACCACGCTCATTTATTGATTCACCGTCAGTTTCAAACATTGATACAAACGATGGCAGCTTCTTTTGAAAATCCTCAAACCAAGAATCAAATTTTCTGTAACGGCTGATTATTCCTCTTCGGCAAAGACGCTTTAAATCATCCTTTGTCAATTCAAGTGTAAGCGCAATCTCAATATTGCCGCCATCCCAGTTGAAATCCTTTTTTGTTATCGCAATATCTCCAAGCGCCACACGCAGGGCATCTATTATCGTGGATTTTCCGGTATTGTTTTGTCCAACAAGAATCAGGGCATTTTCCACTGAATCAATTGTGACATCCCGGATTGCACGAAAGCTTTTAATATGTATTCCTGTCAGTCTCATTCGCGCACCTCTGCTTTTCTTACTCATGTTTTTGAAGATTGCGGGAGTGCAAAGCACGCAGCAATCTGGTATCAAATATCATAGCATATTCATATATTTTTTTCCACACAAATGTCCGCCTCGTGAAAGCCATTCGCCTTCGGGCTTTGCCATAAACATTGGATGATCCGTGAACTGTACTCATTAGATTCTAGAGTCCCCGAAAGTGGTTGACATCTTACGTTTAGTTTTGTATAATAAAAACAAAAGTAGTAATTATTATTACATAGAAGGGAATTTTAATTATGATAAAATACAGCCGCCAGCGTGAAGCAATTGTTCAGTATCTCACAGGGCGCACAGATCATCCAAGCGCTGAATCTGTTTATCAGGCACTCCGCCAGACACACCCTAATATCAGTCTTGGAACTGTCTATCGCAATCTAGGCGTTCTTGAGGAAAATGGTCAGCTGATGCGGATTCCGATGGATAACGGATCTGACCGTTTTGACCCAAATGTCGTTCCTCATTATCACTTTTTATGCCGCAAATGCGGCTGCCTGCAGGATGTCCCAATGACAGCACTTGATTCTTTAAATCAGCTCGCTCAGGCACATATTGATGGCATCGTAGAAAGTCATGCCCTGCTATTTAAAGGGGTATGCAAAAGATGTTCAGAGGATACAAAATAGTTTTTTTTATTATATTTTTGAAAAAACTCTTGACAGCTTTGTGGGTTTATGCTACTATCATATCAGTAACAATTACTATTATCAATCAGGGCACCGACCCCTATCACGGTTCCTGATTGATATGGTAACAAACAATAATAAGCGGTTTTTCCGCTAACATTAACAATAAATATTTTTATCAGAAAAGGAGATTACTATTATGGCTAAATTTGTCTGTCAGGTATGTGGTTATGTTTATGAAGGAGATTCTGCTCCGGAGTTCTGTCCAGTATGTAAGGCACCGGCTTCCAAGTTCTCAAAGCAGGAAGAGACCTTAACTTGGGCTGCTGAGCACGTTGTAGGTGTTGCTAAGGGTGTCAGCGAAGATATTCTGGCTGATTTAAGAGCTAACTTCCAGGGTGAGTGCTCTGAGGTTGGTATGTATCTGGCTATGGCTCGTGTTGCTCACAGAGAAGGCTATCCGGAAATCGGCTTATACTGGGAGAAGGCAGCTTACGAAGAGGCTGAGCATGCAGCTAAGTTTGCTGAGCTTTTAGGCGAGGTTGTTACTGATTCCACAAAGAAGAATCTTCAGATGCGTGTAGAGGCTGAAAACGGTGCTACTGCTGGTAAGATGGATCTTGCAAAGCGTGCTAAGGCTGCTAACCTTGATGCAATCCATGACACTGTTCATGAGATGGCTCGCGATGAGGCTCGTCACGGCAAGGCATTTGCAGGTCTGTTAAAGAGATATTTTGGTGAGTAACGTTAATCATTGTCACTTCAAAAAGAGGTAATGACATGGAAAATTATACCATTTGCAATTGTAAAAATGTAACGTACTTTGATGTCGCAGAAGCGCTGCACAATTGTCCTACTTTCAGCGATGTAGAAAAGACGTTTGATGAAGTACAAAAAATCACCCACTGCTCTACTGGATGCGGTGGATGTCACGGAAAGATCTTAGACGCTATTTCCGAGATCATGGATAAATAAAAAAAAGAAGATCATCCAAAAACGGGTGATCTTCTTTTTTCTTGTCATTTACCAGTTGTTTTTTTATAATTATCTGTTATACTATTACTAGATTATGTAGTTTTCAAAACCAGATAATACTTTTTCCAAAAACAATGGAGGTTATGATATATGATTACCAGAATTATTTCCGACTCTTCTTGCGAACTTTTTGACAGCGCAGATGGTCAGTTTCGTACAGCACCTTTGACTATCTCTACAGATGAGCGCTCTTTTTTAGATGACGCCAATCTAAATACACGTGAGATGCTTGACTATCTTTCTGCTCACAAAGGACGCTCCTACACGGCATGCCCAAGTATTGAAAGCTGGTTAAGCTGCTTTGAAGGAGCTGATGTGATTTACGTTGCAGTAATGACTAGCGCACTTTCCGGAACGCTCAACTCTGCATTATCCGCAAAGTCTATTTATGAGCAGCAGCATCCTGAAGTAAAAATCCATATCTTTGACACACTGACTACCGGACCTGAACTATGGCTCTTTATTGAAAAGCTTGAGGAACTTGTCGCTTGTGGTACATCATACGATGAAGTCATTCGTATTGCTGATGAATATATTCACACAACGCGTCTGTTCTTTGCATTAAAGTCTCTTCATAATCTAGCAGCCAACGGCCGTATTAATAAAGCAGTTGCTTCTGCCATCGGCATCTTAGGCATTTCGATTCTTAGCACAGCAAGCGAAGAAGGACGCATTCATCCGATTGGCAAATGCCGCAGTTCCAAAAAGCTTGTTGCTTCTATCATGGAACAGTTTGAAAATGCCGGTTATCATGGCGGCAAGGTACGCATCAGCCATATCGAAAATGCAGCGCTTGCCGAAAGCATTCAGGCAGAAATCTATAAAAAATATCCGCAGGCAGATGTCCAGTTTAGACACTGCCGCGGACTTTGCAGCTACTATGCTGAAAAAGGCGGTATTTTGATTGGATGCGAGTGTTAATTACGCATTTGCTTTTGACGCAAGCTCCTGAACGATTTCTCTAACCCGCTTGTGATCACATTCCTGCACGATATGTGCATACTTTTCATATAATGGACAGCGCTCATTGTACAGATCTTTGAGTGTCTGTCCATTTTTCAATGCAACACCACGCGCCGTCAGATCGCCAAGACGATCCTCAATTTCTTTATAAGAAAGCTTTAAGTAGACAACACAGCCGATCTTGCGCAGATGCTCCATTGCCTTTTCACCATAGATTACACTTCCTCCAGTTGCAATCACTGCCTGTTCACAGTCTAACCCTGCATTGATATCTTCCTCAATTTTCAGAAAGCCATCTACTCCATGCTCGGTAATCAGTTCATGAAGCAGCTTTTTTGTCTGCTCCTGAATAACAAGATCTGAATCCAGAAAGCGATAGCCAAGTCTCTTTGCCAGCACAACCCCAACCGTGCTCTTTCCTGCTCCCGGCATTCCAATCAGTACAATGTTTTTCTTTCCCTGCATCGTCTCCATATTTTTGCCCTCTCGTGTTTTAATGGTGTTACTGTTTTGATATTTCTGAATAGTTATCCGCTTTTTATTATAGCAAAAGCAAACACATACTTCCATATTTTTTATCTTATATGCTTGCTTTTGTATATATTTCTGGTAAAATTATAATTAACAGCACAAATGCAGGAGGTTTTTACGTATTCTTATGAGTAAGGGACAAATTTTTCACAGCACATTTTCAGAATACACAGATCCATACACTGGCACTGTTGTAAAACGCCTGACGGATCCGTCTATACTTAGTCACCACATGTATTTTTATAACCGCATGACTACATCTGACGGACAATACCTTTTAATCTGCCAGAAGCGTGACGAGGGCCGTCAGCTTTATACACTCAATCTCCATAACGGTGAGATTCGCCAGATAACAGAGGGAGATGGTGTCGGTCAGGACAGCGCCATGTTTTCACATGACGACAAAACCATCTTTTATCAGCAAAACAACCGCTTTTACACGATGGATGCACAGACGCTTGAAACGCACTGCTTTTACGAAACACCAGAAGGCTGGAGCGGTTCTGCACCTGGCATGAGCAGTGACAATCGTTTTATGTCAATCGTAGAGACAAAACAGGATACACTGCCGCCGCGTGATGGAAGCGCCGGATGGAACTTTTTTGCGCTTACTTGCCAGGCTAAGCCACTATGCCGCATTGTCTACATTGATGTAGAAACAGGAAAGAGCCACGTAGTACTTGAGGATCACTGCTGGTTTGGTCATACACAGATTCGTCCAAATGACCCTGATACGATTTTATTTTGTCATGAAGGGCCTTATGATCTGATTGATGCCAGACTATGGCTGATTAAAAGCGATGGCAGCCGTTATCGCTGCTGCCGCAAGCAACCATCTGATCTGATTTTGACACATGAATTTTGGCTTCCTGATGGTTCTAAATTTGCTTACGTTTACCGTGAAACAACTGGCGACAAGATTGAAAACATCCGCCTTATGGATCCAGAAACATTAAAAGAAGAAATTCTAATGCCATGTTCTCCGTTTGCACATTTTATCTGTGATAAGAAAAATGAGTACATGGTCGGTGACTCTCAAGGAAGCGATGTTCCAATTCATCTTTTGACAGAGGAAATGCTGAAAGAAAAAGCCAATACCATAAGCAATGATTTTATCTATCTGATTGATGTCAAAAAACGCACGGAAAAGAAGCTTTGTTATCATGGCACATCTTGGCTGGCTAAGCATGGAAATCCGCAGGATTCACATCCGCATCCGTGCTTTTCTGAGGACAACAAGAGTATTATTTTTGTATCTGACCGTGAAGGACTGCCCTGCATTTATCAGGTAATGCTTAATAATTAGTGCTGGCATTTATTTATTTTTACACTTTATTTTTTGGAGGGAATAATTATGGACATGAGAAAATGGTTCAAGGAAGCACAGTATGGAATGATGGTTCACTGGGGTCTGTACTCACTTCTTGCAGGCGAGTATAAGGATCGCTACAGTGGTGTTTACGCTGAATGGATTCAGGCAAATCTGGCAATCCCGAATGCAGAGTATGGAAAACTGGCAAAAGCTTTTAATCCAGTATTTTTCGACGCTGAGGAATGGGTTAAGCTTGCAAAGGACTGCGGCATGAAATATTTTGTTGTCACCAGCAAGCACCATGATGGTTTTGCTATGTTCCACTCAAAGGTTGACAAATACAATGTTGTTGACGCAACTCCATTTGGACGTGATGTTATCGGCGAGATTGCAGAAGCTTGCTACAAGCATGGCTTAAAGATGGGTCTTTACTACTCTCAGGATCTTGACTGGCATCATCCGGACGGCGGCGGCTATCTGTCAAACCACATTCCAAGCCAGGGTGTTACATGGGACAATAGCTGGGACTTCCCGGATGCTGCAAACAAAAACTTTGACCGCTGCTTTAATGAAAAGATTTATCCGCAGGTTGAAGAGATTCTTCGTAACTACGGTGAACTTTGCCTGATCTGGTTTGATATGCCAATGACCTTAAAAGAGCATCAAAGCCGCGCACTGTTCGATGCTATCAAGAAGTATCAGCCTGACTGCCTTATCAACTCCCGTCTTGGAAACGGTGCTTACGATTATGTATCACTTGGCGATAACGAGATTCCAGATTCTATGCCTGAGAACACTGAGTTTGACCCAGCTTTGATGAACGGAATTGACGGCTTCAAGCCATCTCCATACGGACTGTATGAGACTGCTGCTACCATCAACCGCACATGGGGCTTCTCTGCTCACGATCAGAACTGGAAGAGCCCAGAAATCATTGCTGCAAACCGCAAGAAGTTAAACGGTATGGGTATCAACTACCTGCTTAACGTTGGACCAGACGGACTCGGCCGCATCCCGCTTGCCAGCCAGAAGGTTTTGCGTGAAGCTGCAAAGCTGTAATTACTGGGACAGGGACATTGGTCTTTATCCATTTTTCCACTGAAAACCTCGTCCGACATAGTCGGGCGGGGTTTTTCAAATTAACATACATCAACACGCATATCAAGAAGTTTCCATCGCGACAGTGGCACTGGCTCTTTCCCTGTCACCGTGGTTGATTTTGATTGACATTGTATACTAATTTGATTATACTTAATGTAAATGAGGCGATATTTATGGCAACAAGTCCAACTCAGATCAGAATTGATGCTGATTTAAAAAAAAGAAGTTACCGAACTATTCTCTACACTTGGCTTAGATATGTCCAGTGCTGTCACATTATTTTTACGTCAATGTCTTATGCATGACGGGTTGCCTTTTAAGGTTGAAGTCCCGAAGTACAGTGATAGACTCCTATCTGCAATGAATGAAGCAAAAAGTATTTCTCATGATCATGACATCCACGGTTACAATAGTATGGACGACTTAAAGGCGGCACTTGAAGAATAATGTACGAAGTACGTTTTACCACAACTTACAAAAAAGTTACAAGCTGATGAAAAAAAGAGGGCTTGATCTCTCTTTGTTAGATGATGTCTTCGATTTTGTATTTTTAGCAGAATAAAAACTCTCTCTCACAAGCCAAGAATGATTCGTGAGAGGGAGCTTTTCTTTATCTGCTTCAATTATTTTTCCTCACTCAATATGCTCTTGAATCCAGGTCAACAACCCATTATTGTCCAATGTACCAGCAGCAACAGAAAGAATTACTGTCAACCACCGGGGCACTAATTAAGCCACCATCTCTATCACAGCGGATGCACGAAAAAATCAGCCTGAGATAACTTATGTTTAAAGGCATAAGTTATCTCAGACTGACTACGAGTCAACAGTTAGTTTTTTGTGGGTATATTGATTATCCAACCAGCTTGTATTCTTTCAAAAGCTTGTCGCGATATTCTGCGTCATCAGAGGCCTTTTCTACATCGCTATACTTTTTCTCAGCAAGAAGAATTTTTACCAATTTTGCCATCAGATCAACACCTTCTACACGACCTTCTGCACGGCCTTCCGCAAGACCTTCTGCAAGACCTTTTTTAATACCTTGGTTTTCAATAGCTGTACTCAAGTTACACATACGCTGCACCTCACTTTCTAATTCTGCAGTCATTGCAATATTGTACTTTTTACTCAACACATTTTTCTTTTCATCTGGCAATACCGATGGCGAAAAAAGTGTATTTAATAAATTTAATATACTGCAGTCTGCATCATTCTCTGGTTCTCCTAGACTGAGAATGATTGTCTCCAGCAAATCATACGCTTCTTCCTTCACATATGTATTACCAATTACTTGATCCTTCGTCATGTGGTAGCGAGTCATTTGATTTTTTCTGCACTCAGGAGTTGATGGGCAAATCCAAATCGAATAAACTTTTTGAATTTTCTCATAATGCTCACCTATAAATACAGAATCATGCTGTTCTGAAATCATTCTTGCACAATAGTATATTCCACGAGTTACAAGTTCATACCCAGGCTTATCGTTCGTTTGGATTTCCAAATTAATAATTAGTTTAATTATTTCTCCATTTGTCGGTGCAATAGCAGTAAAACGAACGTCATAATATACAGTTCCCTCGTTAACAGAACTGGACTCTGAATTCATTTTCGTTACCTGTTCATCACCATTTACCCTCTTGCTTCTGTTTAATTGATCCTGATGAACCGCATGTTCTGAAATCTCAACTTCCCCAGACAAACAATGTTCCGCAATATACTCTACACTATAAGGATAAAATTCTTTCACGCAGGTTTTCAAAATCCATGCATCAATCGCCTTAAATGCAAGCAGCTTTTTTGCGCATCGATCATATTGAGCCTTATCAGCAACCACGTCTATCACTTCTGCAAGATCAGTCTGCCTTTCCACTGGCAATCACCTCCATCTTCAATGACTCACAAAAGACTTTCATCTCATATTGTATTTTTATATTAACATACATCAACACGCATATCAAGAAGTTTCCATCGCGACAGTGGCACTGGCTCTTTCTCAAATCATCTCGTTTTGTAATTACAGATATTTATTAAGCCACCGTTCCTGTCACCGTGGTTGCCCAGAATCGCCAGCACAGGACCTATCCACTTTAAATCTGTTATTTTTTTCATCATTTTTCTTATCTTTCTGTCAAAATCGCTTTATTATTTAGAAATGTTCTTGAGTTCTTTTTCTACGATTTCTTTCCATTCGTCCAGTGTATGGCTTCCTGAATAGGTTTCTCCTACAATATTTCCTTCTTTGTCAACAAAGAATGTTTCCGGGAAAGCAGAGACACCATTTAAACGTCCATTCATCATTGTTGAATCAGGGACCAGGAACGGATAGGATGCTTTTGTCTTCTCCTGAAGGACACCGGCTTTTTTCACTGTATCCTCATTCTGTTTGGCATCATCACCCACTGTATCAAGAACGACACCGACAACTCCAACACTTTTTTCCTTCATCTCTTCATAGAGTTTTTCCAGCTCCGGAATCTCATTTACACATGGAGAACACCAGGTAGTAAAAACATTCACAAGTGTAAGATCATAATCGCTGAATACTTTTTCTGTATAATCTTTTCCATCAACGCCTTTTGTCTTAAACTTGCCTACAGTTGTAGAATCGCCTTCATTGCTTGTCTCCTGTGGCTGGTCAAATGCAAAATGATGCTGGAATGGTGTCATCTCTGTGAGTGTCACATCAATTTCTTCCACTTCTTTTTTCAGGGATTTATCTGCATCTTTATTAGTGCTCAGATAATATTTATACTTTCCATCACTGCTACTTCCGATTTCTTTGTGTTCTGTGCAGCCTGTGATCTTATCCAGTTCTTTCTCAGAATCTTCGTCATAGATTCCAATCGCTCCAATTTTTGCAAGACTATTGTACCAGTCATCATATGCTGTTCCCATCTTGTCAACCTCTGCCTCTTTCTGCTCCTCGGTCATTTCGCTCCAGCTTATATATGCATATTTAATTGCATCTGCATTGTCATTCCATATTTCATTTGTGATCATCGCAATGGTCTGCGCTTTTATCTGTTTAAGCAGTTCCTCCGGAAGTTTCATGTTAAGTCCAATGAATGGATACTCATAAGAATCCTGTGCCTGCACAGTTGTCTCGGACGGTTTAAAAGTACCCTGTATAAAATCAGACGGGATTGCATCTCCATCTGCAGCAATTGCATCTCTATCAACCACCATTCCCGCCTGGTCTGCCATTGCTTCTGTACTTTCTGCTGCCATTACGGATACGCTTCCAAGTGTAGATACTCCTACTATTGCAGATGCCATAAGTGCTGTGATTTTCTGTGTTCTGAATTTCATGATTTATATTCTCCCTTCGTAGTCCTTTTGTTTACTATGGTCGCAATTATAACACCATGTCTATAAAATTTGTGTTAAGAAAACACGGAAATTTTATCGGACTTACAATCTATGTTCGATCATCTTGTTGATCTGACCGAGCCGATCTGCCAAAATCTTGATTCTGCCTGCTTCCATGACAATCTTTGATACCTCCGGTATTGAAGCTTGGGTTACATAAAATGTATCCTAAATACGCAAACCGCATTATCAAGCAGCTAAAGGCTTTCAAAAAATCCCATAACCTTAATGATTCCTATGATCCTTACAAAGCAGCTTACCATAAGCTGTATAGAACTTTCCGACCTCTGCATTTGCATAATTATCAGAAGCTGCTGTTACCTAATGTGCAGGATAAAGAGCAGTTGAGTCGATTGATGATGTGTCAAATGTAAGATCTTTTGATTCCTCATCCTTATCACAAATGTACATAAATGCTGCATTCGACTGTGCACTAATTGTTGATGTTGTAGCAGTTACTTTGTTATTACTTACAAACCAAGCATATGTACTTGATCCCAGCGCTACAGCGGCCACGCATACCATGGCAACATTACTTACTGGATAGCGATACTTTTCAAGGCTATGATCCTATAAAAACAACTACTTAACGATTAAAAAATCAGCTTTTGTAAGGCTTTCAAAGCAGAAATCCTTAGTCCGGCTTGCATTGTTAGAGATTAAGTTTGATTTGTCTATTTTTCCAAATAGAAAAGACACATACTCTTTCATGAGCTGTGCCTTGTGTATTCGTGTATTTTTATTGTTTCTTGTTCAGACGGTCAAATATAACCGTGGTTGTATTAGTTGCAATATGTACCCGCTCTTTTTTCAAAATACTCCGTGAGCGCTGATTTTCCCGATAGTCGCGCTTGGTCTGCGTAAAGGCAGAACAACACACAAAATCACAAATCGAATTTTCGTCAGATGAATTCGACTTAATGATAAATATAAAGTCCACTGGTGCTGTCGCACTGGAAATCAGATAATCTGCCTTAATCTGAGTCGTGAAAGAATAGAACTGTGGCATATAAGAATGTAACTGAAAATCCTGTTCCAGTGTTTCCTTTAATCGGATCAATGCTTCCAGACGCGGTTTTACAGACTCTTCATATTGGGAGCCTTTTTCAATCTGACTGTGACTTATTTTTCCCGAAAGAATCATATTCATTGTTTTAGATGGATTGAATCGTGGCAAGTTGACATCCTTTAAATATTGGAAACCTGCAAGATGCGGAAACTTCTCAGGTGGAAAGGATAGATTGATTGTGTATAGTTGTTGCTTATAGCTAAATGTAAAAACGTAACAATATTCTGTCAGTTCTTTCCACGCAACTGCCGCATCATACAGTAATCTGTGATCATTGTTTTCCATACACATCATCTTCTTTATCACAAAATAAGAGCCTTGCCGAAGCAAGGCTCTCATTAAGCGTTTTTCTTCGATTCAAAGAATCTATTCGGCTTGTGGTTACCGCATAACCCACGGTCTGGCTCCACAATCGGCTGAAACCGAACCAGTCAATTGCTTCATTACCGCGATAGCTGGTCATCGCCGCTATCCTCTAAAATCATTATATCACAAAATTGCCAGAGGTCAATAACTCTGAAAAACTTTGTGAAGCTGGAATTTCCATGCTCATCTGTATTATATGCAGAATTCTGGAAATTGCAACACATTATTTTTCAATTCCAGAAGCCAAATGGACAGGGAAAGTGTTTTTTTATTGTCCCCTTGGCTTCCCCTCAGTTACATGACTATACCAGAAGTCGGGGAAATAGCAATTCATCAGATGTATTGAAAAAGAGTGGCTGGGATTGGGGATAGTTGGCATGGTGGGAAAAATGGGTGAAAGAAAAGCCATGACGAATAAGTTCTACTCATCATAACTTTTCAAATATATTACTGTGAGAGATTCGAAGCAACACCTGCTAAATGAACGGTTACATTGAATTTTCTCATATCACCATCAACAATTCGGCTTATACAATCAGCATCTGTTCCTTCCATCCATATGTAGACTCTCATTGTTGTATTTCCATCATAATTGACTCCCGTAGCAATTTTTCTTGCATTTCCATTAGGTAAGACATAACTGAATCCATCTTTAGTTGCCGCATAATTATAAGTGGTTCCGGTCGTATCTGTCCAAGTATATGTCTTTTCATATACATACGGGTAAGATGGTGCCGTAGTTGAATTATTATCTTTCACAACGCTCCAGCCATTTGTAGAATTCACATCATTTCCGTGAGAATTAGAATCCTCGTTTTTCGGAGCATAAACTAAAACCAGCTGTTCTCCAGAACCTTTACCATCATCTATTGTAATTCCTACGCGCAAAGATGCAGCTACTTTATCATTTACTACTGTTTCTTTGCCATCGGTATCTTTAACGGTTACTTCAACCGCACCATTTACATTTGAACCATCCAAATAGACATCGCATATTCCAGTATTGGTTAATGTATATAGAGTATACTCACCTACGGCATAAGCATAGTATGTTTCCTCTCCTACAGTATACTGGCCAGTCAATGTATTTCCTTTATCATCAGTATCCCATGTCGGATGCATATAAGTTGCAACATTCATATCGGCATTCCAGTTTTCTGGTACCCACCACGATTTTGCATCATCGGTTGAGGCTGGACTGATTTTGTGTCCTTCTACTGCTGACACTAATGCAGTATCACTTCCATGGTCAAGGGTATCCCCTAATTTAACAATCTGAAGCATAAATCCATTGGCTTCCGCCATAATGGAGCTTGTTTCAGATGTAACCTTATTATTGGAAACATACCATGCATAAGTAGCAGATGTTAAAGCTACTGCACTGATTGAAGCACTTAATATAGCTCCAAGAAGCTGTACTTTTAATTTTTGACTCTTCTTTTTCATCTCCATCATTTCCTTTTCTCTTGGCATACCAAAAAGCAAAAAAGACTCTTCTGCCTTTTGGTATGCCCTCCACGCCACAACCGTGGAGAGCGATATTATTATTTAGTTCCCTGAGTATAATTTTCATTTACACCCTGCTGAACTGGTGTTGCAGAGAAATCAAGTTTTACACTAGCCTGACCAAGGTTCTTAAAGTTTGTTGTATTGATAGTTGAATAATCACCATCATAAAACAGAGTAACATTTACGGTTAAAATTTGATTCGCTGTTACTGCATCACCAAAGGTAGCATCGCTGTTACCAGAAAGTGAATTGCTTGATTTTGCTGTCTGTGCCCAATGTCCTGCGGTTTCTGACTCAGTTGGAGCAACATACTCCCACAGTTCCCACTCCTGTCCGCAAGATACCAATGCACCAACAGCATTAACGATATCATTCTTTACATCTGTACCAGTAGCAGTACCTTTAACGCTCATAGCATCAATTTTTAAGCTGTTAAAAGCACCCTGACTAGAGGATACATATACCTGAGAAGTTGAAACATATCCAGTTGTACCAGTTACTAAGGAATCTGTGTGTTTTAAATCATAATAAATTCCTTTTCCTTCTGCATTAGTCTGAACATCTGACTTACCAGCTTCTTTTGCATATGCTGTCTGCCAAACCAAATTTGCCGGTTCAGTTCCAGCTACCCAGTCAGTCTTTGTTCCATCTGCAGCCTGATGCGGACGAGATGGATACAATTTAACAGGATTATCTCCCAAAGAAACGGTGGTGGTGGTTTCTGTACCCTTTGCATTTGTGTTATTAATTGTCAGAAATGCTGCATTTGACTGTGCCGAAATGCTACTTACAGTTGCATCAACCGTATTGTTACTTACAAACCAAGCATACGTACTTGATCCTAACGCTACAGCGGCAACGCATACCATGGCAACCGCTGCGCCAAGCTGTTTTTTAAGAGCTTTTACGCTTCCTAAATTTTCTTTCTTCATTATAATTTCCTCCAATCCTTTACGGCTGAAATGTATATTTCTTTTTATCGGACAAGGCTTTTGTATTCAGATCAGGCTCTCACCGGGCCCGGTTAATTGAGTTATCTCCTCTGCCGTTTTCGGTGAGGATATGATCTCAATACAAATCTATCTTTTATTCGATCTTTTTTATTATTCAGCCGTTGGAAAATTCCCTTGTGGAATCTCCCCCTTATATATAATCGGTGGTTGTGGCACCGCTTATATCTTACTGATTTCTTCTATTTTCCCAGGTGATTACCCTGTCACTGTAATAACTGTCGTTTGGTGCTTCGTTTCCGGCGGCATCAATTGGCTTGTCGTCAAACAGTGTATCTTTAATATCGGTAACAAATTTCCATAACAGACTTGACTGATCGTCGTAGTCTGAGTCTATATTCATGCTAAGCTCGACGCTTCCTCCGATAATGCGGTCTACGCATTCTGGATCATCGCCTTCCATCCATATTACAATTGTGTATTTATCTACGTTTCCGACAAGGAAATTTGATTCTTCATAGCTGCACACAATCGTGTCGGACTCAAAATTTACGCATCCTTCTTCTGGCTCTCCATTTGCAGACGGTTCTGCATAAACAGTGCGTTCTCCATTTCTCCAGACTGCTACTCGGACTGCTTCTTCTGCACCTTTTGAGCATGAGTCAAGTGTAATGGATGCAACATAGCCTAAATCTTCCTTTCCTGCATTTCTAAGATAATAGGTGTACGCCATATAGTTTTTTCCATTATGACCGCCCTCTATGTCATCCACATCTTCAGGAATATCGTCAATTGAGATGTTTGTCGCATCTTTTACTGTGCTTGCAGTAAGTCGTGCTGTCGCACCCTTGAAGTCTCCATTATCTGCTATACTGACACCCTTTCTGTACAGCTCCAGTCGGTTCAGGTTAATAGTGAAGTTGCCCATCTTCTCCTGCATAAATGCAGTAACAAAGAGGATGCAGACAACTAGCATTAACGTTAATAGAAGTAACTGCAGCTTGTCAAGACGAAGCAGGGCAGCTCCAAGTTTTCGGCGCTTTCTATGAGGCATATACATGCTGACGATATCTTCCATATCTTCTGGCTTTAAATCGTCACCATATTTTTGCATCAAAGCTTCAAGCTCTTCGATACGTATAATTTGATCCGTCTTTTGTTTTTTATTTTTTCTTAGTTTCATGACATTTACAGCTTATACCTTTTCTTTACATAAGCCACATATTCCTGCATCTGTTTGCGCTCTTCAAGGTCTGCAAAGCGCAACTGAATACCTGCTACAAAACGAAAAGCACCGCCTTTTGGCAGTTCACGCATCCAGCAGACAACTCCGACTACATCATGTGATTTCTGTCCGGATGATACCGTTCCTATTCGTGGCAGCGTGAAGATACAGCTTTCTCCAACATCAAACCAATGGTTCATGTAAACAGCAAGACCATTGTTGGAGATATCCATTGTCTGTCCCTGCTCCTTATCTATTTCACCGTCTGAGTTGAGTGCCCATGTATCCTGCATGAATTGAACTGGAAGTTCAATCTTCATACGGACATCAATACGTTTGATTAACTGTCGCTGCTCTGTGACACGGCGAACCTTCCAATAACGGCGTATACCCTCTTTTACCGTATCATCTACATAGCCTGCAATGATCTGTGCATTATCGCCATCTCCATATTGGAACAGCATCTTCTGAGTATCTTCTGGAATCAGCGCCTTTCCTCCAACCATTGGAACTGATACAAGAAACGCTGACTCGTCAATCGCCTTATTAAATGTGCATACCATATTAAATTTTGGTTCCTGACCGACTGGTGCGTCATATGCCACACGCATCTTTGCCCCGTGTTTGATTTGTAATGTTCCTGCCATTTATTCTTTAGCTCCTTGTCTGATCTGAGAATTTCCTGTCTGACTTTCCAAAGCTGTTTTACCCAGAACTTAATTTTATAAAAGTGTCATTTTCCGCTGTTTTAGGCGGTTTGTGGCACTTTTCACGGCTTCATTTTAACACATAAACATTAGAAAGTCTACTATATTTTTCGTCTCAAAAAAGAACAGACAGGGGATTCCCTGCCTGCTCTTTTTATTTGTAAATATTACTGTAACTTTGACTCTCTGTGGATGATCTCTTCTCTTCCCGGTCCGTTTGATACGAGTGTGATCGGAACCTGAATCTCCTGCTCGATGGTGTCGATATAGTTGCGGCAAGCCTCTG
Organism: Firmicutes bacterium AF25-13AC; assembly: GCA_003478935.1. Classification (GTDB taxonomy): domain Bacteria; phylum Bacillota; class Clostridia; order Lachnospirales; family Lachnospiraceae; genus Anthropogastromicrobium; species Anthropogastromicrobium aceti. The sequence continues at coordinate 39,023 of QUFP01000007.1, forward strand.
GCAGATCCTCGTAATTGCGGATTCCGCGGATATCGCAGTTCCAGCCTGGCAGTACCTTGTATACCGGCTTTGCCTTCTCAAGCTTCTGAGTGGTTGGGAAATCCTTTGTTACAACGCCGTCGATCTCATAGCCTACGCACATTGGAATCTCCTTTAAGTAGCCTAACGGGTCAAGTACGGTCAGTGCAACGTTTGTTGCTCCCTGCATACGGCAGCCATATCTTGTTGCAACTGCATCAAACCAGCCAACACGTCTCGGACGGCCTGTTGTAGCACCAAACTCACCCTTATCACCACCGCGCTTACGAAGCTCATCAGCCTCCTCACCGAAGATCTCGCTGACAAATGCACCTGCGCCTACTGCACTAGAATATGCCTTTGCAACTGTTGTGATCTCATTGATCTCATATGGCGGGATACCTGCGCCGATTGCACCGTATGCTGCTAATGGAGAGGAAGAAGTTACCATCGGGTAAATACCGTGATCTGGATCCTTTAAGGTACCAAGCTGTCCCTCTAACAGAATCTTCTTTCCTTCCTTGATTGCCTGATGCAGGTAAAGTCCTGTATCTGCTACGTAAGGAGCGATCATCTCCTTGTATTCCATAAGTGTATTGAAAATCTCATCTGCATTTAATGGATCCTTGTGGTACAGATGAACAAGCATAACATTCTTTAAGGTGCAGATGCGCTCGCACTTTTCCTTTAACTCGTCCATATCTCCGAACAGCTCACTTACCTGGAAGCCAATCTTTGCATACTTATCAGAGTAGAACGGAGCGATACCTGAACGTGTGGAACCAAAGGACTTTCCTGCCAGACGCTCTTCCTCGTAGGTATCCAGTGCTACATGATATGGCATCAGGATCTGTGCACGATCAGAAACCATAATGTTTGGCTTCGGAACGCCCTGCTCAGTTAAGCTGTTCAACTCCTTTACAAAATACGGAATGTTCAGTGCAACACCATTTCCAATGATGTTTACAGTGTGCTGTGAGAACACACCGGATGGAAGAAGATGCATTGCAAATCTTCCATAATTGTTGATAATTGTATGTCCAGCGTTGCTTCCGCCCTGGAAACGGATTACAATGTCAGACTCCTGTGCTAACATATCAGTAATTTTACCTTTGCCCTCGTCGCCCCAATTGGCGCCTACAATTGCTCTTGCCATATCAGTTACCTTACCTTTCTTATACGTTAATCTCTGCTGTCATACCAAGGTCTTCCTTGTTCTTAGCAAGGATTGGATTTATTACTTCTGTGAGGAAATCCTCTACCTGCTCCTTAGAACGTCCTGTGTAACGCTCTGGATTCATGCACTGCTGCAGCTGCTCTTTTGTCAGGTGGAATGTATCATCTGCTGCAATCAAATCAAGCAGGTTGTTGTCAAGACCGTTTACCTTGACATTACGTCCAGCCTCCATGGACAGCTGGCGGATCTTCTCATGCAGCTCCTGACGGTCTCCGCCTTCCTTTACTGCATCCATCATGATATTCTCTGTTGCCATAAATGGAAGCTCTGCCATCAGATGCTTGTGAATTACCTTCTCATAAACAACCATTCCGTCTACGATATTCAGATAAAGATCCAGAATACCGTCAACTGCCAAAAAGCCCTCTGGAATACTGATTCTCTTGTTTGCAGAATCGTCAAGTGTACGCTCAAACCACTGAGTTGAAGCGACAAGCATCGGATTCATAGCATCTGAGATCACATAGTCTGCCAAAGAAGCAATACGCTCACTTCTCATTGGATTTCTCTTATATGCCATTGCAGAAGAACCGATCTGATGCTTCTCAAATGGTTCCTCTACCTCCTTTAAGTGCTGCAGAAGACGCACATCGTTTGTAAACTTATGTGCACTCATTGCAATACCAGCCAGTACATTTAATACACGGCTGTCTACCTTACGGGAGTAGGTCTGTCCAGAAACAGGATATACACCAGCAAAGCCCATCTTATCTGCGATCATCTGATCCAGTTTTCTGATTTTTGCATGATCACCGTCAAACAGCTCCATGAAGGATGCCTGTGTACCTGTTGTTCCCTTAGAGCCAAGAAGCTTTAAGGAATCGATTACATAGCAGATATCCTCATAATCCTGCACAAGCTCCATCATCCAAAGCGTTGCACGCTTTCCGACTGTGGTTGGCTGTGCCGGCTGGAAATGAGTAAATGCCAGTGTCGGCAGCGCCTTGTAGCGGTCTGCAAACTTTGCCAGCTCAGCAATGACATTGACTAACTTCTTCTTTACAAGCTGCAGTCCCTCACGCATGATGATCATATCAGTGTTGTCACCTACATAGCAACTGGTTGCACCCAGATGGATGATACCCTTTGCCTTTGGACATTGTACACCATATGCATAAACGTGAGACATAACATCGTGACGAACTTCCTTCTCTCTCGCCTTTGCAACATCATAATTGATATCATTCTGATGCTCTTTAAGCTCAGCGATCTGCTCGTCTGTAATATTTAATCCCAGCTCCTTCTCGCTCTCTGCAAGTGCGATCCACAGCTTTCTCCATGTGGTAAACTTCTTATCCTGTGAAAAAATATATTGCATTTCCTTGCTGGCATAGCGCTCGGAAAGTGGGCTTGTATAACGATCTGTTGCCATAGTAAACCAACCTTTCTTCTATATCTTTTTACTTTTGATAGTCGCCGCGGATGTCCTCTGTTGGCGGATCCAGCGGATATTTGCCATTGAAGCATCCAGTACAAATGCCAAGTCCCTTTGACATTTCATACAGACATTCCTCGTCTAAGTATGCGAGGGAATCAGCTCCGATAATCTTACAGATTTCATCTACACTTCTGTTGTGTGCAATCAGCTGATCCTCAGATGGAATATCAGTTCCAAAGTAACACGGATGCAAGAACGGCGGTGAGGAGATTCTTACATGAACTTCCTTTGCGCCTGCCTCACGAAGCATACCTACAATACGGTCACTTGTGGTTCCACGCACGATTGAGTCATCAATCATGATGACACGCTTTCCCTTTACAGCCTCTGTAAGTACGTTCAGCTTAATGCGAACACTTGACTCGCGGCTGCTTTGCTTTGGCTTGATAAAGGTTCTGCCAACATAGCTGTTCTTTACAAATGCCATGCCATACGGAATGCCGCTCTCCATCGCATAACCCATAGCTGCGACATTACCAGACTCCGGAACACCGACAACAAGATCAGCATCAACTGGGTGATGCTTTGCAAGAGAACGTCCTGCAATCAGACGGCTCTCATATACACTTACGCCATCAATATAGGCATCTGGTCTGGCAAAATAAATATATTCAAAAATACATCTTGCATGCTGCTCCTTTGGGATACACATGCTTCGGTTTGATTCAATTCCTTTTTGTGTGATGGTGACAATCTCGCCCGGCTCTACGTCACGGACAAATTCAGCACCGATAGTGTCAAGTGCACAGCTTTCTGATGCCAGTATATAGGCATTGCCACGCTTTCCGATACACAGCGGTCTAAAGCCATATGGATCTCTTGCTCCAATGAGCTTTCTCGGACTCATGACAACAAGTGAATACGCTCCCTTGATTTTTTTCATCGCCTCTGCGACAGCTGCCTGTACGGTCGGCTGTTCAACTCTGGCTCTTGCAATCATGTACGCGATAATCTCAGAATCGATTGTCGTCTGAAAGATTGCACCTGTTCTTGCAAGCTCCTGGCGCAGCTGCGGCGTATTGATCAGGTTGCCATTATGTGCCAGGCCTAGTGTTCCTTTGATGTAGTTTAATACAAGCGGCTGTGCATTCTCTCTCGTAGAACTACCTGCCGTCGAGTATCTGGTGTGGCCTACACCGATGTTTCCTTTCATTGACTCTAAGTCTTCCGGGGTAAACACCTCGTTGCACAGACCCATTCCTTTATGACTCAGTACTAGTCCTTTGGGACCGCTAGTGTCGCTTACCGCGATACCGCAGCTCTCCTGACCTCTGTGCTGCAGAGCAAAAAGACCATAATAAATAGTCGACGCTACGTCATTGCCATCCATGTCGTAAATGCCGAACACGCCGCATTCTTCATGAAGATGGTCATCTACTTCGTATTGCTGATGTATCATTTGTCTTTTCCTTCCTGTTGTTGTGACATTCTCACACAGACGAAGCCCTTTTACCATTTGCTTCGCCAGCCTAGGTTTCATGGTGCCTTTACGCTTCTTGCAGTCTTTTCTGCCAAACGTACACGAATAAACCTGCCGCATGGACACCACCCCTAATTATATATGACTGCCTGTCGAAAATCAAGATGAAATTAGCCAAATTTCATGTTTTGCTTAGTACCCGAATGTGCCCTCTAGTGATTCATCCTTTTCAATCCAGTCTGCTACCTTTACGACTCGGTAATTATCTTTATCATCACGCACATATACGGTCTCGATACCTGCATTTATGATCATTCGCTTACACATGGAGCAGCTGTTGGAATTTTTTACATATTCACCTGTATCTGCTTCTACTCCTGTCAAATATAAAGAGCTTCCGATCATCTGATCTCTTGATGCACTGATTATGGCATTTGCCTCAGCATGAACGCTTCTGCACAATTCATAGCGCTCACCCCTTGGAATCTGAAGTTTCTGTCGGATACAAAACCCCAAATCAGTACAGTTTTTGCGTCCTCGCGGGGAACCGACATAGCCAGTAGATACCACCTCATCATTTTTTACGATAACAGCACCGTAGCGGCGTCTAAGGCAGGTTCCTCGTTGGGATACGATCTCTGCCAGATCCAGATAGTAATTGACTTTATCACGTCTCATGCAATATTACCTTCTTTCCCAGTTAACGTTAACTGTTAATGTCTTCGTTTCTTACGGTTATAATACACGAAAATAAGACCGCCTGTCAACTCTGACAGACGGCCTTGAATTTTAACTATTTATACAAGACGACGATATCCGATCGGCTGCTTGTTATAGAATACATTATCTACTACGATACCTCTCTCTGCACTTGCTGCATGAACCATCATGCCGCCGCCGATATAGATTGCTACATGGCCTGAGAAGCAGATAAGATCACCTGGCTGCAGCTGCTCGTATGATACAGCCTGTCCATAGTTGATCTGTTCGCCGGAGTAGTGCGGAAGGCTGATACCGAATGCTGCGTATACGTTCATGGTAAATCCAGAACAGTCAACACCGCCTCCTGGTGTCAGGTTTGTACCGCCCCATACATAATTACACTGTCCTACCCACTGCATTGCATAGTCTACGATAGACTGTCCATTACCGCTTGGAGCTGGAGCTGGTGCCGGTGCTGCCGGCTGAGTCTCCGGGGCTGGTGCTGGTGCTGCTGGCTGTGTCTCTGGTGCTGCTGGCTGAGTTTCCGGTGCTGCCGGCTGAGTTGCCTGAGTCGGTGCCGGGTTTGCATATACTTCAAGGTTGGAGCTAAAATCACCATAATACATGGTTACAACATTGTAGCCCTCCTGCTTTAAGGTCATACCTACCTGTGGTGAATACCATCCGTCGTAAATATCCTTTACAGTTCCATCGCTGTAGCTTACTCTTACAAACAATTCTGCGGTGTAGACAACATCACCCACATACTTTGTACCGCCCTGGTAGCAAGCCTCAATACCTGTTACAGATGCTACAGTCGGAACTTCTACACTTATGGTTTCATCAGATGCTGAGCTGCTTGGTGCTGCAGTCTCGCCTGTACCATTTGTTACATTTCCTTCAGAAGATGCATCTGTGGATGGCTGTGTCTGAGTTTCCTGTACAGATTCTGCTGCTGAGGATTCTGCCGCTGCCTCGCTTGATGCTACTGATTCTGCAACCTGGGTAAAGTAGCCGGAATCTGATGCTAACTTATATGCTGCATCTGCAAGTGCAAGTGCGCTTTCCTGCTCCTGCTTAGATGTTGCTGCCAGATCTTCTAATCCAGAATCTGCTGCAAACTCACTGTAGTATCCAAGAAGCTCTGCTGCGTAAACGATAGCTGCATATGCACGATAGTAGCCTTCGCCTGTTCCCTCTGCCATTGCCTGCTCGTATACGTTTCTGGAGTAGTTGATATCGATCATGAAGTTCTCCAGCTCCTGAGATACAAATTCATTGTCTACCTTCTGAGCCTGAGCGAACTGAGTCTTAATGGTGATGCCGGACTTTGAAACATATCCAACCTCATCATTTGCAATATGTATCTTTACGAAATCACCCTGATCCTCGATGATTGCGTACTCTTCATCCTTGTATACAGTTCCAACAACATTTGCGCTGTCAGATGCACTGTCGCGAACATTTAACTGATCTGCTGTAACAACTGCATAGCGGTTCTGGATATTGTCCTCAGCAGTCTTGGCTGCTGTGCCAACTAATACGTAGGCTGCGCTTACATAACCTTCTACATCGCCGCAAGTGATACGATACCAGCTGCCTTCGCTGTTGTTTACGGAACTTTTGATGTTAACCTGGCAGTTACTGAAAAGTCTTCCGACTGTTACACTGCCTGTGGATGGCTGTTCACGCACGTTTAAATAACCTGCTGCGCTTACCAGTCCTACATTAGAAGCATCTGAAGTGACAGCAACAGTAGCGGCCATAACGGTTTTTGGCTCTTCGGTTTCTGTCTCACTCTCAGCCTCAGATGTTGCCTGAGCCTTAGGAACAAGATAATCTAAGATTGCCTCATCCGGAGTTTCCTCTCCTGCGTAGTAGTTATTCAATGTAACAGCCATGCCTGCGATTGCGCTCTCACCCTCAAGCTCACCTGCGGATGCCGGAACAAAAAATGTACCAGACAGCATAGACGCTGCTAATATTGATGTAACAAATCTGTTTCCTTTGATCTTCATATATACCAAGCCTTTCTTTATAAAACCTCTTTACATTCTTATCTGCGAGCGAGTAAGCTTGCACTCCCTCGCTAGTTTCACAGTAACAATTCACGAGTGAACTATTACTAAATATTACAAAATTATTACACTTCGAGGGGCATTATAACAAAATTATTACGAGATGTCAAGTGAAATCGGGATAACGATTAAGAAAGAGAGCGCGTTTTTCGCCAAAAAAGCCACCTGCAATCGGGAAAATGACACTTTATTGTGCCTTTCCCGATATTAGGTGGCTCTTAATTATTTACTCTCTTCCTCTGAAGAAGCTTCACTTACCGCTTCCTCTGACTCATCAGACTCACTTGATTTTTCTTCTTTTGTTGATTCTTCCTCGCCAGTTTCACTTTCTGAGGTTTCCTCACCACTAGTTTCACTTTCTGATGTTTCTTCCTCGCTTGGTGCTACGTAAACCGGAGTTGTAAAGCGGATTGTGTCAATCACATCCTCATCTACCTTAAACTTGGAAGAATCGTCCTGAATCTCGGCATATTTCTCTGAAAACAATGCTGTCTTTCTGCTTTCGATCTCTGAATCGATGGCACTCTGACGTGCTTCCTCATCGTTATCATCAAGACAGCGGATGATGTAGATGCTGCCGTCATCGCTTCTATATACAGTGCATTCGTCTGTTGCCAGTGCCCATGCAGCTGCATTATATACAGCAGTTCCATCCTCACTAATGGAAATCTCAGAATTTGTTGCAGTAAAGTGACTGTCATTTTGATAATCACTGATAAAGTCTGCTGCATCATTTCCTTCCTCAAATTCCTTAAGGATCTTGTCTGCTGCATCGTTCATCGCATCCTGACGTTCCTGCTCTTCTTCTGAAAGTGTTTCTACCTCAGTTGAATCTTCAGTGGATGCCTCAGAGGAAAGTTCCGAAACATTCTCGCTTGATGCTTCCTCAGTTGATACTGCCTCAGTTGATGCTGCATCAGTGGATGCGTTTTCACTGCTTGCTTCTTCTGTGGAAGTCGTTACATCCTTGGATGCACTTTCTGATTCTGCTTCTGTATTCTCTATAGAAGATGCCTCTTCGCTGCTGTCTTCATCACTTGACACTTCTGTAGTTGCCTCATCGGCTGCTGTCGTCTCTGTCAGTTCACTTGGCGTCAGCTTTACATATGCGATCTTTTTGCGAAGGAACTCATCATCACCAACTGTTGTATCAACATCAGCAACAAGATCCATATAAACAAGATTGGCAATTGCATTCTCTGTATATGTCTTTTCAATCAGCTCATCTGTTGCGCCGACTGCATCCAGATAATCCTCTGATTCTGTCTGAAGCTTTTCAATTGCCTCATCTACCTTTGCTTTTTGATCATCACTTAACTCAATGCCATTTTTCTTTGCATACTCATTTAATACAAGTGTCTGGCGAAGCTGTGACAGAGACATCTGCTTGATGTAATCACCGACTGTCATGCCTGAACCATCGCCCATATCGTTGCCGCAGATGTTTGATCCAAAATAGGATTCATAGGTATACTCCATGGAACGTATCATATAAGTAACCTCATCCAGCATGATATTTGTATCGCCAAATGAAACAGCAACTGTATCCTCTGGTGCCTTTTTCTCTAACTGTTCGCATCCGCCTAATGTACTAACGGCAGTAGCTGCTGCGAGGGCTGCTGCTGCATACTTCATAATTCGGTTCATAAATTTACCTCACTCTATTTCTATATTCTCTATCAACGCTCCGAAGTGCATCTTCTTTATCGGGCGTCTCGTGAACTTTGCTTTTCATTTTAGCATGATTTTATGAAACAATCAACGTTTTTATATCGCTTAACAGTTTTTTCAATGTTTTCAATGTCAGCGTTTTTTCTTTGACTGCGCCATCTCCTGCCCTCAATAAGAAATAAGGATTGTCTTTGTCAAGCAGACGAAGTGCACCTCGGTAAGACTGTATCAGATCCGGCACACGCATCGTGTCAAATTTTGCTCTTGGATGCATGAACAGGCGAATCTCTGTTGACGAGGACTTGATTTCTTTAATATAGAGAGAATGCGCATCCGCACGAAGGATTGACACCTCAAGCAAGTTGGTGACTGGCTTTGGAACACTTCCAAAACGGTCGATAAGCTCGTCGATCATATCCATTGACTCTTCCTCCGTCTCGACTGCTGCAATACGCTTGTAGATTTCCATCCTGTCTTCTTCGTTTCGTATATAGCTGTCTGGAATGTAAGCGCTGATTGGAATGTCCACCGTTGTTTCAAAGGTTTCCTCCATCTCAAGCTCACCCTTTTCTTTTTTGACAGCCATATTTAACATCTTGCAGTATAAATCATAGCCTACTGCTTCCATATGACCGTGCTGCTCACTGCCAAGCAGATTTCCAGCGCCTCGAATTTCCAGATCACGCATGGCTATCTTAATACCTGAACCAAGATCAGTATACTCACGAATTGCCTGAAGACGCTTTTCAGCCTCTTCTTTTAAAATCTTGTTTCGCTGATACATGATAAAAGCATAGGCAGTGCGGTTTGAACGGCCTACACGTCCTCTTAGCTGATACAGCTGTGCAAGTCCGTAGCGGTCGGAATCGTGGATGATAATAGTATTTACGTTTGGAATGTTTAAGCCTGTCTCTATAATAGTTGTGGAAACAAGCACGTCTATATCACCGTTAACAAAGTCCATCATGATTTGTTCTAGCTGACGCTCTGACATTTGACCATGTGCAAAGGCAACATTTGCATCTGGCACAAGCTTTGCTATCTGTGCCGTAATCTGATCAATATCCTTGACACGATTATACACATAATAAACTTGTCCGTCTCTGGCAAGCTCTCTGTTTATTGCTTCGCGAACCATCTCCCAATTCATTTCCATTACATATGTCTGAATCGGTCTTCTCTCATACGGTGCTTCCTCCAACACACTCATATCGCGCACGCCTATCATACTCATATGAAGTGTTCTCGGAATCGGTGTTGCCGTTAGTGTCAGCACGTCAACGTCTTTTTTAAGCTGCTTAATCTTTTCCTTGTGTGTGACACCAAAGCGCTGTTCCTCATCAATAATCAAAAGGCCTAGATCTTTAAATACAACATCCTTTGACAGCACACGATGCGTTCCTATTACAATATCGGCAAGACCCTTTTTTAAGCGCTCAAGTGATGCCTTGATCTGCGCTGACGTGCGAAAGCGTGATAAAAGTTCAATTCGAATTGGATAGTCCTTCATTCGCTCAACAAATGTATTGTAATGCTGTTGAGCAAGAATAGTTGTCGGCACAAGAAATACGACCTGCTTACTGTCCTGCACAGCCTTAAAGGCAGCTCTGATGGCAATCTCTGTTTTTCCGTAGCCTACATCACCGCACACTAAGCGGTCCATGATTTTCGTGCTTTCCATATCAGCTTTTGTCGCATCAATTGCTGCAAGCTGATCTGCTGTCTCATCAAATGGTACAAGCTCTTCAAATTCTTTCTGCCATACAGTGTCTGCTCCATACTGATAGCCGTGACCACTCTGGCGCACTGCATAAAGCTCCACAAGCTCCTTTGCAATGTTGTTGACTGCTTTTTGAACACGGCTTTTTGTTTTTGTCCACTCCTGGCCGTTCAATTTGTTAAGCTTTGGCTGCTTAGACTCTGAATCAGCATACTTTTGGATCATATGAAGCTGTGTGACGGGAAAATACAGTTTTCCTCCATCACCATATTCTATCTTAATATAATCTTTTGTTACCTTATCCACAATCTGTCGCTCTGTTCCGCGATAAATCCCCAGTCCATAATTTTCATGCACCACATAATCACCAGGCTTTAGCTGCGCAAAATCACTTATTCGCTGACCCTGATAGTGGCTCTTTTTTTCTTTTTTCTTTTTCTTAACACCAAATATATCGCTCTCTGTGATAACAGCAAATTTTAGCATCGGATATAAAAAGCCACGGTGAAGATTTCCATAAGTAACCATGATCTCACCTGGATTTATCTTTTTATCCTCGTCCTCGCTGTAATATGCCAAAAGATCATACTCTATAAGCTGATTGACAATGCGGTTTGCGCGAGTTCTTGACGGACACAAAAGAACAATTCGGTACTTTTCTTTCTTCCAGTGTGTCAGATCCTTTATCAAAAGTTCAAAACCTTCACGGTAGGTGTTCATGTTCTGAACATTTACTGCGTAGCTGTTTACCACCGTAAAGTCAGCCAGGCGGCTGTCAAGTGAAGACAATGCTGCAACCTGACCGCGCTCAAAAGCAGCAAGAACATGTTTTGCCGGTGTTAAAAGCGCTGTCTGACCTGGCAAAAGAAAGCCCTGCTCCAGACGATTTTTCATGCTTTCCTCAAACTCAGCCTGCACACCATCACCACGCTCTTTAAGACGCATCGGCTCATCAAGGAAAACTAACGTATTCTTCTCATCAAAATATTCAGAAAGTTGAACAGTGCGCGGATAAAAATAGCTTATATAGCTGTCTGGTGCCTCTAATACAACATCTTCGCCAAGTGCCTCTAATATGCGGTTTGTCTCCTCACGAAGACGCTTCGCTTTGTCTGGCTCCTTTGCTTTTTTAAAGACAGCTAACTGACTCTCAAGCTCATTTTTAATCATTCCAACAGCACGCCGTCTTGCCGTATCATCTGCGATCACCTCTGCCGCTGGAAAAACAGATACGGACTCGATCTGATCCATTGAGCGCTGGCTCTGCGGTTCAAAGCAGCGAATCGTATCTATTTCATCTCCCCAAAGCTCGATTCTAACCGGAACCTCCATTGTCAACGGATATACATCAGCAATACCTCCGTGAACAGTAAACTGTCCTGGCTCCTCCACACGTCCTACACGCTCATATCCCATCACAGTCAGGTCATGCTTTAGCTTTTCAAGATCAAGCTCATCACCTTCTTTTAGCTTTATCACATGACTCATCAGCTGTTCAAACGGCACCGCCGCGCTCATGAGCGCATCCACTGTTGTAATTATAACCTTTGCCTCATTTTGATAAAGTGCTGCAAATGCCTTCATGCGCTCTGCAATGATGGCATTTCCCTGCAGATCTGCGCTAAAAAAGATCAGGTCACGCGGTGGAATCACATAGACCTGACTGCAAAATAATTTATAATCTTCTTCAATTTCCCTTGCCCGCTGTTCATTGTACGTTACAACAAGCTGCACTTTTTTCTCTCCAAGAAAGGTGCTCATAAAATGCACCTTCTCGGAGTCAATACAGCCTGTCATGCCCACTGGATCTGTTCCCTTCAAAAAATCTCTTGAAAAGTCTTCATATTCCAGCAGATCCGTCAGCGGATTTGCAAAAATACCCACAATTGACCCTCCTTATCATTATTTTGTTTTCTTCTGGTTATAATGATTCATGGTTGCCTCTAGTCCGTTGTTCATTAAGGAGCAAACTGCATCGGCAGCTTCTTTATAGCCGTCTTCCATTGCCTTTTTTTCTTCGCCCTGGAAATGGCTGAGTACAAAGTCTGCTAAATCCATCTTTGGCGGCTTTGCTCCGATTCCGACACGCACTCTTGGAAAATCCTGTGAATTGCAGTGCAGAATGATATTTTTCATACCATTATGACCGCCTGCACTTCCTTTTCCTCGCACGCGAAGCTGTCCTGGCTCTAGGTTAATATCATCATATACTACAATTAAATCAGAGATATCTGTTTTGTAGTAATTCATGACCTCCTGAATACACTCTCCGCTTAAATTCATGAAGGTCTGAGGCTTTACTAGAACAACCTTTTGTCCCTCAATCGCGCCTGTTCCAATTAAGCCCTTAAATTTTTTTGTTGTTACATCAATATTGTATTTGTCAGCAAGGTAATCAATAACCTCAAAGCCAACGTTATGTCTTGTTCCTCTATACTGTGCGGTTGGGTTGCCCAGACCTGCTATAATATACATGTTTTTCTCTCCTCTGTTAGTTCAATTTATTATACGGTCACTCATTCCAAGCGAATCGGCAAGTGCCTGCAGATCAAAATCTTCTGGCATTGTTATTCCATTTACAGGAAGCGGTCTGCGTCTGTCAAAGACATCATATACGTCAAATAGATCACTTGTGAGTACCTTCTCTGGATAAACCATCTGCTTAAACATCATCTGGCCATCCATGTTGCGGCGGCCCTGACGCATGTAATTTGAGCCATACTGCAGCCAGTACTGAGTACTGTCTACGTTGCAGAAATATCTAAAGCCTACATCCCAGAGCTTTTTGAATTTTTCATTTTCAAATGTATACTGTGATGGTCTCCAGTCTCCTACATCTGCTCCTAACGGATATAAAATAATATCTGTATCTCCGATTATAGATTCTACTTCGCGCTCCCACATATCTGTGTCCCATACAAGATGTTCATAGCTTGTACTTGTCATATTCAGATGACCCCAGCTGTGCTGGCAAGCTCCCAGCCCAGATCGCGAATTGCCTGTGCAACTTCTCGTGCTGTCTGCTTGTCCTGCTCAATATTTTTATTTGGTGACGTATGATCTTCGCGCTTTTCTTTATCGTTTGCAGGTGTAGAAACGTAATAGTCACAATTTTCATTATACCAGAAGTCACTTGTACGATAGCCTAAAATACCATCATATCCGGTAAATGCCAGAATGCCCTTTGAACCCTGATAAGAAAAATCAGGATGTGTTTCAATAAAATCCTCTAAAACAGTCAAAACGTCATAAGAACCATATGATACGCTTCCATCACGCTCAACATACTCATTTACAACCTTGCCGTTTTCATCAAGACAAAGCTTTGTCGCAAATCCAGTTCCTGTCATATACTCATAATAGCATACGTCGTCTTCGGAAAGTACAAATGGCTTTTTTCCTCTCGGAAGATAAATTGGTTGCTGCACCATCTGCACGGTGCCGTCTGGCTGCGTTTCCATCTTCGCAATCTTATGAAGGCTTATCAAAACATAACCCTTGTCATACATAGACTGCATTATATCCTTAAATTCTTCGATAGTTGTCATTACCTGATCATAATCACTGCTCTTATAGCTAGCAAATGCAAGCTCGCTGTCAACAATAAGACTATGGAAAAAGATATGCGTAATCTTATCATAGTCTGTCCACTGTACAGCCTGTGATTTCAAACTCTCATAGCTTTGAATGCAGCTAACATATGTTTCATTATCTGCATAGCCAGGTATTGACTGAATCTGCGCAATTGCACCGTCATAATCGTACTGCATTGCCTTTAAATTAGCAGCCTGTACGACTGGATCACTGCTTTGTACAAGAGCACCATCCGCAGCCGCCTCTGTTGCCTTCCATGTTTCGTATTCCACAGGTGCTTTCGTCGATGATGCCCGATCTGGCTGCACATGTGGAAGCGTCACTGGGCGCAGGCATACCCATGCCACTACACCAAGACCTGCACATGCAATTACAAGCAGCACCAAAAGTATGACAATAGGCGCACCTGATTGGCCTCTTTTTATTTTCTTTTTCTGATAGTCTTCCCAGCTGCGTCTTTTCTTTGCCATTTGTTCCTCCATTTTCTTTGTTTACGGCACTGGAACGGTCATTCCCTGAAGTACATATTTTGTATCAGTCTCAAATACATACGCATTCACAATGTATGAACCGTGCTCGTTTTTATGCTCACTTACTGGAACATAGCATGTCGCTGTGTTTCCAGATACGGTCATGTTATGCCATACCAGATCATCCTGTCCATTTGCTGCTGTCCACACTGCAGTTGAAACCTTTTTATAGCCTGCAGGTGCATTAAATTGAATTGTCACACGGAAACCATTTGATGATAATTCTGTTACATATGGAATCGCCATCGACAGCACACCTGTACCGCTGCCATTATTATTTCCTGAATTGCCTCCAGGATTTGCACCTGATGGAACAGTTACATTGACACCCTTTAATGGTGCTAATTTTCCTGCTTTATCATATAGGTAAATATGAGTCGTGTATGCTCCGCTCTCTCCCTTATGGGCACTTGATGGCACATAAAATGTAGCTGTATCGCCACTTACGCTTGCCTGATGCCACACTAGATCATCCTGTCCATTTGCGTTTGTCCATGTTGGCATCAATACTTTGCTTACTCCTGACGGTGCATTTATTTTTGCCGTAACTCGATAGCCTGACGCGCTAAGCTCTGTAACAGAAACATCCCCTATTGAAAGGCTTGATGACGGTGTCGGCGGTGTTACTACTGCTGATGGCACTGTTACATTTACACCCTTTAATGGTGCTAACTTTCCTGCTTTATCATATAGGTAAATATGAGTCGTGTATGCTCCGCTTTCTCCCTTATGGGCACTTGACGGCACATAAAATGTAGCTGTATCGCCGCTTACACTTGCCTGATGCCACACTAGATCATCCTGTCCATTTGCGTTTGTCCATGTTGGCATCAGCACTTTGCTTACTCCTGACGGTGCATTTATTTTTGCCGTAACTCGGTAGCCTGATGCACTAAGTTCCGTAATAGAAACGTCACCAATTGAAAGGCTTGATGACGCAGATGTAGATGCTGGAACTGTTACATTTTCGCCCTTTAGCGCAAACTGTCCCTGTCTATCATATACATAAATATGCGTAATATATGCACCGCTTTCTCCTTTATGGGCACTGACTGGAACATAGAATGATGCAGTATTACCACTAACACTTGCCTGATGCCACACAATGTCATCCTGTCCGTTTGCCTCTGTCCATGTCGGCATCATAACACGGCTCACACCTGCATCTGCCGAAAATGTTACATTTACACGATAGCCTGACGAAGACTGTTCTGTTATGCTTGTTGATACAATTCTCACTGGCGCCGCATTTGTCACCATCGGCGCTGCTCCTACTAGCAGTGATGCCGCCAATAGTCCCGCTGCTGTTTTTCTCCTTTTCATACTTTAAAACCTCGCCTTTCCAAAAATATTACGTTACATTTTCCCTCAGCCACATTATACCGAATGAAGACGACAATTGCAAGAGAAAGAAAGACTGCCCGAGGGCAGTCTTTCTTTTATAAGTATTCATATATCTTTGTCGAATTGTTATGAAATCAAAGTTTATGCTTCCTGCAAAGCCTCCTCGTATTTCTCGAGAATAATCTTCTGCACATAATCTCTTGTCTCTGAGTTAATGGGATGTGCGATATCTCGGTATTCTCCTGTCGCCGATTTACGGCTTGGCATCGCAACAAATACTCCCTTTTCTCCTTCGATCACCTTGATATCGTGAACCACAAATTCATTGTCCAGCGTAATAGAGACGATTGCTCTCATCTTACCATCCAGTGCAACTTTGCGCACTCTCACATCTGTAATTTCCATCCCAGTATTGCCTTTCCGTCCTCTGCACGCCTTTGTGCAGCTAATTTTTTATTCTTCTTTTATAAATTCTAAAAACATTCGGATTCGCTTCGCTTCATCCTCATGTTTTTGGCGGGGATCAAGGTCACAAGCTTTCTCATGCAAGCATGATTCGCTTGTGACTTTGATCCCCTGGTATTATCAAATGATGAAGCGGTCTTTCTTTTCTACAACGATGCGAATATCACCTGGCTCTGACTTATAGCATGCATTTGCTTCGATGGTTCCTCTGCTCTCTACGATGCAGTTTTCAATGACTGCATTGTCTCCGATATAAACATCGTTCATGATAATAGAATTTTTGATAACACAATTGTTTCCAATATATGCCTTCTTGAATACAACAGAGTTTCAACTGTACCGTTTACAATACTTCCACATGCGATCAGGCTGTTTGAAATATTAGCACCCGGATTATATTTTGCCGGCGGCAGATCATCTACCTTTGTGAATACACTGTTGCCTTCCTTGAAGAAATAACTGCGGACATCTCTCTTTAAGAAATCCATATTTGTTCTGTAGTAAGCCTCAACTGAGGAGATGTTGTTCCAATATGTTTCAAGCTGGTATGCATAAATTCTCTTGATATCCTTATAACGGATCAGAATATCCTTGACCAGATCATATCTATCTTCCTCTGCTGCACGCTCAATTAGCTCAATCAAAAGACGTCTTCTGATACATAGATACCACATGAAACATTTCTGGAAGTCTCAACCATTGGCTTTTCCTCGTAGCCTCGGATTCTTCCGTCATCATCTGCCTTCACTTGTCCAAAGCGGCTTAAATCCTCTCCCTCTGGCATTTCCTTGCAGACAACAGTGATATCAGCACGCTTCTGAATGTGGTACTCCAGAATCTTATTATAATCCAGCTTATAAATTCCATCGCCAGAAGCCAGAACCACGTATGGTTCATGGCTTCTTTTGAGGAAATGCAGGTTCTGATACAGGGCATCGGCTGTACCCCGATACCAGTTACTATTTTCAGCGGTTATAGTAGGGGTGAATACATATAAACCGCCCTGCTTTCTTCCAAAATCCCACCACTTTGAAGAATTTAAATGCTCATTCAAGGATACGGTGTTATACTGTGTTAAAACTGCTACTTTCTGAATACGGGAGTTTGACATGTTGCTCAGCGCGAAATCAATGCTGCGATAGGTTCCTACCATTGGCATAGCAGCGATCGCACGGTTATATGACAGCTCCTTCATTCTCTTGTTGTTTCCACCGGCTAAAATTATACCAATCGCTTTCATTCTTCCTCGCCTCCCTTGATGATGTATCCGCCGCTTACAAGATTTCCATCCGGATAATCTTCAATAGCGGTCTTTCCGGCAATTGCTACGTTCTTTCCAATTGTAACGCCATCCGGAATTTCGGAGCCTTCTGCAACGGTTACAAGATCACAGCAGTAAACCTTCTTATTATACTGGCTGTCTGCATACTCACCGACACCAATCGTACAATTTTCTCCAACAACTGCATCCTGTGCGATGATTGACTTGTAAATCTTTGTTCCCTTCTTGATTACAGCACCCTGCATCAAAATGGAATCATAAACTTCTGCACCTTCTTCAACAATAACTTCTGGTCCAATAACGCAATTTCGTACTCTTCCATAGATTTCAGAGCCATCACCTATGATACAGCGCTCAATCTGTGCCGTATCTGCAATATACTGCGGCGGCTGGTTATCAGATTTAGTATATATCTTCCAGAACTCTTCATACAGATTAAATACAGGAACGATATCAATCAGCTCCATATTTGCTTCCCAGTAGGAATGAAGTGTTCCAACATCCTTCCAATATCCATTAAATTCATAGCAGAATACTCTGTCACCACGCTTATGGCAATATGGAATGACATGCATACCAAAGTCGCAATTTGGAATATCTTTATTTGTGATCAATGCCTCACGAAGCACAGACCATGTAAATATGTAAATACCCATGGAAGCTAAATTGCTTCTTGGATGTGCAGGCTTCTCTTCGAAATCAGTGATACGGCCTGTATCATCTGTGATCAGCACGCCAAAACGGCTTGCCTCCTCAATCGGAACAGGCATAGCAGCCATCGTAACGTCTGCATTGTTTGCCTTATGATAATCAAGCATCACTTGATAATCCATTTTATAAATGTGATCACCGCCTAAAATCAATACATACTCTGGATTAAAGCTGTCAATATAGCGAATGTTCTGATAAATTGCATTTGCAGTACCAGTATACCAATCACTGTTCTCGTTTGCTTCATATGGAGATAGTACTGTCACTCCGCCATAATTACGGTCGAGATCCCACGGAATACCTATGCCGATATGGGTATTCAAACGAAGTGGCTGATACTGTGTTAACACACCTACTGTATCCACCCCTGAATTAATGCAGTTACTTAATGGGAAGTCAATAATGCTGTATTTCCCGCCGAAGGATACAGCTGGCTTCGCTACTTCTGAAGTCAAAACTCCAAGACGGCTTCCCTGTCCGCCCGCCAATAACATGGCGATCATTTCCTTTCTAACCACAAAATCACCCCTTTGTTCTTTAATTGTTGTGTTATCAGTTCACCAAGCGCCTGTCATCAAGTGAAATAGAACTGTCTAACAGTGAAGGCACATAAGTGCAGTCTTGTGAATAGGCGTTTGGGGAACTGTAATCTTTTAGTACTTGTCGTTATTATAGCACATCTCTTTCAAAAAGTGAACAATTTACAGAAAAATTTTTTATGCATTTTTATTTATTTGTTACAGTTCACGCGTCGGGTTACGAATGCCCTTCGGTGCAATGGTTTCGTCGCCGGACCAAACTCCGCAGGCTCCTGTTAGGTTCTTTCTTATTATACATTACTTTGAAAGACCTGCTTCAAGTGTCCGGCTCGTGAAATCCATTCACCTTCGGGCATGCTGTAAATATTGCGGTTTTGTGAATAGGCATTCATTCGCACAGCATAATAACATTTACGCTTTACATTCCTCCAAAATCGAGTATACTTAAATCAAGCAGAATTTGTGTTAAGAAACATCTGTTTTTCAGTATTGACTTTGCTTATTTAACTTGATTATTCGGAGGAAGTACCATGTATCATATTAATTTTAAAAATCCATGCCACATCTATTTTATTGGAATCGGCGGCATCAGCATGAGCGGACTTGCTGAGGTTTTAATGAAGGAGGGCTTTACTGTCAGCGGTTCTGATTCTAAGGAATCACCTCTGACTGACCATCTGTCCTCACTTGGCGCTGTTATCTTTTATGATCAGTCCATCTCTCACATTCCGCAGGGAACAGATGTCGTTGTCTACACAGCAGCGATCCATCCTGAACATCCAGAGATTGTTGACGCAACAAAGCGCAATATCCCGCTGTTAACAAGAGCTGAGCTTCTTGGACAGCTGATGAGAAACTATAAAACGGCAATCAACATTGCTGGAACTCATGGAAAGACAACTACGACCTCTATGGTTACTGAAATTCTTTTGGCTGCTGATACTGATCCGACAATCTCTGTCGGAGGCATTCTTCCAACAATCGGAGGAAATATTCGCGTAGGTGGCTCAAATCTTTTTGTCACTGAGGCCTGCGAATACACAAACAGCTTTTTATCCTTCTATCCTACTATGGAAGTTATCCTGAATATTGAAGCAGACCATCTTGACTTCTTTAAGGACATTGACGATATCCGTCATTCTTTCCGATTATTTATGGAAAAGCTTCCAAAGGATGGAATACTTGTAATTAACGGTGATATTCATAATCTTTCTGAGCTTATCAATGGACTTGACTGCGAGATTATCACTGTTGGACACGGAGAATCCTGCGATTATCGTGCTTCTAATATCTCATATAATGAATTTGCTCAGGCTTCCTTTGACGTCACAGATGCAAGCAACACTACACTTGGTCACATTCAGTTAAGTGTTCCTGGAGAGCATAATGTTTACAATGCACTTGCTGCCGTTGCCCTTTGCAAAAAGCTGAATATTTCAATAGATGCCATTGTTTCCGGTCTTTTGAATTTCCATGGCACACAGAGACGCTTTGAAAAGAAGGGTGTCGTAAATGGAATTACTATTATTGACGATTACGCACATCATCCGCAGGAAATCACAGCGACACTTACTGCTGCAAAGAAGTATCCTCACAAAAAGATCTGGTGCATCTTCCAGCCGCACACCTATACAAGAACAAAAGCCTTGCTTACTGATTTTGCAAAAGCTCTGTCCTTAGCAGATGAGGTCGTTCTTGCAAAAATTTATCCGGCAAGAGAAACTGATGATCTTGGCATAAGCTCCGACAATATCCGCGTTTTGTTAGAGCAGGCCGGTACAAGTGCTCATTATTTTGAAACCTTTGAAGAAATTGAAAAATTTATTTTGCAGCATGCAGCCTCTGGTGATCTGGTGATCACTATGGGCGCCGGTGATGTTGTAAAAATCGGAGAAGACTTAATTTCTAAATAAGGTATTCGCAAAATCCCCAATTGCTTGCCCTGATCCTAAGGGAAATAATTGGGGATTTTTTATCGCTTTTCAAAAGAAATAACTTGTGCTATACTTTACAAAGATGATACTTGGATTTTGGAGGTTTTTTATGTCCTTTCTTTTACTGGAGAACCGGCTCAGCATAGATACCCTTGTTGTTCCCGGCTATTTTATAGACCGTTTTCTTCCTGCCGCCTCCGGTACGGATGTAAAGGTTTACCTATATTTGCTTCGCGCTGTCTCGACATCAGCCACTGGTTTAAGCAGTGCTTCAATTAGTGACAGGCTTGATATTTCAGAGCGCGAGGTACTTCGTTCTCTTAGTTATTGGGAATCTGTTGGTTTGATGCGCCTTAGCTTTACATCGGGTCACGAATTGTCAGGAGTTGCATTTACAGATCCATCTATTCAGGCAGAGACAGATGCTTCTGCACAGACTGCACCTACACAGACAGCTGCACCTGCTCCAAGCGTACAATCTGTGATTCCTACGCCCACTCCTGCTTTAGTTTCTCCTGCAAATACAACCATTGCAAATGCTTCTGGCTCAATGGCTTCCACACAAACTACTACACATTCTGCTGCAAATGCGACCCCTTCTATACAGTCACTTCATCTTTCCCAAGAGGAGCTGATTCTTCTTGAGAACGATCCAGAGTTTAACATGTATATGTCGGCATGGCAGCAGTATTTTTCGCGTCCGCTTAATTATGCAGACACAGAATCATTTGGCTATTGGTATCTTCAGTTTAACCGCTCACCAGATGTCATTGATTATCTTGTTGATTACTGCGCTAATCACTGCAAGGGCAAGCTTAATATGAAATTTATTGATTCTGTTGCCCAGTCCTGGCATCAAAAGGGTCTTCATACACTTGATGCTATTCGTCAGTACAATCTGCTTCATAATGATACTGTCTATGCTATCATGAAGGCATATGGATTATACAATCAGACTCCTGCTCCGGCTCAGCTTGAATATATCAATAAATGGATTAAGGATTACAGTTTCCCTACAGATGTCTATGTTTATGCCTGCAATATCACGATGAAAAAATGTCAGCGTCCAAATGTTAATTTTACAGAAAGCATCTAAAACGCTGGAAAGAAAAAAATGTGAAGTCACTTGCTGACGCAGAGGCTGCTGAAAATCAGCGTGATCAAAAGGTAAAAAGTGATGCTGCAAAGCGCACCAGTTCAAGCCGTGCTTCTTCTGTTGCAAAGGGTACACAGCAGTTTCGTAATTTTACTGAGCGCAAAAATAATAATTACATGGAAAAGATTTTAAAGCAGTATAGTCAGGATTCAAATGAATGATTATCGCAGAAAGGATTGACTTTTTATGGCTCTGACCAATTCACAATATAATGAACTGATGCGCCGCTACAGCCGCATCCGTTTCCAACACCAGCATGAGATGGAAGAACGTCTGCGCCATATCTATGCGCAGTGCCCAAGACTTCTTGAGATTTCAAAGCTTCTTCCGACATCTAGCGCTGCTCTTGCAAAGGCTAAAATCACCGGCAATAAAGTGCAGGCGCTAAACGCGCAAATGCAGATTGATGCACTTAGACGCGAGCGCGGTGCGCTTCTTTCTTCTCTTCACTATACACTTGATGATCTTCAGCCAAAGTATAGCTGCCCAGACTGTAAGGATACTGGCTATCTTGACGGGAACCGCAAATGCCATTGTTTTGAGCAGGCTGGCATCAGCTTACTATATGAACAGTCTGGCATTAGAGACCGTTTGGAACGTGAGAATTTCGATACATTTGATATAAATCGCTATTCAGATGCACCAAATCCTCTTCTTGGCGGAATGAGTAATCGCGCCCATATGCAGCGTCTCAAACTTATTTATGAAAAATATGCTTATCAGTTCAAGGATGGAAACCCTAGTCTTTTAATCTTTGGAAATCCAGGCGTTGGCAAGACATTTCTTTGTAACTGTATTGCAAAGGTTGTTCTTGACAAAGGCTTTTCTGTCTTATATATGACTGCTCCTGAATTTTTTGAATCAGCTATGCAGCGTTTTCATTCTAACAACGATGATTCATCAGAAAATGATTCATATGCACTCACATGCAGCCTGTTGATTATTGATGATCTTGGAACTGAAAATCTGACTCCTTTTGTAATCAGTCAGCTGTTTCATGTGATCAATTCGCGTGATCTGTCAAGGAAAACAACTATTATCTCAACAAATCTAAGCCCAGAAGAGCTTCAAAGTACCTACACTGAGCGAATCTCCTCACGACTTATGGGGCAATATACGCCTATCCCTGTTTTTGGAGAAGATTTAAGAAATTCGTAGACATATTTTTTTTCTAAAAAATAATATGACCCCTGCTAATTCGCTTATGACTTTGATTCTCTGGGGTCATGTTGCACAAATTTTTCTTTCTTTTTACGTAAATTTCTTTTTATCCATTTCGACGTAAGGCTTGAATCTTCGACATCTTCATGTTATGATTAGTTAAGGTTCGTACTTTTGGACGCAGGTAAGCTGCATATTATAATCATGGAGGTCATCATGCCAAACGAAAAGAATCTGAACACGATACCAGTGGGCACACTGGGTCTTATCCCACTTGAAAGCTGCGCAAGCCTTGGACAGAAGGTTAATCAATACCTGACTGAGTGGCGCGCTGAGAGAAGTCATGCACAATCTACTGCACTTCACTTCTCTGAATACAGCAAGGACAGCTACATTGTCAAAGCAAAGAATCCTCGCTTCGGTTCCGGTGAAGCAAAGGGCGTTATCGAGGAATCAGTCCGCGGCTGCGATCTGTATCTTATGGTGGATGTTTGTAACTATAGCCAAACGTATTCTCTGTGCGGATATGTGAATCACATGTCTCCAGACGATCATTACCAGGATTTAAAGCGTATCATTGCTGCTGTTGAAGGCAAGGCACGCCGTATCAATGTAATCATGCCATTCCTGTATGAAAGCCGCCAGCACAAGCGTACTTCCCGCGAGTCTCTTGACTGCGCTATGGCTCTTCAGGAACTTACAAAAATGGGTGTATCCAACATCATTACTTTTGATGCTCATGATGCACGTGTTCAGAACGCAATTCCACGTGATGGATTTGAGAGCGTTCCGTGTGTATACCAATTTATCAAAGCACTGCTTCGTGCAGAGCCAGATCTGCAGGTTGACAATGAGCATCTTATGGTCATCAGCCAGATGAGGGCGGCATGGGCCGTGCAATCCAGCTGACTAACTATCTTGGTGTTGATATGGGTATGTTCTACAAGCGCCGCGATTACACCCGCATTGTAGACGGAAAGAACCCTATCGTTGCTCACGAGTTTTTAGGTACCAACGTAGAAGGAAAGGATGTCATCATTATCGACGACATGATTTCTTCTGGTGACAGCATTCTTGATGTTGCACGCGAATTAAAACGCCGTAAGGCACGCAAGGTTTACGCTGCTGCTACTTTTGGTCTGTTTACAAATGGACTGGCAAAGTTTGATGCTGCTTATGAACAGGGTATCATTGATCATATCCTGACCACTAACCTTGTTTACCAGAGACCAGAGCTGCTATCTCGTCCGTACTATGTAAATGTTGATCTGAGCAAGTATATTGCACTTTTGATTGATAACTTAAATCACAATGTATCAATTCATGGTCTATTAAATCCGACTGACAGAATCAACCGTATTCTTGAAAAGCATCGTGCTGCGCAGGCACAAAAAGCTGCCGAGAATAATATCTCTGAGGAAGCATAATACAAACAAAAAAACCTTCAAATACATTTTTTATCGAATGTATTTGAAGGTTTTATTTTTATACTGCTTTACAAACAAGTCCGCATACTGTTCCGTCGGCTGCTGCTGTTGTCAGCTGACGCACCGTCTTAGTACGGCAGTCTCCTGCAGCGTAAACTCCCGGTGTCCTTGTTTTACAATTTTCACCGGCAATTACATATCCAGCCTCGTCAAGATCTACGAGATCTCTAAATACTTCATTGTGAGGCTCCATTCCTATTGCAACAAATAAGCCATCTGCCACAAGTGTCTTCTTTTCACCTGAAAGATTTGTAACTTCAAGTTCTGTCAGCTTCTTTTCACCAATAAGTGCAGTCACACGACTTTCCATCACACACTCAATATTCTCTGCCACCATTACCTGATCAATAAGACTCTTCTCAGCGCGGAATGTATCTCTTCTGTGAATCAAATACACCTTGCTGCAAATGCCTGCCAGATACAGCGCATCCTGAAGAGCTGCGCTTCCTCCTCCTACAACAGCCGCTGTTTTCTCCTTAAAAAATGGTCCGTCACATACAGCACAGTAAGAAACTCCTCTTCCAATCAGCTCCTGCTCTCGCTCGATTCCTAGATGACGATGTGCCGCACCTGACGCAATAATAAGATTTTTGCCCTCATATGTCTCACCATCCTCAGTGCAAACTTCAAAGCCATTATCTATTTTTCGTGCCGAAATTACCCTGCCATAAGTAACCTCACCGCCAAGATTTGTCAACTGTGCCATCAGGCCATCTGCAAACTCCATTCCGCTAATCTTTGCAATACCTGGATAATTTTCCACACACGGAGACAATGTAATCTGTCCGCCCATAGCCTCACACTCCAGAATAAGCGGCTTAACGCCAGATCTGAGTGCATAAATTCCTGCTGTCAGACCCGCTGTTCCAGCCCCTACTATAATCATATCGTACATATTCTCTTATTTCCTCTTTTCTTAGTTAATAAATGGTATATATCCTCTAGCTTAATGAATAAATTTCGAGATAAAATCTCTTACCAGACGGCGCGTCTCATCAATTCCATCTGCATGGCCAAATTTTCGCTCTGGATGCCACTGAACACCTAAAATCTTCATCTGTTCAGACTGATATGCCTCGATGGTGTGATTATCTTCATCTATTGCAAGCGGCTCAAAGCAGTCTGCAAGTGCATCCTCGAAAATGACATCCTTATGATAATTGTTAACGTAAATGCTTCGATTTTCTTTTAGCAAACGTACCTTATGATCCTCACCGCGCTCTCTAGGACACGGCAGATCAGGATGATATGCCAGTTTTCCGCCGAATAGAACATTCACATACTGCATGCCTCGGCATGTACCTATAATCGGTATTCCATGATTAACACAGTAGTGAATAAGCTTTTCTTCCATCTTATCACGGTATGGCTGTACCGTTTCCTCATGTTTACGGTCATACCACTGCGGTCCAAGTGCACCGCCGCCAACTACAATCAAAAGATCTATTTTTTCATCAAACAGACGCTCGAAGTTTTTAGTATGGTTTGCAACAGGACGAGGAATAAAACCAATAGACTCATAAAATTCAACATATCCAGCCTCTAGTATATCGGTTGGGTCTCCATAATCATTGACACCCTCTCTCTGCGTAATAAGTGCATGGAGATTTGTATATTGAATGCCTTCCTTGATCAGACCATTTCTGCAGTCCATTTCCAAATAGTCAAGCTGTGATACCGTATCGTAAATTTTCTCGCCGCAGCCGATTGCTGCCGGAATATTAAATTCTGCGCATCGAATTGCCATATGAGAAGCTGCACCACCGTACTTTGTGATAAATCCTTTGATATTTTTTGTAAAAATCCATTCGTAGCCTGGGTCAGCCTTTGGCACTACAACAATTTTTCCAGTGATATCAGCATCCGGCTCCTCATCAAGCAACACTACCTCGCCCTCGACTGTCTTTGCCGTGATGAAATTAGGGCGTGCCTCATACACAGGAATCACATCTACGCTCGCACCTGACAAAATAACTTCTGGAAGAAGAATTAATCGGCTGTCATGATTTAAACGTCTCCGCTTTGTGATTAGCTTCATCCAAAGCTTTTTTAAATTTTCTGGATCACAGCCTGACTCATATAGCTTAAAGTCATCTACACACAGCCAAGACAAATCCATAGTACGAATCTCCAAAATTGAGCCAAGCTTACGAATCAGCTCTAATACCATACTAAGCGATTTTGTAAATTCAAATTTAAAATACTCTCGCTGTTCAATTGCGCTGATCCAAAATTTTGCCATACGCTCTGCAGACACATCAAGCTGTGTATCTTCCAGAGCCTGCGTCAAAATACTGATATCAAGATCTTTTTGAATCTTTACCTTAT
This sequence comes from Firmicutes bacterium AF25-13AC, assembly GCA_003478935.1. Classification (GTDB taxonomy): domain Bacteria; phylum Bacillota; class Clostridia; order Lachnospirales; family Lachnospiraceae; genus Anthropogastromicrobium; species Anthropogastromicrobium aceti. The sequence goes on from QUFP01000007.1 coordinate 65,838, forward strand.
CTTTTTTAATACGCGATGGCGCAGGGCGAAAATTCATCGCATCGTAGCGGTCTGAACGAATATCATATGTGCCGCTTCGAAGATGTCCATACTTAAAGTTAAACTCCTCGCGGCTTATAAGGCCCTCAGAAAAACGCTCAAAATCATCGTTAAATTCTGATGATACTGTAGAAATTCCCTGCATGAAAGTATCCACATTTTCACTTGTATAGTAGCCTGCATCTACAAGCGTGCGAAGAAATGCTCTTGCGATAAAGGCAAGTCTTGCCTGGCGGGCAAATTGTGGAGTACCATTTGTGCGAATTTCTTTTAACAAAGTCAAAATACTGTCGATGATTCTGTCAATTGACACATCTTGGTACAACAGCTTTTCAATTTCCTCACGGCAATTTTCAAGACGCTTTAGTGCTTCAAGATCTTCTTTTAAAATCTTTTCCTGATTCATTACAGCATCAATCGTAAGCTTTTTTACTTCGCGCACAAGAAGTTTACGTTCTTCCTCGGTAAAACCATAACGAAGCAATCTCTTTGAATTTTCTTCCATCATAAAATCATAGCTGCTGAAAATGATCTCAAACTCAATTTTATCGTGTGCAGAAAGGTCTTCCTCAAGCCTTGTCTGATAATACTGAACAAGACGAAGTGCGAGCGGTTCCGGAATACTTGCTGGAATCAGTGAATAATAGGAATATGTCAAGTTAATATATGGCTTATTTCCAACCTGATACATAAGATCCTCATTAAATGCACGATAGCCTAATGTACGGATTCCTTCATTCCATGCATGATGCGTTATGATCTCGCGGTACAGTGAATAATCTAACGCCCTTGGATTGCTTCCAATGATCTCAGATGGATTCCAAAAAGCCATATCAGAAAGCTTCATCGGCTTTCCTGTAATTGCATCAAGGTGCTCCTCATACTCCCGGCGAATCTGACCCTTTCTTGCAAAGAAAGAATAATCATCAATATAACGTCCTTCACGATAGCCTGCTGCAAGCGGACGAACCTGAAATAGAATCACCTGATTATGGCTGTCTATGGCAAATTCAATATCAAGCGGAATATCCTCTATGATGCTCTCTACTTCTGTTACTGCCGTAATCAAATTGCGCCAGCGCTCCTCAAGCTGATAAAGTGAAACATTTCTCGCAATCCAAAGCGTTTTGCCGCCACGACCGCTTGTTACACTGTCTGTTGACCCCAAGTCATCGTAATTAACAAGATAATATGGTCGCTTTCCTTTTAAGTCACGTGAAAAGACAACACCGCTGACACACACGTCCATTGCCTGGCGCTGGATCAGCACCTGCTCATTTGAAATACCCTTTATATCTTTTTCATATGACTGAATTACAGCCTCGATTGATTCTACGATCTGCGCACGACTCGCTGAATCTACATCAAGAATACTTTTATAATGTCCTGCATTGGAGGACTTCATACAGTCTTCCTGCGTAGAAGAGCTTCGCACAACGATTCTGCAGCCACCAAATTTTTCCATAATCTCTGTGCAGACTTGATTTTTGTTGCGCCAAAAGTCTTCTACTCTAAGGATATACATTTCCTCAATGCTTGCCTTTTTGATCAGGTTTTTCATCGCATACAATGTATTTGCCTTTGTCGAAATAATCTTATTGATACGATTCGCCATATTGCATGTCCTCCCTTGCCTGTACTGCTTTGTCTATTTTTTATCCAGATCTATATCACGAGTGTATCTGGTTTTTTTCTACCATACCAGTTTACCACACTTTTGACAATCCCGCCACATAAAAAGGAACCACCTTGCGGTGATTCCCTTTCTTATTGCTTATTACTCATTTTGTATTTTACTTTACTTCCTGCTGCTTCTTCTCAACCAGTTCACGAATAGCCTTAAGATCTTCGGCTGTCAATTCCTGACTGTCAAGATAAGCACGGATGAACTCTACCGCAGAACCACTAAAGCTAGTCTTCTGATAGCGCTTCATCAACTCTTTCTGATAATCTTGTTCTGAGATTAATGGTTTATAAACATATGCATGACTTCTCTTTTCATATGTTACATAGCCTTTGTCACGCAGGTAGGACATAAATACGCTAATTGTTGTTCTAGCATACTCTTTACCATACTCTGTCTTCAGACGCTCTAACAAGTCTGCTACAGCTACATTGTCACCAATTTCCCAGATACATTTCATGATCACTTGTTCTGTGTTTGTTAATTCTAACATCGCGATATCCCTTTCTGTACCTTAATTTAGACAACAGTATCTTCTGTTTTTACAGCTGTTTTTTTGCTCCCAGAATAAATCCTGCCATGTGGGCAATACTTTTTTTCTAAGGCAACGAGATTATATTACCGCATTTTCCTAATAATTACAATGAATAAAATTAGCATTTTATTAACTTTTTGTATTTTTTGATCAAAAATATGACGGTAAATTTAATCTCTTTTGCAATCCTCGTCAAATTCATTTATTTTGTGACAAAATCTGTGCTTAATCCTGTGCCACAATCTGTGGACGATTTAAGATTTCCATAAATTCCTCACCCGTAATTGTCTCGTGCTCATAAAGGAACTTTGAAATTTCATGAAGTTTGTCCATATGACTATTTAAAAGATTCTTTGCCTTTTCATACTGCTTCTGCACAAGTGCCACTACAAGATCATCGATCTTCGCAGCTGTCTCCTGTGAACAGCTCATACTGGTGTCTCCACCTAAGTAAACATTATTTAAGCTTTCCATTGCTACCATACCGAACTCACTCATGCCATATCTGGTGATAATTGCACGTGCAAGCTTAGTTGCCTGCTCAATATCGTTTGATGCACCTGTTGTCACATCACCGAACACAAGCTCCTCTGCCACGCGTCCTCCGGTAAAGGTTGCAATCTTGTTTTCAAGTTCTTCCTTTGTCATCAAATACTTTTCGCCTTCATCAACCTGCATTGTGAAGCCAAGCGCACCTGATGTACGCGGGATGATCGTAATCTTCTGCACTGGTGCGGAATTTGTCTGCAGCGCTGCTACAAGCGCATGTCCGACCTCGTGATACGAAACGATCAGTTTTTCTTTCGTTGAAAGAATACGGTTCTTTTTCTGATAACCAGCAATAACTACTTCAACACTTTCCATTAAATCAGTCTGTGTTGCAAATTTTCTTCCATCACGGACGGCACGAAGTGCTGCCTCATTAACAATGTTGGCAAGCTCAGCACCAGATGCACCTGCTGCTGTTCGCGCAATTGCGTTAAAGTCAACATTGTCAGCAATCTTAATCTTTGCCGCATGTACCTTCAAAATATCCTCACGACCCTTAAGATCAGGCAGTTCAACCGGAATACGGCGGTCAAAACGGCCTGGACGAAGAAGTGCAGGGTCTAGAGACTCCGGACGGTTTGTCGCTGCCAAAATGACAACACCCTTAGAACCATCAAAACCATCCATCTCTGACAGCAGCTGATTTAACGTCTGCTCACGCTCATCATTGCCGCCGATTTGACCACTCTCTCTTTTCTTTCCAACTGCATCAATCTCGTCGATAAAAACAATACATGGAGCCTTTTCATTGGCCTGTTTAAACAGATCTCTTACTTTTGCGGCACCCATACCAACGAACATCTCAACAAATTCGGAACCTGAAATGGAGAAGAACGGAACATCTGCTTCACCAGCTACTGCTTTGGCAAGCATTGTCTTACCAGTTCCAGGAGGGCCTACAAGAAGCGCACCTTTTGGCATTTTCGCACCGATCTCACGATACTTTTCCGGATTATGAAGGAAATCAACGATCTCCTGAAGAAGTTCTTTGGCTTCCTCCTCTCCGGCAACATCTTTAAATTTAATACCATCAACGGATTTTACATAAACTTTGGCATTGCTCTTTGAACCTCCGCCCATGCCAAAGGTCATCATGCTCTCTCCATCGCCCATCTTGCTCATCATTTTTCTGGAAAGAAACCATCCCAAAAGAGCAAAAAGCGCAATTGGAAGAATATAGCTTAACAGCATATATTCAAGCATGCCCATCTGCTGAACAATTGGCTTACTAAATACAGCACCAGCTTCCTCAAGACGATTTACAAGATCAGGATCGTTCATTGTTCCTGTCTTGTAAATATGCCCACCACTCTTGTCTGAGAAGGTAATCTGCGTATCTTCTACACTGACTTCTCCAATGTTCTTTTCCTCGATCATTTGGAGAAATGTGCTGTAATCCGTCTGCTCTACCTGTCGTCTAAACAGATTCGGAAATACAAATGTATTTAAAATCAAAAACACAATGATGGCAATGACCCAATAGGTCAGCATCGGTTTTTTTGGCCTGTTCGGCCTGTCATCTACTTCCATAAGCACCTCACATTCTGCCTTGGATTTCCAAAGCTTTCGGCATATTTTAGCCTATTCGTATCATACCCCTTTTCATTAGCACTGTCAAGGTGAGAGTGCTAAATTTTGTGTGAAATAAATATGAATTATTCTATTTTTCCGACTGTTTACGTGCTTTTTTTGAATGATCTGTGGCCATTTTTCTTTCGTAATAAAACATATATTGCTGCATGACACCGGCAAATCCTCGTATTTTTCTACTGGGAAGCTTCCGTTATAATATGTTTTCTGGATTCGATCAATCCATACATCTACTGGAAATGCACCTATACGATGATATCCAAACAACGCCACACAATTTGCAACCTTTTCACCAACGCCATAACATGAAAGAAGTGCTTTATGCAAGTCGTCATCACCAAGCATAGCCCATTTTTTTATGTCTAATTCCCCGGATGCTACCTTTTGGGCAGCTTCATACACATATTTTGCCCGATATCCCAAAGAAAGATCCTGCAGATCAGACAAGCTTAATCCTGCTAGCTGCGTCGGCGTTGGAAATGCAAAAAACTCATTTTCCTTATCTATACATGTTCCGCATGTCGTCGACAAGCTTTCCACTGCCTGACGTATTGCTGGAATATTTTTTCTTTGTGAAATTATAAAGGTGATGAGCATTTCCCATGGATCCTGGTTCAAAATACGGATACCTTTTCCATATGCAAATGCAGACTTTAGATAATTGTCATCCGCATCAATTGCCTTTTCATAACTGCGGTAATCAAAATCCAAATCAAAGTAATGACACCAGAACTGCTTGTATTCCTCTTTGCTGCAAAAAAATATCAGATGGACACCATTCTGGCAAACAAAAACTTTTTTATCTGCAGCCATGACTCGATACCATGCCATGCTTTCACAATTCTCCAAACCCTTGCTTTTGCAAAGCTTTTCCTGCTCCTGCAAAGAAAGTTTATAAATTCTGAAGCATTGTCCACTCTCCATGATCTGTTCAAGGTCAAAGCAATCTGCCTCAACATGAACACATTTTGATTCTATATACTCACATACATTTACATTCTCACTCATTGATACATTTCCTTTCTGCATGCGACTTTTCACATGCAATACCATGATAAAACAAATGCAAATATATGTCAATTGTGTTACAAACGAAGGGCACCGCCCCTGCATTTGTCATTGCCGAGGCGGTGTCCTGCTTATTAGCAAACTTTCTTTACTGCGTGATTTGTTATGCCTTTTTGCTGCGCAGATACAGCCAGATCAGTGCTGTAAGCATAATTGCTCCGAATCCAGCTAGTGCCATACCAATGGTTCTGCTCATGTCTTCAATACCAAGAATTACTCTTTCAGATGAAGGCGTTGTTGTCGGCGTTTCACTAACCGTTGTTTCCGCAGCAGTTGTTGTTGTATTGGCTGCTGGAGTGGTAACTTCTGGTGTAGATTCTTCATCATCTGGTGAAGGCAATGTTGTTGTCTCTTCCTCAGAAACAGTCATTTCTTCTGGAGTTGTCTCTTCCTCAGAAGTCGTTGTTTCCTCTGGTGTTGTTTCTTCCTCAGAAGTCGTTGTTTCCTCTGGTGTTGTTTCTTCCTCAGAAGTAGTTGTCTCCTCTGGTGTTGTTGTCTCAGACTGATGAGGATCTGTCGGTCCATCAGGTTCTGTTTCTTCTTCCTCTTCAGGATTTCTGACATCGCGAATAAGATAAATCACATTGCCTGCGTCGTCCACTACTTCTTCAATTACATTCTTGCCATTCTCATATTTCCAATCCTGACCTTCTGTAATTTGAATCTTTCCATCGGCAGTCACATTAAACAGAATGTCTCCCGGAATCTTATGCTGACTTAACCCAGCGGCAAGCCACTGGGGTTCCATTGACGAAGTTCTAGTGTCTGCGTACATCGCAAGGACTTTGGCAGACACATCTGTTCCGGAGCAACGAAACTCGCGAACAAGCAGTCCTACGACCACATTTGTGTCGATTCGATGGTGCTGAATCTTCACGTTCGCGTTCTCTGGGCCACAAGATCTCCCAGATGGATACTAAGTCAAATACCCGGGATATATGAAATTAAACGGTACGAATACCGGAATTCATAATCTTTTTTCTTGAACGAATGATTTCCTCAATCATGTTCTTTTCTTTTTGATACATACTGGCAAAATTAGATCGACATTTTAGTTTGTTGATCTGTGTATAAGTTTTATTGATACAATACAGTAAGTAAGAGGAATACCAGTCTCTTTGAACCTTTGTCCCATCTGTCAGATGATACATTCGCTGGGATAATTTCTTTGGAATGTAAGTATCTGATGTGTGGTCATACTGACTGGCACGATATAAAATCGGTACTTCAACATATGTTCCACCTGTTGATTCAAAAAGCTGCTTTGCTTTTGCCTGCAGGTAGCCGGGACAGCGATTTTTTATGGATCTTCCGAAGCGCTTTTTTCGCTTCATACGTCCATTTTTATCAACTGGATTCTCTGGCTTTGCTCTTTTTTGCAGCTCCTTTGCGTTTGGCGATTCTGTAATAAAGCAGTCTCCCAAAGACCGAAGATGATTGACCTGCTCACGGATCGCCAGCGCTCGATTTTCTGCTGCAATCCGACACAGTTTTTGATGTCTTTGTCTCAATTTCTGGTATCGTTTTGAAAAGATCCATCGCTTGTGACCTTTCTTAACGGTACCATTTTCGTTGTAATTATTCGGATTCATCGCCCTTCGGGATCGTTCCATTGCTCGCAAGATCAATGCTTCCTGTCTTTCCACATGCTGAATTGAATTTCCTCTTTCTGCCAGATTTTCAAGTCCTACTTCTGTATTTGAAGTATACGCAATTGTCTGCGTTCCGATATCACATCCCACATTTCCTTTTCCATAGAAATGTCTTGGTGTATTGTCTTTTCTTCTTTTTGAGATCGCTTTTCCTTCAACTGTTATATGTACATAGACGCGAAGCCGTCCGCGAATCTTTTTACAGACGAGGGAAGCAAAACAAGGTCTGTAGGTATCCGTAATAATTCCTTTTGACATCTGATCCACCGCATGGGCATCCTGTATTTCTGGTCCTTCTAAATATGCAAGAATTGCTTTTTCCTCATCCTGAAGCCACAAATCCTTTGCTTTATATTTACAAAGAATTGCAACCTTTCCATACTTCACAATCAGCCCTGACTGAGAAGAATCAATGACAAGCCCTCGTGTGGATTGCTTTGCCCGAATCTCTGGAAGATCACCGCGCTTTTTAAAATGCAGCCTTCTTCCGCTTGAATACAATATCGTTTCAATCGCAGCCCAAATATCTTCTGCACGTGAAAGAGCAAAGATGCTTTGAAGGCGATACTTTTCTTTCAATTCCATCATTTTGGTTCGGCAAAAATCCCATGTCACCTGATAAAACTCTCTCATCTGATTCATTGAATTGGTAATTTCAGCGCGTTCCTTTTTAAGCTGATTCAGCTTTTGTGTTTCCTCACCTGATAGAACTTCCTTCTTTTCCAGTGCATGGATTGGATCCGATACTTTTCCATACAATTTCTGCAAGGCACGATATTTCTTTGTTCGCAAAAGCTGCTCCAGATTTCGTTTCATAATACCAAGGAGTTCATTTCCACATTGGCGCAGTTGATCGGCATCCGAAAAAATGTGTCGCTTTTCATCTTCGCTTATATCAGCTTCAAATACGACAACATGTCGATTTGATTTTTTATGAAACTTACGTAATGCTTTTTGATATTCGCTTGGCTCCTGCTTTTTTCGAATCGCCATAAAACTCCTTTCTTTCCTACTGCTCAACTTAGGAATCTATTGATTGCTTTTCTTTATTAACAATGAATATATGTTCTCTGTTACTATAAACAGTATATCATGCTTCACATGAAATCACAAGTAGGAAATTAGCAATTGCCTGTATAATAATTCGACAAAATTCGACATCATTGTCTACCTATTCAATAAATTTTCTTAGCCTGCTAACTGACTTTTATAGTTGGTAAGAATTAGAATCATTTAACGTCAAGCTCTCCGGATGATAGGATGTTTCATTTGATAGTTACAATGGTTATTACTATGATATTCATTGACAATCACGTTCTCCATCCGTCAATTGGCATTTCCCTTTAATTTCTCAGTGTGCAAGTTCAAAGAATGTGATTTTTTCCCGATTTAATAGTATGATTTTTTTAATTAAATGTGCATTTTATGCTGTTAGATCTGTAATGTATATTCAGAAGATATCGACGTTAAAGATTTAGAAAAATGTTTCTTGGCTTCATCCCAGGGGCAAGCCCCTGGGTTTTCGCCTAAAAATTTTATAACTTCCATCTTCTTGTTTTTCAGAAGTCTTTTTAATAACATTTCTGCTATATTCTGCTTCTGCATATGAACTATGCTCATTTTCGCCGCTTCTTACATAGAAAGTATTTTTTTAAGCTTTGTTGTAGCTGATGTAGCTGATGATGAAAGCAGCTGCTTATTTACTAATGCTACACACGTTATTGTATATTTTTTACCTGCTTCCAACTTTGGAAGTGTTGTCACAAAACCACCATTTCCATATTGCTCAAATTGAATATTTTCTACATAGTTATCGCTGTTATCCCAAATATGAATACGATCCAGCATGAAAAAAGGAGCGCACTTTCGTGCGCTCCCTTCAATAATCTAGTTCTTACACCAGATTTTTTATTTTTATATCCGATTACTCTACTGTATATGGCATAAGTGCGATATGACGAGCTCTCTTGATAGCTACTGTCATTGCTCTCTGATGCTTTGCACAAGTTCCGGTAATTCTTCTCGGAAGGATCTTTCCTCTCTCGGAAACATACTTCTTTAACATTGCAACGTTCTTGTAATCGATAACGCCGTTGTTCTCTCCACAGAATACGCAAACCTTCTTTCTTCTGCGAGGTGCTCTTCTCTTCATGGAGGAATCAGTTTTTTCTGCCTTATTGTAAGCCATGTTCTTCTCTCCTTTTTGATTTTCAATCTATCAAGCGATTTTCGCTTTGATTATGGACGTTTTCTCCGTCTGTCTTTGACATCATTAGTTAAATGGAAGTCCTTCGTCTTCTACTCCGTCTGGGATGTTCATAAATCCGCTTGCAACTGCGCTTGCCGGCTCTGGTCTGGACTGAGACATTGCCGGTCTGTAACCGCCATTGTCTGAACCTGTACTTGCTGACTTGCTCTCTGCAAACTCCTGATCTTCAACAATCACATCTGTCGTATAAACTTTCTGGCCATCCTTATTGGTATAGCTGCCGGTCTGAATACGTCCGGTAACCACTAGCTTTGTTCCCTGATGAAAATATTTCTCAGCGAACTCTGCTGAACGGTCAAACGCTACACACTGAATAAAGTCAGCTGTCTGCTCACCATTGGATGTATTTGCGCGTCCTCTGCGATCTACAGCCAGTGTATATCTTGCAATAGCCATCTGGCGTTCTCCCTGTGAGTAACGAACTTCTGGGTCTCGGGTAAGTCTTCCCATTAAAATAACTTTATTCATAGTTAATAACCATGCCCTTTCTAAAATGCTTAAGCCTGATGCCTAAGCGCCCTGCTTACGCTTCCTGCTTAACGCAAAGATATCTGACAACCGGTTCCATAATGCGGATATGTCTCTCAACTTCACCTGGACACTCTGCATCACCATCAAACTGGATGAAGTAATAGTAAGCCTCTTTAGACTTCTGAATCTCATAAGCCAGTCTCTTCTTACCCCAATCATCAACGTTGGTAACAACGCCGTTGTAACGGGTGATGTAGCCCTGTACCTTCTCGATTGCTGCAGCTCTCTCTTCTTCCTCAAGCTTTGCACTTAATACAACTGCTAACTCGTACTTATTCATGTTTTCTACCTCCTTCTGGTCTCTGGCCCTCCACCTGCTGGAGAGCAAGGATATGATATTACATCACAGTTTTTAACTCTACCATATCTGCAAAGAAAATGCAAGCACTTTTTTATAAAAAAGTTCACGCGTTCAGATGTGTTCGTACAAATCCCATGCTTGCATGAGGATTGGACGAATCAGCTGAACGAAGTGAACGCACGTTAATGAACAAAACAAAGTTGCGAAGCAACGAAAGCACGTTAGTGCGGTTTTGTGAATGGGCGTTCCGTGAACTTTTCTTGGACTCTCATTCCGCCTTTTTAATACTTTTCGTATTCTTCTCTACAAGCTTTCTAGGCACCATGATCTGGTGATCGCATCCACAGCAGCGAATACGAAAGTCTATTCCAACACGCAAAACTTCCCATTCCTTGCTTCCGCATGGGTGCGGTTTTTTCATGATAATTCTATCTCCAACCTCAAAATCCATTTTCATACTCCTAAGACAGGCCTGTAAAAGCTTACTCTACTGCCTCTGAAAGTGCCTCTCCTATCTTTCTTTTTATAATCAAATCTGCCATGCCATCCCTCACTGTCGCTGCCATATTGATTAAAACAAGCTTGTTTCCCCGGTAATAATCAATCAGTCCTGCCGCTGGGTATACTGTCAGCGATGTTCCGCCTACAATTAGCATGTCAGCCTGACTAATATAGCGCACAGATTGCTCCAATGTCTTCTGATTTAGACTTTCCTCATACAAAACTACGTCCGGTTTAATGATTCCGCCGCAGCTACACTTTGGCACTAACTCTTTCTTTTCCATAAGATCTTCCAGGCTATAGAATCTGCCGCAGTGCTCGCAATAATTTCGAAGCACGCTTCCATGAAGCTCTAGCACTTCCCTGCTTCCTGCCTTTTGATGTAGACCATCAATGTTTTGTGTGATCACTGCCTTTAATTTTCCCTGCTGCTCCAGCCTTGCAAGCGCTTTGTGCGCTGCATTTGGCTGTGCATTTGGAAACAGCATTTTGTTTCGATAAAACCTAAAAAACTCCTCCGGCTTTTTTTTGTAAAAGCTGTGACTAAGAATTGTTTCAGGCGGATAGGCGTATTCCTGATTGTACAGACCGTCTGTGCTTCTAAAATCCGGGATATTGCTCTCGGTTGACACGCCTGCCCCTCCGAAAAATACAATGTTTTTGCTTGCCTTTATCCATTCTTTTAAAAGTTCCATCTCGTCTGCCATAAAATCACACCTTTCTTAAATCAGACCTTAATTTAATTTAAATCCCTTAAGCAGTGCGCCAAGACCTGTTGCTGCTGCACCGTTATCCTCGTACTCAGCTGGTCCTTCCTCCTCTACCTCGCGGCTTGTAAGCTCAGCTGCCTCACGGATACTTAAGGAAATCTTATTGTTCTCGATCTTTATAATCTTTACCTTAACCTTATCGCCTTCCTTTAATACCTGACTTGGATGCTTTAATCTTCTGTCGCTAATCTGCGAAATATGAACCAGTCCTGTAATTCCATCACCAATATTTACAAATGCACCGTAGTCCTTTAACTGTTCAACTGTTCCTTCCATAACAGTGCCAACTGTATACTTGTTGATCTTCTTGTTCTTTTCTTCCATAACCTTCGCCAAAAGAAGCTCCTTTGCAGACAGAACTACTCTCTTTGCTTCCTCATCCACTGATATTACCTGAACATCAAGCTCCTTATTTAAGTAATCTGCCGGCTCCTCTACATATTCTAATGCAAGCTTCGATGCCGGGATGAATCCGCGCACACCTTCTACATAAGCTACACATCCGCCATTTACAGCACCTGCCACCTTTACATGGTAAACCTTCTTTGTTTTCTGTGCTTCCTGCAGTTTATCCCATGCCAACTCCTCAGCTGCATCCTTACATGAAAGAAGCATATTTCCGGCACCATCATCTGTCTTTACAACTGTTGCAGTAAGTGTATCACCAACTGCGACATTTTCCAGTACATGATATGTTGGATCATCGCTTAACTCAGTCACTGGGATTCTGCCTGGTGCATAGTAATTAAAATCAATTGTCACATCCTGATCATTTACATCGATAACTGTTCCTGTCACGATATCACCTAGACGGATTCTGCGATATGATGCCTCAAGTGCCTCCTTGTAATCCTCCATTGTTTCAGTTGTTCCCATAGTTGTATTCTTTTCTTCCATGATCTATTCTCCCTTATTATTTAATTCGTAATTATTCAAACCAGAAATAACTAATGCCCATAACACCCTTCATAGAAAGCTTCAATGTAATGATTTCATCCACATATCCCCAGACTGCCATTTCCTCAGAAAGGTTTATGCAAACCTCCTGAATCATGCCCTGCGTGTTTAGCGCAAACATCTGTGAATCTTTATCATTTATGGTGATTTTTAACTTACTGCCTTCTATCGCATAAAGCTTCAAATGAAGCTCGCTGCCAAGGCTGTCATTATCACCCATTGTGTACTCCATCATCGCTTCCTGCGCCTTATTGCTGATGCAGACAACTTGAACACCCTCCCGTTTTGAGATTCTCACATTTCTGCACTCATCATAAAGCCAGGCTCCTGTAATATTGGCAAAATCACGACGAATACGAATATCACCCTCAAGGCAGACAATAGCCTGCGCTGGACGCTTAGTGCCATCACTTTCTATTATCTGTGCCTGTGTATCTGCATCCTCTCCTATCCAGATTCGATATCCGCCATCGGAAAGCATCATGCTTTCTGTAATCACATCATAAATCATCAGCTCTCTAAATGGAATTTTAATTGTCACTTCCTTAGCTTCATTTGCATGGAGCATAACAAATGCAAAACCGACAAGCTTTTTATCTGGTCGTGTAAGTGACGCTTCCTCCTTTGCCGCATAAATTTGGATAACCTTTGCACCATCACAATTTCCAGTATTTCGCACACGAAGCACAGCCTTAAGCTGCTCCTTTTCCTGCTCAACTGCGAAAATATCATATACAAACGAGGTATAGGACAATCCATATCCAAACGGATATTGTTTTTTGCCTCTATAATATTGATAAGTCTGGCGCGTGCGAATAATATCACATTCATTTTTTGCCGGAAGATCTTCAAATGATGAATACCATGTCATATTCAGTCTTCCTGACGGATTATATGAGCCAGACATAACATCTGCAATAGCTCTTCCCAGTTCCTGACAACCAGACGGCGTAAAGAGAATGGCTTTTGCTTCCTGTAACGGCATCAGATCATGCGGATAGTTGCTTACAACAACAACGATCACCTGCTCATTCACCTTTTTCACAGCTTCAAACAATGCTATCTGAGCACTTGGAAGTCCATACTGCTCTCTGTCCTGTCCAATCTGACCATTGATCACTGGATTTGTTCCAAGTACAATAACCACCTTGTCAGCCTCTGATGCTAAAGTCACTGCACGAGCCGTACCATCCCAAGTCTGCTCAATTCCAAATAATGCACGATTTTCTCCTGGCCAGCCAATGCCAACCTGCTCATCTGTTGCTGCGCGAAGCATACCCTCGCTGTCCCAATACACATCACGTCCACGCCATGTTGTCAGGCGAAAACGTCCATCTGACAGCATCTCCACACAAAAGCATTCTTTTACATGACGCCCAAATGCCTCACTGCGGTTTGCAAATAACTTTCCATTCTCATCTACGCTTGTCAGATAGCATCCTGTCGATGCCGCCTGCAGATTCATTTTTCCCTGTCCCCAGTCAGTTATAACAAATTCCTCAGCCTCTGAGCGCGAACCCAGCGCCAGTCGTCCTTCTTGCGTCAGACAGACAAACCTCTCTCCACAACGAAGACAAAGACGCTTTTTTCCATCTGTGTAAGTCACACAATCTTCACCAAATGCATCTCTTATTCCTTCATACGGTGAAATACGATATGGCGGGATACCTCCATTCCAATCCTTAAACCATTCATTTGCCAATGGTCCTATCACTGCAATTTTTTCTTTTTCTTTTGGAGAAATAGGCAATATCTGTTCTTCATTTTTCAAAAGTACAATTGCCTCTCGTCCAGCCTGACGTGACAAAGCAGCATGATCACTGCCGCCTAAAAGTGATTCATCTGGATTTGCAAATGGATCATCTTCTTTTTTATTAAACATACCAAGACGAATCCTTGTCGCAAAGCTGCGGCGCACCGCCTGATTAATGTCCTGCATTGAAAGAAGATTTCTGTCATAAGCACCGCGCACCGCTGCTTCCACAAACTCAGGCTCATCAGCAAAACAATCCACGCCTGCCTTTATTGCAAGCGCTGCTGTCTTTTCCCTGTCAGAAAAACGCTCATCCTGACACAGTTCTTCTAGCGAACATTCATTTCCAACGATATGACCGCTAAAACGCCACTCTTTACGAAGTACATCCTGTAAATGATCGCCAAAAAGTGCTGGTGTGCCATTAATTGCATTACTTGCTGTCATAACGCCTTCCGCACCGCCTTCTATGATGCACCTGCGATACGGCTCCAAATAATATTCATAAAAGCTGCGCGGATCAATTGATACACGAAGTGGCCGATCTTCTGAATTATAACCGGTAAAATATTTAAGCGTAGCTGCTGTTTTTATATAGTTAGGATTATCACCACGCATCCCCTTTATATAAGCAGATGCCATTTGACCACCCAAATGGGGATCTTCGCCAAATCCTTCTTCTGTCCTTCCAAAACGTGGATCACGCTCTGGTTCCGCCATAGGTGCCCAACGACATAGACCGCCATGTTCACCCTCTCGATAATAGAGGATTCGTGCCTCATCTCCAACGGCTGCCCCCATTTTTTCCATAAGCTTAGTATCCCAAGTCTGACTCATACCAAACGGCTGTGGAAATGTCGTTGTCGGCTTCGGTGCTCCCCAGTTTACGCTTCGATCATGCTTTGCTTCCACACCATGAGCAGCTTCTTCACCCAGATAAGTACTTCGGATTCCAAGACGCGCCACTTCTGGTGTAAGCGTCGAGAACATCCTGCATTTTTCATCCAGATTCAGTGCCTCAAGCAGCCAGTCTAACCGTTCATTGATGTCAAGCGAGGCATCCCACAATGGTGTATTCTGGTTTTCCATAATTCTTCAGATCCTTTCACCTCAATAAATGAGAAAGATGCCGCAGGGAACTCTGCAGCATCTTCTTACTTCTTTTCAAGCTCCTTTATCGCAGCTACAACCTCAGCTGCATTCTTCTTTGAAATTCCTTTAGCCAAGCATGCATACTGCACCAGTTCTTCGAGAGATCCGTCAAACCAGAAATTCATGAATTGCTTTACCTGTGCTTCCAAAAACTTCTTATCATTGATTGCTGAAGAATAGTAGAACACACGTCCTTCTCTTCTTCCATTTACATAACCTTTTTCAATCAAATGTGCAATAAATGTACATACCGTTGAACGTTTCCAGTCCTTCTGGTATTTCTTTTCAAGTTCATCCATGATGCCAACCAGACCAATTTCATTATCAGCTTCCTGAATACATCGATAAACTAGCATTTCACAATCCGTAATATCCGAAAACAGCATAACTTCTCCCTCTCTTTCTCCTAATTTGTTGCTTAATGCAGGCTAAACTTCATAAGAAGCACAAAAACAAGAGCAAAACCAGCTAAAAACAAGATCGCCTTAATTTTTCCAACTTCACCGCCTACGTAGAACAAAATACCAAATACGATAATCGCCACCACACATGCAAGCAGCAGGTACGCACCTGCAAATGTAACAATAATAGGTGAAATTACTGCACTAAGACCTATCATAAGCAATAATCCAAGATTTCCAGTAGCAAGTGTCAAATGCATTGATACTGGTTTTTGTGTGTTCATCCAGTACTTTCTTGCTACACGCACATACTCTGGAAGTACAAGGCCTACGCCGATCACAGCAACACCAAGCACACCCTGCTCTATGTTCAGCGCATGGGTAAGCGCTGCCGTATTATTCATAAGAAGAACACCGCCAAGACCTGCCAGTGCAAGTCCCACAAGCGTAAACACAATTGCCGGAACAAAATCCGTATCAGGACGGCGCTGAAGCTTACGGTTTTTTCCCATAAAATAAGGAAGCATCCACACAGTAAACGCTACTGCAAGAACACAAAGAAAAAGACCCATTCCCCTAGAGATCGTGCTTGCTGGATGACCTTTACTCCAGGTATAGTTAGTACAAACAATCAGAATCACAACGCAAACAAGAAGAAGCACAAGATCGCGAAGTGCATTGCCTGCGAGACGGTATGTTCCAGTGATTCCAAGCATTCCATAGATCAAAAGAAGCTGCAGTACACCAGCTGTCAGCGCTGCTGTAAATACCATGTTCCCAAGACCTAATACACCACCTGAGATTGCTATGCTTAAAAATGGCATCAAGCTAAGTGCAAACCAGGAAAAAATTCGCTCCTGCGCATCGGATGTCGGTCCTTTTCTCATAATAGAAATTCCGCCTCCATTGACTAGCTTTGTACTAAATAACAGTAGAACATATCCTAATACCAATAATAAAATATTCGTTATCCCCATAGAAATAACCACGCCTTTCTGTACACATATATACTTATTCTACCTTTATCTACTATTGATTGTCAAGTAAAAAAGATAGCTGTCCGAAGAATTTTCGGACAGCTATGCATTCTTTTATATTTTATTAAGTATTCAGAAGCACATTTACAATCACTTTTGTTTTTAGATTTCAAACAGAAGATCGCCATATGTTGGCATCGGCCATACCTTGCGCTCTACTAATACCTCAAGCTTATCAACTGGTGCACGTAGCTCATCCATTGCTTCCTTTACAACATCCTTATAATAGAATGCCTGCTCTTTTCCTTCCATAGCAACAGCCTTTGCGTGAACATCACTTAACTTCTTTAATGCCTGATATGTTTCACCAAGAAGCTCTGCAATCTCATGAAGCATACCCTCCTGAGTGGAGATGTTTGCTGCTGCGTATGCAGACTTAATAGTATTTACAGATGCAGCCAGATTGTTCTCATACTTGATAACAGCCGGAATGATCTTCTTTGTTACCATATCAATCATTGTACCTGCTTCAATATTTAAAGTCTTGCTGTATGTCTCATAGAAGACTTCTGCACGAGCCTCAAGCTCTCTCTTTGTTAAGATGTGGAACTTCTCATACATCTCTACTGTCGTTGGCTCTGTAACAGACTTGATGGAGTCAACCCATGTCTTTACATTTGGAAGACCACGTCTTTCGGCCTCTGCAACCCACTCGTCAGTATATCCGTTTCCGTTAAAGTAGATATCCTTGTTCTCACGGATAAACTCTGCAGTCACTTCGCGAACAGCAACATCTGTGTGCTTACCTTCTCTAAGCTTTGCCTCAATTGCATCTGCTGCATCAGAGAATGCTTCTGCCATCATTGCATTTAATACAGTGTTTGGCTCTGCAATGTTGCAGGATGAAGCAACCATTCTAAACTCGAAACGGTTTCCGGTAAATGCAAATGGTGATGTACGGTTACGGTCGGTCGGATCCTTATCAACAGCCGGGCACTCCTTTACACCAAGATCAAGCATTCCAGCTGGAATAGATGAATCTGCATATCCCTTTTCGATGATCTGATCAACTACACCACCAATCTGATCACCTAAGAAGATAGAAATAATTGCTGGCGGTGCCTCATTTGCACCCAAACGATGATCATTTCCTGGGTTAGAAGCAGCGGTACGAAGAAGAAGTGCATGCTTTTTCACTGCCTTCATAACGCAGCCAACAACTAACTGGAAGCGAGTATCAGTCTCTGGCTTCTTGCTTGGCTTAAACAGATTAATACCATCATCTGTGGAAAGAGACCAGTTGTTGTGCTTACCAGAACCATTTACGCCTGCAAATGGCTTCTCATGAAGCAAACATACAAGACCGTGACGTGTTGCAACCTTCTTTAAGGTATCCATTAAAAGCAGGTTGCTGTCTGCTGCAACGTTTGTCACAGAGAAAATCGGAGCAACCTCATGCTGTCCTGGCGCAACCTCGTTATGCTGTGTCTTTGCAGTGATACCAAATCTCCACAGCTCTTCGTTTAGCTCCTTCATAAAGGAACCAACACGCTCCGGAATTACACCGAAGTACTGATCATCGAGCTCCTGTCCCTTTGGAGCCGGTGCGCCAAACAGTGTACGACCTGTAAATACAAGGTCATCTCTCTGTAAATATTTATCTCTGTCTACAATGAAATACTCCTGCTCAGGTCCAACACCTGCAGTCACCTTTGTAGATGTAGTGTTTCCTAACAGACGAAGAAGTCTGACACCCTGCTCACTTACTGCGTCCATAGAACGAAGAAGCGGTGTCTTTGCATCAAGTGCTTCACCTGTGTATGAGCAGAATGCTGCCGGGATACAAAGAATGGTTCCAATTGCATCCTCCTTTACGTAAATCGGTGAAGTCATATCCCATGAAGTATAAGATCTTGCGCGAGAGGTATCACGAATACCACCTGACGGGAAGGATGAACCATCTGGCTCAGACTCACACAATTCTTTTCCGGTAAAATCCATCATGACCTTACCATCTTCATCTGGAAGCGAAACGAAGGAGTCATGCTTCTCTGCAGTAAGCATTGTCAGTGGTTCAAATACATGTGTAAAATGTGTTGCACCTTTCTCAATTGCCCAGTCTCTTACTGCCTGTGCAACGATGTCTGCAGATCCCTTATCCAGCTTGCACGCCTTCACTTCATTATAAACCTTCTTCGGAAGACGAGCCTTCATCTCAGCATCTGTAAAAACATTGTTGTTAAATAACTCTGTAATTCTGCCGCTCATGTTTTCAACCCTCTCATTCTATACTGATATAACGCTCTGTCTGCTGCCTTTTCTTCTGTTAAGCTATTCTGCAGAGCCACCTGACCGAACTGATATATTATCGACCGCTTTACCGCGATAAAGTAAAAAAAAGAACGTCCTTATCAACTAAGATAAGAACGCCCTTGTTCCAGTCAGATCGTGATTGTCTGTTTCAATCACTGATGACAATAAAATACACCTTTTCATTCAGAAAAGCAAGTGTTTTTCCAGAATCGTTTCACTTTTGTGAAATATTCCTCTTTTTCACGCTAAACCTGAACGATAATTGTCTTATTTGTTTCAAGCCTTACCTACAGAACCGAACAGCTCCATCTTTTCCTTAACAGTAGCCTTGATTGCCTCAGCACCTGGTGCTAACAGCTTTCTTGGGTCAAAGCCCTTACCCTTCTGATCCTTGCCAGCCTCGATATACTCACGAGTAGCTGCTGCGAAGGACAACTGGCACTCTGTGTTTACATTGATCTTGGAAACGCCCAGAGAAATTGCCTTCTTAATCATGTCAGCCGGGATACCTGTACCACCGTGAAGAACAAGCGGCATATCGCCAACCTTCTCGCTTACTGCTGCCAGTGTCTCAAAGCTTAATCCCTTCCAGTTAGCCGGATATACACCGTGAATGTTTCCGATGCCTGCTGCCAGCATGGTTACACCAAGATCAGCAATTTTCTTGCACTCTTCTGGATCTGCACACTCGCCCATACCTACAACGCCATCTTCCTCGCCGCCGATAGAACCAACTTCTGCCTCAAGAGACATTCCCATGCCCTTACATACAGCAACAAGTTCCTTGGTCTTCTCGATATTCTCTTCGATCGGCAGATGAGAACCATCAAACATGATGGAGGAGAAACCAGCCTTGATGCACTTATAGCATCCTTCATAGGTTCCATGATCCAGATGCAGAGCAACCGGAACAGTGATGTTCATTTCCTCAATCATAGCCTTTACCATAGCTGCTACTGTACCGAAACCGGTCATATACTTACCAGCACCCTCGGAAACACCAAGGATAACCGGGCTCTGCAGTTCCTGTGCGGTTGCAAGGATTGCCTTGGTCCACTCCAGGTTATTGATATTGAACTGGCCTACTGCATACTTGCCGGCCTTTGCTTTCTTAAGCATCTCTTCAGCTGTTACTAACATTGAAGTACCTCCTTTAATTGCTTGTGTGATTATTTTTTAACAATCTTCTGTAAGTATAGCATCTTCTCCGATAGATTTCAACTGGATAGTTACAAAAATTTAATGATTTCCTGTTTGCAGCACTTATTGACTTTTATACATAGGCACGGTATCATTTTAATTAAAAATAATATTCGCAGAAAGGCAATGATATGAAATTCAGCATGAAAAAGGATTCTCCTTTTCGCAACAACATTTTTCCGTGGCTTATCTACGGCTTTGGCACAGGCTTCTATATCAGCCTATTACTTGTAAAGATGATTAAGCGTCCAGAACTGCTTTCCCCATGGATCACTATTTTACTTGCAGCTGCCGGCATAGCGCTTGGTGCAGTCTACATGATGTATTTAAAAAAGAAAGTGACAAACCGCCGTCCATACCTTTCTTTAAAACAGGGTATGATCATCGTGTGGGTCGTAGGTCTTTTATGTATTCTTTTGACTCAGATTTCCCACTGGACCTATTGGCTCTGTATTTTCCTGTCAGGAATGAGTGTCGGTTACTTCTTTATTTATATTCCTAAATTCATTGAGATCAAAAATTACCTGACGGATTTGATGAAAGACTATGAAACAGAAAAGTAATGCTTCAGTAAATTTTTCAAAGCGGCATAAGTCATAAGCACCGTTTTTATAATTTACTGGAACAGTACTGGCTCTGGCCTATATTCGATTTTAATGACCGCGTATGGATAACTGATATTCGCAGGTTCTTCTCCTTCCGGACCAAGCAATACACTTGTTACAACAATATTCTCTTTTGTCAGATATACGTCTGGAAACTGAATACTGTATCCGCCGGTCAGCTGTTTTCCATAACCAACCACTATGTAGAGTTCATCCTGATCAGCATAGGTCAGTTTGAACTCTCCTGTTTTTTTCTGATCAATGATTGTCTTTAATTCTTCTGGAATCTCATCATCATCCACTACTGTAAAATCAATCTCCTGCAGACGTTCTTCCTTTTTTGATGTACAGCCAAAAGACAGGCAAAAAAGAGCACACAGGCAGATACTAATGACTCGGCAAATCAAGTGATACTGATTTCTTTTGTTGTTCATTCTTAAATTAGCAGCAGACATAAAAAGCCTCCATAAATATGATATCTATCTCATATTTATGGAGGTTTTTCTTAAATATGCCAATCAAAGCATTATTCATTCTTAATTGCTCGGAATCTCTTCGCCCTGCTTTACATAACTGCCCGGATTTCTCTTATATGTAACAGTCTGTCCCTTTTCTGGATACATCATGCCCAGCTCGTTGACTGCGTAATCGTAAATACGCTCATAATCAACTGACCCTTCAATTTCACTGCTTTTAGCGTTATTGTCCTCAACAAGGGAAGCATATGTTTTTTGCAGTGATGCAAGCTTTGTATTGCTTTGGTTTAACTTTGCCTGCTGACCTACGTAAAAAATACATGCAAATAAAAGCACAGCACACAAAACACCGACTACTGATGCCTCAGCAAAGGTCAGTGCATTTGCTCTTCTTCTGCGCTCTTCAAATTCCTTCTGTACTGCACGTTTGTGAATCTGTTTTTCCCAGCGTTTCTGACGCTCCTGCTGACGCTCAAGCTGTTCCTGCTGGTAGCGATCCAGATAAGGAACTGCCTTGCGCACGGTATTATCGCCGGACACTGCTGTATTAAATTGTCTTTTAAAACTTGGCCAGATTATATTGTCTTTTGGCTCCATGGCGTCCTCATCTCTTCCTGTATATTTCTCGTTCTCACAGT
Source organism: Firmicutes bacterium AF25-13AC (assembly GCA_003478935.1). Classification (GTDB taxonomy): domain Bacteria; phylum Bacillota; class Clostridia; order Lachnospirales; family Lachnospiraceae; genus Anthropogastromicrobium; species Anthropogastromicrobium aceti. The sequence continues at coordinate 87,799 of QUFP01000007.1, forward strand.
CGTTTCACCGCCATTTCAAGCCGCAGCCCCACGCCATGATCACAAAATTAGTCCATCTTATACAATAAACTATTGTACTCCTTAAACGTGAGCTTGTCAATGAAAAGATTACGAAATCCATTCGCCTTCAGACTTTATTGTAAAATTAAGCACTAACCTTCCCGATAAACTCTCTTACACGGGAATTTTCAGAAGAAAACAGGTCATCTGGCGGATAACCTTTAACACCTCTGCTGTCAGTTCTGGGTCTAGCGCTGAAGTTGGTTCAATGCAAAAGATGCATGACGGTGTATCTTTCCTTTTGTGAGGATGGATACGGCAGATGCCTTTTGTTTGGCAAAGAACTGATTTAAGGTGGTGCCATATCTTCAATGATAAATGTCATGATATACTTTCCATATGGATGTATCTATTTACAACAATTTATTTCTATGCTATTATTATATCACAAAAACAAATGGATGTAAAGCGGAAAGGGAACATATGTACAAGAAAAAGTTAGGGCAAACGTATTATACCAATCGACACAGTTGTTTTTTATTACAGTATCATATCGTACTAGTAACAAAGTACCGTTGTCCTGTTTTAACCGGGGCTGTTAAAGAACTGGTCTATCAAGTAATACAGGATATCTTCGACGAGAAAGATTTGGTAATCTTAGAAATGAATGTGGAAGCGGATCATATCCACATTTTGTTTGAAGCAGATCCGTTCACTGCACCGGGTACACTGGTAAATGTCATTAAAACGAAAACAAGCCGTTATGCAAGAAAACAGTATGGTGATACCTTTATGAAAGAATCCTGTCAGGATTCCTTGTTTTGGAGCAACAGCTATTTTACTACAATTGCAAACGAAAACAGTTTGCAGCTGATACAAGAGTACGTTAACAACCAATAAGTTACAAAAAGGCATTCACCCACGCCCATGCGGTGCGTAACTCCTATGGACGTGGTACTCTTCCTACTTTGATAGAACAAAACAAAATCAAACTAAAAAAGCAATTAAAAATTTCCGAAATAATTCTGGAGGATTTTATTATGATACCATTCTTAGGAATTAACTTAACAAAAAATCCTAACAATGAGCAAACAAATGGAAATGAATTTCTGATAAAAAAGACGCCTGCCAAATTAACGGCTGAAATCCAAAATCAGACAGCCAAACTAAATGATATGGCACAGAAATCGCAGACTTCCCCTGTATTTTCATTCATTCAATACAGTACTGTTACAATTTTTATTCTAATTATTGCTAGTATTTTCGGGGCAGAGCTGTCCTTTGTCGAAGAATACCACCATACCCCGTGGCTTTATTGGTTTGCGGCTGTCTTCGGAATTATTGGGCTTAGTCTTAGTATTTTAAGCAAACGAAAAAGTATATTATTTCAGCGTGCAAGTGAACCATTGCTCTCGCAGCTCGAAGATTACTTAAATGATGTTGATAGAATACTTGATGTTCCAGATAGCGCAAAAGAAATTGATATTTTTTCTTTTACCTATACTATCACTAATAATCAGATTAAAATAATTAAAAATGCATTCCCAACTTATCAATTTTCTAATTGTATTTTTAAGGCATATTCGGATGCTGAAAATCTATATCTCGCAGGTCTGGAAGGAACATATGCTTTTCCATTAGCCTCCATCACGGCAATCCAGACAATAAAAAAACGTGTTCGAATTATGGAATGGCACAAGGAGCTTCCCTACAATAAAGGATTTTACAAGCAGTTTCATTTATCATCTGATGCCTATGGCTGCATTCACTGCAACCGCTACTACATCGTAGAACTGATGCACGCTGAAAAATCCTACGGAATCTATATTCCTAGTTATGACATTTCCATTCTGGAACACCTTACAAGACAAAAAACATAAGAAAACTAATATCTTTAAAGCCACCCGGGACAGTAAAAGAGCCAGCGTACCTGTCCCGGGGTGGCGTTCTAATCAATCGCTTGAACAACATCATATACACGAACTTCTACTCCTTTTTGTGTTCCCCAAACCTCTGATCTAAAACGTGGCTGACTTAGATATTCTCCTAGTATCTTACTGTCTGTAATAAAACGAGGAAATGCATCCACATATTCTTTTTGGAGTTCTGTCCTAGAAACATATCCATTATTTTCCACAAACAAAGAGCATTCTTTTCCTTCTTTATCTGTGCCACGAAACATGTACTTTGCACACATGTTTCGATTTCCTGCTGCATTTTCAATTTGTACATCGACCCATCCAGGCACAATTTCGCCAGTAAATATTTCTGACTTTACATGCCCAGTAAATGGAATCATTGTGACTTTTCCGTATCTCCCTTCCAAGCTAGAAATTCGAGAATTGTCTATAAAGATTTGGATTTGCATAATCAATTTTCCTGCTATAATTTCATTGGAAACTTTCATATCCTTCCCTCCCATTCTTCTCCTGCTTTCATGCATTCATGAACAAAATACAACAGCATTGCCTCCATTCTTCGATTTCCATCCTCTGAAAAACCATGTGGCTCATGAGCAAATTCTTCTAATCTGGCATTTGGATATTTCTTTACTGCTTTAACACTATACCCAATCGGAACAATTTCATCCTCAGCACCATGAAGTATTAATACTGGTCGCTCAAAATGACCAATTACATCAAAAGTTTTAAAATTTCTCATACTTTTAAAGAATTCTTCTCCTAGCTTCATTCCCCAAAATTCAAATTCTTTTGGAATTTCTGACTCTGACTTAAAACGCACTCTCCAGTCATCTGCAATACACAATGCAGGGAACAGTAAAATCATCCCTGCCACTTTTTCCTTACATTCTTCTGCTACCATTGCACTGATCAATCCACCTTGTGATGCGCCAAACAGAAAAATTTGCTTTTTATTAATATTAGGTCTTTGCTCCATGCTTTCCAATATTGCCATCAAATCTTCCTTTTCCGTAAATAAAGTCATCTGCGTTGTTGGAAAACCAGACTCGTCCCTTGTACTTCCCCCACAAAATGTACATGCAACCGATGCGATTTTTGCATCAGCAAGGTATTTCGCTGTTTTTTCAAAGTCATCTTTACAGCCATTATATCCATGGCTCATTATTACCAATGGAAAACACCCTTTTTCTTCTGGTTTAAAAAAATAGCCATGTAATGTGCGTCCATGATGTGTTATCAACAATTCCTCTTTTATCATTTTTATATCCGTTCCTTTCGCTTCGATCAAGGCACAAAACACTACAAAATGTTTCCTTGAGTTATTTTTCACTAGTAATTTATCACAGCTTCTCTCATTATTCATTTATTTAAATTGCGAACTTATATCTAAAAATTGCTTTCTTTGAAAACACAAACAGCCCGATCGCATACGCTACCGGGCTGCATTCATCGCTTATTAACTTAAAAATTCAGGAAATCCTCTGCTCTTAATTTACTTATTTCATTTTTCCAATAAATTCTCTGACACGCGTGTTTTCAGATGAAAACAATTCCTCTGGCGTTCCCTGCTCCACAATCACACCTTGTTCCATAAAAATGATCTGATCAGAAATTTCTTTTGCAAATTGCATCTCGTGTGTGACAATGATCATTGTCATATGTTCTATTAGTTCTCCTGCATCCATCTTTTCAAGAAGAGTGGCACAGCGAAGAAGAGTCGATTTTCCTGATCCAGATGGACCAATGATTGAAACTACTTGGCCTTCTTTCACCTGTAACGAAATGTCTTTCAAAACACCGCTTCCATCGAAACTTTTTTTCACATGGTTCAATACCGGCAGCAAGCAGTGGCACAACGCTGGTTTGAGCTGCACCGATCTGCTTGGCAACTGTAAACATCTCTGCGATTGAAATCGTAAATGCAAGAGATGTATCCTTGACTAATGTAATCGTCTCATTTGTAATCGATGGAAGCACTCGCTTAATCACCTGTGGCAAAATAATGCGCACAAAAGTCTGCGCCTTGCTGTAGCCTAACACCTCTGCTGCCTCATACTGGCCCTTTGGCATTGACTCAATGCCGGAGCGATAGATCTCAGCAAAATATGCGGCATAGTTAATCACAAACGCAATGATAACTGCTGGGAAACTGTATCCAGTTCCCATTTTCAATCGAAACATATAGTAAGGTCCAAAGTAAACCACAATGATCTGCAGCATCAGAGGGGTTCCTCTCATGACTGAAATGTATAGTTTTGCAATTAGCTTTACGATTTTGCAGCGTGACATGCGGCCAAATGCAACCAGCATACCAAGCGGCAGTGAGAACAAAAGCGTCAACGCGAAAATCTCGACTGTGACAAGAAAGCCTTCTGACAGCTGTTCTGCCATTGCCATTATATCCATAGTAATATGATACCTTTCCTACTTCTTATGATAAAGCATTATTTTCCGAGGCAAACACTGTCGGAAAGTCCCCACTTGTCTGCAATCTTATTAAAAGTGCCATCCTTTACCATCTCATCAAGTGTATACTGTTATCAATATACGGCTCAGACCAAGTATACTCGTCCTCACGACCGTTCATCGTAAAACCATTCCAGATACAATCGATAGCACCAGAATCCAACTCCATATCCTTTGAGTCCCAGTCAATCGGCTGCTTTACAAGCTCCCAACCCTGTCTATTGCAAACTTCCTCTGCCAACTCAAGGTCAAAGCCTACATACTCACCATTCTCATCGCGATAGCCATACGGTGGAAATTCTGCATCAAATCCAACTGTGAAGGTTTTCTGATCAGAGGTGGATTCGACTTCAGTATCCTTTGCTGCCTCAGTTGTTGACTTTGTTGTCTCCTTTGACTCACTCTTTGAACTAGAACATCCTGTTACGGTCATTGCTGCCATTCCTACAGCGAGTGCTGCTGCGATCATTTTTCTCATAATCTTTCTCCTCTTTTCCGGCCGCAGGGCACTGCAGCTACTTTATTGTGCTAACGTATTAGCGCTGTGTTATGGCAACATATCGAGGTGCTTTTGTCAATTGACAAATTCCCATCCATTCAATAAAAACGGGGTCAGGCACGGATAAACTAGCGTTTATCGTGAACTGACCCCGTAGCTTTTTTCATAAAACTAAAAACTTAGGAAATCCTCTCTTTGATGACCTTTAGTCTCGTGAACTCCTCACGCTCCTTCTCTTCAAGCGCATTGGTAATATTCTTTACAATTGCTTCGTAGGTCGGAATCGTGATATTCTTTAACGCATTTGCACGTTTCTGCGTCTTTTTAATGTTTGTTGCCAGACGGATCGCTGACGTCTCTATCGTGGAAAGCTTAATGGTTAGCTCTTTAACACGATTGAATGCCTTTTGCGCCTCATCCAGGCTGACTCTGGTGCTGTAGAACGCATAAATCGGCGTTCCTTCGCTGGCCTCTTTATCATACTCCACAAGCGGAATTTCAGTACCCATTATGCTTCGCGTCTTGATCTTTACAGTGTTTTCCACTGGAACTGTCTTAGCGATATCCTGCACCATATGAATACCCATCTCGATATTGGCCTGTTGCAGCGCTTCATAGGCTGCGCGGAAAGTCGTATCAATTTCAGTCTGAATGGTGGACGCCTGATCCACAAGATCCATCATTTCTCGCACCAGGATGTTTCTCTTTTTGTCCATAAGGTCATAACCCTGTCTGGCAAGCGCTAACGAGTTCTTGGCTGCGATCAGATTTCCCTTTGTAGGGAACATATTAATATTCATAGCGCCTTCCTCTCTACAACTTATGCCTGCTTTTTGTCACTGTCTGTATCTGCATCCTTTTTATCGTAATAAACATCAAGAATCTTGGTGTCAATACGGTCGAGTTCTTCTCTAGGAAGCATACGAAGCAGATCCCAGCCAATCTCAAGTGTGTCAATGATGCTTCTGTTTTCCTGATCGCCCTGTCCAACAAAACGACCCTCAAATGCTTTACCAAATTCCAGATACTTCTTGTCAAGATCAGAAAGTTCATCCTCACCGATAACACTTGCTAAATTTCTGGCATCTCCTACCTTTGCATAGCAGGAGAACAGCTGGTTTGCAACAGACTGGTGATCTGCTCTTGTATAGCCCTCACCGATACCATCCTTCATCAAACGTGACAGAGACGGCAATACACTGATCGGCGGGTAAATATTGTTTCCAAAAAGGCTTCTGTCAAGAACAATCTGACCCTCTGTGATATAACCTGTCAAGTCTGGGATTGGGTGGGTAATATCATCGTTTGGCATAGTCAGAATTGGAATCTGCGTAACTGAACCATTGATTCCGCGCACAATACCAGCACGCTCATAGATAGTAGCAAGCTCAGAATACAGATAACCCGGATAACCTTTACGAGAAGGAATCTCGCCCTTTGAAGAGGAAACCTCACGAAGAGCCTCTGCAAAAGAAGTCATATCTGTTAAAATAACAAGGATATGCATATGCTGCTCAAAAGCCAGATACTCTGCTGCCGTCAGCGCCATACGAGGTGTGATCAGACGCTCTACAACAGGATCATTTGCTAAGTTTACAAACATGGTAACATGTTCACTTACACCGCTCTCCTCAAATGTTCTGCGGAAGAACTCTGCGACATCATACTTAACACCCATAGCAGCAAATACGATAGCAAACTTTTCATCGGAATTATCACCAAGAGATGCCTGCTTTACAATCTGTGCTGCCAGCTTATCATGCGGCATACCATTTCCAGAGAAGATCGGCAGCTTCTGTCCACGAATCAGCGTGGTCAGTCCATCGATTGCAGAGATACCTGTACGAATATAGTTACGCGGATACTCTCTCGTTACTGGGTTTAACGGCAGTCCGTTTACATCACGCTTAATTTCGGCGTTGACAGGACCCAGTCCATCAATTGGACGGCCGATACCATCAAAGGTACGTCCCAAAATATCTGGTGAAAGCGCTAACTCCATTGGATGACCGGTCAGGCGGGTATGAGTGTTAGTCAAAGACATATTCTCAGAACCCTCAAATACCTGAATCATCGCCTTATCCTCATAGCAGGCAACGATACGGCCAAGCTTTTTTTGCTTTCCATCTACTACAATTTCAACAACTTCATCATATGCGGCATCCTTCATGCCCTCAATGGCAATCAGAGAACCGTTGATCTGACTTAAACCTAAATATTCAATAGCCATAACGGCTCCTCCTTACGCATTTTTCTCGATGACTTCATCGTAGAATGTATCAATATCTTTCATATACTGATCAAACATATCAAGACGATCATTCGGCACATCATACTTGATATTGATGACACGGTCAAAGATGTTGCTCTGCTTTAAGACGCTCATCGGATGACCCATCGTTACTAGTGATCTAGCACGGTCGTATAAGTAGAGAATGACACGCATCTGCGCTGCCTGCTTTTCAATCGGCACGCATGTATCATCCTTGTGGAATGCATTCTGCTGCAGATATCCCAGACGAACAACTCTTGCGATCTCCAGCGTCAGCTTCTGATCATCAGGAAGTACATCAGAACCGATCAGCTTTACGATTTCCATCAATGCACTTTCCTGATTTAAGATTGCCATCAGGCGATTTCTGTTTGCAATGAAATCCTTTCCAGCCTTTGCATTATACCATGGTGCCAGATCCTGTACATACTCACTGTATGAGGTCAGCCAATGGATAGCCGGGAAATGTCTTGCATAAGCAAGAGATTTGTCCAGTCCCCAGAAGCAGCGCACAAAACGCTTTGTGTTCTGTGTAACAGGCTCTGAGAAATCGCTTCCCTGCGGGGAAACAGCGCCGATAATAGTAACACTTCCGACACTTCCATTTAAATTGTGCATCATGCCGGCACGCTCATAGAATGCAGATAGCTTTGATGCTAAGTAAGCTGGGAAACCTTCCTCGGCCGGCATCTCCTCCAAACGTCCTGACAACTCTCTAAGAGCCTCTGCCCAACGTGATGTAGAGTCTGCCATGATGGCTACATGGTAACCCATATCTCTGTAATACTCAGCCAGTGTCAGTCCAGTGTAGATACTTGCCTCACGCGCTGCAACCGGCATGTTGGATGTATTTGCAATCAAAACAGTTCGATCCATAAGTGGATTGCCGCTCTTTGGGTCAATAAGTTCTGAAAACTCCTCAAGAACCTGAGTCATCTCGTTTCCACGCTCACCACATCCAATATAAACAATAATATCGGCATCAGACCACTTTGCAACCTGATGCTGAGTCATCGTCTTTCCTGTTCCAAATCCACCAGGAATAGCTGCGGTACCACCCTTTGCGATTGGGAACAATGTATCAAGAATACGCTGTCCTGTAATAAGCGGCTCTGATGCTGCATAGCGCTTATTAGTTGGTCTTGGCACACGAATTGGCCACTTCTGAGTCATAGACAATTCTTTCTTTGTTCCATCATTCTGAATGATCGTTACAATAGTCTCATCAATGGTGTATTCACCATCATTTGCAACGCTCTCTACTGTACCCTCAGTGTCAGGCGGAAGCATACACTTGTGTACAATCATTGGTGTTTCTTGAACCTCAGCGATTACTGTTCCGCCAAATACATGCTGTCCTGGCTTTACTGTAATATGTGCCTGCCACTTTTTGTTGCGGTCAAGTGCGTCTACACTTAAACCTCTTGTGATATACATACCACCGGCCTTTGCGATCTCGCTCAGCGGTCTCTCTATACCATCAAAGATGTTATGAAGGATACCAGGTGCCAGTGTTACAGAAATTGCTGCACCTGTTGAATATACCTCATCGCCTGGCTTTAATCCTGTTGTCTCCTCGTAAACCTGAATGGTCGTTCTTGAACTGTCAAGACGAATGACCTCTCCTACCAGTTTCTGCGGTCCAACATAAACCATTTCACCCATACGAAAAGCAGTCTTTCCTTTAATATAGATAACTGGTCCGTTAATACCGTAGATGATTCCTTTTACATCAGCGGCCATCGTATTCACCTCCGTCAAACTGGAACTCATTTCTAACCTCAGCAATTCTTGAATCCATTGAATTGTCTATGAGTATGCTTCTTGCTGGAATGACAGCTCTCATGCCGCCGCCAAAGGAATACTCGCTCATCGTCAAGGTGCACTTTGTTTCCTCTTCAAGGTCATGCTTTTTAGATGCATCAGCTGGATCCAGATAAATAATAATGTCATCATTTTTTGCAAATGATTTTGCATCTATAATCTGCTTTTTGATCACCTGAACATACTCAGGTGTCTTTTTATAAGCTTCTACAAGAGCAGCAACCTCTTGAAACAGCTTATCTTTAAATTCGGTTTCCTTCTGGCTTAACGCACGTTTATTAACCAGATGCTCATGTGCCAGTTTCTGATTTCCCTGTCTCTTTACAGCTTCCACTTCAACCGCAAGATCTTTCTCTTCCTGAGAAAGAATCATAGCTTTTCGCTCCTCAAACTGCGCATCAAGCGCAGCCTGATATTCCTTAAGCGAGGCATCCATTTCCATTGTGGCATCCTGAACAGATATTTCCATAAAATGGTTTAATTTTTCTTCCAGTGTCAATTAAATCACCTTCCATTCTTTTCACATTACATCATACTATGGATTATAACTTTAATCCTATTGCTTCGTTTACGTAGGAAGTAATGAAATCTGGCTTGCGGCCTGTTCCATGACGATCAGGAACCTCAATGATCAGAGGCAGCTTGTGATCCAGCTTCACTTTATTGATCAATTCTGGATACTCTCTTCCGAACTTTTCCGTCAGCAGCAGGATTCCGATCTCCTTATCTTCCAGCGCATGGTCTATTGCTTTCTTTAATTCACCCTGTTCGTGAACGACGCAGCCCTCAATTCCGGCCAGACGCATGCCCACAAGGGTATCTACATTGTCACTGACCAAATATATTTTCATATTGAATATGCCTTTCCTGACGTTGTTTCTACTTCTTTACAGCTGACCAAGAATCATGAAGGAAATGATCAAACCATACAGGCAGACACCCTCTGCCAGACCTACGAAGATCAGGGACTTACCAAGAATAGAAGAATCTTCACTAATTGCACCTAATGCTGCGCTTGCTGCACTTGCTACGGCGATACCACCACCGATACAGGAAAGACCAGTTACAAGAGCGGCTGCCAGATAACCCATACCAGTGGAAAGGCCGCCTGCTGCCTGTGCTGTCTCTGCTGCTGCCTCTGCTGCCTGTGCGTTTCCGCTGAACATGAAGCCGCATGCTACTAACATAATTCCGAAGAATGCTGCTGCATTTGTGCCAATTGTGAGCTTATAACGTGCCTTATTCTTTGTTCCGCTTAAGAAATATGCAAATGGAACGACGATGCTTAATAAAAGTGCTGCAAATAATGTAATCTTAACTAACATAATAAAATCCTCCTCTTATCTTTGCTTTGTATTGTGTTTTTTTCAAAAATGTCTTATATCCACGACTGCCTTTGCAGTCTTTTGGATTTCTATTTTTACTGCTTTGTGTTATACGGTTCAAACTCTCTTCCATCACCTTTGTAGAAACGGGAGAACATCTCGTAGTATTCCAGACGAAGTACCTGAATACCAACGATCAAACCTTCCATACCGCATACAAAGAGATTTCCAAGAATAACAACAAGAATATTCGGTGTGCCGCTTTCTGCACCTGCAAGCATCATAACAACCTGCATCATAGCTGCATGGCTGACAGCAAATGCTCCGATACGGACAAACGAAATAGTATTTGAAAAGTAGCTAAGCAGTACCTCGATTAACTCAAACAGTGCCTGAACAACAATCATAACTGGACCTGTTTTCTCCGCTGGCTTTTTCTTCTCACAAAGATCAGTCAGCTGCTCCTTAAATGCAATACACAGAAGCGGTATAATAAACAGTACCGCAAGCAGTGCACCGCCTGGAAGGCTGTGACCTGTCATCAGCATTACGATGGCAAATACAAGCAGTCCGTAGAATACAAGACCGGCAATTCCATTTGTATCAAAGCACAGATCACCGAGACTGTGATTTTTTGCCGCATTGATAATGTGGATTATCATTGTCAGAAGAATCATTCCCATACCAAATGCAACTGCTACAATAAATACCGTATTCAGTCGTCCGATCATAGGAAGATCAGTCATCTTTGACATTGGTCTTAGCCAAATCGGTTCTATTACATCCTCAAAACCAAAGATACTTCCGAACATAAATCCAAAGAAGGTGGAGAATACACCTGCCATACTTATGATGGCTGCAAGATTCATTTTCTTAAAGTGATACAGCAAAAATCCTCCGATTACGAGCACTAAGCCCTGTCCGACATCTCCAAACATCCATCCAAAGATAAAGGAATATGTCAGTGCAACGAAGATGGTCGGGTCAAACTCATTATAATTTGGAAGACCATACATACGAATATACATCTCATACGGCTTAAACAGCTTTGGATTGCGAAGCTTTACAGGCGGCTGTGAAACACGATTTTTGTTGTCATCATGGATAAGACAAATCACATTTGGATCACTTTCAATCTCTGCCTTAAATTTCTTTGCGTCACGCGCTGTCATCCAGAAGCATATAATATAGAAGTTTTTCTTATCTGCACCTGTAACAGCTGCCAATCTTCTTATATCAAAGTTCTTTGAAAACTGCTTAAGCTTTGCCACTGCAGCAAGGATCTTTTCCTTCTTTGAAGAAAGCACATTATCAATCTCGCTCTGCTTTTCCTTTATCTTAGCATCAAGCTCACCAATATGCTTTGTCAAGAGTGCCAGTGCCTCCTCTGGAGTACCCTCATACTCATCCGGAAGGCGAAAACGTTCAAAGTGAAGTGCCTTATAAACAGCATCAATCTTTGCAATCTCATTCTTTGGGCTAAAATATACGCCCCATACATAATCCTGATCCTTTTTGCATTCGTAAAAGATCGTATTGACATTATCGTACGTGTACTGCATAAGCTTTTCCACGTAATCGACTGGGATTCGTCCGAAGCGATACTTTACAGACTTAAATGCAAGCAGCTTGTGAACATCATATCCCAAATTATTAAATGGAACAATCTGATCCACTAATGCCTGCAGCTGTGTCTTTTCCTTGTTCAGCGCTTCAAGAGACTTCTCTGCTTCCTTGATCTTAGCATCTGCATCATCAATTAAAGCTACAGCCTCTTTGACATCCATAGAACTATCCGTCTTTGTTTCCTTTGCTCCCATTGCGGACATAAGCTGTGTAGCTTTGTTTAAGGTCTCGCGGTACGGATTGATCTCAATGAACGGCTTAAGTCCAGTTGTCTCAGAAAGCTCTGTCATTGTACTTTCCAACTGAAAATCATACTTGGACAAATGCTGTTCAATTGCTCTGTCAATATCATCTTTGGGTCCCGTAATGCTTAAGAATTGCATTTTTTCTATCATGGTTACCCCTCGACTTTCCTAAATAAACTTACTTTCTGCACAAAAATGACAATCACTGCGTTACTGCGTATTTCATCAGTTTTGCTGTTGGGATTCCATAGCGTATTCCCTCGATAATTGATGTAATACGTGCAATTTCATGCTCTTTGCGGTACAGCAGCGCATTGAGCGGTGCAACTGAGTATGGATTTTTTCTGCCGGCAAGCTCAAAAATATGCTCTACCAGCTCAGTGTACATCTTTTCCACAAAACGAATCTCAGCAAAATCGTCTGCGTACTTCTGACCATAGTAGCCGTTTACAATGAGTAATCTCGCTTCCTCATACGTAGGCGCCTCTACAATAGCCGTGATGTCATCTGGTTTTAAATGGTAATAGCTAGGAACAACCATCGCATACAGCTCAGGTGCTGTCATTCGATAGTTTTTCTTTGCACGCATCAGCCACTGGATATTCAGCAGATCGATTCGTCTTCCATAACTGTCCGCAATGATCTGTCTTTCTTTTCCCTTAAGAAGCTTATCTTTCTGCTTCCAGATATAACTGAAATAATACACGTCAAGGCTGCCCTCATAGTCGAACAAACTTGGCTCTTCAGTATGGCGTATGGCGTCAAGCGGATGATAAAACGGTGTATTTTTTAATGCATCAATCAACTCATCCACCGTTGTGCTATTCTCAATCGCATCTGTATCCAAATGCGAATGACGCGCAAAAAACGCGCTGCGGTATGCCTGATCCTCTTGGATACTCTGACCGGAAATGACTTTTCGAAGACAACCCTTAAGATATGCCGCCTCATAGTGCAAAAAGTAAAAATCCAAAAACGCTCTTTGCTCTCCTCTGGCGAAACTGTACAGACGATTGTAATCATTGTAAAGCGATCCCATAAGCGTCGCCTCAATCATTCCTCTGTGACTGTCATGTTCATCAAAGTCCCTCAGCAGCGGCTCATATTCGGAAAACTGTCTCAAATAGCCAACTGCTTCACCGACACTCGCACAAGATGCCAGCTGTTCGTACTGCTCCTTCTTTAAGAGCTTTCCTCCCATGGCACGGGCTTTTGCACTGATACCGCTGTAAGATAAGATACCAGAAATAATAATCACCCCTTTTCGTAAGATTTTTTTGGCACAACACTAATGATACCATAAAAGTTATTGCGCCACAATCTTTGCCAGCAACTGTCTGGCGATCGCCGAATGGCTTTCCTCATAAATACGGTCCATATGAGCAAGCTGTTTTTCAAGCTCCTCCTTCTGAGCTTCAAGTTCTTCAGCGATCTGTTTTTCAAGCTCTGCCTGCTGAGCGCTGATTTTCTTTTGTGTCTCTTCATGAACCTGCTTTTCAAAGGCTGCAATTCTGGCATCCTGGTCTTTGGCCATCTGCTTCTTCTTTGCACCTGCCTCCTCAATAATTGAAGATGCTGCAGTTTCTACTTCACTTAATCTTTGAATAATCTGATTCATCTGCATGCCTCCTTTTTCGCACATTCATTATAGTATGATGATACAAAATTGTCATTGGCGAATTGTTTTAAAAAACTCAAATAAATTTCATATTTTTTTTGTTAATTTTTTGTCATACTGTGACGTTTTTCTCTCGTTTACGATCGTTTTTGACGCGTTGACTTTTTAGTAACTATCATATATACTTCTTATATAAGAAGCTTTGTGGTTTGCAATTCCATTGTTTTTTGATTTGCAGACCGCTGCAATTAAGTTTGAGGGAGGTTGGAATATGAAACATTTTGCTGTTACCATTACCAGAACCTGCGGTGCCGGTGGTACTTCCATCGCAAAGATTCTTTCCGCTCATTATGGAATTGAATACTATGACCGTATGCTGCTTCGCCTGGCTGCCGGAAACAGCGGCATCAATGAAGCAGTCTTTGCTGCAGCCGATGAGGATACAAAGAAAAGCCCACTGTTTAACGCCTTTAAGAAGGTCTATAACGGAGAGCATATCCTTCCGGAAAAAAGCGAATATGCGACAAGTGATGACCTGTTTGCCTATCAGGCAAAGGTTATGAAAGAATTAATCAAGGAGAACTCTTTTATTGTAATCGGAAGAGGCGGAGATTATGTATTAAAAGATTATCCGTATTTAGTTCGTGTATTCGTTCACTCTCAGTATAAGGATTGTCTTGCGCATGAAATGGAAATTATGCAGTGCAGTGAAAAGGATGCTGCCGAGCGCATCGCAAAGACAAACAAATACAGAAGTGATTATTACAAGCATTTCACCGGAAGAGAATGGATGGATGCAAGAAATTATGATCTTGTTTTGGATACAAGCCGCTACACCTATCAGCAGTGCGCAGAGATGATTGAAGCAATCGTTGCTGAACGCATGAAAGACTGAGAGGTCGGGGATGAGATTACGCAACGTCAGAGGCGCACGTGAGGAAATGCTTGTAAATCCCTACGTGATTCAAGAGCCACAGCAGTACAAAGGACATGTTGCTGTTCAAATTTTTGGCAACAACAATCCGATCTTCATTGAGGTTGGAATGGGCAAGGGACAATTTATCACATCGCTTGCTGCACTTCATCCAGAAATAAACTACATCGGAATTGAGAAATACTCTTCTGTTTTGATCCGTGCCATTGAAAAGCAGGAAGATCTTCAGCTTCCGAATTTAAAGTTTCTTCGCTTTGACGCAGAATATCTTCCTGATATTTTTGCACCAGGCGAAATTGCTCACATTTATTTAAATTTTTCCGACCCATGGCCAAAAGACCGACATGCAAAGCGCCGTCTTACAAGCAGCCGATTTTTAGGGCTGTATGACCAGATTTTAGCAGACGGCGGTATTGTCGAATTTAAGACCGATAATCAGCCGCTATTTGATTTTAGTCTGGAATCTGTAAAAGAATCTGGCTGGACACTTCTTATGCAGACACGCGATCTTCACCATAGTGAGTTTGCTAATGGCAATGTCATGACAGAATATGAAGCAAAATTTTCTGCCATTGGAAACCCAATCTATAAATTAGAAGCCGTTCACGATAGAAAAGCTTAATTATGCAAATGATCACAAAATGCTCCTGCCGCATATCTTGTGGCAGGAGCATTTTATTTGGAGGTCTCCATGCATTGTCATCATTTTCGCAAATTTATTATTCGTCACAGCTGCTGTCCTTTTTTCGACTGCACTCTGTTACATTTATATCGCTGTTTTCAAACTGCCGCCAAAGCCTGTGCCCACTCAAAGAAAAAATGTTCTTCAAAGCGGCCTTGAAAATATTTTTAATTTTTTTCAAAAAAACTGTTGACAAAGCAATTGAGCTATGATATTATATAGGAGTCGCGTGAGTGACAAGCAAAAAGAAGCGCCTCTAGCTCAGTTGGTAGAGCACCTGACTCTTAATCAGGGTGTCCAGGGTTCGAACCCCTGGAGGCGCATGATTTAGAAGCATCCGAGTTAATCGGGTGCTTTTTTGTGCTATCGCAAAGCGTTCAGTTTCAAGACGTAAAAAAAAAGATGGCACAGCGTACTGCACCATCTCTAATAACATGCAAATTCTCTATTTTTTATGCGATAAAAATTTTGTCACCATAGGCACATACTCTCGTATAAATGGTTCCTTTAGTAAAATTAAAACAATCAGGTAAATGCCAAAGAAAAGAACTGCAGACACCATCAATGTCACAAAATTCCCCCAACCAATTCCTACTATTGCTATGCATGGAATCGAAGATACTACTGCCGCCAACACATGCTTCCAAACTGGAATCTGACGCACAAGCGGCAGCACTGTCGTTTTCAGTGCAATAGCCTGCACTGCCAAAACCGCAAACTCTGCCGTAACCGTTCCAATTGCAGCACCGCTCGCACCATACTTCGGAATCAAAAGTGCATTGATTATTACATCTACAACTGCACCCACAATTTCGGAGACAACAACCACATTTTCTCGTCCCATTGGAATCAGCATCTGGATACCTAATATATTAGACAATCCAATTGCAAATACTGTTGGCATAATCAGCTGCATCGCTGTAATGCTTCGTGTGTACTGATCACCAAATAAGAACAAAATTGACGGCTTTGCTGCCAGCATAAAATATAATGATAATGGAATCGCTGCAACAAATATAAAGTGAAGTGCCTTTCTTGAAATCCTCAAAAACTCATACTCAAGCCCTTTCTCCAAGTAATAAGATGCACGTGGAAGAAGAACTGCACCAAGTGCTGTAACCACATTTACAAGCGCTGTTTTAATTTTAACAGACTGTGAATAGAAACTATTTTCTGCATAGCCCTTCATAAAGCGAATCATCGTTGTATCAACACTTGTATATATTGTTGTAGCAATTGACATTGCAAAGAACGACATAATTGGCTTTAAATGGCGCTTAAAATGATATCCTCCAACTGGCTTAATAATGATAATCTTATGAAGATGAAGGAAATTCACAATATTTGAACCAACCTGAGCCATGATAAAAAGTGCTCCATACAGTACATAATCTGATTCCTTCTGAATCATTGTTACAATACATATCAGAACGATCACTTTAAAGATCAGACTTCGAATTGTGATATAGCTATACTCTTCCAGTCCCTTATACAGCCACTCAACACCAATTGTATTAAGTAAAATAAGTGATCCAAGAATATAAAACAGTGTCTTTTGCTCCTGCATCTGCGGCACAAGCGCAATCGCTGCAAAAAAGCAGATATATGCCAGCGCACAGGTGATCATATTAATTATCAAAAGTTCCTGCACCACTCTTGAAAGTTCCACCTTGTCATCTCTAACCTTTGCACAGATACGAATACCATAAGTTGGAATACCAAGCTGTGCAATCATAGAAAAATACATAACCATCGGGTACACAAAATCAACAATACCTGTTCCATTTGGTCCAAGTACCCTTGCAACATGCGATGATGTAATAAGCGGAAACACAACTGAAGACATCGTGAGCAGTGCATTCATGAAAAAATTAACTTTAATTGATTTTTGTTTCTGCATAAAATTCTCTTTCTTTTGTTTCTCGCACTGCTTTAAAAGCTTCCCTCATATTTTTTCTTTTCAAATTTTGCCTTTAAAAAAGCGCTTCCTTTCTTAACCCAATTCGTCTTTTCAATATTGACAAGTGGGGCTTCCACATAAGATTCTCCATTTATCTCAATCCAGACATCTAAAAGCAACTCACTAATACGTCCAAACACCCGCGCATGAAAACTGCTTAGCTTTGTAACATCAATTCTTTTTTCTAATTCGCTCAGAACTGGAAATAAAAAATCACAGTATTCATTGCATTTCTCGCGTTTCATAATAAACATATTAAACATATGACCACTGGTGCGCTTCATAACACGATCAAATGCAGTAACATACTCTGGACATATTTGCTTTAAAACTTCTCTTGTAATATCCAAATGTTCTGCATAATGCGTATGTGCATAGTGCGAATAAAGTGTTTCAATATAATATTTACGTCTTTTGGGAAGAATAATATCACTTTTTTTCATAAGTCTCTCAATATCCTTTCCATCAAGGATACTGCCGAATGGATTCCTATATCTTTGTATCAAACCAACAATTCCATTTTTCTTCCCTATATAACGCCTATAATGCACCAAACCTATAACATCTGCTGGCAAATTTTTCCATGCCCAATACAGCCCTGTCAATTCACAGTAGTACGGATTTTTTTCAGAAATATTGTCCCCCGTATTATCTGGAATATATCCAACATCTGGATGAAGTGCCCTTCCAACCTGAACAGGAAGATAGCAGTCCTTATCTGGCATCGGATATTGTTTGTGAGCTGCAATAATTACTTTTATTTCCATTTTTCACCTATCTGTCTTTTTTGTATTAGTTTCGTTTGTCAGCACATCCTTCTCTATAAAAATAGGACGCTGTTTTCCCTGAATATACATTCTTGCTATATATTCTCCCATAATTCCCAAAATTAAAAGTTGGATACCTCCAATTAAAAGAATCAATGCGACAATTGTTGCATATCCCGGCACATCTACACCGCAGATCAGCCGCTGCAAAACAACCACAATAAAATAGATAACAGCAAGAAGTGACGTGAATGATCCAAGCACAGTTGCAATTTTTAACGGTGCAGTTGAATAACCAATGATGCCCTCCACCGCATACTTAAACAGTTTCCAGAAACTCCACTTTGTCTTTCCTGCATGACGCTCTTCGGCAACATAAGGAATATAGTAAGTATCAAAGCCAACCCATGAAAAAATCCCCTTTGAAAAGCGATGATATTCTGGCATGCTTAAAATTGCATCAACCATTTTTCTTCTGCACGTGCGAAAATCACTTGCGCCATTGACAAATTCTACCTCGCTCATTTGATTAATCAGGCGATAAAATTCGCGTTTAAAGAAAGACAGACCTCTTCCTTCATTTCGCTCTTTTTGAAAAGCAGCAACACAGTCATACTCTGGATGTTCATCCAATATCTGAACCATCTCGCGCACAATTTCAGGACGCTGCTGCAAATCAGCATCAATCAATGTTACAAGATCACCCTTTGCATGCTTCATTCCTGCCAGGATTGCTGCTTCCTTTCCAAAATTACGTGAAAACTGAACGATTGTGATCGGTGTTTCTTCTCTTTTCTCATAAAACAGCTTTTTTAACTCAATCCCGGTATTATCCCTGCTTCCATCATTTACCATAACAAGCTCATACTCATAGCCACAGCCCAAAAACGCATTTACAGCTGCATCATAGAATGCTCGGACATTATCCTGCTCGTTATAGCATGGAACCACCAGTGATAATTTCATCCTACTACCTCCTGTCTTGCCTACTTGTCTTTCATATTTAAAAACCAGATTTATCATCCATCGCAATCTGGTCGGATAGCCCCACTTTTTTGCTTCATCGCCTACTATAACACAATTATGCCCTATTGGAAAGTATATTTTACGTATTTCCTTTTCTTTTCAGCATTTTTATGTTATTATAAAGGCCAGTCTGACTGACTTATCAATGTTTCACGGTGCAAAACTGTGCCCATTATGGAAAGGTGTGAATATTGTTTATGAAAACTGTTTTACGTTCTTCTTTTTCTTTATGCCTATGCATATGTCTTCTTTTACTGCCATGCCATGCCACAAGTGCTGCAACAAAGGCTGAAATTGACACCATGCAGGCACATCTGCCTGACGAATGGCCTGATGCGCCTGAAATCACAAGCGAGGCCGCAATCCTCGTTGATATTGATACTGATACAATCCTATACGCAAAGAATGCGACAAGCTCCATGTATCCTGCCAGCACAACTAAGCTGATGACAGCCTATCTGACTCTGTCTAACACTTCTTTGGATGATATTGTCACATTTTCAAAGAACTCTATTTATAGTCTTCCAAGCGGCAGCAGCCACATTGGTATGCATATTGGGGAATCCTTAAGCGTTAGAGACTGTCTGTATGGTCTTTTACTTCCTTCAGCAAACGAAGTAGCAACTGCACTTGCTGAACATGTCAGCGGCTCTGTATCTTCCTTTGTGGAGCTAATGAATAGTACTGCTGTAAGTCTTGGCTGCGTAAACACAAACTTTGCAAATGCCAATGGTCTTCAGGATCCTAACCACATGACATGTGCTTACGATCTGTACCGAATTATGCTTGGCTGCCTGCAGTATTCTGATTTTATCTCAATTGCATCCACACCAGCCTATTACAGAAAAGCTGATTCTATTCTAGACCGCGATATACCTATGGGTACAACAAATAAACTTATCAAAAAGGATTCTGATTACTACACACCGTTTGTCGTCTGTGGAAAAACTGGATGGACCGAGGAGGCTGGACGATGCCTCGTTACGTATGCTTCAAAAGACGGACGTAATTTAATCTGCGTTACAATGAACACAGAAGATCCCAACCAATATAAGGATACCATCCAGCTTTTTAATTATGGATTTGACCATTTCAGTGTAGCAAAGGCTTCTGATCAGGATCAGACATACAGCACACAGGCGCTTATATCTAACAGCCCTCTTGGTCTTTCTGAGCAAAATTCTTCTTTTCTGACACTAGACAGTGCGTCACGCGTCACCGTGCCAGATACTGTTTCGCTAAATGATCTGACACGCCGTCCCATTACAAATGAAGATGGCACACATATGCTCTCATATGAGCTTCATGGATATCCACTAGGAACTGCAATGATTATCAACCAGGTCGCACAGGACACAAGCGACCTCTATGTGGCATCTGGTAATTCATTGTCTGACGTGCTTCAGACAAAACCTTTCCACGAAATAAAAATCTGGCTTGTTGCATGCATGCTTGCTGTAATCATTTTGATTATTCTTCTCGTTGTCTTTTTAATTCGCTACAAAAAGATGAATAAAAACAATCGGCAGACACCTCCAAATCACCAATATCGTATGCAATAAATATTTTATAATACATGTAATCAATCAAAAAAAGGGCTGCGCATTAGCTTCGCAGCCCTTTTTCTGCCGCCTTCTCCATGCGGCGTTTTTTCATTAATTCTGATTTTGCCTTAATCTTTCTGGCTCCCTCTGCATCAGTAAGCTTCATTGTTTTTATCATAAAAACCTGTCCGTCACAGTGCTTTACCCTGATTTTTCCTTTTAACCATCCGTGTCTAGGACAATATGCCAAGCCAAAATACTTGCGGTTGTTATCCGAAAACCAGTTCATTCGTCTTGTGACATTTCGCCCGCATTTATAGCAGACCATTGAACTAACATTTCTTGCTTCCATTGCTTCCTCACGGCTTGGATAAAGCTGTGAGACAAACTTTGAATAACGCTCAAAAACAAGATATATCTCCTCCTGTGCATTTTTCGGAGGTCTATAATAATCTACTGATACCATGCTCTGCCAGCTCTGCTTTTCAAGCTGACTTAACACACAGCCTGTATAAGCTGCATCATACACAGCACGGTGAAACGGCCATTTCTTTGGCAGTGCCAGCGTCTCAATCACACTCTCAAGAGATGCACGCGCGTGACCATCCAGACAATACAAACTGTAAAGCTTTTGAACATCATAATAAAACAAAGGGAATGCAAACGGATTTTCCATTCCAAAATAGGCAATGTTTCGCTGCAGCTCCGTCAGATCCATGTCGCCCCACGTAAAGAACACAGGATCCTTTCCACACCATTTCCAGAAGCGTTCCATCGCGTCCAAAAACGGTATGCCTTCAGCTTCTAGCTGTTTCATGCTAATGCCAACCACTTCCCGCACGCGGTAAAACAATTCTGTGTACACGCACGGCCGGATCAGGCAGCTAAAGCTGTCTGTCTGGTTTCCGTGCTCATCTAGCGTACCGCGCCAATTTCAATCACCTCAAACGTAAGTCCTGGTGCTTCTCTATCACGCGTCTGTGCCTGATTCCATTCTAAATCTAATACAATTGAATTCATAAATAATAAATCTTTCTAATATATGCATTATAGCCTTACAGTTAAGCCTCTGCGCCTGGCACAAGCATTTCCAAGCCTTCTACTCCTTCTACTGCATCGCTTATGGAACTTGCCACATGACGAAGCGATACAAGTCTTGAGTAAAATTTTGCGTAGCCTGGCTGAACCTCACAGCCGCGGCGGCCATAAAAATAACTTCTCATCATCTCCTCTGCAGCCAGTGTGATGCCGTTTCCTGCGGCCTGATCCATCGCATCCAAATATAGCTCTTGATCTGTCTGTGCCTCCAGGCCAAGGAGATATTCACCCACTCCATACATTCCGCAGTACTCTGCACACAAAATGCTGATCGTATGCTGCAGATTTTTTCTTTCCTTTTCATCTAATGTCTCAGATAACACCTGATGCAGCCTATTCATTTGTGTCAGAATCTCTGTTACTGCCGGCACCATTGCCTCATAAATCTTCTTTCCATTCTTCTCACTTGCAAGAAGCGGTGCAAATACAGCCATCTCAAGCATTGCTGTACTTGTAACGTCCTCACCTGCAATCTGTTCACACCGTTTTTTTACCTTCGTTACAGCAGCCTCATCAAAATGATTCAGATATAGTGAAGCCAGTTCCTCGAAACCATCCTCCAAAAAACCACACAATACATTTTCCATCAGCTTTGCCGTATCATTCTCTCCATTTTTTTCCATATCAAGATCAGGATGCAAAAGCGGCAGCAATTCATCTGTAACCATCTGTGTATTTAAAGAATCCTGTGCCTGAAGATATTTCATCACGCGTGAAAAATTCAGATACAGATATAAAAAGCTTTCCGTTAACAGCAGATGCTTTGCTTCCAAAATATCTGGCTCGTAGCCGCTGACACTATTTTGATCTGTCACCTGTGACACAGGTGCAAACTCCCAATAAGATCGTAAATGAGGAAAATCAAGTCCCTGCTTTTCACGATACTGTGCCTGTGGCAAACGCCTAGATGCATCACGGCGCATCTGCATCAGATTTTCACGATATTTATCTGGCTGACCAAAACACTCTTCCTCAAAATAGTCGAGCACATCGGTGATTCGGTCATCACTGATATCGGCAGCCTCATTGCTGTAAAGCCATACAAAATCACTTACAGCATCTTTTAGACGGTGCATAGAATGCTGTGCATGCTTATACATCACCTGATCTAACGCAAGCTTCAGTACAACAGCAGCCTTCTCATAATTCCCCTTTGCAATCAGTCTGTTTCCCTCTTCCTGAAGTGCACGAAAGTCCCAGTTTTCATCATTATACTCCTCGTACCACAGATCTGTCTTACAACTGGGACAAAAATGAGGATTTCCCCAAAAATGTGTATGGCAATTCCTGCATCTTCCCATTTGTATCACTTCCTTTCTTATTTCTTCTTTATCTTGAATAGTCACATTTTAACACAAATTAATAAAAATAGCAATGTAGCCACTTTCTATTTAAAATGGATTGTGCTATTATGATGACAGTTCATATGTCAACCCATTAAGATGTCAATTTGATATCACTTTTAGGAGGTAAATTATGCAATTGAAGGAAATTGAAAAGCTGGCAGCTTCTGTCATGGAAAAGGCAGTTGATGCAAAAGAAGTAGCTGGTGTCAACCTGCTTGTTTTAAAAGACAAAGCGCCTGTATTGTCACTTCATGCAGGCTACGCTGATCTGGAAAATAAGGTTTTAATGGAAGACGATACTATCATGCGCCTGTACTCCATGAGTAAACCAGTTACAGCAGCCTGCATGATGATTTTAATGCAGCGTGGTCTCGTTGATTTGAATGATCCGGTATCAAAATTTATTCCGGCTTTTGCAAATCAGACTTACGTAAACGGCAACACACTTTCCCTTGTGCAAAGACAGATGACCGTACATGATCTTTTATTTATGACATCCGGTCTTTCCTATGGAAGCGATTCCGCTGCCGGAAAAGCAACGTCTGATCTTTTTGCAGAGATGGATACACGTCTTTCTACAGAGGATGCTATGACAACACGTGAGTTTGCTGACCGAGTTGGAAAAAATCCACTTGAATTTGAGCCATCATCTAACTTTATGTATGGTGTTTCCGCTGATATTCTTGGTGCACTGATCGAGGTGATCTCTGGAATGAGCTTTGCTGAATTTTTAAAGAAAGAGATCACAGATCCTCTTGAGATGCCAGATACAGGTTTTTTCGTTCCTGCGCAAAAGCAGTCTCGTCTTTCTAAGGTTTATGCACGCACAGAAAATGGATTAACGCTTTATACAGGAGATCATCTGGCAATCCAAAATAAAATGGCTACCCTTCCGGCATTTCAGTCAGGCGGTGCCGGTCTTGTTTCTACATTAAAGGATTACGCAAACTTCGGCACTATGCTGCTTAACGGCGGAAATTTTAAGGGACACCAGATTTTAGAGCCAGAAATTGTACGCTATTTCACGCAGGGAACACTGCAGCCTTGGCAGCAGGAGTCACTGTCTCGCGGCTGGGGTGGTCTTGAGGGCTATAGCTATGGCAATCTTATGCGTGTTATGAAGGATCCTTCTAAGGCGATTATGTACACAACAATTGGCGAGTACGGCTGGGATGGATGGCTTGGACCTTATTTTTCCAATCATCCAGGCTGCAATATCACTTTCCTTGCTGGTATTCAGCTTACAGATGCCGGTACTACACCAACTGTAAGAAAGCTTAGAAATGTTGTTTTACCAAATCTTATAAATAACAGGTGATGGAATCTATGGATGAACTGATTTCACAGGCTGCTGATTTTATTAGCAGCCTGCTGCCGTTTCTCAATAATATAAATATTGTCGGTCTTATTTTATCTTTTGTCTCACTAGTATTATCAGTACTTTTATGCTTTTGGGGCTATCGCCTGTTTACCTGCTTTACAGCCGGCATCGGCTTTGTAACCGGCGCCTTTTTAGGATTTTTACTGTCTGGTCATTATTTTACAGACGAGTTATGGATTATTCTTTTAAGTGCACTGATTCTTGGTCTTATACTTGGCTTTTTGGCAACCAGGCTAATTCTTTTGTCCACATTTTTTGTCGTCTTAATTCTTGTTTCAGTCTTTTCATGCGGTCTTCTGGTTTCATTTGTCCCTTCACTTTCAAACGTGATGGCCGGCATAATCAGCTTGATTCTTGGAATTGTCGCTGGTGTGATCTGCATAAAGCTTCAAAAACCCATCATAATTTTCGTCACTGCCTTTTGCGGTGCACTCGGCACGGTACAAATTTTATTTCAGCTTTTAAAATTTGAACAGATTACAATCTTTTACGGTGCTTTCTTATCACTTGCTATGATCGGAAGCATTGTCCAGTTTTTAAGTACAAGGCGAGACGCATAAAAAAGTGCGCGTAAAAAATGATTTTTTCATCTTTTACACGCGCTTTTTAATATGCAGTCTTTTAGTCTTTTTCCAACAAATATCCTACATTTCGCACTGTGCGGATCATCGAACCTTCCTCGCCAAGCTTTTGACGCAACGTCTTAATATGCATATCAAGCGTACGAGACTCTCCTTCAAAATCAGTTCCCCACACACGTTCCATAATTACCTCTCTTGTCAGTACCATGCCGCAATTAGCCATAAGAAGCTTCAAAAGCTCATACTCTTTAAATGTAAGCTCGCAGTTTTCTCCCTTTACCATCACGAGATGACGCTCATCATCTAATACCAGATTTCCAACCTCAAGACGCTTTGTCTGCGCACCTGCACTACGGCGAAGCAATGCCTTCACACGCGACAGCAGTTCCATAATGCCAAATGGCTTTGTCATATAATCATCTGCTCCTATGTCAAGCCCACGCACCTTATCAAGCTCTGTAGTCTTTGCCGTTACCATCATAACTGGCAAATGCTTTGTCTGCGGCATTGTCCTAAGCTTCTTTACAATTTCTAAGCCATCCTCATCCGGCAGCATAACATCAAGCAAAAAAAGATCTGGCGTTTTCTTTTCCAATCTCTCGTAAAGTGCTTTTGCATCCTCAAATTCTTCAATTTCAAAACCGCCGCATTTAAGTGCATATGCCTCAATCTGACGAATATCATTGTCATCCTCTACAATAAAAACTAGTGCCATCTTATTACCATGCCTTTCCGCAAATTTTTGCTTGTCTTTTGTGCTTTTGCTATTTTACTTTGACATCATTAAGTCACTACTATACTGCTTCTTTTTTAATTCTACATCTTTTTTATGTAAATTCAAAGTAAACTTTCCAGTTCACGTGTCATAATACAAAAGTTCTTAAAATGTAACTCCCGTATGAATACGTGCAAAGTGCGATGGTCGGAAGAAATTTGTACACTGCACAAAGCGTGTTTGGCTGTATGAGGTATTTCCATTTGTCAGTGTCAAACGAACCTCTATGATATTATCTGGTTCTTCTTCTGTTCCATTCCACCGAAATAAAAGATCCTCTATCCAAAATCCCTGATAAAAATTTTCATCAAATGTCCAGTCTGTGCCTTGTGACGAACTATCCTTCACAGGATAATAATATAGCGAAAAACGCCCCTTTCCATCACCAGAAGCTTCACCTTCCATGCGCACAGGATTTCCATTTGCTGAGTAAAAGCATATTGTTTTCCACCAATCATCACCACTTGATTCACCACCCAGACAAAGCAATGCTCCATCTGCACTTGCTAATGAAAGCTCTCCTTGTGCCTTATCAAGAATTGTGTCACTGACTACAATTGCCCTTGATAAAGATTCCATCCTGTAAAACGCATTCATTGCAGCAGAAACTGCAGTTGTTGCTGCCAGTAAAAACATACCAATCAGCGCAAATGTAACAATAACCTCAACAAGTGTGCTTCCGCGCCTATTGTCTTTTATCTTCTTCACTGCTCATCACCTCCATCTGACATGGCTGATGAACGATTTTCATATCCAGTTGTTCCATCTCCAAAGTAAAAGATTGATGCATTTTGCCTGCTGTAGCTGCTCCATTTAGTATTTAATGTAAAGCTGCCATCTTCTCCAGAAAAAACACAGCTTACAGATTCCGTATTTGTCGGACTAGTCCTGTTTTTATAATAGTCTCCTATTAGCTCCTGTTCTTCTTTTCGTATATCTACAGAACGCGCAATAAGATTTCCCGAAACTTTCAAAGACTTTTGAAACATCAGCATTATTATCATCAGCAGCAAAAATGCCACGATGACGCCTACTAAGCTTACACCCTTTTTATTGTTTACGCATCTTTGACTTAGTCGTTTATACTTAGTCTGCCTTCTGCCTGTCATTTTTTTAATCATACCCCGCATCACCTACCTTCGCTCTGAGCGTATCCAATAAAGAGTATCCTGCACATCCTCATTTTGATTCTCATCATCCGCTGCATAAGCAGTATAAGCATTATAGATTGTAGTAACAGAAAATGGCATGTTATGATATATGCAGTGCACCGTTATATAAAGTGATGCATCCGTATAGCCATTTTCTCCCTCCTCCCAGCTAAGCGTTGCCTGCGCTGACAGCTCATTTGCCTGATTCAGTGCACTGCTGTCCAATGAAAATGTCTGTTCTTCACCAGATGGCCAGCTTCCTGAAGTGATCTTGCTGTTGACAAATTCTAAGATAGTTCCACTAGCCTGTGTTTTTTCCTGCTGTGATGGTGTCACCGTTAACTCTTTTTCCAGCTCATCTGCAAGCGATACAGCAAGTATTCTTGACTGCTCCTGATCCTTTACTCGTCCCGCATTTTGTGTCATAACTGAGGAGGCCAGAAGAAGTGCAAGCGACATCATAACAAAAACTGCCATGATACACACCACAATAATCATCGCTATTCCCTCTTGTCCATTTCTTTGTCTGTGCTGTTTCATGGCAGTCTCCTTCCCCAAGCTTGTATATCGGTATCTTACCACTATGAAGCATCTGCTGTCAATCAATCTACATAAACGCAAATAAAAACCAGTGGGGACAAACAAAATATTACTGTTCTTTGTGTTACACCCACTGGTTTTTCATGCTATTTAGTTTTCTTCTACGTTTTTCGCTGCAATATACACACTTGCTGTCTGCGGTCCTACAGTCACATGAAGAATACCATCCTCGGCACGCTCCATAACTTCACCGACATTGTAAGTTGACTGTGTTGTCTGCATCACACGCTTTAAACATGCATTTTCCAAAATACCAATCTGCCATATTGGAAGATCTACTGTAAGCGTCTCTCTTCTGTTATTAATAAGAATAACTGCCTGCAGCTTTTTATTAAATCTGCCATAGCAAATCCAGTGAGAACCGCTTGCAATCGACTTATAGGAACCACTTCTAAAGCACTCATATTTTTTGTGGATACGAATCATATCCTTATGAAACTCTATAAGTTCCCAGTCTTGTTTTCCCCACGGATAAGATCTTCTGTTGTCTGGGTCAGTCCAGCCAACCATACCAGCCTCATCTCCATAATAAACAGTTGGTGCGCCTGGCCAAGTCATCTGCATGACAACTGCCTCGCGAAGAATGCACTTTTCCACATTTTCATTTGCGGCTTTAGCGCCCTTTGTCGCAATACGTCCGACAGTGCTGTTTGTTCTTGTAAGGAAACGAGAATGATCATGATTTGACAGCTCATTCATAGCAACGTCTAGTGACTGGCGCTGGAACTTGCTCATATTGTGTTCCATTGTACGGAAAAACTTATCTCCATTTCCATACCATTCAGCCTGAAACTCATCACTGTGCTTTTCCATACCTGTCAAAAACCATGTGATTGGCTCCATAAACGCATCATAGTTCATGACTGTATCCCACTGATCACCGCGCATCCAGCTGCTTGGATCACCATAGTGCTCAGCCAAAATAATTGCCTCTGGATTTGCTTTCTTGACAGACTTTCTAAAATCCTTCCAGAACTGGTGATTAACACCAATACTATGACCAAGATCTGCTGCCACGTCAAGGCGCCAGCCATCTACATTATAAGGTGCACTGACCCATTTTTTTCCTATACGAAGAATATAGTCATATAACTCCTTTGAACCCTCATAGTTAAGCTTTGGCAGTGTATCATGTCCCCACCAGCCTCATAATTCTTATTATACGGCCACACGCCTCCAGTAAAACCAAAAAAGTCGTGATATGGGCTTGACTCAGATACATATGCACCTGGCTCATATCCTTTTTGTCCTTCATAAATACACTCTCTGTCAAGCCATTTGTTGAAGGAACCACAGTGGTTGAAAACACCGTCAAGAATAACCTTCATGCCTCTTGCATGAATTTCTTTTACAAGCTCTGCAAAATATTCATTTGATGCCTCTAAATTTTCTTTAGAGGTCACACGGCAGATATAACGACTTGCCTTTTTGTTTTCCTTCTCATCCTCTTCAAGAAGCTCGCCCTCATCCTTTTTGATCACAGCAAAGTGCGGATCAATATAATCATAATCCTGAATATCATATTTGTGATTAGACGGAGAGACAAACAGCGGATTAAAGTAGATGACCTCAACGCCAAGCTCCTGTAAATAGTCAAGCTTTGCGCGCACACCCTGAAGATCACCTCCATAGAAACGTCCAATATCAAGATTTGCCGGAAGACTATCCCAATCAGTTACGCGCTCACTCTGTGATCCTACATAGTAATACTCACCTGAGAGAACATCATTGGAAGGATCTGCGTTGTAGAAACGATCCACATAAATCTGATAAAATACTGCACCCTTTGCCCACTCTGGCGTATGAAAGCCCGGTGTGATTCTAAATGCATACTTCTGACGCAAATTCGTTGTACATCCTAATTTATTATAATAACAGATATCTCTACCTTTTTCGATCTCGAAGTAATATAGATAAGACGTACTTCCAACGCTTATCTGTGTCTCATAAAAGTCAAACAAACCTTCTGTTCTGACCTTTTCCATTTTGATTTCACTTTTTCTTGAAATCAAATAGACATTGTCCACGTTATTGGACAATGTCCGAAAGCGGATGACAACAGAGTCGCCCGCCTCCGGCTCTGCCGGAGTACGGTAATCTTCTGTTTCATCACAAAATAATGCATTTTTTACTAATATATCACTGAACTGCATTTTTTCGTGGCTCCTTTAATCGTGCGTTATTATCTGCCTTCTGATGGCATACCTGACATGAGAGATGTTTGCTCTGCACCCGGCTTGGGAAGCTCCCTTCCATCAAAGATTGCCTCAAACTCCGCGCTTCCAATTTTTTCACGCTCGATTAATACCTGTGCACAGCGGTGAAGCACATCCATATGCTCAGTAATAATCGTCTTTGCCTGTGCATATGCCTCATCAATAATACGCTTCACTTCTATATCAATTTCTCTGGCAACTTCTTCGCTGTAGCTTCTTGCATGTCCCAGATCTCTGCCGAGGAATACTTCTTCCTCACCGCTGTCCTCATAGTTGATGGTTCCAAGACGTTCTGACATGCCATATTTTACAACCATTGCACGGGCTGTCGCTGTCGCCTGCTTGATATCCTGTGATGCTCCTGTTGTGACATCGCCAAATATCAATTCCTCGGCAACACGACCACCAAATGCTACGATAATATCTTCTTCCATGCGCTTCTTTGTCATAAACATCTCATCCGCCTCTGGAAGCGGCATTGTGTAGCCTGCCGCACCCATTCCAGTTGGAATAATTGAAATGGTGTGTACCTGACTTTCATGCGGCAATACATGGAACAAAATTGCATGGCCTGACTCATGGTATGCTGTGATGCGCTTTTCCTTGTCGCTGATGACCTTAGAGTGCTTCTCTGCACCAATTCCCACCTTAACAAAGGACTGCTCTATATCGCGCTGGCTGATGTAGCCCTGTTTGCTCTTTGCCGCATTGATCGCAGCCTCATTCATCAGATTTTCCAGATCTGCTCCGGTAAATCCTGCTGTTGTCTGCGCAACACGTCTTAAGTTTACATCTGAGCCAAGCGGCTTATTCTTTGTGTGTACCTTTAAAATTTCTTCTCGTCCCTTTACATCTGGACGTCCTACTGCCACCTTACGGTCAAAACGTCCCGGACGAAGGATAGCCGGATCAAGAATATCGACACGGTTTGTTGCTGCCATAACGATGATTCCCTCATTGACACCAAAACCATCCATCTCTACGAGCATCTGGTTTAATGTCTGCTCTCTCTCATCATGACCGCCGCCAAGACCTGTTCCTCTTCTTCTGGCTACGGCATCGATCTCGTCAATAAAAATGATGCAAGGTGCATTTCTCTTTGCCTGTTCAAACAAATCTCGTACACGTGATGCACCGACACCGACAAACATCTCTACAAAGTTTGAACCAGAGATTGAGAAAAATGGCACGCCTGCTTCACCGGCAACTGCCTTTGCAAGCAATGTTTTTCCTGTTCCCGGAGGGCCTACTAAAAGGATACCCTTTGGGATTCTAGCGCCAAGGCTTGTGTACATATTTGGATTTTTAAGAAAATCCACCACTTCCTCAAGTTCTTCCTTCTCCTCTTGAAGACCGGCAACATCCTTAAATAAAACTTTCTTGGAGCCGCCTGTTTCCATAACAGCTCTGCTTCTTCCGAAGTTTGCCATGCTCTGACCGCCTCCGCTGCCACCTCCCGGTGCTGCCATACGGCCTGTCATTGCTACGAACACAAAGCTTATTCCTATGACTAAAATAAATACAGGAAGAAGTGTATTTAGAAAATAATTTTCTTTAACTGCTGTCAGGGTAACTTTTATACCGTTATCCTGCAGACGGTCTAACTCAGCATTGACATCTGATACGAATACACGATATTCTGTCGATGAACCACTGACAAAAAACAACACACTGCCCGTCGGCACCTTCGCATTTTGTTCAATCTGTGCCTGAGCGATTTTTTCTTCTTCCACAAATGAACGATACTGCGAGTATGTTACATTAGTCTGCGTATAAAGAGAACGCTGAAAGAAGAAAATTAGTGCAATTACAATTGCAATAATAATTGTATATGCGATTATTCCATTTGACTTTTTCAATTTACTCCTCGTTTCTGCAAATATTTACTCAGTCTCAACCACACCTACATACGGCAGATTACGGTACAGCTGATCATAGTCTAATCCGTAGCCAACTACAAACTCATCCGGTACCTGAAAACCTGTATAGTCGACATTTACATCATCAACCTCGCGGCGCTCTGGCTTGTCAAGAAGAGTACACAGACAAATGCTGGATGGCTTTCTCTCGTTTAAGATCTTCATCAGATGGCTGAGTGTTCTTCCAGAATCAATAATATCCTCAACTACCAATACATCTCTTCCCTCAATAGACTGATCCAGATCCTTGACAATCTTTACGATACCGCTTGACTTTGTACCAGCACCATAGCTTGATACGGACATAAAGTCCATAGTTACCGGAACGGTAATTCTCTTTGCAAGTTCACACATAAAAAATACGCCGCCCTTTAATACACAAATCATGTGAACCGTCTTTCCCTCATAGCGTTTGCTGATCTGCTCTCCCAGCTCACGGATTCTCTTGTCGACTTCTTCTTCAGAATACATTACACGAATCTTATCTCCCATTTTTGCACTCCTCTGCTTTTTTATTTTTATAGTTTTGAGTCAATTTTCTGACTATCGTATGCGATGATCACTGCACTGTTCTAACTTCAAGCACCAGCCTTGTATGTTTGGTGATTTTACAATCTTCGGCCATGCGAACTCCTGCAATCCACAAAACACGGCTTCCAGATGCCAGAATAGGAATCTGATCCCGCTTTGCAGCAGGAATTTTAGCATTAATCATGCAGTCGGAAAGCTTTTGCGTATTACCCTTTGCATCAATGCAAATACGATCTTTAGGCCTTCTTTTACGCATAAGCAACCCTTCTTTTATTGTATCATAATCGAACCAGTTTACACAACAAGTTTGTGGAATTTTTTTCTCACAAACGGGGAAAATTGAGTAAACAGCCTTACCAATTTTGCTGTTTGGTGATTGTAAATCCTGATTTTCTTCTTTATGCTCTGAAAAGCTCTCTTTTTCTATGATTAAAAACTCATATTGAATATGTGCCTTACGTCTTTGCGGCAGATTTACCATGCTTCCTGTGCGCTTTGACAACAGCCCTATAACAGATTCAATATGTGTCCTAGTTATGTCTTTTACGCCTCCTGTACGTGAAATTGCCTCCTGAATCAGATATCGCTGTAAAATTGGTTTTTGTAATTTAAGCTCTTTGACAGGAAGCATCATTTGCTTATGCAAGACGCAATGCCATGACGAAATAAGTGCCTGTGCTTGATCTCTAAGATATTCCTCTGCCTCAGAAAAATCACCTGCTGCACATGCTATGTGCTCAGCAGCCTGCGCATTATATTCACTTGAAAGAAGCGGCAGAAGCCTGTTTCTGATACGACTTCTGAGATAGTCATCTGTCAGGTTTGTCTCATCAATGCACCATCCCTGCCCACTTTCTATAAGCCATGCTTCAATCGCCTCTCTTCTCATACCTAAAAGCGGACGCACGACAACGATATCTCCCTTGTCTGACAAGCTGCGCTTACAAGGTATTCCGCTACATCCACGAATCCCGCTTCCTCGCAGCAGATTCATTAGCACTGTCTCAGCCTGATCATCCATATGATGTGCCACTGCAATTACAGATGCACCGCGTTTTTTTGCTTCATACTCAAATGTTTCATAACGGACACGACGCCCGGCCTCCTCCTCAGTCAGATGATGCTTCGCTGCAAGAGCCGGCACATCACATCTTTTTTCAACAAACTCAATTTCTTCTTTTTCGCAAAGCTGTCTTGAAAACTTAAGATCATGCTCTGCTGACTCACCACGTATGCCGTGATGAACATGAATTGCTGTTATTGAAAGATTATATATTTGCTGCAATCGTTTTAGTACCAATAAAAGACAGACAGAATCTGCGCCTCCTGACAAGCCTATGATGACATGATCACCGAAGGAAAACAGCTTTTTTTCATCAATGTATTGCTTGATTTTATCTATAAATTTATCGTGTGGAATCATTTTTATCTCCTTTATTTTTTCCAGAAACCAGCTACAAGCACTGTTCTGTCGTCTCTGGCATTTTTTGTATTTCCTGCAAATGCCAAGATTTTTTTTGCAATCTCCTTTGGATTGTTTTCGTCTAGCTTTTCACAAAAGCGACACATCGTCTCCTCCTTATCGTAGCCAGGTATTTCTTCTAGCACACCATCGCTAACCATAATAATAATATCTCCATCCTTTAGACGAAGTATTTTTTCCATCGGTGCGTGCTCCTGCAATATTCCTGCCGGCATACTGTCTGCACCAACCTGCATCGTCTGTGTGCCGCGCTTTAAAAAAGTGACGGCTGCACCGGATTTTGTAAGCTCGCATATACCGTTTGCACAGTCAATAACTGTTAAATCAATTGTGACAGGATGTTCCTTTGCCTGAATCATCAGTGCACTGTTAATCACACGAATGAGAAGTGACGGCGAATAGCCTGCCTCGCAAAGTGATTCTGCAAGCTCTGTGACTCCCGCACTTTCCTTTCCTGCAACACTTCCGCTTCCCATTCCATCGCATAAAAGAAGAACCTTTTTTGCATTTGACAGCTCCATGCACGAAAAGCTGTCTCCTGAAATATCATTTCCGCTTTTACAGCTAGATGCAGTGCCAAAAAGCACAAAGTATGGACACTCCTCTTCAAAACGAACCCAACGCGTCACTGATGATACAAGAAGCGGCTGATTTGCACACAGCACTATGCGTTTGCCAAGAACCTCTTCAATGCGCTCGCAGACAAGCTTCATTGAAATACAGCGTGCACTTTTGGCACTGAGCGCCATAATTAGCTGTCTGGCTCCATTTTTATTTTCAGTCATGTAGATTCGCTTTGCCTCTACACCTGCCCATAGCAGCTTCTTTTCCAGATTCTCACGCACAGCTCCGGACAACTCTTCTTTTTCCTGCATCTGCCCGACTGTTTCCAAAAGCATCTGCGCACACTCAAAAAATTGTTCTGACAAAAGCTGACGCAGTTCCAGATAACGCATGCGCCAGTCAGTTTCAAATGGATCCTTTGCTACATCTTCTTCACGATACATAGAAGAAAGCTGCGAAAAGGTCTGCGCCAGTGCCGGCAATCCTTCTCCTGCTATATCTTCTACCGCAGCCTGCCACACTGGTGTGCTTTCTTGTTCATTAAATCCACAATCTTTCTTAAGCAAATTTTGTTTTTGCGGACAGGTAAGTTTTTCAGGAAGCAATAAAAATACAACACCAACTGCCAAAACAGACTCCATCGTCTGAAATAAAATAGCCGGAGAATATACAATTCCAACGCCAAAAGCTGCCGCTGCACATGCTGTCACGCTGGCCATCCTGCCTAAACTGCGAAATGCACCGGAGAAAATTCCAAGAAGACACAATATTCCAATCTGTGCTGCCTCACCGCTCACAAGAGAAAGCATAATTCCACTTATGCTTCCAGCAATTGCACCTGCTCCTGGTCCAAACCTATATCCGAAAAAAAGTGCACTAAAAAGCAGCACTACCTGTATAACCAAATATGTTGTCTGCCCACTTCTTAAAACAACAAAAAGCATTCCGCCAATCATAAAAAAAATCAGGCAAAGCCGCCCTATGCCCATTTTTTTTACCTGATTATTTTGCCATCTTTCCAGACCTTCCACTTGCTTTCGACCTCCATTTCTGAAAACACAATTGTTTATCAGCTGCTCTTTTTATCATAGCTTAGTTTTTTTGAAATGTCTGTCGAAAAGACAGTGCGATAAAAAAAAGTGCCGCTTCGCGTTTCCACGATACGGCACATCATTCACCCTTAAATATGATCTCGTTTTTATGGATCAAGCCTAACTTTTCCTTTGCATACCATTCAGCAAATTCATCGGTTTTCATGTACTCGCTGTACTCATCGAGTTCTTTGCTTCGCGCCTCTTCCTCGGCAATCTTTTCCTCGAGGAGCTGCTGCTGTACCAGATTCTGGGCGTTTTGCTCTGCCAAACTGTTTCCACCAATCCAGGTCATCACGCTTAACAGTACTACTGTCACAAGTGCCAGTGCGATCCATTTGCGATTGGCTCTCCTTCGGGCTGCCATCTTTCCTGTCAATATTCTCACCTCTCTTATTGCGGCTATGTTTATCCTTTTCTTTTATCATACTTTCTTTTTGTGTCTTTTTCAACCTCTTTTTTTCCATTTTTCGCCTCTCCAGACGTTTTTTTCGCCATGCGCGGCAACTTCTTTGCATTTTAAGTCGTTTTTTTCTAATCTTACAAAATAAACTGCCTGTCAGCTTTGCCGGACCAAGCTGATACAATGCCATCCCAGCTGCAATTCCAATCAGAGAAAAGAGTCTCGGTGTTCCATTATTCTCCCGAAATAAAAGACCAAACATCAAAAAACTGCCAAACGTCCAAAACAATACATCCTGCACGTCCAAAAGAAGCTTTGGCTGACGAAATACACGGCGAAAAAAAATAATCGGCTCGTAGCCAAGCCGCATCAAAAATCCCAGCAGAAATGATCGCATAAAAAACACAAGCTCGCCTGCAACACCTCCGATTACCTTAGCAGCCTCTTCCAAAATGATTCCCCCTGACTCTGGCCTTTTTGCTCCTGATATTCAAGACTGTTCACACAGCCATCCACCTCAATGATCCCCTTGTCTAATGCCAGCTGCTTCATATGAAGACCATCACCACGTATTTCTAGTGCCTTGTCTGTCGTATTGATTTGTATGATATGTTCGTCATACGCAATCACATCAGTTACACCGGTGATTTTTAGGCTCCTTCTGTGCTCTAAAATCAGACAGTGTTCGCGCTCAATATATTCCTGATCTTGATTTTGTTCCAAAAAAAGACCCCCTAACAATCGGATTTTCCGGTATACCGGTCTATTCCAATATATTAGGGAGCCGCTGATATTATGCTATTGCTCTTAAAGATATTCAAACATTTCCTTTGCATCTTCTTTACGGATTGTCTCCTGCACACTCGTGATACGCACCTTAACTGTTTTATTACCAAAGGCAATCTCTATAACATCTCCAACCTTCACGTCTGCGCTCGCTCTTGCCACTTTATCGTTAAGCATAACGCGTCCGCTGTCACAAGCTTCATTAGCTACCGTTCTGCGCTTAATGATACGAGATACTTTCAGATACTTATCCAAACGCATATTAATCTCCTTCTAGTTAAAATTCCCCCTACAACGCAAATGCATTTTAGGGGGAATTTTTGCACTTTTTTCGCTTAGATTTTAAAAATCATTACGCGTTAATTGCATCCTTTAATGCCTTTCCAGCCTTAAACTTCGGATTCTTAGATGCTGCGATAGTCATGGTCTCACCACTTCTCGGGTTTCTTCCCTCTCTCTCTGGACGCTCTGCTACCTCAAAAGTTCCAAAGCCAACCAACTGCACCTTATCTCCTGCCTTTAATGCACCTTCTACTACTGCTGTGAAAGCCTCAATTGCCTTCTCTGCGTCAACCTTCTTTAATCCAGCCTGCTCTGCAACTGCTGCTACTAACTCCTTCTTGTTCATTTGAAACTCCTCCTTACATCTCACACGGTAAGACCAGCAAAATATCCTTTATCTAAAACTGACTTTTGCTTTCTCTTACACGCTTTTTTCCTCATTTTGCATATCTTTTTTAATGCTTTTTTACTGTAACACACGTTATAAGGTTTTTCAAGTCCTAAAAGAAAAAAGTTATGCAGCGGTTCACCTTAATCACGGTGCTATGTCACGAAAGCCCTACGGTGCCTCACCCCTCCATTTGCTTTCCCAAGAAGGAAGCTGCGCAGGCAGCTGCTTTATATTCTGTCTCGCTAAAACGAGTCTGATTTTCGCGGCTATATAAAATGACAGCACCTATACAGTCTCCCTCGCAGCAAATCGGATAGATGGCCTGTGCACTGTAGCTGTCTTCGTCTCCGCTTATCAGCGGAATTGTCTTTTTATCTAATCCGGCCTGGATGCTGTTTTCGCGATTGATGATCATTTCTTCGAGCTGCCTACTTATTGTTTTTCCAAGGAGTTCTCTTTTTCCGCCGCCTGCCACCGCAATGATCTGATCGCGGTCAGACACTGCTACCTTTTGATTCATGGTCTGCGCAACAGACTCCGCATATTGTTTTGCAAAGCTGCCTAACTCCATCATTGGAGAATATTTTTTTAGAATAATCTGCCCTTCCCTGTCTGTAAAAATTTCAAGCGGTGTGCCTTCTGCAAGACGCATAGTTCTTCTGATTTCCTTTGGGATCACTAGTCGTCCAAGTTCATCTACACGGCGCACAATTCCTGTTGCTTTCATATTTTCCAATTCCTCCTGATTTGTATTTCTAATCATTTTAACTATTCCATATTTTGCGTTGTATGGGTAGTATATGGAAAACAGGAAATTTTATACGCAGCAAAAATTACACTGTGTTCATGCACTTCTCACAAAATCATTCTAACAGATCCTCTGCCTTACAGCCGAGTACTCTAGCTAATGCAAACAAGTTACCTGCACTTGCTTTGTTTATATCCTTTGCCCGCTGTTCATACTGCTGAATCATTCGTAGTGTTACTCCTGATTTTTCAGATAGCTCTTTTTGCGAAAGGCC
Organism: Firmicutes bacterium AF25-13AC; assembly: GCA_003478935.1. GTDB lineage: Bacteria > Bacillota > Clostridia > Lachnospirales > Lachnospiraceae > Anthropogastromicrobium > Anthropogastromicrobium aceti. Next base: position 126,129 of record QUFP01000007.1, read on the forward strand.
AACTGCTTTGCGTACAGTCTGTAATTTTGTTGCTATGTTTTTACGTTTCAGTATAGAGTTTGCTACATCAACAAACTTTTCCTCTGACGCTTCATGCAACGTGGGATATAATTTTTGAACAACCCCGCCCGACGGGTCGGACGAGGATTCCGTTGCAGCCGTCAGGATTTCTCACATTGGGATGCATTGGAACCGCGATTTAGTCCAGAGTTACGCTTTTCCT
>QUFP01000070.1 GCA_003478935.1 Firmicutes bacterium AF25-13AC
ATTTTTGAAATACAAGTCGATTGCCTGTTGTTTTTCTTCGGTGCTATACTTGTTCATTTCTTCCTCCTAACATCTTTCGACATTAGGTCCAAAAATTGTCCGCACCCCACCATTTCAAGGCGCATCCAGTGCCTGTCCCCGGCAAAGAGTATCTGATAAAGGAAATGGCAAGAAAGCAAGGTGTAGCAGAAGAACTGAAAGCAAGGGGTATGCTCCGCTGGGCTGGAAAGATGAATAACATTCGAGCCTGTGCAGACGAGATTGTATTGAATGACATTGTGTATTCCTAACGGAGTACCAACCGAAAGAAAACTGCTGTCAGTCGATGGCAGTTTTTCTTTTTCGGCAAGTATTCAAGAAGTCATTAAGTTGTGAGTATAGTCGAAGTGGTAGAAAAATTCGTAAAGATGTGGTATAATACTTTTGCTTGTGAGCGACAAATCGTTGTTTGTGGAGGTGTTTGGATGTGTGGAATAGCAACTGATTTATAAAAAATAAATCGGAGGTTTATATGGATTATTCAATAAGAGAATTAAGACAAAACGAGTCCAAGGTGCTAAATACTTTTTTATACGAAGCAATTTTTATTCCAGGAGGGGTTCCTATACCACCAAAAGAGATTATAAATCAACCAGAATTACAGGTGTATGTTAAAGATTTTGGTAAGAATAAAGGAGACTTGTGTTTGGTTGCTGAAGCCAATAATGAAATTGTTGGTGCAGTATGGTGTCGTATTATGAATGATTATGGACATATTGATGCTGAAACACCATCATTTGCAATTTCACTTTTAAAACAGTATAGAAACTATGGTATTGGAACTAATCTAATGGAGCAGATGCTAAAAAAACTGAAAATGCAAGGATATAAGCAAGTGTCATTATCTGTTCAGAAGATGAATTATGCAGTTCATATGTATCTAAAAGTAGGATTTGAAATTGTCGATGAGAATGACGAAGAGTATATAATGATTTGCAAATTGTAGGAATCTGTAATTTGAGTTTATGGTTTACAAATCGGAAGTTATATGTGGAGGAGGATTATTATGAATACAGTTAGAATGATTTTATGTGGAAATGTTGAAGATAGCAGAATGAATCCAAGTGAAAAGGTAGGAGTAGTATCAGTGGTTTTTGTTTCTACAGAGGAGGAAAAAATTAAGAATAAACTTAAAAAATTGCAAGATAAAAATCCTGAAAAATTTTATATGGAATACGTTACTCCATTAGATGTTGACTTAACAAGTTTAGAGCACTATCCATCGATTGAAATATCAAAAAATGATTTACAATAACAACTTCCAGTTTGCAGAACTGACCCAAAAGAGCTCGAAGGTGAAAAAAAGTGCCTGTCTCCGGCAAAAAAATATAAACTTTATAAAAGCTCTATAAACAAAAGTATACATTTTGCGCAGAGGAGTCTGAGCAGCAGCACGAGAGGGCAGCGTGTTATTGCTCAGCTCAACTTATCAAGAGAGTGAAAAAATAGGATGACAACGGTTGTATTTAGTGCTATACTTAATTCAGTGTCAAGGGTAAGTATACCTCATTAAATATGTCCAAAATGTTAACATGCACGAAAAACTGCTGTTGTCAGAATATTCTGATAAATACCTGCAAAAACAGGCTCTGAAAACCGCATAAAACCTAGATTTTTGAAGGGGGTACCGTAGAAATGAGGTATAAGCCCGAGAGGGCATTGACACCATTTTTAATTTTTTTAGCGCTACTGCAGCTTCACGGTCCATCCAGTGCCTGTCCCCGGCAAAAATATGCCGAGACCAGTAAAATGCAGAAAAGTCTGCCATTTCCCAAATGTTTTAGAATTTCTTCCGGCAGATGATACTGAGAAAAAAACGCCCATTGTTCTGACGGTAGATGAGTACGAGACAATCCGTCTTTTGGACAAGAAAGGTTACAGTCAGGAGCAGTGTGCAGAATCTATGCAGATCGCAAGAACGACGGTCCAACGGATTTACGAGATTGCCAGAAAGAAAATAGCAGATGCTCTCATTGATGGACATCCGCTTAAAATTGAGGGTGGGGATTTCATAATCTGTGACGGTAAGAGCAGCGACTGCAGCTTTGGAGGGTGTTACAAACAGGAGATTTACCAAAAATATGCAGTAGAAAAATGAGAAGGTATCATGAGAATAGCAGTAACATATGAAAATGGACAGATTTTCCAACACTTTGGACACACAGAGACATTTAAGATTGATGCGAAGTGTTCTCTCCATGAGCACAACCATGGGGAAGGACATACATGTGGTGAGCATGGATGTGGAAACCATAGCTGTCATTAAGAAGAATAAAAAAATACAACACGAAAGGATGCGCCAAGGTAATGCAAGAATTATCGTGATACATACTTTTGTATTTGGATTGATTATTTTTCTTTCTCTGCTTGTCGAAAGTGATGTATAGAATGTATAATATTGTTAATGATCCAGAGATATTTATTTTGGAAACAGCTTAATCAGTTTGGAGGTATAAAATGAAAGCACATAAGTATTGGTCAATCGGAGCGTTAATTACTATGATTGGAACTTTTTATACTGGATATAAGGGATCCAAATCAGGTCATAGGTATTTTGCGTGTAGCACTCTTATATGTATGATCATGTCTATGTATACGGGACATAAAATGATTTCAGGTAATAAAAGAACAAGAAAGCAGGTGGAAAATACAAAAGCGGAGGAATAGTAAATGTTAGAGTTAGGAATAAAAGCACCGGATTTTGAATTGCCGGATCAGAACGGAGAAGTGCATAAATTAAGTGATTATTTAGGTAAAAAAATAATTTTATATTTTTATCCAAAGGATAATACACCAGGATGTACGAAGCAGGCATGTGGCTTTTCTGAGCGTTATCCACAGTTTACTGAGAAGGGAGCTGTTATTCTCGGAGTAAGCAAGGACTCTGTAGCGTCTCACAAGAGATTTGAAGAAAAATACGGACTGGCATTTACGCTATTAGCAGATCCGGAGCGTAAAGTTATTGAAGCATATGATGTCTGGAAAGAAAAGAAAAATTATGGAAAAGTATCTATGGGTGTAGTAAGAACTACATATCTTATTGATGAGCATGGAATCATTATAAAGGCAAATGATAAAGTCAAGGCGGCAGATGATTCTGAAAATATGCTTAAGGAATTGGCATAATGAAGATTATTTTATCACCTGCAAAAAAGATGATTGTAGATACCGATAACTTAGCTACGGTTGAATTGCCTGTCTATATTGATAAGACAGCAGAAGTATTAAACTGGATGAAAAGCAAATCAAAAGAAGAACTGAAAGCTATCTGGAAATGTAATGACAAGATTGCAGAGCAGAACTTTAACAGATTGGAAAATATGAATCTTTATAACAGGCTTACTCCGGCTGTTTTAGCATATGAAGGGATTGCATTTCAATATATGGCACCATCTGTGTTTGAAATCCAGCAGTTTGAGTATTTGCAAAATCATTTAAGAATCTTGTCTGCGTTTTATGGCATTTTAAAACCAATGGATGGTGTGACTCCTTATCGTCTTGAAATGCAGGCAAAGATTGGAATTGGAGATGCAAAAAATCTGTATGAGTACTGGGGAGAATTGTTATACCGCTCAGTAATCGATGACAGTAGGATTATCATTAATCTTGCATCAAAAGAATACTCAAAATGTATAGAAAAGTATCTGACACCACAGGATAGATATATTACGATTTTATTTTGTGAGTTATCCGGAGATAAATTGGTAACAAAAGGTACCTATGCCAAGATGGCTCGTGGTGAAATGGTCAGATTCATAGCGGAAAATAATATTGAAAATCCGGTGGAGATTCAGAAATTTGACAGACTCGGATATTCGTTTAGGACTGATTTATCTTCAGATTCAGAATATGTATTTGAACGCAAAATAAAATAGTTATTCAGGTAAAAGATGCTCAGTTTGGTAGCTTTTATAATAATGAGAATTATTACTATTTTTATTGACAAAAGGATGATAGTGGTATACAATCCTTATTAAGAACTAATCCTAATAAGGAGGACAAATGACAAGTAGGAGAAATACCATTCAAAAAGATCTTGTAAGAAATACCGTATACGAAATGAGAAGACACGTTACGGCAAATGAAGTGTATGAATTTATAAAAGAAGCATATCCAACAATTGGAAAAGGAACTGTATATAGAAATCTTGATATATTGGTAGAGGAAGGTGCATTAAGAAAGGTTGAAGTTCCGGATGGATCGAACCGATTTGATTTTACATTGAAAAATCATTACCATGTAAGATGTATAAAGTGTGGTGAAGTTTTTGATGTGGATATGGATCAAATACCGGATTTGCTGGAAAGAATTCATAACACTCATGGAATTGAATTTGTGGATTATGATATTTCATTTAAAGGCATTTGCCCGAAATGCAGGGAGAAGGTAAAGGAGGAACAGCATGGATAGGAAAGCAATGTATAAGTTGAGTTATGGACTGTTTATATTGACCGCTAAAGAAGCAGAAAAAGATAACGGATGCATCATTAATACAGCCATTCAGGTAGCTTCGGAACCAAACCAGTTAAGTATCTGTGTAAATAAGGCAAATTATACGCATGATATGATTCAAAGAACCGGAAAATTTACTGTATCAGTCTTAAGTCAGAAGGCACAATTTGAATTGTTCAAACATTTTGGCTTCCAATCAGGAAGAGATACCAATAAGTTTGAAGCATTTGAGCAGTGTGCCAGGGGCACAAATGGTATTTATTATATTACAGAAGGTACAAATGCATACATTTCTGTGACAGTTACTAAAACAGAGGACTTGGGTTCACATACGATGTTTATCGGTGAGATAACCGATATGGAAGTTTTAAGCAATGTTCCTTCAGTAACATATGATTATTATCAGAATAATATTAAGCCTAAGCCACAGGAGGTTGGAAAAACAGAGGACAGTCAGACAATATGGCGTTGCAGAATTTGCGGATACGAATATGTAGGCGAGGAATTACCAGATGACTTTATATGTCCTTTGTGCAAGCACCCGGCATCAGATTTTGAAAAAGTAGTAAAGAAAACGGAGGTAAAAGAGATGGCAGCAAACAAATATGCAGGAACACAGACAGAGAAGAATTTACAGGAGGCATTTGCAGGGGAATCACAGGCAAGAAATAAGTATACCTATTTTGCTTCTGTAGCGAAAAAGGAAGGTTACGAGCAGATGTCAGCATTGTTTTTAAAGACTGCAGATAATGAGAAAGAACATGCAAAGATGTGGTTCAAGGAATTAGCAGGAATTGGTGATACAAAGGAAAACCTGGCGGCAGCGGCAGAAGGCGAAAATTATGAGTGGACAGATATGTATGAAGGCTTTGCTAAAACAGCTGAGGAAGAAGGATTCCCTGAGCTTGCAGCAAAATTCAGGGCAGTAGGTGAGATTGAGAAGCACCATGAGGAAAGATATCGTGCACTTCTTAAGAATATTGAAACTTCACAGGTATTTGAAAAGAGCGAAGTTAAGGTATGGGAATGCCGTAACTGCGGACATATTGTGGTAGGAACTAAGGCGCCTGAAGTATGTCCGGTATGTAATCATCCACAGAGCTATTTTGAAGTACATGAAGAGAATTATTAAGGAGATGAGATTATTACGAAGAAGAAAGTGATTAATTCAAAAAAGCAGTAATGATAGGCTGTGGCTTTGTTGGTTCTGCATCGGTATTTGCTCTGATGCAGAGTGGCTTGTTTACAGAGATTACCCTTATCGATGCAGATAAGAATAAGGCAGAAGGAGAAGCAATGGATATCAGTCATGGTATTCCATTTGCGAGTCCGGTAGATATCCTGACTCAGGTAGCCATAAAGTTATCAGGACTTCCAGAAAACAGGGTTATTGGATCGGGTACTGTGTTAGATAGTGCCAGATTAAGATATAAGCTTGGAGAGCATGGAGACAGCGAAGTTGTAGCATGGTCATAATCCAATGTATCTGGTGTTCCATTAAGTGAAATGTGTGGACATTACAAGCACAAGGAAAACACGGCAGAAATAGCTACAGCAGTCAAGAACAGTGCTTATGAGATTATAAACAAAAAGCACGCTACATATTATGGAATTGCAATGTAGGAAATAACACGGGATCTGGAAATAACAGTTGGAATTTTATATGTCAGTACCTTTTAAAAAATAGGGATGGATTATTCGATTCAGAATGTGTGAATGCCTTTTTTTATGCATTCACACATTCTGAATCTTTTATATGTTTAAGTGATAATTCTTTTGAAATGAAACTATGAGAGATTATCCCAAGACAAAAACAGGTTTTTGATTGGAAAACGTGTAAAAATGTCGCAGATTTTTTTGCAAAGATTGTAGATTATAAATCTTCTTTTACAAGCAGATATTCTATAGAAGTGGCTGAAAAAGCAGCTTTTTTTGCTCAATATATCGGATATGATTCTATTAATGTGCAAAAAATTTATCTGGCTGGTGCACTGCATGATATTGGGAAGATGGCAGTAGGCAATGAAATTTTAGAAAAACCGGATAAGCTTACGGATGATGAATTTTCAAAAATGAAGAATCATGCTGGCTATACATACCTTATATTATCAGAGGTTAATGATTTTGAAGAAATACGAGACTGGGCAGCTTTCCATCATGAAAAATTAAATGGAAAAGGGTATCCTTTTGGAAAAACCGCAGCTGAATTAAATGAGCCGGAACGTATTATGGCATGTATTGATATTTATCAGGCATTAATCGAGGACAGACCACGCATCCAGCAATGCCATTTCATCTAGCCAGTTTAATTCTGCAAAGTTAAACAAACCAAAAAGTGCCTGTCCCCGGTAAAAAACTTTTCTACGAGGATAAAAAAGAAAAAGAGGAAAAATAAACAGTGGATACGATTTTTTTTAACGGATGTATAAGAACACTGGATAACAGTGAAAAAGTGGCAGAGGCTGTGGGAATCGAAAATGGCCGGATCGTTTTTGTGGGAACTGATAAAGAAGCGGAAGCTTTTTCCTGCAAAAAACGGATTGACCTTAAGGGAAGGCTGATGCTGCCCGGTTTTGTGGATACACATATGCATATGCTGCATTATGCATTTGTGGAAAGATCTGTGAAACTGTTTGACTGCACAAGTGTTGAGGAAATGCTTGCTGCAGCAAAAAAAAGACTGGAGGAGAGTAAAGGTCAGAAGCTGACCTGGCTCTACTGCAGAGGCTGGAATGAGGAGCATTTTGATAAGCCGCGCTATCCGCATAAGGATGAGCTAGATGCACTCTCAACGGAAATCCCCATCATTATGGTGCGTGTCTGCGGGCATGTGGCTGTGTGCAACAGCTGTGGTCTGGAGCTTCTGAAAAAAATCCCGGAGTTTCCGGAGATTGAGAAGGAGGTTGATTTGGATACCGGACTTCTGAAGGAGAATGCAGTACAGTTTTATTCTTCCGTATTGGAAGCACCATCCCAGGAAGAAGTGGAAGGCTACATCAGATACAGTGCGAAGAAGCTGAATGAATGTGGATTTACAGGTGTACAGTCCGATGATCTTGCCTCCCTTCCGGGAAAAAACTGGCGTCGGATTATGGCCTCCTACAAGGCACTGGATGCCAGAGGAGAGCTGAGTATCCGCCATTATGAGCAGTGCCTTTTTGAGCGGGCGGAGGATGCGAAGGCTTTTATCGAGGAAGGATATCGTACCGGGCAGAGGGGAGATCACTTTATTGTTGGACCGATGAAGCTGATCCAGGATGGTTCCCTTGGTGCAAGAACAGCGGCCATGAATGAGCCTTACGAGGATTCGCCGGAAAATACCGGGATCATCACATTCAGTCAGGATGAGCTTGACGATCTGTTTGCTTTTTTTGACCGGCATCAGATGCAGGCGGCGGTACACTGTATAGGCGATCGTGCCATGGATATGGTCATTGAGGCAGCTGCGAAATCTCCTTACCGGAAGGATAACAAAAAGGGCAGACATGGTATCGTGCATTGCCAGATCACCAATCCGCGTATTTTGCAGGGGATGAAAGACCAGGATCTGCTGGCATATATCCAGCCGGTATTTATCGATCTGGATATGAACACAGTGGAACCTGCCATCGGCGCACAACGTATGGATAAGGTGTATGCATGGAAGAGTATGCTGGATATGGGAATCCATACGTCCGGCGGCTCGGATGCTCCTGTGGTAAGCTTTGATGCAATGGAGAATATTTATTTTGCAGTTACCCGCAAAAATATCAGCGGTCAGCCACAGGAAGGCTGGATCCCATCCGAAAAAATATCCGTAGACGAAGCGGTGAAGCTTTTTACAAAAAACGCAGCTTACGCTTCCTATACAGAAGACGAGAACGGAACCATCGAAGTGGGAAAAAATGCGGACTTCGTAGTTCTCGAGAAGAATATCTATGAGATCGACCCGGATGAGATCAAGGCCACGAAAGTGAATATGACAGTTCTTGGCGGTGAGATCGTTTATGAGAGAGAAGTAGAAGAATAGCGGCAGTATAAAAAGAAAAAAGTGAGAGGCAGAGTCTGAGTGGAGCAGGCTCTGCTTTTTTTTTGATTTCAGTAAAAATATAGAACAAGATGTATACCATAACGGTGAACAAAATTCGTCGAAGAAAGCAGTAACATTGTTACATGGAAAATATTGATTGAGAAACGAGGGTAAACTGGTTATAATAAAATCAAGAAATTTATAATATTATCAGCAGAAAATGAGGTGATGATGTATGCCAAAGATTATGCAGGATTTAATTAAACAGTATGTGGAAGCGGTCATAAAAAAAGTGCCTGTCCCCGGCAAAAAACATAACGATATGGTAGAATGATTATGACAAATTTGAAGTTATAAGAAGTGGAAAAGGAGGACAAGTTAATGATAAAAAAAATAGCCA
>QUFP01000071.1 GCA_003478935.1 Firmicutes bacterium AF25-13AC
TAATAAAATCTATTTCCATATCATTTCGATGCTTACTTTCATTTTCAATATTTTTCAATTATACGCATATTTTAAAGTGTTTCTGATTTTTTATAAAAAGAACCCTGAGGAATTATCCCTCCAGGTTCTTATATTCTTTTCGTATAAGATTATATCTCATGACGATCTCTTAGAAAACTATTGATTCATTGGCATGTCAGGTACTCCTCATGGTTCATCACATGCGGAAGCATCAGCTGTCTAATCTCCTCTGTTAAATTTCCAGCGTAGACTGGTGCAATGCTATCTCTAAACTTTTAACAGAACTGAGAAACTCTCATATTCCATTGTTCTGCAAGTTTCTCAACCTTAAAATTCTGGCGATAATTTTGCTTAATCCAGCTATTTGCTTCATAATATCATCAAGCAATTTCATATGCAATATACTCATGATCAAATTCATAACCTAATTTTTCAGCCAATCGAACTGAATCCGTATTTTGAGCATCCCAACTTGGATAAAGACCTTCCGCCAAACAATTTCGTATCAGTGCCGAACATGCAATCAATGCCAAATGTTTTCTTCTCTCTTCTTCTGCTGTATCTACCTCGATTTCAATTCCATCATTGTATCTGGTATAGGAAGACGCCCCAGAAACGATCTCACCCTCTTTTATTACTACCATACCTCTTCCTATTTTCAAATATTGTTCCTTATTTTCAAAAGAAGAGACAAAATCTACTGCAATCGGATTCGTTAAACATTTATCATATAGATCCGAATCAATTTTTGCTAACTCATATCCTTTTGGAAGCTGTTCTATATTTCGTTCTAGTGTTTTCTTGTCAAATCTTGTATTTTTTTTAATTGCATATCTAGTAACCTTCTTTCCGTTTGGAAAGCATTTTTCAATCAACTCTTCCCACTCTCCATTTTGTGGTACCAAAATAGCAAACCCTTCTGGTTTCTTTTGAATAAGCTCCCTATTTGTTTTTCCTGCGTAAAAAGCAAAACATCCCACAATAGCGACTGCAGATTTTGGATTTTCAAAATCAGTAACATAAATATGTCCCATTACCTTTTGTAAACAAGAATAAATCATTGTTTCTTGCCAACCTTCAAAAATTGCTTTTCCTTTTTCAGAATCCTTTAATTCGTAGATCACTTTCTTTTCCTCCAGAACGTTTCTTTTTTGATTATATACAGAAACGTTCTGGAAATCAATTGAAAATTATTTTTCCGTTTTTTCTCCGGATAACTGCTTATAGACCTGATTGACACCAGTTGCTGCTAAACCAGACATAATACCGACAGCAATTGCCGTAATAATATCCTGAGCCGGATACTCTGGAATCCAATATAAACCAACAACACCTAGAATACCTCCAAGTACCCCACAAATTACAGGAAGCCACTTATTATCAAGATTCGTGGCCTTTACTGCCTGTGCAGCCAAATAGCAGATGACTGTAATACCTGCCACACTTGCAATTCCAAACTCCATCTCTTACCTCCTCGACTTTTCTCCAAATTTTCAAGTCAATGGTTACTGCTTTCATTCATGTCCATATAGCTCTACACTTTCTTCTATTTTATAAATACGCTCACTTAACTTATTATGTTACTTCCCTTCTCGAAAAATGGGAAAAAATAGAGCATACAGATTTCTCTATATGCTCTGAACTCACCAACAAACACGTGCCTTCTCTTCCACAAAATATCCCATCAACTTTTCCCTTTACTTTTCTTCCTATGTTCTACAATTTTACGGTTAATTTTATCAGCTTCTTCCTTCTCCAGATACCATCTTGCGACATATGACAACACATCAAAAAAAAGCTGTAGAAATTACGAGTGTCAGGAGTCTTACTTGCGATATCAATTCTTTTCACGGATTCAGGCTTATTTTTTGCCAACCCTCTGGCAGATACTTCTTTGTGTTTACAATCATTTTTCTTAAAAGCTTGTCTGCATCCGCACTGCTACAGGTGACAAGAGGATCGCGACGAAATGCGCGAAGCATGATCTCGTAATCACATGTGAGCGCAGCCTTTAAGACATCCTCATGGTTCATCACATGCGGAAGCATCAGCTGTCTAATCTCCTCTGTCAAATTTCCAGCGTAGACTGGTGCAATGCTATCTCTAGAGAATACTGCATTTGTCTCCACAACTGCCGATTTGGGAAGATTCGGAATTTGACCTGCTGTATTTGGAATATTGACATTACTGATCACACGTGTCAGTCCACACAAAGCCTTTATCAAAAGGATTCCTTCCTCACCGGATGGATTTAGCTCAACCTGCTCCTCACCAGATACCAATCTTTTACTCTTTTCCAGACGCTTTTTCAGATCTTCTTTTCTCCATGTAACTGTTGTCAAACCAAACTTCCATGAGGCAACCGTCTGTGGATCTTTCAAATAAATCGGTGGCATGAACTCTGCCAAATGGCGATCTCCTGCTGCAGCAATCCATCCATATTTTTGGAATAAATCAAATTTAACACGGTGTGCACATGCAAAGGTGGAATTCATCCAGTTATTGTCCTTTTCCTCAAAGCCTTCTTCAAAATAAGTCTCGATAAAGTGGCGATACACTGGAAATAGATCAATTCCCTTGTAGGAAGCACGATCAAACCAAGTGAAATGATTTAATCCCAGTACATTTACGACAATATCCTCTCGTGCGATATTGGTTAAGCCAAGCTCTCTTTCTGCAATTTGTGCCAGAAGCTTTTGCGTTCCAAATACCTCATGGCAACAGCCAAATGCCTTGATTTCTGGAAATACATGATACAGTGTCTTTACGCATAGAGACATCGGATTCGTGTAATTAATGACCCATGCCTTCGGTGCATAATCACGAATTGCCTCTGCAATCTCAACAAACATTGGAATCGTTCTGAGTGCACGAACCATTCCTCCCGGTCCTGCCGTGTCACCAACCGACTGATAAATTCCATACTTTTCCGGCTCATGCACATCCGACTCCATCTCATCAAACGTACCCGGAAGAATCGAGATTACAACAAAATCACTGCCCGTAAGTGCCTCTGCAAGTGTATCTGCAACAACATACTTCCATTTTCCAACTGCCTCTGGTCTTTTGGTAATCCCGTTTCCAATCACCTCATTTGCCTTCGCTGCTTCCTTGTTAATATCGTACAAAACGATGGTTCCGCCAAGCGCTGGTTCTAATGCCAAATCGCGCATGAAGGTCCACGCCCATCCTCTTGATCCGCCTCCAATATAGGCGATGCGAAGATCTTTTACTGCATTATCTTTGTAAATCATAGTAAATCCTTCCTTTCTTTTATTTGATATTTATTTTCCCTTGTCAACTGTTTCTTTAGTTGTTATTATAAATGCAGATCTATTTATTTTCTTGCTGTTTTTTGGCTTTTATGCCAAGAAATAAAACAATATTGACCTAATCGTCTAGTTTTAATTGATTAGTTTTAAAGGAGATTTTTATGGATACAAACAATGCAAAAAATTCTCAAACCTACGAATTTCCACCATCACCATATGGCACTTATTTTGAATTAAAGACAAATCATTTTCAACTTGAGGAAGCCACTCGCAGTGGCTCATTTGATATGAAATACCGTCATTATCACTCTACTTACGAAATCTACTACTTATTAGAAGGTAGTCGCTATTATTTTATTGATCGAAATAGCTTCTTTGTCCAACCAGGAAGCCTTGTTTTCATCGGCAAAAACAGGATTCACAAAACCTCTCCAGCTGAGCAACATTTTCATCATCGCTTCTTAATCGAAATTGAGGAAGCTGTTATGGAACATTGGTTTGATGAGATGGCCGATGGGCGACTTTCCACTCTTTTTACAGATGAAATGAGCATTTTAACTCTGACAGCTTCCGAACAAACCATCTTAAATGCCAAGCTAAACGAAATCAAAGAAGAAGCAAAAGCACAAAAAGAACTCTATCAAGAAATGATTGAATATTTGCTTCGAGAAATGTTACTTTTTTCTTTTCGAATCAAATCCAAAAACAATGCTACGCGAATTTCATCTGCTACTTTTCAAGGGGCTGAGACAGAAAAGATCCGCACAGTCAACCGTGTTGCAGGTTTTCTAGCGGATCATTACCGTGAAGCTCATTCACTTGATGAACTTTCATCACTCTTTTTTACAAATAAATATTATTTAACGAGAATTTTCAAACAAGTAACAGGCTTTACGATCTGCGAATATCTGCACATTCAACGAATCCAAAAGGCTCAAGAATTTCTGCGCACAAGCCTACTTCCCATTACAGAGATTGCACTCTTAGTTGGATTTGAAAATGTCAGCTATTTCGAGAAAATTTTTCGCCGCTACTGCACACAGTCTCCCAGAGACTATCGAATCTCACAGAAGTAATTCGGAATCGGTTAGCGTACGAACGCCTAACACCAATGTTATGCATCATATATTCAAAAAATATTTCATGTTTTTTCCCTTCTCCAACTCACTGTTTCAGTTTCAAGCAGAAATCACAGCAGCTTTTCCAGTATGATGATTTTGTTTGAAATGTTTCTCACGAACGGCAGCTTATCCAGTAGCTTATAAATCGGCGCAAAGGCCGCCATCCCTTCCGTCAGGCTGTGCTCTTCCCTAAATTGAAAATCCGGCATAAGTTTTGCAAAGGCAGCGCCATTTTTCGCACCCCACACAAATTTTGCGTTGCTGGCATCAATGGATTTTTCCTTGAACCGCTTTACAATCATCGGATTCATGATTTCCACAAACACAGTTGCTTGCTGAAAGCGCCCAGAAATCACTGCAAAGATTCGCTGCACGTCCGCTTCTGACAGATACATGGTCAATCCTTCGATGATGACCAGCACTGGCACATTTTTCTCTTTGATTTCATCGCCCCAGTTGTCCATGGCGGACATGGCAATCTGTGAGATCAAGCCGCTCTCAGGCAGGAGTTTTACACGCACGGCCATCGTTTCCGGCAGGTCAAGATTATACCAGTGTGCATACCCTTTCATCCGATAGCACCGGGTATCCAACCCGCAGGCAATGTTAACCACAACGCCACCGGGATGCGTTGCCAGCCACGCCGTTGTCAAACGATCCAGCACAATGGTGCGGGCAATAACGCCGCTGTGCATAGCGGTATCTTTGTCCGCAAGCGAAAAATCGTAATCGAGTCTGCTGACGATTTCCTCGGCTTTTTTATCACAAATCGCACCGCGGCCTTTGCTTTCTTTTGCTCTGGCATAGATGGTTTGAAGCATTGTTTCCGGCACACCGGTGAGGTTCATTTTTTTGTTTCGTTCTCCGACAGTCATTCTGTTTTCCTCCTTACTGTAGTTAGTTTTTTCTAACCCTTGGTGTTATGAAATGCCGCCTTTCAGCGGCATTTTTTTCTATATTCAAGAATACGCTGCGTCGCGCCTGCTGTCAAGAGATAAAATGTAAGCGTTCCAAGTACTCTTACATTCTTGGAGACTTCATTGCGGCAATCGATTTTGACTTCCCCAAATACATAATTGGTCAAGTACATTCATCAACGATTCTCCTCTTTCTGTCAGAGAATACTCTACCTTAGGTGGAATCTGCGGATATTCCTTTCTTATTTTTATTCAGTTTCCCTTTCTACTTCCAATAACTTTAAAAATGTAGAAGGCTCATACACCTTAACGGAAGATTTCGTATAATCTTTCACATTTCTGGTTACTATACAATCCATTTCTGAACGAATTGCCGTTTCCACCATAATAGCATCTTCATAATCGCCAATTTCAGAAGATATTGCCTTTCGGCAATCTAAAGAAGTAGTATCCAACAAATGAAACAAAGTAAAAAGTTTACTCAAAATCTTTCGTGTTTCTGCATCGCTATGTGTTAAACGATGTGTCAGATAATAGATATCTGTAACTGACTTTGCAGTAATATAACCCTCAAATTGCTTATTTGCAGAATATATAAAAATCTTTTGTGCTGCTTCTGCAAACGGAACACGAGACTGTAATGCATCAATGATAACACAGGTATCAACTAAAACTCTCATATTGTATTCAACCTTTCTTCCCGTGCTTCTTCCAGAGTCATATCATTTGAAAGAACACCAAATAATGACTTAGCAACATCTACTCTGTCCTGATATGGGTTAGACAATTTTGCAACAACTTTTCCGTTACGAGTAATATAAATATCCTCTGTTTCTGCAAGCATAAGATATTTGCCAAGATTAATTTTTAATTCAGTTGCGGTAATAGACATATCATCATCCCCTTTCTTGAAGAACAAATAATTATCGTCTTAAAAAGAAAATCTCTCTTTTCAATTATATTATACACAAATTGAACGATTTTATCAACAAAATCGTTCGATTTTTACAAATTTTAATATTTACCCAACTTCGGATTGTAAAAGTACCTGGCATCATGGCTTACCAGTTTAATTTTTCCATTCTTAATTTTTCGCAGTTTCATCCGCATTGTGCGCGCAATCCTGTCCTGCATGTGCCGCCTTAAACTTGCGGTTGTTCTCTACCATCTCCTCAAATGTCACAGGGCGATAATCATTCACATCCACACCGGCATTCAGCACTCGTTCCCGGCGCTGAATTAACGGCCAATAATCTGAATTTGTGTCCGCATGAATATGACCATGAACCATGTACGTTCGCCCGGCATTTTTCCACGCTAGCAGCGGATAGTGGCAAATCGTCATTCCATGTACACCATCTGTTGTTTCCAGATAATTGTCTACACTGACAAAATAGTGATTCAAATCAACTTTATCCATCCAGGAGCCATCATGATTGCCCACGATCAGCCATTTCTTTCCTTTGAGCCTCTTTAAGATAAACTCTGGGTCAGAGCATCGAAAGAACATGTCTCCAATAATATAGACTGTATCATCTCCATGTACGCGTTCATTCCACGCTGTGATCAGTGCTTCGTTCATGGCTTCCACATCAGGATAAGGCCGTTCGCACATCTTCACGATATTGGCATGACCGAAATGAGTATCTGAGATAAAATAAATCATTGCGTCTCAACCTCCTATTCATTTGTATGACGACTGAAAATTTAAGAGGTCACAAAAAGAATCGTGTACTCTCTCAAAAAACCATATTCGTTTATTATGTCAAACTTTCATGCAGATGTCCATAGTTATCTCTCTATTTTAAAATTTTCCAACGTGGTGATACTAATGCAAAACAAATACAAAACAGATAATTGAAGGGAATTGTATCTCTGTAACACACTCAAGACTCGCTTCAAATGCTGTGGTTAACAGCTTATTTGATAGGTTTTCCACCTATCGGATTGCATACCCTTTGCATGACGCACGTTACTGTTTATGCGTCATGCAACGAAAGCTCTTCGGTGCAATGGTTTATTCAACAAACACTTGCCAAAATATCACCCTCGTGATATTCTCATATATAGAAAGGAATACTTTAAGGTACAAAAGAAAAAAGCCAGATAGCACAAAATACATCAGATAAGTACCGAAATTCGGAACTACATAAAATGGAGGACTTATTGATGAACGATAACTTAGAAACTGTACAATTATTGCCCCTGACTTCCGATATCGTATTTAAACAGGTATTCGGTCAGGAAGAAAGTAAGCCGATTCTTCGTGTCTTTTTAAACGATGTTCTTGGATTAGATATTCAATCTTCTGAGCAGATCACTCTTTTAAATCCGATCATTGATCCGAAATATCTCGATGATAAAATGTGTATACTGGATGTAAGAGTTCAATTATCCGACCGAAGCCTCATTGATATCGAAATTCAAGTATTGAATCGCCACAATATGGAGAAGCGTGCCTTGTATTATACATGCCAGCTTTGTGCAGAACAATTGCATACCGGAGATGATTATTCTAAAACTGCACCTGTCTATGGATTAAATTTGTTGTGTTTTGATTTATACGAAGATTCCCGTTACTACAGAAGCTTTGTTCTTAAAGATGAAGAAACAAACGAAACATACAGACAAACTTTCAAGATTTCATTCTTTGAGCTGCGCAAAGCAGTCAGCGAATTATCTCAAACAAAAGAAGTTGAAACTTTTGAGCTTTCTGGCTTAACTGCAAGAGATCAATGGGCACTATTTATTAACTCTGGTCAACAGGAGGTGTATGAAAAATTGATTGAAGAAAATAAAACATTTGAGGAAGCATATGAGCGTTTAAAAAAAGCTAGCAGCGATGAAACATTAATGGCTATGTATCGAAACCGAGAAAAAGCAATCCGCGACTGGAATGATTCCATAAACTCAGCCAGAAAGGACGGAGTACAACAAGGTGAGCAGCGTGTTAATATGCTTTATGAGAGATTGTTACAGGAAAATAGAGGCTCTGAAATTCCAAAAGCGATTGCAGATCCAGCATTTCGGACAAAGCTATTTAATGAATATGGAATTTAACTGCCAAAGGGACAGGGATGCCAGCTCTTTTATTGGGTACACTGGCTCAATTAGTGTCCCCGTGGTATTTCAATATGATAACAGCTTTTATTCCAAAATGATATAGCAAGAACTTGCTGCCAAGCACTCTTACAATGGTCATTCTATGGCTGAAAATTGTAAGAGTACTTGGCACTGCGTCATTTCATACGGGGGTGCGGACGCTTTCTTGGACCTGAATTAAGCAATTCCAAGACTGCGTCTATACTCCATCGGACTCAAACCCCCTAATGATAGTTTGATCCTTTTATCTCTATACC
>QUFP01000072.1 GCA_003478935.1 Firmicutes bacterium AF25-13AC
TTCCCCGGCGATGTAGCGCCATGACTTTTGGCAGGGATATGGAGGAACCCTGACCGAAACGAGCGTACCAAAGGGAGCGATACGCCGCTGTGAGATTCAGGGGAGGAACAACACCGGGGAGAACTGGCGAACTGACACCGAAATGATACCGAAACACGACAATCTGATAGGGGGATAGTCTACCCTATCGCTGTATACTTCGGGAGATTTTAAGCGGCTCTATGGCTGTAATTTTGCCGAAAATCGCCCCGAAACCATACACTAAAACGGGAGGAAGCGCAATATGCCGAGAATGAGCAAAAAGAGGAACCATGAGCTTTCCTTTTACCTCAATGACCGGGGGCGTGTCACTTACAACGAATTATGCCGGAAATGCCAGCATGGGTGCAGGCAGAGCTTCCGGGCGGTTGTGATTGACTGCCCCCGTTATTTATCCAAACGAGCAAAGAAAAAGGAGGAACACACAGAATGAATTTTGAATTTATGACGATAGACACACCATTGCCGCCATGTATGCCATTTCCCAGAGCGTTGACAGGATTTCCAGTCAGCAGCACCGCAAAGGTCATGTACTGCCGGATGCTGGACGCTATGCTATCCAAAGGGCAGGAGGACGAGAACGGAATCCTGTTTGTCTGCTTCCCTGTCACAGCCATTGCCGCAGTCTTGTCCCGTAGCTCTATGACGGTCAAGCGTTCTCTGAATGAACTGGAAACCGCCGGACTTATCATGCGGGTGCGTCAGGGCGTTGGAGAACCCAACAGGATTTATGTGCTGATACCGGGAAAGGAGGACGTTGCCCTTGCTTGATACCTCAAAGCTGGAAAAGCTCAACCGGGAGTTGGAGAAAAGCGAAAAGAAGCTGCGGAAAGCCATCAATGATGAAAAGGCATTGCAGCACCAGTTAAAGCAGTTTACCCGGAAGGAGCGGACGCACCGGCTCTGTACCCGTGGCGGTATGCTGGAAGGTTTTCTGCAAGAGCCGGAACGCCTGACAGATGATGATGTCATGCTGCTGTTGAAACTCATTTTTCACAGACAGGACACGCAGGAACTATTGAAAAAACTGCTGGAACGGGAGAAGCCGGAAACCCCTTAGTTTACTAAGGGCGCAATTATACACCACCCGGAGGTTGGTGCATTGCGTTCTCCGAAGGCTCCTCGCCGGAGGGCTATGATTTTCCGCAGTTATGGTCTGCTCCAAATCAAACAGGGGACGCTACGCTTCCCCTGCGCTGGCTGCTGCCAGCTACCCTTTTGTGGACTTGCCATCTGGGGACATCTTGCGCTGCAAGCTGTTCCCAGCCGACAAGTTTCATAAAATACGCTATCTTTTCAATAGGCAATACAGTATAATGAAGTCAGTAGCCAGTAACAGATTTGGGGAAAGAGGACGGTGATTTGTTATAATGAAATTTAACATACAAATGGTAGACAACACTGTGTCGTCGGAATGGTGGAAAACAATTATTCATCATTTCATCAAAGTGGGGGATAATTTTGAGATACGATGTTGGAAAGAGGAAACGGAAGAAATTTTACAAGTAAAACGGTATGGCAAAGCAATAGCGGATGGCAACGAAATATCTATCAAAGGCGCTTTTGTAGATGAGTTATTATTAGAGTTGATGGAAGAAAATCCTGCTGATAAGGAAATTTATAATAAAATGACAAAATATTTTACCATCAATGTAAAAAACGAATTATGCGATATTTGGAGTTGTCACTACGGAACCGAGATGTATTTTGAGATATATTCTGATAAAGACATCTTGTTTTTTGACCAAACAATGAGACAATACCCTGACACTTCTTTTTCTATCGCAGTTTGGCAATAAGAAGCATAGATTTAAAGTCGCAGTGGGTAGGATAATTTATAACGAGGAGATGAAAATACATGGATAATAGGATTTCAAAATGGTGCAATGTTATAAGTTTGGTTTTAATTGTATGCTTCATTATAAAGACGATTTTTGACTATGGGAAATATTCAAGCACATTAACTTCAGCTCCTTTTGATATTTGGATTTTGGTAAATGCTCTATATTTTGTACTTCCGGCACTAATTATCTTTATTTTAGGGATTATTAAAAAAAGAAAAAATAAGTAAAGGAGATTAACCAATGAAAAAAATATTAGTAATTGTTGCAGGTATTGTTGGATTGATATTTGTTATTATAGGTGCTGCATTGAAGATAAATAACAATGCGATTTCTGTAATTGGAGGTGTAGATGGTCCTACATCGGTTTTTGTTGCAACAAAGTTAAATAGTTCTTCGGTTAGCATGTTTATTGTGATAGGTGTTATATTGTTGGTAGCAGCAATATTCTTCTACTTGAAAAGAAAAAAGTGAAATTGGAGGCAAAGGAGGAAAACAAATGAAGCATAAAAAGGTTCTGTTAATTGCGCTGATATGTCTGATTGGCATAGGCATTAGTAGCATTTTTTTGTTTTCTGGTCATAGACCATTCAAAGATTTAGAAGCAACAGACATTACTTCGGCGAATGTTCGGTTATCGCCTCCTGATACAACAGTTCAAATAGTAGAAACAGAGGAATTAGTATCATATCTCAAAGAAGTAGTTATTTATAATAAGGACAACTCATATACAGAATATGCCGGACAAGGGGCTGTTTTCACTCTATCGTTGGCAGACGGTTCCCAAGTGAAAATTACCGAATTCAATCCATTTATCATCATTGATGGTATTGGTTATAAATGCAAATATGAACCTTGTGAAGCTCTTAATAATTATGCTAATAGGCTTTTGCCCGATAATGATACTACAAATTTTTTAATGCCGGAAGAAGGCTATTACAGTAATGAATATGATGAAATTCTAAGAATTAAAAAGGAAGATGACGGAACATATAATATCCTCGAATATGGCATTACACATTTACTTTATGTTGAAAACGCAGTTGGAATTTATAATTCTGAGACTGGGATTCTTGAATTTAGCGGTAAAGATGACAGGGGAAATGATATAAAAGCAGAAATTGAAAATAAGGGGGATTGTCTGGAAGTCACTGTAATTCAAAGCAGTTATGAAGATATTATTGGAACAAAGCAGGAGTTTTTTCAAGTTGAAAATAACATATCTGAACAAAATTCCACTGGACTTCAATGGGATATAATTCCTATGGTCATGGTAAATAATAAGCTTTATTATGACACTGGAAAAGAAAGTACATTAGATGGTCGGTGTGGAGTAATGGACGGTAAGATTATTTCAACTGTTGATGGTTCTGAAATACCAACCCAAAATGATCAATCTAACTTTGGAACAGGGTTTGAATATCAATATGGTTCAGATGATACCATAGAAATATTTATGAATGAAAAGTGGATCGTTTTTGAACAAAGAGATGATGCAGGAATAGAAAAGTAGAATTTTAATGGAGGCTAAAATACAAAATGGGAAAATACCGATGTCCATGTTGTGGATATTTTACTTATAATGTTCCGGCAAATGAAGATTGTGGATATATCTGTCCCGTTTGTTTTTGGGAGAATGACCCGTTCATTGCTTCTGATAACGAACCAAGCGACTCTAATCATGGAATAACACTAAAAGAAGCGAAATCCAATTTCTCAAAATTTGGTGCTTGTGAAAAAGAAATGTTATATCATGTCCGACCACCAAGAAATGATGAAAAGAAAATTTCATAGCAACAATGTCGAAGTTATGGAGGGAATAAAAGTGAAGGACACTGCTAAGAGAGCAATAGTTACAGTTATTGTGTTTGTTATAATTTATGTTTTATCTGGTCCAATTATCGGATATACAAACTACGATATGTATTTGAAAGGAATTGAATTTTTATCAGCGGTAATCGGAGCAGGATGTTACTGGATAGGAAGCAATAAAAATAGTTCCTGAATTTGACAAAGGAGTTGGAAGTATGAAAAGAATAGGTACAGCATTGACTATCGTGTTCATCATCGCTGGATTTGCAATTTCCTTTTTTATTGGACACTATGTGAGCGACAAGTCACATACAGAAAGTCGAGCAGCACAATTTGATAAATATATTTCTCGTGCGATTGACACAATCGAAGATAAAGGTCTATCCATTGATGGCGCACCAGAAATGATAGCCAGCAATATTTGGGTGGCACACGAATTTTGTGATAGCCCTGAAATTTCCGCAGAACTCAGCAATCTGTGGAATACCATTGTATATGAAAAAGATGAGCTTCTCGGTCAAGAAGATGTGTTGACTGCTCAGCTGAAAAATATTTTGGAAAAATGTCAATAGTCTTTGCAAATTTTCTATTTATCATCCACTCATCGGGTCAACTTGCCCCGAACTTTTACAACTAAATACCCGCCGCCCACACAGCGGCACACCGAGCAGGAAATCTGAAAGGTCTCCTGCTTTTTTTCTGCCCAAAATGAGGTGGTAAAACGCCACCCCATCCACCAATTGCCGAAAGGAGGGACACGAAATGCCCTGTCCACACAACGAAATCTCGATTGTGCAGCGAAGCCAACAGCAGTCTGCGGTTGCCGCCGCTGCCTACCAGAGCGGCGAAAAGCTGTTCTGTGAATACGACCAGGAAGTAAAGCACTACCCGGAAAAGCGTGGTATCGTCCACAATGAAATCCTGCTTCCAGCAAACGCCCCGCCGGAGTATGCAGACCGCAATACCCTATGGAACGCTGCCGAAGCGGTGGAAAAACAATGGAACTCCCAGCTTGCAAGGCGGTGGGTGCTTACCATCCCAAGAGAGATACCGCCCGACCAGTACGCTGTCCTTGTCCGGGAGTTTTGTGAACAGCAGCTTGTTTCCAAAGGCATGATTGTTGATTTTGCCATCCATGACCCCCATCCGCCGGGACACAATCCCCACGCCCATGTCCTGCTGACCATGCGGGCAATGGACGAGCATGGGAAATGGATTCCCAAGAGCCGCAAGGTGTATGACCTTGATGAAAACGGGGAACGGATAAAGCTGCCGTCCGGCAGGTGGAAAAGCCACAAGGAGGATACGGTGGACTGGAACGACCAGAAGTATTGTGAAATCTGGCGGCATGAATGGGAGGTCATCCAGAACCGCTATCTGGAAGCCAATGACCGCCCGGAGCGTGTGGACTTGCGTTCCTATGCCAGACAGGGGCTTGATATTATCCCTACTGTCCATGAGGGGGCTGCTGTCCGGCAGATGGAAAAGCGAGGTATTCAGACGAATATCGGCAACCTGAACCGGGAAATCAGAGCCGCCAACCGCCTGATGAAGTCCATCCGGCAGCTTATCCAAAATCTCAAAGGCTGGATTACCGAGCTGGGAGAAAAACGGAAGGAGCTGCTTGCACAAAAGGCGGCAGAGGAAGCGACACTTCTTCCCAATCTTCTGATGAAGTATATGGAGATACGAAAGGAAGAACGGAAGGACTGGACAAGGGCTGGACAGAACCGGGGGACTTCCAAAGACTTAAAGGCAGTCAGCGAAGCCCTGTCCTATCTCCGGCAAAAGGGGCTTTCCACTGTGGAGGACTTAGAAGCATTTCTGGAATCTTCCGGGAAATCAGCCGCCGATTACCGCAGTCAGATGAAGCCAAAGGAAGCCCGCAGCAAAGTGATTGACGGGATTCTTGCCAGCCGGACAGACTGCAAGGAATGTAAGCCTGTCTATGAGAAGTACCAGAAGATATTTTTTAAGAAAACAAAGGAGAAATTCAAACAGGAACGCCCGGAGGTTGCCCGGTATGCGAAAGCCGCCGCCTATCTTGCCAAGCACCCGGACGATAAGGATAAAACGAAAAATGAGCTGCAACAGGAGCAGGAAACGATTCTCAGCGAAATCGCAGAGCTGAAAGTACCGCTGACCGAGGTACAGGAGGATTTGAAGAAGCTGCGGGACATCCGCTACTGGGTACGGAAAGCCACACCCGGCACAGAGGAAAGCAAAGAGCCGCCCAGGAAGCAGCCTATCAAGGAAGTCTTGCAGGATAAGGCGGACGAGAAAAAGGCTCAAAGAACTACTCCGGCGCAGACGAAACACAAACAACAGGATATGGAACTTTAACAGGCACTTGCCATTTTCAATCAGAGAATGTCAGGTGCTTTTTTGTTTTCAAGGAGGGATAGATTTGAATGTATTTGAAGCTGTGAAGCAGTCCGTCACAACCAGACAGGCTGCGGAGCATTATGGAATCCATGTAGGTCGAACGGGATGGCTTGCTGCCCGTTCCATCACGATAAAACCCCAAGCATGAAGCTGGATCGGCGTTACCACTGCTTCGGCTGCGGTGCGGATGGGGATGTGATTGATTTTGCCGCCGCCCTGTATGGGCTGGGAAAGAAAGAAGCCGCTATGCAGATAGCACAGGACTTCGGGCTTTCCTATGAGGACTGGAAACCGCCGGGAAAGGCAAAAAAGCCCAAGCCCCGGCAGAAATCCCCGGAGGAGCAGTTTCAGGAAGCAAAGAGCCGCTGCTTCCGTATTCTTGCCGATTATCTCCATCTGCTCCGGGCATGGAGAACGGACTACGCCCCGCACTCCCCGGAGGAAGCCTTTCATCCCCGGTTTGTGGAAACCTTACAAAAGCAAGCCCAAGTGGAATATCTGCTGGATGTGCTGCTGTTCGGGGAGACAGAGGAAAAAGCGGCTTTGATTACGAACTATGGAAAGGATGTGATACAGCTTGAACAGCGAATGGCAGAGCTTGCAGCCGCAGATGCAGCAAGAACTAAAAAACACCATGAACGCCATGCAGCCACCCCAGAGCGTTGAGGAAATCAAGGCGGGGCTGGAAACTACCGAGAAAGGCGGTGTCCGTCAGAGCATACGGAACTGCCTGACCGTATTCCAGCGTGACCCGCTGCTTTCCGGGGCTATCGCCTACAACATCCTGACCGACCGCAAGGACATCATAAAACCCATCGGTTTCCACAGGGAAAACACTGCCCTGAATGATACGGACATGAAATATCTGCTTCTCTATCTGGAAGAAACCTACGGGCTTACCAATGAGAAAAAGATTGATAACGCCATCGGGATTGTGGCGAATGAAAACAAGTACCACCCCATCCGGGATTATTTAAGCGCCCTTGTGTGGGACGGCACAGAACGAATCCGTTTCTGTCTGCGGCACTTTCTGGGGGCTGACGCAGACGATTACACCTATGAAGCGTTGAAGCTGTTCCTGCTGGGTGCAATCTCACGAGCCTTTCAGCCGGGGTGCAAATTTGAAATCATGCTCTGTCTGGTGGGCGGTCAGGGGGCTGGCAAGTCCACCTTCTTCCGCCTGCTGGCAGTCCGGGACGAGTGGTTCTCCGATGATTTGCGGAAGCTGGACGATGACAATGTGTATCGCAAGCTGCAAGGTCACTGGATTATCGAAATGTCGGAAATGATGGCAACCGCCAACGCCAAGAGCATTGAGGAAATCAAGTCATTTTTAAGTCGGCAGAAAGAGGTTTACAAGATACCCTATGAAACCCACCCGGCAGACCGCCCCCGTCAGTGCGTGTTTGGCGGCACTTTCAATGCCCTTGACTTCCTGCCCCTTGACCGTTCCGGCAACCGCCGCTTTATCCCCGTCATGGTGTACCCGGAGCAAGCCGAGGTTCACATTTTGGAGGACGAAGCTGCTTCCAGAGCCTATATCGGGCAGATGTGGGCGGAAGCGATGGAGATTTATAAAAGCGGCAGGTTCAAGCTGGCTTTCAGCCCTGCCATGCAGCGGTATCTCAAAGAACACCAGCGGGATTTTATGCCGGAGGACACCAAAGCCGGGATGATACAGGCGTATCTTGATAAGTACACCGGGAGCATGGTCTGCTCCAAGCAGCTCTACAAGGAAGCCTTGAACCACACCTTTGACGAGCCGAAGCAATGGGAAATCCGGGAAATTAACGAGATAATGAACCAGTGCATTTCCGGTTGGCGGTACTTCCCGAACCCAAGAATGTTTTCTGAATATGGCAGACAAAAGGGCTGGGAGCGTGAAAACCCGGCAACGGACTTCGGCAACCCGTCTGAAAAAACGATGGACGGTTTTGTGGAGGTCACAGAACAGATGGAGCTTCCATTCTGAAAATGACAGCCCGTTGCACTCCCTGTTGCTATCCCGTTGCCGAGCCGGTTGCCGGGGAAAATCCCTTATTTCCGGGCTTTTCTCCCCTATGACAACCAAAACAACAGAAAAATAAAAGAAAAGTATAAATAGTAACCACCGCCAGATTGAGATTGTTTGCAAGGTCTTTTGAAGCCCGTTGCCGGACTTCGTTGCCGACACTCTCTGTCTGGCTATTTTCATGTATGGAGGATAACTGCCTATGGCAAAAAACAAAACAGAGATTCATGTTACAACGGTGTTTGACGGGGAACTGGACGCAACCGATGTGTTCGTCAGCCTGATTTCCCAGAAATACGGCAAGGCAAATACGAAAGAATATCTTGCTAAAAAGAAAGATATGAGTTATAATGAAGATGAGGTTCAAAAGAGCCAGATACCGTCTGGATTGTGTGGGTAAATGGCTATGATGAACGAAATGGAATACAGAACAATCGGAAAGGCACTTGCCGGGG
>QUFP01000073.1 GCA_003478935.1 Firmicutes bacterium AF25-13AC
AATGCTTATGTGTCATAAAGTAGCATATAAAAATTGATATGCAGCCCTACTATTCCAAACAAACATTGTTAAAAATGACGAAATCTTTTGAGGTTTTACATATCATATCGTGAATAACGCTTGATTTATCGGCATTTTCATGGTAACATTATCCTAAGATATAGTGTAGAAATGTATACAAGGATACTTAGTTGAAAGGAGGGAAATTTGGTGGACTATTTATGGGTGTTGGTATTATTGATTTTGGGAGTTTGTATGGTCTGTTATCCTAAAATATTATGGAAAATAGAAAATTTATTCACAGTAAAAAATGGTGAACCAACCGAACTATATTTAGTATTAATGCGGATTGGTGGTGTATTTTTTATTATTTGTTCAGTTGGTATGATTATATATCTAATTATAAAATGAAACACCCTTATAGTTCTTAAATTGTATCCTATTATTCGAATTCAATAATTTCAAGAAAGGAGTGAACTGTATGAATAAGATATTTAAAAAGGTTATATCATTGGCACTTATAGGAACGCTATGTATAGGTGCAAGTACGACGACTTTTGCAAGTGAGTTATCGCCGGAAGCAAAGGCAGAAGCGACACAAACTAATGAAAGTGAGCGGAAAGTAAATTGGTGGCAAGTTGGTTGGAAAGTTTTATCCGACTATTTTGAAAAACTTATCGATCTTGATGGACAGAGCGTAAAAGATAGTAATTGGGCATATCTTGTGTCTCCGAGTATTGAATTTAATACTGGCGAGATGGGAAATGAAGTATACTTTAAACCAGAAGTAAATAATTCAGTTGGTTCAATGCGTATGCATGGACATCGAGTGATTTTTGTTGATATTTAATGGAAAAAATAGAAAGCATTGAGAATATTTCATAATTTCTTGAAAGTACTCTCAGTGCTTTCTTTGATAATATGAAAGGAGAAATAAATGCAAAAAAAACAACTTTCTGTATTAGTACTAATTATTTTATGCTTTTTATTAGGATGTAACAGAGAAACACCAAAAGATGAATCTCAACAAAATTATGAAGATGAATCTAATATTTCTAAAACAAATGGAGAAGAACTTGTAAATATAAACAGTGAATTGTTAGGTTCGACTCCTTTTGATATCCAAATCGATAAAACAGCATTGCAGACTAGAAAAGAAACAGAAACAGAAGTTACAATAAAGACAAATTTAACAGACTGGGGTTATACTGTTTCTTCTGAAAAAGGGAAAATATCTGATATAAATAAAAATTCATTCATATATATAGCACCTAAAGATGAGAGGGATGATACTATAAAAATACAATTATCGGACTATGAAAATGGCATATCATATGAATATACAATTCCACTTATTTTTGCGGGAAACAATGAACATTCTTTAGATAAATTCAAGGAAAATCTTTCAAGATTACCTAATAGTTAGTAAAGAGTCGATAGACTAAAGTACCACCATCCTCTTTTATTTCAACTGAATATCCATCCCGCCGCACCGCAGCGGCACATGAAGCAGTAAATCCGAAAAAGATTTGCTGCTTTTTTTGCGTCCATTTTTGGCAAATTTCCAAAAGTTCCGTATTAGACAGTGAAACCAAAAAAGGCTGCCATTTTTTTCAGACAGCGGGCAAAACGCAGCTTCCGAAACGCCTTATTGTCGGGAAAGACCGAGCCGCCGGAAAAGTTCTTGCCGGAAAGTCCGTCCATTCTGCTCTTTTGTGGTTTGTAGGGAGTAAGGGAAAAACGCCAGCCCGCAGCCTTTTATAAAAAAAGCTGGTTATAGATTTTCTGAAAAAGTGGCAGTAGCAAGTGAACGGCAGGCCGGCAGTTTCTTAGAGCAAGATTCTACCGAGGTGCCAAAATTCGCTTATCGCTCATTTTGCCCCTGCGGGAATCTTGTTGGGGAGTGCCTTCCCCAAACCCTGCTTATGCGGCTTGCGCCGCTGAAAAACCCCTCAAAATATTTTTCGGATTTTTCAAAAACAGTTCCGCTTCACACCCTGTTTTTCTCCTATTAGTGAGAGGACACCACGCACAGAAAGGAGGTCAACCACCTATGAAACGATACAACACGCCGCACCGCAGCCGGGTAGTCAAAACACGCATGACCGAGGAAGAATACGCCGAGTTTGCCCAGCGGCTTTCTGCTTACCACATGAGCCAAGCCGAGTTTATCCGGCAAGCCATAACCGGGGCAGCCATACGCCCCATCATAACCGTTTCCCCCATCAATGACGAGCTGCTTGCCGCTGTCGGGAAGCTGACCGCCGAATACGGGAGGATCGGCGGCAACTTAAACCAGATAGCCCGGACGCTGAACGAGTGGCACAGTCCCTATCCGCAGCTTGCCGGGGAGGTACGGGCGGCGGTTTCCGACCTTGCTGCCCTAAAGTTTGAAGTCTTGCAGAAAGTGGGTGACGCTGTTGGCAACATTCAAACATATCAGCTCTAAAAACGCCGACTATGGCGCAGCGGAAGCCTATCTCACATTTGAGCATGACGAGTTTACCATGAAAGCCACCCTTGATGAAAACGGGCGGCTGATACCGAGGGAGGATTACCGCATTTCTTCCCTCAACTGCGGGGGCGAGGATTTCGCTGTTGCCTGTATGCGAGCCAATCTCCGCTATGAGAAAAACCAAAAACGGGAAGATGTGAAAAGCCACCACTATATCATCAGCTTTGACCCACGGGACGGGACAGACAACGGCTTGACCGTAGACCGGGCGCAGGAGCTGGGCGAGCAGTTCTGCAAGGAGCATTTCCCCGGACACCAAGCCTAATCTGCACCCACCCGGACGGGCATAACCACAGCGGGAATATCCATGTGCATATCGTCATCAACTCCCTGCGGATTTACGAAGTCCCGCTTCTGCCCTACATGGACAGACCAGCCGACACGCTGGAGGGCTGCAAGCACCGCTGCACCAACGCCGCTATGGAATATTTCAAGAGCGAAGTCATGGAAATGTGCCACCGGGAGGGGCTTTACCAAATCGACCTCTTGAACGGCAGCAAGGAACGGATAACCGAACGGGAATACTGGGCGGCAAAGAAAGGGCAGCTTGCCCTTGACAAAGAGAACGCCGCCAGAGAAGCCGCCGGACAGCCGACCAAGCCCACCAAGTTTGAAACGGACAAGGCGAAGCTGCGCCGGACGATACGGCAGGCACTTTCCCAAGCTGGCAGCTTTGACGAGTTTTCTTCCCTTTTGCTGCGGGAGGGTGTGACCGTCAAGGAGAGCCGGGGGCGGCTTTCCTACCTCACGCCGGACAGGACAAAGCCTATCACAGCCCGAAAGCTGGGGGACGATTTTGACAAGGCTGCTGTCCTTGCCCTGCTCACGCAGAACGCCCACAGAGCTGCCGAACAGACCAAAGCCATACCCGAATACCCTGCCGCAGTTAAAAAGCCGTTACAAGGGGAAAAAGCTGCAAAAACCACCCCGGCAGACAACACCTTGCAGCGCATGGTTGACCGGGAAGCCAAGCGAGCCGAGGGCAAGGGCGTGGGCTATGACCGCTGGGCGGCAAAGCACAACCTAAAGCAAATGGCAGCTACCGTTACCGCCTATCAGCAGTACGGCTTTTCCTCCCCGGAGGAACTGGACGAAGCCTGTTCTGCCGCCTATGCCGCCATGCAGGAAAGCCTTGCGTGGTTGAAGCAGGTGGAAAAGACGCTGAACGGGAAAAAGGAGCTGCAACGGCAGGTGCTTGCCTATTCCAAGACCCGCCCTGTCCGGGACGGGCTGAAACAGCAGAAAAACGCCAAAGCAAAAGCAGCCTACCGTCAGAAGCATGAAAGTGACTTTATCATAGCAGACGCAGCCGCCCGCTATTTCAGGGAGAACGGCATTTCCAAGCTGCCGAGCTATAAATCCCTGCAAGCAGAGATTGAAAGCCTTATCAAAGAGAAAAACAGCGGCTACAACGATTACCGGGCAAAACGGGAGGAGTACCGCCGCTTGCAGACTGTCAAGGGCAATATCGACCAGATTTTACGCCGGAGCGAGCCGCAGCGCAGAAAGGAGCAGAGCCATGAACGGTAATATCCCCCGCATGGACTACCGCCAGTACCGGGCAGCCCGCCGCCTTGTGCATGAGTGCTGCAACTATGACAGCGGGAACTGCCTGCTGTTGGAGGACGGCGAGCCTTGCGTGTGTGTACAGAGTATCAGCTATTCGCTGCTCTGCCGCTGGTTTACCGCCGCTGTCCTGCCCCTTGATGAAGCACTGGAAGCCGCCCTCTTGCGCCGGGGAAGCCGGAAACGCTGCGCTGTCTGCGGGGCGTTCTTCTTCCCAAAATCCAACCGGGGGAAATACTGCCCGGACTGCGCCGGACGCATGAAGCGGATAAACGCCGCCAAACGGAAGCGGAAACAAAGGGAGAAATGTCACGCTTTAGGGCATTTCAAACCCGCATAAATCAAGGCTTTTTTGGAGGGTGTCAAAGGGTGCGTGATACATTTATCCTTTTCCCTTAAAAACGCCCCCTAAAAGCGTAACAGAACCCACAGACAGACACCACAAGGAGGTGAACCCTATCGCTGATTATATGACCGCAGGAACGGAGCTGCCCGCTTACCTGCCTTACCCCCGTTTCCTGCTGGAAACAGACCTATCCCACACCGCAAGAGAGTTATATGCGCTGCTGTTAGACCGTTCCACCCTTTCGCAGAAGAACGGCTGGCAGGACAGCGAGGGACGGACATACATTGTCTACCCCATAGCAGAGATAGCGGAAATGCTGGATAAAGGCTGCACCACCATAAAGGGCGCACTGAACGAACTGGACGCTGCCGGGCTGCTGGAACGCAGACGGACGGGCTTTTCTGCCGCCAACCGTCTGTATGTGAAAGTGCCGCCTATCCCAGTGGTACAGTTTTCCGACCAACTGACGGACGGAAAACCGCCCCTCATAAGGGCGGGAAACCGACCAACTGACAGCCGGAAAACTGACCTTATGACGGTCGGAA
This sequence comes from Firmicutes bacterium AF25-13AC, assembly GCA_003478935.1. GTDB lineage: Bacteria > Bacillota > Clostridia > Lachnospirales > Lachnospiraceae > Anthropogastromicrobium > Anthropogastromicrobium aceti. Next base: position 4,973 of record QUFP01000073.1, read on the forward strand.
AACCGTCCCCTAACCAAACTAATATAAACAACCTAATAGAGAGCCAAACAAAAGGAGCGAGTGAGGGGCAGCCCCCCGCCGCTTATGGCAGATATAAAAATGTATTTCTTTCTGACACAGAACTTTTGGAGCTGGAACAGGACTTCCCCGGCAAGTGGGAGTATTACCTTGACCGCCTTTCCTGCCACATCGCTTCCACCGGGAAGCAGTACCAGAGCCATGCAGCCACCATTTACAAGTGGGCGCAGGAGGACGCTGCCAAAGAGAAGCCAAAGAAAGGCATACCGGACTATTCATTCAAGGAGGGAGAAAGCCTATGACCGATACAATCCACAACACCATACTGCCTATGACCGACACCACAGCCGAGCCGGAGGATTACACCGGGGAGGACGGGCTTTTATACTGCGGCAAATGCCGGAAACCCAAAGAAGCCTATTTCCCGGAGGGCAAGACCTTTTTCGGGCGTGACCGCCACCCGTCAGAGTGCGACTGCCAGCGGGCAGCCCGTAAGGAACGGGAAGCCGCCGAGAAGCGGCGCAGCCACCTTGAAACGGTGGAACGGCTGAAACGGCAGGGCTTTACAGACAAGACCATGCAGGACTGGACATTTGCCAACGATAACGGCAGCTGCCCGCAGATGAAGAACGCCGCCGGATATGTGGCACGCTGGGAACAGATAAAGGACGGGAACTACGGGCTGCTCTTGTGGGGCAGGGTAGGCACTGGGAAAAGCTATTTTGCCGGGTGTATTGCAAACGCCCTCATGGAGCAGGAAGTCCCGGTGTGCATGACAAACTTTGCAGCAATATTAAACGACCTTGCCGCCAGCTTTGCGGGCAGGAACGAATATATTTCCCGCCTTTGCAGCTTCCCCCTGCTCATCATTGACGATTTTGGAATGGAGCGTGGCACAGAATACGGTCTGGAACAGGTCTACAATGTGATTGACAGCCGCTACCGGAGCAGGAAGCCGCTGATTGTGACGACCAACCTCACGCTGGAGGAATTGCAGCACCCGGAGGACACCGCCCACGCCCGGATTTATGACCGCCTGCTTGAAATGTGTTCCCCTCTCTGCTTTACCGGGGAGAATTTGAGGAAAGCCGCCGCACAGGGAAAAATGGAACAGCTGAAACGGCTGCTTGCCGGAAAGGAGATTTGCCTATGACCGACACCCAGAGAAACAAACGCCCTGCCCGCCGCCCGGACTGCGTGACCGAAACGAGGATAGGCAACACAATCCTTGTGGTGTCTGGCTTTTTCAAGGAGGGGGCGACCGACACCGCCGCTGACAAGATGATGAAAGTGCTGGAAGCAGAAGCCGCCGCCGGATATTTGACCTGTGATAAGCCTGATTGAAAAACCGTCATTTTTACCGACCGTAAAGAAGCAGATTTGACGCTTTTGCCGCTATACAGACAGCCGCCCCATGTGGTACAATCAAGGTACGGAATAGTGGGGCTGGCTGTCGGAAACGGAGGAATTTATGTTAAGACAGACCACCCAGCAACTCATTACCGCCCTTTACCCAAGACTGTCCCATGAGGACGAGCTGCAAGGCGAGAGCAATTCCATTTCCAACCAAAAGAGGATTTTGGAAACCTATGCCAAACAGAATGGATTTTCTAATCTGCGCTGGTACACCGACGACGGTTATTCCGGTGCGAACTTTCAAAGACCCGGATTTCAAGCCATGCTTGCAGACATTGAAGCAGGGAAAGTCGGGACAGTTATCGTCAAGGATATGTCGAGGTTAGGGCGAAACTACTTACAGGTGGGAATGTACACAGAAATGATTTTCCCACAGAAAGGTGTCCGCTTCATCGCTATCAATGACGGAGTGGACAGCGCACAGGGGGAAAATGATTTTGCCCCGCTGCGGAACATTTTTAACGAATGGCTGGTGAGAGATACGAGCAAGAAAATCAAGGCAGTAAAACGCTCTAAGGGCATGAGCGGAAAGCCCATCACAAGCAAGCCCGTCTATGGCTACCTCATGGACGAGGACGAAAACTTTATCATTGACGAGGAAGCCGCCCCGGTGGTACGGCAGATTTACAGCCTTTGCCTTGCCGGGAACGGTCCGACCAAGATAGCCCGTATGCTGACCGAGCAGCAAATCCCCACGCCGGGGACGCTGGAATACCGCAGGACGGGCAGCACCCGCCGCTACCACCCCGGCTATGAGTGCAAGTGGGCGACCAATACCGTGGTTCATCTGCTGGAAAACCGGGAATATACGGGCTGTCTGGTAAACTTTAAGACCGAGAAGCCGTCCTACAAGCTGAAACACAGCATAGAAAATCCCCCGGAAAAGCAGGCGGTTTTTGAGAACCACCATGAGCCTATCATTGACCGGGAAACGTGGGAACGGGTGCAGGAGTTACGCAAGCAGCGCAAACGCCCCAACCGTTATGACGAAGTGGGCTTGTTCTCCGGCATACTCTTTTGTGCCGACTGCGGCAGCGTCATGTACCAGCAGCGATACCAGACGGACAAGCGCAAGCAGGACTGTTATATCTGCGGAAGCTACAAGAAACGCACCGCCGACTGCACAGCGCACTTTATCCGCACTGACCTCTTGACCGCTGGCGTACTCTCCAATCTGCGGAAAGTTACCAGCTATGCGGCAAAGCATGAAGCCCGGTTTATGAAGCTTTTAATCGAGCAGAATGAGGACGGGGACAGACGCAGGAACGCCGCCAAGAAAAAGGAGCTGGAAGCCGCCGAGAAACGCATAGCCGAGTTATCTGCTATCTTCAAGCGGCTGTATGAGGACAGCGTAACCGGGCGCATATCGGACGAGCGTTTCACAGAGCTGTCGGCAGACTATGAAGCCGAGCAGAAAGAACTGAAAGAACGTGCCGCCAGACTGCGGGAAGAACTTTCCAAAGCGCAGGAAGCCACCGCAAACGCTGAAAAGTTTATGAATGTGGTACGCAGGCACACTACCATTGAAGAACTTACCCCTACTCTGCTGCGGGAGTTTGTGGAGAAAATCGTTGTCCATGAAAGCGTTGCCCTTGACGGGAAACGCCGGGGCAAGTTACGCAGACAGGAAATCGAAATCTATTATTCTTTTGTCGGCAAGGTAGAACTGCCCGACACCTAACCGCCCGACCTATCCGACATACCTCATGTGCCGGATAGGAACGGCAAAATTTTTTACACTTCTATTACTTCTTTATCACACATAAGCAAAGAGCCAGGGCATGAAGCAGCTCATGGC
>QUFP01000074.1 GCA_003478935.1 Firmicutes bacterium AF25-13AC
GATTTGAATAACCATACTTTTTAATAACAGTACGTATTCCGCCTTCACCATTCAGATAGGCAGTAACGAGTGCCTTCTTTTGTTCAAAACTATATTTAATCATAAAAGCCAACCTCCCAAGTGTTAGATTCTTGGTCTAACTTTTGGGTGTCGGATCAGTTCCTGTCCCCCTGGCGGTTCTTTTTTTATTTAAAAGAGTTTTTTGAAAACTTTTTTTTGCGATGATACAATATACCAGTAAAGAGAAAAAGCATAAAGCTGAGATGGCAAGCTTTAAAAGCAAGTTTTAAACGTAAGCTTCAAATGCAAGTTTCAAATGAAAACTTCAAATGCAAGCTACAGCTGCAAAGTACAAGTGCACTGTAAAAATACACGATACAGAAAGGATAAGGGATGTCTGACACAGAATTTGAATTATTTGTCATGAACGCAGGGCCGGATATTCTGAGGTTCTGCCGTATCATTACAAATAATAAAGAGCAGGGAGATGAGCTATATCAGGACGCGATGGTTTTGTTATTGGAAAAGCGGGTGTCATTGAAAGCAGAGCAAAATAGCAAAAGCTATGCGTTGTCTGTTGCTGTTTTGCTGTGGAAAAACAAAAAGAAAAAATATGCAAACCGTATGCGAATCGCGCCAGTCAGCAGCTTGGAAGAGCATCAGGAAACGGTTTCTTCATTTGCGGCGGATTGGGACACGACACCGGAACAGATGATGATCAACAAACAGGAGATTGCAGAGGTGAGAAATGCAGTGCAGATGCTACCAGAAAAATATCGAATTCCAATCTGCTTAAGTTACAGTGCTGGGCTGACAATGGAAGAAATTGCAACATGTATGAAAGTGCCGGTCAATACGGTGAAAACAAGAATCAGAAAGGCAAAATCAATTTTAAAACAGGAATTGGAGGCGAGAGGAATTGACAGATGAGCGATTTGAACAGTTGATGAAGCAGGCATTGAAGCCTGAAATTGATGAGCGAGATGTTGTGATCCAAAAAAATACAAATAATTATAAAAACAGAATGAAACGAAAAAGAAGGTTGCGTGTCTGTATAACAGCAGGAATTGCTGCGGCTGCCTGTGTGGTTGCAGGTGTGCAGCTCAATCGTTTTGGAAATGGACAAGTACCGTATACAGAAACAAAGCAGGATTTTGTTACAAACAAAACATCATCTGCATTTTCACTTTGCGTTTATGCATCGGAGCTCAGTTCGGAAAATTCGGTGGCGTTAAACAATGAGAACGGAAATTCATGGGTATTCGGTATGAGATCAGACAGTGATATGCTCAGCTATTGCATCGCTTTTCCTGTTTCGTGCAAAGGTGAACAGATAAAGCAGATCACATATACGATTAACAAGGGGGCGTTTCAGATCATCGGGGAGAATCCTGAGAAGTTTTGCACACAGATGACTCTATATACAGAGCAGACAATGAATTTGCCAAGAATTTCCCAAAACAAGGAGCAGCAGGAAAGTGTTCTGTATTGTACTTCCTATACCATTGATTATGAAAATCAGGATGCGGGGTGTTTTGTTAATATTTGTGGATTCACGGCGGATGATGAGCAAACGGAAAACTTATTTTTTAAGAGTGAATCAATTGAGGCAGGAAAATGGACAGAGGAGTTAAATTCGATTCTTTTCGATAAAATACAGGTTACAGTTTGTGTAGCGTTTGAGGATGGCACAAATAAAACTCAGACGATTGCAATAGCGGCAGCAGCTAGTGATGCAAACAGTACGTATGAGAAAGGGCAGACACAGAAGGAGAAATTGATTCAGTATGAGATGAGGTGATCGAATGAGAAAACGAGGAAAAGTGAAAATTGTTTTGACTGTTTTTATAATAGTATTATTTTCTTGTACAGCGGTGATAGGCAACAGTAGAACAGGCGTGATTGAAAACGTGATGGCAAAAAATGCTGCCGATGTAGATATTCTGACGATTAAATCAAGAGTATTCACAGGGGAGGAGATCATTAAAGCATGGCTAGACACGGATACACTTGATGAGAATTGCTTAACGGTATTAGCGCAGCGTGGGACGGCAGCAGTCACGACGACCTATGATACTGGAAAGCAAAAAATAACAGTGAACTGGAATCAGGGAGCATTTAACGGTGCCATTGTTCGGATAAATGGACGAGAAGAAAAAAACAGAGAAGAATGGACAGCCCGTTGGTTAAAAACTTTTGAGAATCTTGGAATTTCAGTCGATGATTCTTATGAAAAAAAGTGGCAGGGTGAAAATAATGATGAAGAACATGATATTTATTATATAGAAGAAAATGGAATTCATCTGTGTCCAAATGGCTATTCACTGGGTGATTTGGGACAATGTTGGGGACAGTCAATTGATATTACAATTGAGAAAGATGGTTATTTTGTATCCTTTAATAATGTACCAGAAGTAATTGCACGGGAAGAAAAGAAAGGACGAAAGCTGATTTCTAAAGAGGAAGCCATACGGGCATGTCTTGACAATTATTTTCGGGATCAGAATGCGGAGGATGAAGCGGGCGTATTAGTAGAAGAGGCCTCCTGTGACATGGAATACCTGATGATTAATAAAGGATCCGAGAATGACGAGAGTGTGTGTGATATTGGCTATTATGTGCAAATTCCAATGTCCTATACAGACGGTGGAAATCAGTATGTGATTGAAGGTTTTGTCGATGGAGAATACCCGTATTGCTATGCGACTGCAATGACGGCAAATGTTAATCAAACAGATCAGAGCGAATAGGAACGGAGGGATGCATATGATCAGACGGGAAGCAAGGCGGATTGTGACGTCTCCGCTAGCATGGTTTTGTGTCGTGATCTACGCGGCAGTTTTGTTGATGGGAATTGCAGAGACGTTAAAAATAAAAGAGGCAATATCGGATCAGGGCTGGTTAGATTTGTTGTGTGTGTCAGAAGAATATGGCATTACAACTTTGGTGAAAAATCTGGTATTTCCGATGAGTGTTGCATCGGTCTATTTTGATGAAAAAAAGGGAAAATGTGATTGGGTAAAAATGATGCGGACAAGTCGGCTTCGCTATTGTGTTACAAAAGCAATCGCGGTATTTGTTGGCAGCATTTTTCTATATATGATGAGTGTGTTCCTATTTATTGCAATTGGAAGCATGATGCATCCTGAGATTTTAAAGACTGACAATAATTTGTATTTTCTGGTCGGTGAAATGTGGCAGAAGTGGATCCAGGATGGAATGTATTGGGGTGTATTCTTTTTGTATGTAGTTTTGAATTCGCTTCAAGTTGCTGCGTGGTCCTCAATGTTAGGGTTATGTGTTGCTGCTTTTAGTGAAAATCGATATGTGGTTGCAGCTGTTCCTTTTTTTATCAATAGAATATTTCTTTATCTGGGAGACATGATTGATTGGCTTTCGATCGTTAGTCCATATAGCTATCAGCCAATACAGTTTTGGTATACCGGTACGCAGGTGGATCTTTTCTGGCTGGCTTTTAAAAATTTGGCAGTAATGTTTTTATTTACCTGTATTTTTATAGAGGAAATGAAATGGAGGTCATTACATGGCTGATAGAAGAACAAAGAAAACGGCAAAACAAATCTTTGGCTACGCACGTCTGAATTTTCATATGGGAATGCGTCAGGGAAAAAATCTGGCTGTTTTATTGTGCATGGGCTGCTTTTTGCTTTATTATCTCGGTGGCATTCGTGGGTATCTGGCATCGGCAGAAGAAACGGTCAGTGTGCAGGAGTTATTCCTGGCTATGATGAATACACATTATACGGCAATGACAGTCTGGGTTGGCTATCTGCTTGTGATCTGTGATATTCCATATAGTGAGAAGGGGATTTACCCATATCTTATTCGCACATCTCGAAAAAGTTGGTTACTTGGTCAGATTTTATATCTGTTCTTGGTAACAATTTTCTATTTTTTTTATGTGGGACTAGTGCTTGCAGCAGCAATTGTTCCTCATATTTCATTTCGTATCTCGTGGACAAATGCTTTTGTCAAAATGCTGAATGCACCATGGAGATGTGGAATAAAGAATTATTTTTCTTTTACGTTTTCGCTAATAAAGCATAATTCACAGTATGTTGTGGTAGTACGACAACTCTTTTTATGTCTGCTTGTTTCGATGACTCTTGGCATGTTGACAATGGCGATTCATATGCTGTGGAAAAATGGCCCCGGTATATTGGTTGGCGCAGTGGCTCTGGCATGTGATTATCTGGTAACGGCGGTATTGGATGCGATTGTAGGACTTCGCTATTTTTCACCTCTTACATTGAGTCGAATTTCAGCACTCAGTACCAGCGTAAATGATCGGTTCAATCCATCATTTTCGTATGCGTGCCTATTTCTTGGCGGTTTGTTTGTGGTTTCACTGAGCATTAGCATCTGGAAATTAAGGCGCTATGAGTATGGGCGATAATGAGTATGGCCCATAAGCCAATAAGGGTGTACAAGAACTATTTTTGAGAGAAAGGATGCAAGATCAATAGTCAATGTTTTTCGGTCTAACATTATAATTATATAGGAAGGAACGTGACGTGTATGAGTGATTATATTCAATTAACAAATATCAGTAAAACGTTTGGAAAGCAGACTGTGTTGCAGCCGCTTACAATGGGGTTTGAGGAAGGAATGATTCACGGCATTATCGGGCGAAATGGTTCTGGTAAAACCGTTTTGATGAAAATGATTCTGGGTATTTTGCAGCCGACAACGGGAACGGTCATAGTGGGAGATAAGCGAATCGGAAAGGATGTGGATTTCCCAGAGAGTGCGGGTGCGATCATTGAGACGATTGAGTTTATTCCATATATGAGTGCATATCAAAATCTGGCAGACATCGCAGCGATGCGCGGCAATCTGTCAAAGACTCAAATAAAGGAAGTGCTAGAGATGGTCGGCTTAGGAAATGTCGGAAGAAAGCATGTATCAAAGTTTTCCATGGGAATGCGACAGCGCCTGGCAATCGCACAGGCAGTAATGGAGTCTCCGAAGCTTCTGATATTAGACGAGCCGATGAATGGCATGGATGAGAAAGGCGTGGAGGAGATGCGGCGGCTGATTTTAGCGAGAAAAGCGGCGGGTACAACGATCATCCTTTCTAGTCACAATATAGAAGATATCCGTATCTTATGTGATCAGGTGTACCGCATAGATGCAGGAGTTGTCATGAGAGAAGTTGAATGAGAAACTGGAGGAAAATAAAAGCTTGAAGAAAAAGTTAAAATGTAAAAAAAAAATTGACAAATACATTGCTATTCTCCGCTTAGTAGCATATAATAGATTTTATAGATACGAAGGGAGAAATGAAAATGAAGTTTGATGAATTATTTGACCAGCGTAATCTTGTGGCGATGAATTTGAAAAATTGCATTCGAGATCGTGGCTTTACGAAGATTTCTCTTGCAAAGAAGGCAAACATTTCAAGACCTACGTTGGACAAAATTTTAAATGGAAGTATTGATAATAAAAGTACATTTGACAAACATCTTCAGAAGATTTTAGCTGTTTTGAATCTTTCAGTAGATGATCTTGTCTTTTTTGAAGCTAAGCCCAAAACGGTAGATGTGGTATATTCTGAGAATGCACCAAATGATTATCAAATGAATAAAAAGGCACAAAAGCAATATGGTTTGCTTATGGATGTTCTTGATCTTTGCGAAATTTATTATTGAGAGGTATATCGTTATGAGCGAGAAAATTGTAGCAGGGAATCTTGATGAGGTAATAGGTAAGAATGTAGAGATTCGCGATGAAATGCGAGAAAAAGCACTTCTGATACGTACAAATTGGAATAGAATGCAAATTAGTTCGTCAAATCAGTTGGCAATGCAGATTTTAAAGCTTTATGGGCTGGTTCAAATGCCACTTGATAATCAGTATTGGAGTGGGGCAATTTTTGTAAAAAAAGGTAAAAAAATTCCAGTAATCAATACTGCATTACCTAGAGCAAACCAGTATTTTACAGCATGGCATGAAATTTATCATTTGATTTATGATGCGGTTTCATTTAGTCATATTATTGAGACAGAGACAATAATGGAAGAACGCAAAGCAGAATATTTTGCGTCACTGATGCTGTTGGGAAATCTGCTGCCATATTATACAGAACTGCCAGAAATGGATTTTTTATCAAAGATATTTCATTGTATGGATACATTCAGTGCACCGTATAAGGCTGTTTTGATTGCGCTTTATGAAAGTGCAGTTCAAAATGAAAATCAAAAATTAATGTCTTTGATTAAAGAAAACTTTGATAATTCATTTTCTGATTTGGCAGATAGGTTTCGGAAACTTGGATTAGATGATAACCTAGTAAGACCATCCTATGTAATAAATGTTGGAATATTGCAAGCAAAAATACAGGAACGAATCAAACAAGATCCTGACTTGAATTACAATTATGAGAATGAGCAGTTTTTGAGTAACATTATAAGAGAAGCTAATTTAATGATGGAGGAGAAGAATGCTTAACATACCAGAATATCGGAATTATAGTGGTGAAACAAAAATTGCTCTCATGGATAATTCGACAGTTGCTTTTTTAGAACAAGTTGAGCGTGCGGGGATATCTGCAAAGGAATTGCTAATTGCATTCAGTACTATTATACTCACTGAAGGGAGCGGAATATAATGCTGAGAATATTGATTTTAATTACATGTATGTTTCTTTTTCCAGATATTTATGGAGCAAGTATATTTCAATTTTGTGGTCGCTATGAATATAATTGCAACTATTATGATGGAAAACTGTATATGAATTTGGCAAAAATACCATGTCATGAATTAGTAATTACGCAAGTCGACATAAGTAATAATTGTTTAGATGGATATTTATATGATTTTGAAGGTGAAAAAAGATTATATCATATAGATATAGTTACAGAAAAATGGCCGTATATATATAACAGAGGACAAAGAATTTCGTTTGGTTCATTGCATCAAGGAGATGAAGTCATGATATATACGAATTGGCAGACCATTGAAACAGGATATGCTGGCAGTCATTGCAATGGTTTTAATCTTAGCTGGGTGAAACAAATTGAATTATTAAAATGTCCGCATATAACATGATATTGGTATATTGAAGTGAAAACGCGAGTTTTCACTCCCAAGCAGCTAGGGAATCTTGATTCCCTAGTTGCTTGGGGAGGTGTCAAAGAGACGTTGT
>QUFP01000075.1 GCA_003478935.1 Firmicutes bacterium AF25-13AC
TACCTCATTTCTACAGTACCCCTTCAAAAACCTAGGTTTTATGCGGTTTCCAGAACCTGTTTTTGCAGGTATTTATCAGAATATTCTGACAACAGCTGTTTTTCGTGCATGTTAACATTTTGGACATATTTAATGAGGTGTAATTACCCTCGACACTGGATTAAGTATAGCACTAATTACAACCGTTGTCATCCTATTTTTTCACTCTCTTGATAAGTTGAGCTGAGCAGTAACACGCTACCCTCTCGTGCTGCTCAGACTCCTCTGCACAAAATGTATACTTTTGTTTATAGAACTTTTATAAAGTTTATGTTTTTTTGCCGGGGACAGGCACTGGATGTCCCGATTTGTGATGGTATCCTCCCATTTAGGCTTTTCCCTCTCAGGATTCCTTACAGGTTTAGCACCAGCACTTCCACTAGAAGCATTGGCACTTTCTGTTGCTTCCGACTTCTGCGATTCATCGACATACTCAAGCTCATTTGCCTGTTCCCTGTCAATATTTGCTTTCTGCTCTGCTTCATCCTGCACTTTTTTGCCGGGGACAGGCACTGGAGCCTCATGAAAGTAATTTTTCAGAAAAAGACCAAATTGCTTTGAGGTTTGTGAAGCAAGGCTCTTTACAATCAACTATATCCGAAAAGAACCTATTCATCGCTTACGTTACAAAACCCCTTTTCTCACAAAATAATCCATTAATCGATTATTAAACACTCTCTTGATATCTCTCAATGCCGAAAGAGACGAATAATCAAAGGCATATAGTTGCTTTTTCTCATCTTCAGTTATTTCAATTTCTGCGAATTCCTTAGCGTACTTAGTTTTCGCCTTTTTCAACAACAAATCCAAAAATGCTGTCTTCTCTTCCGTTGTAGGCTCCTCAAATTCACATACCAAATCAAAGCGTGTCTGAAGTTCAGGAGGAATAGTTTTTTTATATTCTGATTCACTAAGAAGATTCGAAGTAAAGATAATAATATATCCATCCATGTCATACTCTCTTGCTAGGGAATCTGTGAAGCATCCTTCTTCTAACAACTCTAGAAAGAAAGAGAAAACTGGGCGATTAGTCTTTTCGAATTCATCGCAAAGCAATACACCCACTTTACTCTTTTCAATTTTCTCACTTAATTCTCCATGATTACAGCCAACATACCCCGCCGGACTACCAATCAAGCTATTCAACGCATCTTGACTACTGTAATTCTGAAAACTGATTTTTGCTAAATAACAATTATTTTGAAGCCCATTTGCAATTAACCTTGCAACTTCAGTTTTTCCAATACCAGATACACCAAATAAAAAAATCGAAAAAACTTTCTGCTCCTTTGCTCTGTTTAAATAGATGAAATTTTTTAGAGTATGTCGTAACCTCTTCTTGAAATAACTATGACCAATTAAATTATAATTGAACGTATCCATAAAGTTGTCAAACGAAGGACCATCTAGATCCGTAACTTTTGCGATTTTACTTTCTTCTAGCTTTTCCTCTCCTAAACCAACTAAATCGGGAATCAACTTACAAACAGGCTCCTGCCCATAAAAAAACAGTGGAAAAAATTTTAACAGTGTATCAACTTGCGTAGTTTGAACAATTACTTTAATATTCGGCAAACTATTTAAAATTTGTTCCAACAAGTATATCAATGTTTTATTATCCTCTATCGCATAAGAAACAGAAGTCAAATCCATCAACGCCATTTCTGTCGTTTTATTAAATTGTTCAAATTCTTTTCTCAATTCTCCATTCACTCTAGAAAAAGTTGCGATAGGTATGTTGTGTTCTACCGAATACTGGATAATATATTCCAAATCTGTAGAATTATTATATTTATAAATATTTTGCCTTGGATATAGTTTGAAGTGAGGTAATACTTCTCGTTTGGAATTCTTGTCCTCTTCTTGAAAATAACTTTTAGTGTCCGAAATTAGAAAAGGTAATAATTCAAGAGCACTTTCAGATATTATTTCTTTAGCAATGATAATGGTACCATCTGTCATCCCTTCAAAATTAATATATACTGGTTGAATATTGCTTTTATTGGATTGCAAATAGTAAACCAAAGCCGATATGTCAATGCAAACTTTCGGGCAAGCATCTATCATTTGTTTTGTTTCGGCAAACATGAAAGTAAATACCTCTCTTTCTTTCTGAATTTTTCTCAATTCCTCAAGATTTCGATAAGTAAGCAAAGTATGTTGATCCATAGTTATTTTCTCCACAATTTACTCAACCAAATTCCAACGCGGTTCCACCAGTGAAGTTTTGGAGCAGAAATTTCTTCCAATTTAAACGCCACATCTTGAATTATTGCTAATGTATCAACAAAATGATACCCATTATCTTGCTTTTTTATTTCTGTGTCATGTGATACAGGTTGCGTATTGCTTTTAATTATTTTATTAACAGTCGTCTCCTGCTTTTCCTTGCGAGCACCTGCTTCTTGGAAATAGGTAAATGTATTTGATGTAATAAATTCTTCGCCTACGATACCTTTATAAATACCAACGATAGATACATGACCAATAAGTAAATCATTGATGTTGTACTTATTCTCAAATTCCGATTGAATCTCCATAGGAATTTTGATGATAATTTCAGATACAGATTTTTTCATACTTTTATCATATGCAACTCCTCTTAAAATATAGGCATAATCTTGCAACATTGAGCTGATCAGATTATTTATTTCCATACCTTCTACCTGCATACCCTTTAATGCATCGCGTCGTAAAATAAGGAATTGCCGCAGACTTTCTTCGTTCAGTAGTTCTAATTTAACACAATCTATTTTTACAAGATCACCTTCTGTCAAATTCTTTAACTCAATCGTAGATGCGCACTGCTCAATAACCCTACGTAAAAGTATTGATTTGGTCGTTTTTACATCCAAACTTTCTACTACTTTTGAGGACGATGTAGCAGTTTCCCTCGCGTCTGCCGAGATTGATGCCTTAATTCCATCCAAAAACTGTTTTGTGCCTTGTGCTGAAATAGATGATGTAAAACCATACTGCTCTTCAAAGCTTTTTGATCTATCGGTTTCAATTTTAGTAAGAATAACATTATTAATCATCATTGCAATTTCATATACTTTACTAAAGTTTAGATAATAAATATTAAAATCGTATGATTTATTTTTCTCAATTATATCCAATTTGATATCTCCTATACTTTACAACTTTGGTACGCCATATCATCAGCAAATTTTAATTTGTCGATAACTTTGTTATATATCACTTAACAAAGAACTTACTGATGATAACACCCCTGATTCTATATCTGCCTAAACTGTTTTTTGCCGATGACATTTTTTGCCAGGGACAGGCACTGGATGTTACCCTTACTCCTGTCCACTTTACTCATCCGTTTTTTTCAGTCCTATGCTTAACACACCACATTACAACAACCCACTAAGATTCAATACTGTGGTATCAGCCCATTTAATTGGATTTTCATCTGTCAGATTCCCTTTGCTAAACGCATTATCAAGCACCAGTTTGTAAATTATCTTTTGGTGCAACATGATGTTTTGGATTTCCACCTATCGAATTATATGCCCTTAGCTGGATGCACTACCTGACCCTTAGTTTCCCTTCGGGCACCGAGGATTTTTAGTCCAGACCTCTGCATTTCTTTTTTAATTCAATTTTTGCCGGGGACATGCACTTTTTTCTCACATCTGCATCACCCCTTTTTTATAGTTTCAGCATCTGCAACAACCATTTTTATTTTAATCTTAGCAACAATCATCTGAATAAATTGCTTAATATCGTTGACATCTCTATCAGGATGCTTATTGATTACATGCGTCTGGTCGTTACCAAGCCATGTTGCTTTTTCTGCTAAAGTTTTAATATCTGAATCATCTGTAATATAATTTTTAATTTTTTCAGACAACGATTTTGTATCTATTTCACTGACTTTTTCAGGGAATTTATCAACACAATAATCTCTAACTAAAAATTCCAATGCCCTACGATACGCCATTCCACAAATCAAATTTAACCCATCATGTTCTGCATGTTCTGCACGTTCTGCTTGCTTGTACACCTCAACAAAAGATGATGACAAATCACTAATATCTTCATCAAACTCTACATTTTCCATCTCAAATGGATAAATGCCAACAGGTTCACTTATTGCATTATCAGTGTCAAATTTTTCATCATTAAACACTAATTTCGTCTTAACTGTATTAATCACAGTGAATAATTCATTGCAAGATGTACACCTGTAAATAGATATAACTGTACATTCTTTCTGTTCATTATCTGTAATATTATTAACCGCCCTAATTGGCAAAATTTCAGTGGATAAAACCTTACCGCAACAAGGGCATTTATCTGGTAATAATATAGGCAATTTCTTTGAAGGTAATTGTACATTTCTTCCCATATATTCATACAGATAAGGATTATTTGCCATTGACAGAAATGACATTGCTGCCGATGTAGCCATCGTAGTGGGATATTCCGTTCTCTTAAATTTCATAATTATAATCGCCTTTCTGCGAAAGGCACCAATGCGTCATGAAACATGATGGCTGACTTTCGCTTTCTAATCTCTTTTCCTTCTAATATAATTTCCTTATAAGACTGACACACTACAGAACACGTGTAGGTGAGTGGCGGGGCTGTATAGTTTTTTGCCGGGGACAGGCACTGGATGCATACTACTAGGCGGCAAGACTTTACAAAATGCTTTAAGATCCGTAAGGTGTCAATGCCCTCTCGGGCTTATACCTCATTTCTACTTTGAAAAGATGGTAGAGATTTCTGCAAGGCAAAGTCGTGTCAATGCCCTCTCGGGCTTATACCTCATTTCTACTCAATGAGGAAGGTTTAAGAGCAATCACATTCTCCCGTGTCAATGCCCTCTCGGGCTTATACCTCATTTCTACGCAAAGAAATTCTCACAGCCGATAGTACGGCTGTGAGGTGTCAATGCCCTCTCGGGCTTATACCTCATTTCTACGGTACCTCTTCAAAAACCTAGGTTTTATGCGGTTTCCAGAGCCTGTTTTTACAGGTATTTATCAGAATATTCTGACAACAGCCGTTTTTCGTGCATGTTAACAATTTGGACATATTTAATGAGGTGTACTTACCCTTGACACTGGATTTAGTATAGCACTAATTACAACCGTTGTCATCTTATTTTTTCACTCTCTTGATAAGTTGAGCTGAGCAGTAACACGCTACCCTCTCGTGCTGCTGCTCAGACTCCTCTGCACAAAATGTATACTTTTGTTTATAGAACTTTTATAAAGTTTATGTTTTTTTGCCGGGGACAGGCACTGGATGCTTCATAACAAGACGGAATTTGTCAAGGGGGCTTTCTGCAAAAGTTACAAATTGTTCAATAATTATGTATTCTCACATCAATTTTTTCTCAACAAACTGTTGAATTACAAGTTGTATCGTATCTTCTACAAAGTTTGCATACTCGTCTCTTGACATAGTAATAAACTTATTTATTGATTTATCAAGTTCGGGCAAATAACCCATCACGCCGATCTTACGGACGATACTACCTTTTGGAAGATAATCAATATAATCGAGGAAAGATTTTAACGGAAGAATTTCTGTGAGATACCCGGAGTTCGGATGATCGCTCAGATACTCTGCCTCCATTTCGTAGATCTCACGCATATGCTCTTTCTTGGGAATGAGTCTTTTTACTGAATCCCACGTTTCATCCATACCGACAGCGGCAACACGCAATTCTTCGTCTGCCTTAATGCGCATCCATGTCGCTTTAACCCGATCATCGTCTCGGATCATAGCTTGAAACGCTGCATCAGTAATCAAATGACAGTAGTAGCCGAGCAGAAACGCATATTCTTCTGCAGATTTGATTTTGTCTTTACGCTTCAAGATGTACTCGTCGCAGAAAGCATCGCAATCCGAGGCTTTCTTTCGCTCACTCTGCATCCAATGCGTTACTTCTCTGGACGGCGTAAAGGCTGTCCAATCTTCATTTTCTACGTTGCAATCCGGTGCGATATTACCAACGCAGAAACCATGTCTATCTAAGTTCGGAATACGTTCAAGAACGCCATCCGCAATCATTAAGTGTGTAATCCAAGTCGCCATTATTTTTCTCCTATAACTATCGGCTTCTTGGCATCAATAATAATCGACACCATGCCCAGTTTGCCGTCTTTATTTCGTGTGTCAAAACGTAATGAACGTCCGATTTTTCCATCAAGTTCATTCCAGTATTTATAATGGAATGTTCCGTTTTCATCGCAGTATTCAAGCAGATCAACAACAAAACCCGCTTTTTCAAAGGCAGCACACAATGTTTTATAATCATAAACAATTTTATGAGTGTACGCAGGATGATTGGGATCACCATTACCGCCAACTTTGACAATAATACCTCGCTCTATACAACACTTTTTGAAGGGACACTCCTTGCACAACTCAAACACGTTCTTTGATCTGCCACCGTTGCAGTAGAATTTTTCAAGAGGAATGTCAAGTCCAAAACTCTCTTTATAAAAGCTCTGAGCCTGTCTGCGCAGATCTTCATTATTGGTTTGCGTTGCAATATAGGTAACACACTTTGAACAATCATGACCACAGTAACACGGCAGACCGAACAGCTTATTTCCGGTCTTAATCATTTCAATGATTTCTTCTTCGGTCTGGCACTTGTCGTAGTCGCCAACGAGCTGACCTTCATAGTGATAAACAATGCCTTTTTCCTTATTTCTAAGGAGGCATTTTTCAAGTTCCTCTACACCGTATCTTCTTGCAAACTTTGCAAAAGCACGAATACGGGGTTTATCAAGCATACATCCGGTGCAAGGAAATTCAGAACATTCCCAACAGCCGTTCAGCCCTTTTTCTTTACAACAGTTATAGTTTTTGCACCAGCCGTGGCTTTCACAGCCTCCGTCTTGGCAACCTACACAGCCTTTATTTTCGGAGCAAACGCAACACGCAAGTCCGCAAAATGCGA
>QUFP01000076.1 GCA_003478935.1 Firmicutes bacterium AF25-13AC
TAGAATGCAGTTTTCTCCTTCAAGAATTCTTTAATAAGCGTTGTCTTTCCAACCCTACGGCGGCCATAGATAACCACAAAGCTGCTATCACGGTTATATTCTGCATCCAGCTTACTCAGCTCGCTTTTTCTGCCTATGAATCTCATACGTAGGCCCTCCTTATAATAAATCGAATTATGATAAATTATTTTATGATAATCTTATTTATATTATACATCTACTAGGCAGAAAGTCAACATTCTTTATTGTGTGTTCAATTGTACGAGTACCTGGCACTGCGTCTTACATAATTAAATATTATGATTTTTGGTGGACACATATTAAACCAGCAGGGACACTTTAAAAGCCAACGTTCCTGTCACCATGGCTTCCCATAAAAGAGAAAACAGAGGATGCCGGTTACACATCCCCCGTTTCATTCTGACACGGCTTTTCAATTTGTATGGCGCTGTCAATCGCGCCCTCGATGATCGGCAGATATTCTTCGGGACAAAGTTTCAGTTTGTGGCTGACCCGTTGCCGCTGTTCGCTTTCCTCCCGCATGATCTCCGAGTTAAAATACCGTTCTACGGGAAGCCCGCAGGCTTTAATAAGCTGTATGATAACCGGCAGGCTGGGAATGGCCCCCTCGTTTTCGATGTTGGCAAGATAGCGCCAGTCAATATTTACTTTCTCTGCCATAGCTTTGCGCGAAATGCGCTTTGCTTGCCGGGCCGCTTTCACATCCGAGCCGAAAGTTTCAAAGCCGGGACAATCTTCAATATTCGCCATATAGCACCTCCCACTTACATTGTATATTTCATATTTTGCCTGTGGAATGTTGCTATATGCACTTTAGTTACAGTTTATATTTCATATCCGTTTGTTTTGTAGTAGAATGTGGCAAAGGGAGGCTGATGCTTTTGAACGTAACATTTTGTGGACACAGCGACGTATCGCAGCTGGGCAACGTCCGGCAAGATCAGGGTGGGCCTCGATATTCGCCAGAATATACTCTTCACGCGTGTAAGGTTGACTTGACACGAACCAAATAAATGGTATAATAGATGTAAGGTTAGCTTGACATGGCATTGGAGGTGGTTTGGAGTTGAAAAATCGAGTGCGACAGCTCCGCGAGGAACAGGGGCTAACGCAAAAGCAACTGGGCGAAAAGGTTAATGTTTCCCGGCAAGCAATCAATGCAGTAGAAACGGGAAAATTTGATCCGTCACTTTGGTTAGCTTATGACATTGCCCAGCTATTTAATAAGAGTATTGAGGAAGTGTTTGATTTTAAGGAGAGTGAGCGGAAATGAGATGGTTGAAAAACCCTATGGCAAATGCGGTATATGTTGCCTTAATCACAGCTATTTATGCTGCAATATTTATTGTTTCTTCTGAATTTGTAATGAGCTACGAAAATCTTCTTTCTGACAGCGGGTGGGCTTCGTTTATCATATCCCAAAATATGAAATTTGTGGGAATCGGCATGATTGGTGTTGCCATTATTGTTGATACCTTATCGGCACTCAGAAGAAAACGATATGACGAATATCAAATTGTTTTATTGGAGAAAGTTTTTCTGTTTAATGGCCTTTTTACGGCGGTATTGTTTCCGCTTTCGTTGGTTGTACTTATACTCGCACCGATGTATTTTGTCGAAACCATTTTTGCGCTAATCCTCTTTCAATGGGGAGTTATGGCGATCACAGAACTATTGTATCTAATCACCAATTACAAAGTTTAATCAAGGCTGAAAGGAGTTTTGACTATGTGGTTTATTTGGATTATGTGGGTGATTGTGGCACTCGCTATTATTGCAACGATTATCTTGTTGACTGGTAAAGGGAGTATGTTGGTTTCTGGATTTAACACTAAAAGCCCCGAAGAACGTGCGAAATACGATAAGAAAAAGGTAAGCAAGCAGGCTGGTTCGATCATGGTTTTTGTCGATATTGGATTGCTGGCCTTAACTTCATACATTCACTTTCGGGCGATCCCGGCGATACAGAATAACACTATTTCGGACTATGGCACAGAAATAACTATTGTCGCGCTGGGTATCTGTGTATATATCATTGTTATCGGCATTTGGGCTGCTATGCGTGGCTTCAAGAACTGCAAGAATGACGGTACAAAACAATGATCGAAACATGGATATAGTGTCCAGTATGCGATTCCAAAACGCGAGTACGAATACGGGAAGATACAGTTCTTGAAAACTTCCCGTTGTATTGTCCCAAATGCAAGCATGAAACATTGATCTCCGCACGACAACTGAATATATCTGTTATCAAAGAGCCAGACGCACAGACGCAGAGCCGATAACACACAAGGTCTGATCCCTTGTGGTTATCGGCTTTTTTTATCCAATACACAACAAACCATCAGAGGGACAGGAACACCGGCTCTTTTATTGGGTACACTGGCTCAATTAGTGTCCCCGTGGTATTTCGGTATGATAACAGCTTTTATTCCAAAATGATACAGTAAAAGCTTGCTGCCAATCACTCTTACAACGGTCACTCGATGGCTGAAAATTGTAAGAGTACCTGGCACTGTGTCTTATTTTTTCTACTTATCTATAATCAAAAAATCCTCTCGAAAAATCCTCTTCCTTGTATTATAAAACCACTTTCATAAAGTTTTTCTTCTTTTTCAGAATACCTGCGTATCACTACGAATATTCCGACTGTCAAAATCACTCCAAATACGATTCCTGCCAGAATTCCATTCGTCCCCATTCCATAACTCTCATTCAGATAATAAGATGGCAGGAAAGAAAGGATTGTTCCCACAACCAATGGCGGTATAAATCTTAGAAAATTCTTATAGCATAGGCACTTTACCATTTCATTGTCTATCATTCCAAATATTCGCAAACTACAAACGACCCTGCTATTTTCTTCCTTCTCTGCCTGGATACGTGAATGAATTAACAGAAACTCAGCCATTATCATAAGCCCTATCACAAATGCCATCAAAAATAATAAAAATTGTCCTGATTTCTTTGCATCCTGGTATTTCTCCACTTTCGAAGACAATTCATAATATGTCTGCTCATCTTCATTCAACTGATTGCTTTCCTGCAGATATTCTTTTACTTCACATACTCCCGCATAAGAATCTTCCCAATTCTGAAACTGAAACAAGTTTGCGATACCAGCACTACCTGTTATATCTGCACTTAATTTTTCGAAATCAGAATCGTTGATGATCAGTGTTTTATCTGCAAAGGTCGGATTTTAATTAAACAGTATCTTTACATCTGTTCCAACAGACTGCAGCTTTCTGTCCCCGGAAATCGTTACAGTAGATACTGGCTGTATGTTATGTTCATACCCATCTTCCAGATTGTACTGAAACAAATTCAAAAACTCGCCTTCCTGAATCTGATAATCACATCCAAAATCCCGGTTTATTTCTGTCACAGGAAGGTAATTAAAAACATCATCTCTGATATAGGGAAGCTGAATGACCTGTTCTACAGTAACACCATTTTTCTCCAATATATGAAGGACATCCTGTACTGAAACCTGATTCATTCCATAGATTTCTGAGTACACCATGTCATAGGGAGAATAACTTTTTGCATCCTGTAGAAAAGCCGGATATAAAGTCACACATACCCCCGTAAGCATAACAGATACCGCTATTATGAGAGAGGCTAAAACATACCTACATCCCCATTCTTTCTTGTGTCTGCGGACAAATGACCATTCCACCAGATGAAACCTCATGTAGTTGGGTGCAAGTCTGCATAAGAACGTACCGATCTTTCCTGTTTTTTCTGCCCGATATTGTGCTTTTAGCAGAGTTCCGATTTTATCCAGCATAAGTCTCCCGGCATTCAGGATAAAGGCAACTGCCACCACTACTGTATATAGAACTGCTGTAAGCTTATATGCTTCCGGGCAAAACTGCCATTGCACTCCGTGAACATCTATTGCATAAATGATAACGGAAAAAAATAAAAATGACAGCACAGTTCCTGCCGCAAGTGCTATTGCTAATGCCAACACGGATATGATCACATTTTCAAAAAGTAAGTTTCCAAACGCTTCCTTCCGGCTCATGCCAAGAGAAAACATCACGCCGTATTCCTGTTTTCTTGATGCCAGAAATGCCTGACACGAAACAGGAAGAAAAAAAAACAGAAACACTGCAGACAGAAAAAATGGAAGATAAATGTTATTGGATATGGATGAATTTACAATCGACGCATTCATAAACGTCCTGTTTGTGGAAATAACTGCAAAACAACAGAATAATGCCGTTGCAGATAAATTGCATAGAAAGTACAATCGATATTTGTAAAAACCAGCTTTCAGCATCTTTCTGGAAATATCAAAAAAGGTCATCTTTTCCACCTCCCAAACCGCACAGCGTTTTCCATATATCTTCTCTGAAATTATCGGCAGTGTTCTCTTTCTTTACTTCTTTTGCCAGATTCCCATCCTGTAGAAAAAGTACCCGGTCACAAAAGGATGCCGTATAAGCATCATGTGTCACAAGCAGAAAGCTGATGCCAGACCGTTGATTCATCTGTTTCATACATCGCATCACATCCCCGGTGGTCTTTCGGTCAAGGCTTCCTGTTGGCTCATCTCCAAAAATAATATCCGGTTCATTGATCAGCGCCCTGCCAATCGCAACTCTCTGTTTCTGACCTCCCGATATTTCCGTAATTCCTTTGTCAGCTAATTTTTCAATGCCGAGCACATCTGCTATTCTTGAAAAACGCTCTTGCTGGATGTCTGCTTCTTTTCGTTCAAGAATGAGTGGTAACAATATATTTTCTTTTACCGTCAAACTCTCCAAAAGCTGGAAATCCTGAAAAATCATTCCCATATGCTTTCTGCGAAAAAATGCCTTCTCTTCTTCCGTAAGCTGTGAAAACGTTTCTCCTCCTATTACGATTTCTCCATCGTCCGGTGTGTCAACCCCGGTCAGCACATGGAGCATAGTAGTCTTTCCACTGCCGGATGGTCCCATAATAGCAACCATTTCTCCTTTCATAACTTGCAGATTCACATTCTGCAAAATCCGCATAGTTTCTCCTGCAGTTTTATAACTTTTTGAAATATGATTTGCATTTAATACATACATCGAAGTTCCTCCTGATAATAAATTTTAAATTTGATTATCAGAAGTATTTAATCATCCATCCGAACCGATAGACTGCAAAGGGTAACTCCCGGTCTGAAAGAAAACTCACCTTGTCCGAGGTCTTTAAAGCCATCATATACCCAGAGCACCATTATTTCTATTCCACCGAAACATATACACTCATAGAAATGCAAACATATACTTTCGCTTATATCGTTTTCACTATTTGACTTTTCCAAGCATTCCATCTGCTGTATGACTCTACTTTCCAAATCCCCTTCTGCATAATATCCACTCCAGATTCGTAAATTTAGCGACAAAAGTAAAATCAGCATGATGGAACTTAAAACCATAATAGCAGCAATTCTCTGTTTTTTTACTGAAATCATATGAATCAAACCCTATACTTCTGCTTTATCATCTGGAAGTTATCGCTTAATCTTTCAAATTAGTTAAATCCTCTAAATACATTTCTATATTACCACACTCTGGACAGACCGCAACTTTTACATCATCTATAATTTTTGCCTTTTGTTTTTCATCTACATGAACAACAATCCCATAGCCCCCACCATTTACTTTAAGTCTTAAATCTGACATCATAACTTTTCCGCATTTTGCACATTTTCTCATTGTTTACCACCTCCAAATGTATAAATTAAATTTCGATTTGTTGCTTACATTATACTTCATTCATCCCTCCAAGTATAGTAGGAGTTTGTAAAGAATTGAGAGAAACCGCCTTCCCATCGAACAGTTTCTCTCACTATGTCATTCCGACACGATAAATTTACTGCTCAAAATCCGGGTACAACTCCAGCTCGGCAAACTCGACATCACTCATGGCCTGGAGCTTGCCCAATGCGCTGTCTGTCAACTCCCGCAGCTCGGTTTCCTCCGGGGCCAGCTCGCCGCGCATCTCACGCAGTCTGTCGATCAGTCCGGTGCGACTACCGGTATTGTAAATGCACATCAGGTTCATTTCCTCAAAAGTGAAGTTTCCCAAAATTGTAAGAGTACCTGGCACTGCGTCTTATATCATGATTTCTGCTTCTCGCATCATCTCTCCAAAACTCTGGTAGAGTCGTCTCATTATTATTGATAAACCGCAAATACGATGGATGATCTTTTTTCATAATCATCTCATGTATCTTTTCATGTTGGTTCATTTCTGATAAGGCTCGAAGAATATAAACAAGACCAATCTCACCACATTTTAGATGCGAATCTGTACACAAAGCAAGTAGTTCTGCCTGAACCGATTTTACGCACTCTTTTGGAACCATCCCAAAACATAGTGGAAGAGCCTGATTCGCCTGTGTTATTTCTCCATTATCATATGAGCGATAATATGCCCGACCATTTTCTTTTATAAGTAGAGTTTGATTATATGCCTTCTTAACCATTTGGGCCTGATTTAAAAATTCTTTCTCATCTTCTTTTTTGAGAAGTTTTGAAATTTCAGCCATTACCATCAAATCGTGATAGTAAAATGCAGTCTGTCAACAACTCGGTCATAGAATGGCCGAGCATGCAAAGTTTCCCTTGAATACCGGACATTCAATTTCCGCCCTTTGAAAATAAGTCCACATTACACAATACGAATAACGCAGGCAGATCCTCTCCGGACAGTCCATCTTACAGTCATGCCGTAAGAAGACGGTGGTTGTTGATATGTTCTGCTCTACTCACAGATGAGATCCTACAGCATCATGTAAGATGTTACAGGGTCCCGTCTGCTTTCATGCAGATGCTGCTTGTTTTGTTTTATATGCGATATGCCGTTTTTCATATACG
>QUFP01000077.1 GCA_003478935.1 Firmicutes bacterium AF25-13AC
TCAAACTGTTAGTTATGGGAAAAATGTAAAAATAACGGATGACAAACTGCAGGAAGAGTGTTATACTGAAAAAGATTCAAGTAGTGCTAGTGGCAATTAAATATGTCCAAATTGTTAACATGCACGAAAAATGGCCATTGTCAGAATATTCTGATAAATACCTGCAAAAATAGGCTCCAGAAACCGCATAAAACCTAGGTTTTTGAAGGGGTACCGTAGAAATGGAGCTTTAGCCCGAAGGGCATTGATACGTCGAGTTCTGGTACCCAATCTTCTCATTTCCTACTGCGTAGAAATGGAGCTTTAGCCCGAAGGGCATTGATACATTAACATAGCCTTGGTAATGTGGCTGATATCCATCAGTGTAGAAATGGAGCTTTAGCCCGAAGGGCATTGATACAATTAAGTTTGCATTTGTTATTTCTTCAAGTTCATCTTCGTAGAAATGGAGCTTTAGCCCGAAGGGCATTGATACCGTTGTCTTCTCTTCAATGTAAGCTTGCTTTGCCTCTTGTAGAAATGGAGCTTTAGCCCGAAAGGGCATTGATACAAAAAAACGTCTGAATCTATACTTCCGGTTTAAATTTGGTAGAAATGGAGCCCTAGCCCGAAAGGGCATTGATACCCCTCGATAGGACATCTACCAACAAAACGGGCTGTCTCAGTAGAAATGGAGCCCCAGCCCGATAGGGCATTGATACAAAGAACTAAACCACCTTTCCGTTCAAATTCATACAAAGGTAGAAATGGATCCTCAGCCCGAGAGGGCATTCAAATAATAATAAGCAACATAATTTGACAGAATGAAACAAAAAAAGAATGACAAACATTTTGTTTAATGTTATAATTAGGAAAAATAAAAACATGAAAATATTATATTTGTAGGGCTAAGATATGGACTTCATAGTCTGGGGGAAGAATGAGAGGAGACTGCTGATGGAGAAAATTAAGACTGCTTTAAAGGCTGTTGCCATATTCTTTATTATGTATGTGATCATTTCTGGAAACGGAGATGACACTTTCTTTGCGTGGATTATAATGGGCATTTCGCTTGTATTGACGAAGCTATTTTTAGATGAAAGCAAGAATAAGTTTGCTTTATCGGGGCTGACGTTAATTTTGGCTTTTATATGTTATAAAGGATTTACAAGAGCAATTATATTGTTTGTATGCTGTGGTCTATTGCTATGCTTATATTATTTTATAGGATGCAAAGGGGAACAAGAAAGATTTTTTGAGAGTATTTCTCGTATTTTCAAGGCAACACCAAAGAAAGAACAAACACGACGCAAGAGAAAATTGAAGGACAAAGAGATTTGGAAAGCATGGAACATTTTTCATCCGATAGAAGAAAGATACTCCTATGATTGTCGGTACAAACTTTTGCTTGTTAAGAAGAAATTCCCATCATGGAATATAGGTGACATAGAAAAAATTCCAATATCAGAATTTGCAAATTTAAATCAGAATCTTGTAGAAAAACATCTGATTTGGTGTACCGTAACCATACCTTTGAAAAATCCTCGTCAAGTAAAGAAAAAAGCAGGTTTATTGAATTTCTTAAGAAGGATGAGCCGCCACATGAACCGATAGAACTTGTTCTTCATAATATAAGAATCAAACGTTGGAATGAGCTAGAATACATACTTAAGAATCCGATTCAGTTTAACATGTAGGAAACATGAAAACAGGATATCAGCAAGGAGAAGAGATATGGAATACAATACAAAAAGAGAGCAATTTATTAAGGAACTTCGGGTTGATCAGAATACGCTTGATAATCTGGCAAGAGTACCAGCGAATGCAAGGCATGCACAGTCATCATCGTCAGAGTCTGGGACGAAGGGACAGCTAGAAAGAGAACTTGGAAAAACAACACAGTTTGAGAAAGATTTTAGTATTGAGCAAAGCAATACATTAAATAATAACAATAATAACGCAGCTGCTGTAAGAGAAGGGCAAAATGAGGAGGGAAAAGACGAGCAGATACAGCAAGGACAGGAACAGCAAGAACAGGAACAGAAAGGCGAAGAACAGGGACAGCAAGAGAATGAAGAAACAATTGCAATAATAGGGGAGTTAGAGGAAGAAGAGGACGAATTAGATATCGAAGAAGAAGAACTTGATATGGATGATGAGAATATAGATTTAGATGTGGACATGAACTACGATATGGATGATGATAGGGAACTTTAATATTAGTAGGCAAGAAGCAACTAGCTTCTAATGCGGTGGGAGAAATTGTTAAAAGAAATACAACAGTAGTAGTAAGCAAAGAAAAATCGGTATCTCTCACTGACATGAGGCAGGTCGCAGTCGAACTATTTTCGATATGTTGGACTTCGTGGAAATACCGACTGTGGGTTGAAACAAAGAGTGTTTGGAGGAAAGGCAGGATGTTTGGAAATAGGAGATTCAATATAAGAGAAGAAGATATGTCTGAAAGCAACTGCAATATAGAAAAACAGCTGCTGTATGGAAAGGATATTCAACAAGAAAAGTTCTGGTCTCAGGAAAACAGTGCGAAAGATAAAATCTTTTTTCAAGCAGGAGATGGAAGCCAGGGATTTGGGATGACAGATGAACTTTTGTCAAAGCATTTATTGCTGTTGGGAGGGATAGGTTCAGGAAAGACAAATGTAATAAATTTTATCATTGATTCACTTCAGAAAAGAATGACTGACGATGATGTTATGATCATCTTTGATTCAAAAGGTGACTATAAGGAAAAATTTTTTGATTCAAAAAATCAGAAGCACGTTTTAATTGCACATGATGTCGGTTATAAAAAAATTTCAAAGTCATGGAACATTTTCGGAGAATTAAAGAACGATAACGGTGAATATGATGAAGAAACAAGTCCTATAATAGCAAAAGAAATTTCCAAACAATTGTTTGTGGGACGAGAATCGTCACATCAACCATTTTTCACACTGGCGGCATCGGATATTGTTGCGAAGGTTTTAATTTACATGCTTAGACAGAAGCAACAAAATGAGGAATTGACCACGTCTGATTTTGTTGAGTTTGTTCGGTCTGCAACGGCAGTAACTTATTTTAAAAAGCTTCGAGAGTATGACGATTTAAAAAATGTCACAACATATTTGGGAATAGGTAAGGACGCAAGCGATCATGTGGTAGTAAGCAATCAAGGTGTGGGTGTCATAGCAGAAATAAACTCTATGGTCAATGATATGTTTACAGGTGCGTTTGAGAAAACATATGAAAATGGAAACGTTAGTATGCGAGAACTCGTAAGAGAAAAGAAGGGAAGGACAGTTTTTGTTGAATATGATCTTGAAGTTGGAAGTTTGTTAGGCCCTATATACCGTATTTTATTTGATCTGGCTTTAAAGGAGGCTCTTGGAGGTCGAAAGAAGAAGCGAGGAAATACATATCTGATTATTGATGAAGCAAGTTTGCTGCCTAATTTGGTACATTTACAGGATGCATTGAATTTTGGACGCAGCCTGGGCGTAAAGGTAATTGCAGGCTTGCAGAGTATATCGCAGCTATATGATTCATATGGAAAAGAGAAGGGGAAGGTTATTGCAGCTGGCTTTATGAACAGTTTTTGTTTTCATACATGGGATTTGGAATCCAGGCAGTTTATTTCAGATCGTTTTGGTGCAAACTATTCCAGTTTGTCATTTTATCATAATGGACAATCAGAACCGATTGTGTTTCAGAGAGAGGGACATGTCGTGGAAGATTGGGATGTGCTAAATTTGGAAGTAGGTCAGGCAGTAATTAACTTGACAATGGATCGTCCGATACGTTTTAAATTCAAGTTTAGAAAATTTGAAGAAAAGTAATGCTGTATTACAAATCAAAACTTGTTAGAGAAATCTAAAAATAACAGATGACAAACTGCAGGATGAGTGTTATACTAAAAAAGATTCAAGTAGTGCTAGTGGCAATTAAATATGTCCAAATTGTTAACATGCACGAAAAATGGTCATTGTCAGAATATTCTGACAAATACCTGCAAAAACAGGCTCCAGAAACCGCATAAAACCTAGGCTTTCGAAGGGGTACCGTAGAAATGGAGTTCCAGCCCGAAAGGGCATTGATACAATGGTCTGAATTCCATTATTTTTCGAATATTCTGGGTAGAAATGGAGTTCCAGCCCGAAAGGGCATTGATACGCAATACCAAATTTGTTAAATTTTCCAATATCCAAGAAGTTGTAGAAATGGAGCTTCAGCCCGAAAGGGCATTGATACTACCGTTTCATTGCTTTTTGCCTCCTTGAGTTATTATCGTAGAAATGGAGCTTCAGCCCGAAAGGGCATTGATACGATAAAAATTACATAGGTTTCGTTCAAGTCCTCATATTGGTAGAAATGGAGTTTCAGCCCGAAAGGGCATTGATACCTATTCCAGGTCTTCCTTGATACATAATGTTTTTTGCGTAGAAATGGAGCTTTAGCCCGAGAGGGCATTGATACGATTTCACCACTATCGTAAACGAAAACGTTAATAACTTGTAGGAATGGAGCTTCAGCCCGAGAGGGCATTGATACTGGAATCATATAAATCGTAATATGAATACATTGCAGGGGTAGAAATGGAGTACTAGCCCGAAAGGGCATTGATACCCTGCAAAGACTCCGATGTTCCATGGAACTCCAGCCGTAGAAATGGAGTACCAGCCCGAGAGGGCATTGATACAATTGTCTATACATATGCTGCCTCCTTTGTTTTAGTAACCGTAGAAATGGAGCCCCAGCCCGAAATGGCATTACAGAACATTAAATTTTAAGTTGAAGGGAGATTGAGATGAGTTTCTTTAGTAGATTATTTGGAAAGGGAAAGCAAGAGAAGCAGAAAGAGCTAGATCCACTACCGAAGCAGGAAGAGTTGATAGAGGAAGATATAAATTATGCAGAAGAAAATGAAAAGCGGCTTCAGGCAGGAGGGATTAGTCCAGAATATTTTTATCGCATTTTTAAAGAAAATTTTCCTCAATATCAGATTGAGAGAACTGTTTCTGCAAGTCGTTTGGACGCTTTATGTCATGAAAAATGTCATCCAATCGATTTCTTGTTTTCCCAAAATGGTGTACCTGTGCTAGCAGTAGTATTAACTACACAGAATCAATACAGATCAATGCCATTCAGAGGAACGGAAGCAGTCTGCGATGCAAATGATGTGTCGTATATGAGATTTTTTATTGAAATGAGAAACGAACGAAACTATGTGCGAGAACGCGTAGCAGAAGAATTAGAAGAGTAAGATACGATATAAAGCAGAAAGGAAACGCCGAAAGGTACCTGTGATGGGCAAAGCACCAGCTTAGATAAAAATCGTGCAGGTGATGAGTTGGTGTACGGTCTGGTATGCGTAACACGCATGTTAAATGCATTTTCTTTTCTGATTTATATAAAAGTCAGGTGAATAGTGAAAAGTTCGCCTGACCTTTTTTTATACAAAGGTTTGTGAAGGGAAGAAGAAAGATATGGAGATATTACAGGAATTGGAGCAGGAGAATGTTTGGCAGCAGTACCTAGAAAATGTCGTACGCGAGAGTCCGGTTGAGTTGAAGAAGTTACAGGAGTATGTTGCTCAAAAGAAATATGTGCCGATTGTAAATAATATGAAACAAGTAGGGAAAAGTGGTGAAGAATTTATATTTATTCCTAGAAAAGTGCTGCTGAGCAAGAAGGGAACAGATCGTAAGAGAGTTGTTTATGTATATCCTTATGATGTACAGGTAGTTTTAAAGGTAATAGCTTGGAAACTTCATAAATATGATAATTGCTTTGCTAATAATCTGTTTTCGTTTAGAAAATTTATAAACGCGCAGACAGCGGTTCGATATCTGAGGGAAAAACAAAAAGAGGGAGATTGGTACACATACAAATTAGATATTCACAATTATTTTAATTCGGTTAGTGTAGACAAGATACTTCCAATGGTCAAGGAAGTATTAGTGGAAGAACCGATTCTTTATAACGTCATATGTGCAATACTTAAGAATCACTATGTGGAATACAATAAACAAGTAATTCAAGAAGAAAAAGGAATTATGGCAGGCATGCCACTGTCAGCCTTTTTGGCAAATCTTTATCTTACGAAAATTGATGCTTGGTTTCAAGAAAATGATATTTTGTATGCAAGATATTCGGATGATATTATTATCTTTGCTCAGGAAGAAAAGAAGATAGAACAATACAGTGAAAGGCTTACAGAAATGATACACGAGGCAGGACTTGTGTTAAATGAGAAAAAAACAAGGAAAACGAATCCAAAAGAGGCATGGACTTTTCTTGGATTTCAATGCAGTGGAAACTGTATAGATGTGTCAGATGAGGCTTTAGATAAAATAAAGAAAAAGCTTAAAAGGAAAGCGAGGGCATTATATAGATGGAAATGTAAAAAGAAGACAACAGACGAACAGGCAGTAAGGGGATATATACGGCGTGTAAATAAAAAGTTTTATGAGGATAATGGAGAAAATGAATTGACGTGGAGTCGCTGGTATTTTCCTGTTATCAATACAGAGAAGAGTCTGAGAATAATAGATCATTATGTACAGGAATGTATTCGCTATGTGGTAACTGGACAATACAACAAGAAAAATTACCATTTTAAGTACGAGAAAATGAAACAATGCGGATATCGTAGTTTGGTGAATGAATTTTATAAAATGAAAGGTGTGAAACGGCTAAGTGAGACAACCAATGAAAAATAACGTTATATTACAGACAGCGGCACAATAGAATGACATGAGAAATAGAT
>QUFP01000078.1 GCA_003478935.1 Firmicutes bacterium AF25-13AC
CAGAAAGCAGGATGCCATTGGATTTTTGTGCTGGGTCGCCGTTCATTTGGTTTTTCCATAAAACTCCTCCATTCAAAAATCATTCTCCAAATTTTGGAATTTTATCGAAGGTATATTTGACCTTAATGTAAGATCATTTATCATTTGCACGGTGTAAAAGTTCATTTCAAGATAAGTATAACACTAGAATATATGTTTTGCAACACAAATTTTATTGCGAACCTTTTCTTATTTTGGTATAATTACAACAAACGTAGTTTCGCGAATTTTGAGGAAAGTGTGGAGGAGAAAAAGATGGCGTTGAATGACGTGGAGGAAGATCTGCCATATACTATGGGGCGTCTCATAGCAGGTGCGAGAAAAAAGAAAAACATCTCACTGGAAGAACTTAGTCAGGGAGTCATGTCTGCTGAGGATTTAAATTTTATCGAGAAAGATGATGAGTATGCAGACAAGACAACGTGGGATTTTCTGTTGGGACGCCTTGGAATTTCGCCTCTTATCTATGAGTGCTATGTGGAGCAGGAAGAGTATGATCTGTTTAAGGCGCGCAAAGAGATGCGTGAGATTAGCAATCAGATTATTAGTAATGGGCTCATGAGTAACGAAAGGTTGAGAAGCAAAAATACAGCGCAGCTAAAACTGCTGGCAGACCAATTAGAAAAACGCAGTCAAAAATATGCTGCATTGCTGAATAACGTAAAAAATATAACGGCAGCAATCCATCAAATTTTTCTTGCGAACATGAAAGGATATGTAATACTGGCAAAACAGCGAGGAGAATTGTGCAAAGCTGACGCATTAAAGCTTCATATGGAATCAGAATGGAAACGAATTTATTCATCGGATGCAGTTTCTTGGATTCAGAAACCGCATAATGTACTGATGGCAGTCTATGAGCAGGAAATGCTTTTTCTTCTAGCGCAGGGCTATGAAGAAAATGGAGAGATTGAGAAGGCAATACAGATTCTAACGTGGTTGTGGCAACAGCGAAAAAAAGGCGGTGATCCAGAAGAAAATACACGTGTATTATCCTTTGCTGCATGGAAGCTTGCTGCATTGGAGTGGAACATAAACAGACAGGAAAAAGCCATGGAAATTTGTCAGGAAGCGATTGACCGTTCCATTCAGGCAGAGAGCTTTCGTGGATTGCTGCCGCTTTTAAAGCAGCGATTGTTCTTTGAAAAACAGTTAAAATGCAGTCAAGAAGAATGGGATGAACAGGAAAAGACGATAGGGGTGATAGATGAACTCTTTGCAGAGTTTCATGAAAATCCATATGGTCTGTTTGTGCTGACCACTTTTGAAAATGCGCGCATAGCAGATGAGATTATTCGGATACGAAGAAAAGAGCAGAATCTGACACAGACAAAATTAAGCGAGGGTATTTTAGAGCCAGAGAGCTATTCTCGTTTTGAGTGTGGAAAGCGAAAGCTTCGTTGGGCTAAGAAGAAAAAGCTGCTGGAAAGACTCGGCGAGCGTGGAAATAAGGTTACACTGCTACTAGAGAGTGATGATCCAGATGTGGTGGAGGAGTACCAGAGGATACAGGATAGTTCCTATAGAGAAAAGTATGATTTGCTAAAAGAAAAAATATATGATTTGAAAGGAAAATTAGACAAAACAAGCAAAATAAATAGACAATTTATTTTGCATATGCAGAACAATATAGATGTGCGCTTTTTTCAAATTTTGGAACGAAAACAAATAAAAATGAAAAGACAGAAGGAAATAAAAGAAACTGCATCAAAATTTGATACGGTGAGTATTCAGGAACATGGTTGGTCACGGACAGAGATTGCAATTATCAAGAATATTGCGAATGCGTATAGAGATGATAAAAAAGTAGAGATTGCAATTTCGATATTAAGAAAAGCAATTGAAAGCTTTGATAAAGAGACGATTGGACAAGAGAGTGCTTGTCTTGGAAAACAGCTATTATGGGAGACATTAGCAACTTATCTGGGAGATGTAGAGAAATATGAGGATGCAATATTTTATGCAAAAAAGGGAATGAAAAAAATTTTAGAGAGTGGGAGTGCGAAGGGAATCAGCGGTGAATTGTATGAGATTGCTTGGAATGAGAGAGAAAGAAAAGCAAAGCCTGAAATATATCAGAAGAAATATTTTCAGGCTCTCAAATTTACGATTCTATTTCAAGAAAGAGAATTTATTATATTTTTGAAACAAAGAGAACAAGAATATAAAAAATAGAAAAGATTTTATTTATCATCTTGTCCAGGTTTATCTGACAGTGGTCGTTCGGCAGCAGTGCTTTCTTCCTGTGTTGTAGTAGGTGTGGAAGCATTGCCGCTTGTAGGCTTTATCGTACTGAAAATAGCGGTGATACCCAAAAGAGAAATAAAAGATGCAAGACATACTGTTTTAAATTTTTTCATGTGACGTTCTCCTTTCGTAAAATGTTTAAAATTATTAGTCACTAACAAATAATGATAGCATGTTTTTTTAAGAAAGTACATGACCAAAATCAAAGAAAAATAGGAAAAAATATGGTGTTTTGGTCATGTACTTTAAGTGTGATATGTGCTATAAAATAATCAAGGAACTTGAAACTCATGATTATAGAAGGGAAGGTGAGTCCAATGGAGCAAGAAGTAAGAAGAATAAATTTGATAACATAGGAGGGTAGAAAATATGGGAAGAAATTCAAAACGAACATTATTAGGCACGATTGCATTGGTAATGTTATTTGCACTGACTGCTTATGCGGCAGATATAACTTTTAGATTTCATATTGCGGATGAAGGCGTAGGCTATAATTCAACAGCAGCGCATAAGGAAGCATATCAGTATGTTGTTAATATTATTGTAGATGATATTTCACGTGATTCGGTATTGTATCAAAAAAAATCAGTTAATATGCTTGTCATTGATATTGCTGGTACGCAGGTTACAAATAATGTTGAATTGAGTTCACATGATCAGCTTCCGCAGTTTCCATCATCTGCTACGTTAAATTATATTTTTAAGGGCAATTATTACGCATGGAAATCAATGAATGTTATGCTTCGAGCAAACGCTACAGGAACAAATGCAGGTTTTACAGTGACTGGAAGATGGAATCCAAACGCTGGAACCGCATATTCGGGACAGTAATATAATTAATATAATAATTCAAATGGGGTGTCTGAAAAGACGCCCTTGCTTTGCAGGAAGAACAAATGAGATAAGAGGGAGAGTCGATATGCACGATAAAAAAGTTTTATGTACGTTTTTTCTCATAGCTCCCTTTATGATTGGCTGTCGCTCTATTTATATGTCGGCAGAGGAAAGAAATCAGGGAGCTATTATAGCAGAAGATTCAGTTACGCTTAACGAAGCTTCAGAAATGGATAAAATGTTATGGGAGGAGGTTCGTGTTAAGGAATATGAGATGGATAAGATAGCTTCTGCATTTTTAGACATCACAAAAGAGCAGATAGATACATTGAGCGTGACGGATGAACATGGCTATTGTTTTCTGGAATATAGTAGTGATGACAATCCGAATGAGAAAGCAACGGTCAGTGTTACGGGACAATATTTTAGAGTTCGATATCCATATTCTGAATGTTATGAAAATGCTATGAATAAAGTAAGTGATCTAACGAATGGAAAATGGTCATTTGGAACACTTTACAGTTATTACGATAAGGATCAGTTGGAGGGATTATCGCTAGAAGAGGCAAGAAAAATTTGTGAAGATGCAATTTCAACGGCAGAATTACCATTTTCATATGTAGAAGCAATTGCACTTGATTGTGATCATTTGAATCAGAATATTATCCAACGAATAAAATATGAGGAAGAGTATGGATCGAATGAGTTTTTTTCAAATCCGTATGGTGGACCGTCCTATGTATTAGGAGAGACAGAAGAAATAACAGATTCATGGAATAAGGAAGATGAAGCATATATTCTTTTCTACCAACAAAATTATAATGATGATTTTATTTCGCCATTGTCACTTGTGGAATATCTTACTATTGTATGTAGGACGGATGGAAAAATTGTGTCTGTTTTGGCCAGTCCAATGTTAGAAATGCCCGAGAAAGAAGGAAAGGTCGAAAATACAATATCTGCAGAAGAGGCATATTCTTATGCGAAGGTGATGCTACAGCAAAACGATATGTCGGAAGCAATAATTTGTTCGGTAACAATGAATCATGTTGCAAGATATAAATCCGATGAGAATATACGAGAGGTTTTTCCATGCTGGACAGTGGAATATAAAGAAAAAGAAGGCAGAGTTTCAAGTTATTTGCATTTGGATGCAGTGACAGGAATGGAGGCAACAAATGTTTCGATTTATTAAAAAAAACAAACATGGAATGCTGATATCGGAATTATGTAGGCTGTTTACTGTAAAAAAACTGCTGATTGGAATATTGCTTACAAGTGGAATTGCTGTTTTTTCGGTATCGGATTCAATTTCATTAGATTCAATTTATTTATCTAGGGAGTTTAAACAAAGCATTTGCGATCAGCTTCAGTTATCTTTGACATTTGATCGCTATAAGTCACTATATGTGATTGCAACAAGTCTTTGCACAGTAACGATGGTTCCGAGTGATATTAAAAATCATGTGCTGCCTTATATTAGGCAGCGATCAGATACGAATGAAATGATTGTATCAAGATTGATTTCAGTTGCATTGTATATTATAGTTGTGGTTATAATGGGCTTTTTATTAGCGGGAATACTTCTTACACCATTTATGGTGATTGAAACAAGTGGCAGTGCTTCGTATGGGATTTTTGTGCCATTGATGAATCGGAAACTGGCATGGATTTATTTGGGAATAATGGCATTTAATCTTGCATTGTCTATTATTCCGGTATGCTATCTTGCAATTATAGTATCGATCTTTAGGCCAGACGGATATATTGCAATTGGAGCAGCTTTTTTTTCTTTTTATTTTTTATTTTATTGTACCAATTCGTTGCCATGGATATTTTCTTACAGTACACTTAGTTCGCGGCCGGGAAATGCCTCTTATAGCGAAATGATATATAATTTCCTCTTTTTTAGTTGTTGTATGGTGTTGTCTGGATTAGGGGTAAAAAAGGCAATGGAAAGGAGGTTTGTCAGTGGAATGGATTAGAGAAGGAATCTTAATTGCTAAAATGCATTTTTTGTGTTGGAAGAAAGATTCGCGTGTATGGCTTGTATTTATTGTATCCGCATTTCTGGTTGTAAAAACGTTAGGCGGAATAACAAAATTTGGGCTGCAATATCAAATGACAAGTACACCGTTTCTTCTTCCAGTGTTGTTTGCGGATAATTCGATTGCAAATGGTTTGGCAAAGATTATGTTATACTTTGCATTTATTGTTTTAATATGCAATGCACCATTTAAGGACGAACGGATTTGCTACATAATTGCCAGATCAGGAAGACGTGCATGGTGGTTAGGCGGAATTCTTTATAGTGTAGCGACATCATTTCTTTTTTTGCTATTTTTAATGATCGTAGCGGCAGGTACAATTCTTCCAGTATGTACATTAAAGCCATATTGGGGAACGGCTGTTAAAAGTCTTATAATAGCAAGTGGCGATATAAAGGCGCAGTATTTGGAGAGCAGTCTTCCAAGTGATGTCATAACACTTTTGTATCCACCGGCAGCACAAATGATTACATTTATAACGGTATGGTTGAACTTGATCTTTTTGTCACTTCTTATCTATTTTGTTAATGGCTGTAATGAAAAAATAAAGCTGGGAAGCATGGTAGCAGCCGCGCTGGTGCTGTTAGATCCAGTAATTAGGTGGATTGCCTATACCCCATCGAGGTTTTGGCTATATTATATTTCGCCAGTTAGTTGGAGCAGCATAGAAAATTGGACTATTGTAGGAAGTACACATCCGTTGAATGGACAGATTGTAGTATGCGCAAGTATCATTTTGAATCTGATTATGTTATGCCTTACATTTATAGTTGAAAAAAGAAGCATAGTGCAAAACAATCAGTAATTGACAAAATAAAAAGAGGTGAGAACTATGGCAGAAATTGTAGTTTGTGATATCAGCAAAAAATTTGGACAACAGGTTGTTTTGGATCACATATCAATGAAACTTTCGTCTCCACATATTTATGGACTTGTTGGCAGAAATGGTAGTGGAAAAACGATGCTGATGCGCCATTTATGTGGGTTTGTGCGTCCAGATAGTGGCAAAATATTGATTGATGGAAAGGTGTTAAATAAAGAAATTGAAAAACCAGAAAAACTAGGAATTATTATTGAGAATCCAGGATTTCTACCAGAGTATTCGGGTTATTATAATTTACATTTATTTGCTCTAATACAAAACAAAATTAAAAAGGAAGAAATTCGCGAGGCAATGCGCATAGTTGGACTTGATCCAGACAGTAAAAAACACGTAGGAAAATATTCTCTCGGAATGCGCCAGCGCCTTGGCATTGCACAGGCGATCATGGAAGATCCGGATATTCTTCTTTTGGATGAGCCGTTAAATGGACTTGACAACGAGGGTGTAGAAGAAA
>QUFP01000079.1 GCA_003478935.1 Firmicutes bacterium AF25-13AC
ATATCGTTTATATCAAATGAAAACGGAAGATTTGTAATAATGTATTCAAATGTATTTGGAGCTGTTTTTATTTTGAGAACACGAAATTGAACGACACAAAGGTGCTTACCATCAAGAAGCGGCTTAAAATGCGGAATATTCTTAGATGGATTCATGTAGTGATATACCTGAGTTTGCTCTTTCATGATTTTTGTCTTCTTATCTGTAAAAAAGCGTGTAACAGAGACATCGAACTCATCTTTGTCATCAGGAAGTTCATCTATAAAGGATGAGAGCATACTTTTGCTGGAGGATGGAGATTTTACCCGGAAAACATAGTTTAAACGAAAAAAGTGCCAGACCCCCGGTACTAAACTGTAAACGCGAGATGAACAAAATATGACTAAAAAGTCGAATATAGTCGAATTAGCGTCTGTATTAGGCAAGATAAAGCCGTGTGAATTCACACACGGTAGCTGCTCAAATCTTCACACACCTCTCCGTGGTGAGCAGCAGGCAACGGTCGTATGACTGGCTGAGATGTGAAGGAAAAGGTAGGGATTCCACTATGAAGCTATATCATAAAATTTTTAAGAACCGTGCTGATATGTCAGTGTATCTTGAAAACATGAATCCACTTATCTCATATGACGAAGAACTTTTGAATTGTTTAACCAATGCTCGTAATACAGATGAGCTTCACGATGCAAAGTGCTCTGTTTTGAGAGACTTTCATGATATATATGCTTTTGATGTAGGTGATGCAGAATTTCCAGAACCTGTAGGACATTTTGATGACGAGGAAGAAAAAAGCAAATTTATCCGGAAAAAAATATTGTTACAGGACACAGTGTTATATCTTGGCAGCGTGTACAAAAAGTACCATTCTATAATTTATCAGACGCATAATAGATTGCCGGAAATCGAATTGAAAAAATTGGCGATAGATTATAACGAGATATACCGAAAAGCAATGGAAGATTACATTGCTGCACTTGTTACAGGAGAACAGCACGCCGTGACAGCCAGTTTCGTATTGCCGTCGCTGATTGAGCAAGGATTAGGAATGGCGCTACAAAATAGGATGCTGTTCAAGTGCATAATGCAGTTGAACGATTTGGCGGAAGAAGAAAAGAATGTAATTGAGCCATTCTTACACAATGATAAGATGCTTTTCTATGGAACAGAAAAATATACCATGGAGAAGTTATACAGGCTTTTTGTTGAAAAAGGTGTCTTAAAGAATACTCCAGACAATGAAATGATACTGACGGGAGTGTGTCTAAAAGGAAAGAGAAAATTGACTCGGACGCTGGGCAGATTACTGAATAGTAATTTCGCTAGTGAAGAAATACTTCCGGAATACTTAGATGCCATGCAAAAATTCTTTATTGAACTCAATATTAGAAACTGCATCATGCATGGACTGGGGGAAACGTTTGACTATCTTAATATTGGATTGGCAGCCATTATGTTTCAAATGCTGTGGGACATAGTGGATTACGAGATATTTAAGGATTAATAGTGAATAAAAAGAGGTGAATTGAACTTGACGATGGGGTGCGGACGCTTTCTTGGACCTGAATTAAGCAATTCCAAGCAGACTGTGAAAAAAGTGCCAGCCCCCCGGTACTACAGCGCAACTTATCAAGAGAGTGAAAAAATAAGATGACAACTGTTGTATTTAGTGCTATACTTAATCCAGTGTCAAGGGTAAGTATACCTCATTAAATATGTTCAAAATGTTAACATGCACGAAAAACGGCTGTTGTCAGAATATTCTGATAAATACCTACAAAAACAGGCTATGAAAACCGCATAAACCTAGGTTTTTGAAGGGGTACCGTAGAATTGAGGTATAAGCCCGGTATAAAAAAAGTGCCAGCCCCCTGGTACTAAACTGTAAACGCAAAATGAACAAAATATGACTAAAAAAGTCGAATGCTGTCGAATTAGTGTCTGTATTAGGCAAAATAACGCCGTGTGGATAGATTCACACGGTAGATGCTCAAATCTTCACACACCTCTCCGTGGTGAGCAGCAGGCAACGGTCTTATGATTGGCTGAGATGTGAAGGAAGAATTAAGGAATCCAAGACAATGACAGATAATGAGATTTTTCAATTAGCTGAAAAGTTTAGAAGTGCCATATTGAGGGCAAATGTGAATGGTGAGTTCTTTAGAGACGGTTTTATTGAACTGTTTCCAAGAGGCAACTTTGGAATAGTCTGCAATAAGCAATTTCGATTGAATGGTGAACCTTTAGAAATTACACCAGATGATTGGACACCATATTTCTTGGGAGAAAACGGCATCCAGAGGAAAAAGCAAATTGCATACGAGAAAATCATGAAATATGTAGATTGAGAAAATATCGTAAAGACAAGGGAGGTCAAAAATAATGTCACGATCAAATTATAGAAATCTCATAATTATAGGTAATGGATTTGACTGTTGGCAAGGCATCCCAACATCATATGAAAAATTCAGAGTTTATTATAATGAGCATATTGAAGAAGTTGCAAGTAAACTCGGATACAGCTTTTATACAATAAAAGATACTGCGGGAATAGAAAAGAAAGTCACTGCGGTCGAATTGATATACGGGAATCCGTTTGAGCCAAATCAACTGGAAAATGATTTCTTCTGGAATTTGGAAGCGAGAATGGACAAAATAGATGATCAGATTATAAATCTGTATTTTGGGAGAAGTGTAGAGGGCAGAAAAAAGTTAAGCCAAGCGGTTGATGAAGCCATAACACTTTTACGCCGATTGTTCTGCGATTGGGTTATGACATTTAATATAGAGGAAAAAAGTAGTGGCTTTAGATTTCCAGATGATTGTTTTATTATAAACTTTAATTATACAGATACATTGGAAAAACGGTTTGGAGTGAAATTTAAAAATGACTTTCATATTCATGGAGTTGCAACTGATCCAGAATCGATTGTTGTTGGTCATTCCACACATCCAGAAGAACCATTCAAAGAGTTAATTGAACGAAAGATAATGGAACCGTTAGATCCAACAAAAGGATTACCAAGAATTGATGGATTATATGCAGTGGAAGATGCCCTCTACCGGACAGATAAACATACAGCGGATCGGATTGATGCTTTATGCGTTGCACTGATGAAGAACGGAGTTCATATCGAAGATATAGAGAACATTTATGTTTTGGGGCACTCTTTTGCAGAAGCAGATATGCCTTATTTTGAATTCATCAATGCTGTCACACGGTGTGGGTGTAACTATGAAAAATTGTCTGCAGTAGGACATATTAATCTTGGACTTTTACAATCTTTTGAGGGAGATGACGGTGAGCAATGTCTTTTGGATTTTATTGTGCAAAATTTTCAGTATGCCACGCACCACAGAAGGCGTATGCTTCCAAGTGAAAAAGATATCTTTGCAAATGAAGGAAAAGACACACTACCATATTCAGAAAGAGATGCGAAAGATGCCGTAATGCAGAGATTCTGGCTTGAGCAGGCGGGAAGAACTCAAAATGTGTTGACCGAATTGTCAAAGCAATATGGTGTTCCAATTCCTGAAGGATGTCATTCCATATTGGGTTATATGGATTATGTTGGCTACGGGCATGACCAGAGGAAAAGAAATGCATCGTGGCATGTCAGCTGTTTTTCCGATGCAGACAGAAAAAGAGTTAAAAAAGTACTAAAAGACTTCCGCGTAAAAAGTTACACGATGCATGCCATGATAGATGATTGCATCGCAGATTTCGCATTATAAGGTGAGATATTTAAGGAGTAATAGCAAATAAAAGGGGTGAATTGAACTTGACGATTAAGTTTTCGATGGATCGTATTAAAAATATGGATCAGCTCTATACATGGACACCTACTTATTCAGAGGAGTTTGCTTGTCCAGGCGAAGAAGAACATTATCATGGAACCGACTATTGCAAACAGGTTATTGCTGATGTGTTGGCTGCCATGAATTGGGGAACGCAGAAATATCTTGGTTCGTTGGATCGCATTGCAAACGAAGTGTTTAATGTAAATTCATCTGAGGGGATAAATTATCGTATTGAATTTGCGATCAATACATATGAGAAAAAAGCTGCAAGACTTGAGTGTACGATTACTGGGCTAGAAACGGAAAACTACGATCAAAGGCTTGAAGAATTAAAGATTGCTTTGAAAAATAGACTGGCTCCAGATTGGGAAGTGTGTACTTGGCTGGTTGATATGCAATCCGCACGGCTTTGCAAAGAAGCATACGAAAAGGCGTTTGTTATTGAAAATAACGTTCGTGCTTTTGCAAGTAAAGTTTTAATTCATTTTCTTGGTGCTGATTGGCTTAGTAAGCCTGGCTTAGAAAAACAGTCTGAGTCCGTAAAGAACTTAAAAGGAAAATTCATCCAGCGTGTGCCAGAATTTGATAATATCAATACGGATTTTCTGTCGATGACATTGGAAACTTTATTTGGGGTTTTATTTGATGGCGTTACATACAATGCTGAATTTGTGTTGAATAGAGACCAATACGATAAACTTTTCAATATGGCTTCTAAGAATGTAAGTGGACAGAATATTGCGGAATATATTAAATCTAAACGAACTG
Organism: Firmicutes bacterium AF25-13AC; assembly: GCA_003478935.1. Taxonomy (GTDB): domain Bacteria; phylum Bacillota; class Clostridia; order Lachnospirales; family Lachnospiraceae; genus Anthropogastromicrobium; species Anthropogastromicrobium aceti. Next base: position 4,567 of record QUFP01000079.1, read on the forward strand.
TAGAAAAAAGCATCTGGAGTGATTTGTTTGTCCCGTTTATTGATGAGCCAGAAAAATTTAAGGATGCAACACATAAATTTATCGAAGATAGAAATCACGTTGCACATAGCAAAGTTTTATCATGGAGTGCTTATCAAGTCATTCTAAAAGATTTTGAAAAAATGGATGAGCAGATACGAAACGCTGATGCCAAATTCGATATGGAAGAGACATCAGATGAACTATTAGACACATGGAGTGCGGAAGAAGAACAACAACGAAATGAAAGAGAATATTATCGTGAACGTTTAGCAAGCGAAACTGGAATTAATATTCTGGATGAAAGCGATATAGAAAATCAATTTGATGAAACGCTCCACGACTTATATAGCGATGTTTTCAAGCAGTATCATTTGGATGTACGCTATGAAATTTCTGATTTCCAGACACCGAATGAGGAAAATTGCTTTACGGTGACATCCCCGGTACTTGAAGACGGATCACTGCGAGTAGATGTTGTGGCTAATTATACCATTGATGACGACCTTGGCGAAGATAGTGTCTGCAAAATAGAATGCAGAGACGGGGAAGGAAAAACTATTTGTTCGGCAGAAATCAGATTTCATAATGGAAATGGACACGAAGGCGAGGAAGGGCTTATGGAAGCTGATGAAGATTCTGAATATGATACTTCTGAATTAGAGGAACTTCGCGAGGAAATGTTCGAGTACATTGATGAAAAATTGAACCCATATCCTAAAAAATTGGATGCGTATGTGTACGAAAATAAAGGCGATAACGTATGGACAGCAGATTTTGCATGCAGCCAGTGTGGGAAATTTGGTGTTTCTATCAATGAGGAGTTCCTGCCAATTGGTCGTTGCTGCTATTGCGGTTGGGACAATGAACTGGAGAGGTGTGATCGATGTGGCCAATTGGTAGATGTAGACGTTTTAGAAAACGGACTTTGCCCGTCCTGTTCGGCATATATTGATAAGCAGTAAGCAAAAGGAATAGGGGTGCGGACAATTTTTGGACCTAATGTTGAAAGATGTTAGGAGAAAGAAATGAACAAGTATATCACCGAAGAAAAACAACAGGCAATCGACTTGGTGCATTAGGTGCCAGACCCCTGGTACTACGATGGAGTATAGACGCAGTCTTGGAATTGCTTAATTCAGGTCCAAGAAAGCGTTCGCATCCCCTCTTGAGCCGACCCCCAAAAGTTAGACCAAGAATCTAACACTTGGGAGGTTGCTTTTATGATTAAATATAGTTTTGAACAAAAGAAGGCACTCGTTACTGCCTATCTGAATGGTGAAGGCGGAATACG
>QUFP01000008.1 GCA_003478935.1 Firmicutes bacterium AF25-13AC
GTGTATGGTGCGGTGTCGAGAGATGTCTGTTTGGAAATGGAAAAGAGCTTCATTTTAAGAAATTGATGGATTTTGATACGATTGGTGGAAAGTCAAATAAAAATGGTGCTAGTTTTGATCTGGATGCAATGCATGTCAATTGGCTTGGGCTTTCTTTAAAATGTTATCTTCCAAAATCAGAAAATAGTCTTAGTTATGTATGGGAATCACTGAAAGGAAAAATCAGTTATTGTAATATAAAACGGCTTATGTTTTCTAGTGGATGGCGATACTATGCAGAGATTGTTGTAAGTGGAGATGCACCGACAAGAGTTTCAATTGGAACATCTACAATGGGAATTGATCTGGGTGTTTCAACAATAGCCGGTGTTTCAGAAGATGCCTGTGTATTGGAAGAACTGGCTCCGAATGCAATCCGGTATGAGAAAAAAATTCAAACGATTTCTCAGAGGATGGATCGCTCCAGAAGAATCAGTAACCCAAATAAGTATAACGAAAATGGAACAATCAATCGTTCTAATCGTGATCCATGGAAGTACTCCCAAAACTATGTAAAAATGCGCCGACTGTTAAAAGCATTGTATCGAAAAAAACATGCTTATATTATTGACAGTCACCGAGAGCTGTGTAATAAGCTGATAACAATTGCCAGGTATTTTCCGGTGGAAAAGATGCACTTTCAAGCGCTTCAAAAGAGGGCAAAAGAAACCAAACGGCAGGAAAAGAAAACCGAGGTTAAGCAGAAAGACGGTACGGTAAAAGTGATCCAGAAATATAAGCGTAAGAAGCGCTTTGGAAGATCCATCAACCGTCGTGCACCTGCAAGATTTTTGCTAGAATTGAAAAGAAAAGCGGAGGCAGTTGGAGGTGTCTGTGCAGAAGTAGATACAAAGGAATTTAAGGCAAGCCAATACAACCATGTAACGGATACTTATGAAAAGATTCCGTTGTCACAAAGAGAAAAGGAGATTGGAAAGCGAAAGGTACAAAGAGATCTATATTCGGGATTTTTAATTCGAAATGCAGATTTGGATTTTAAACATCCCGACAGAGAAAAATGTGAGTATGAATTTGAACATTTTGCGGATATGCAGGATCAGTTGATTTTAAAAATGAAGGAAAGTGGATTGTCGATGAGACAATGTTTTGGATTTTAAGAACATACATAAGGCTTCGGCATAGGTCTTTTGCTTAGAAAGTAGTACACGACGTATGAAATCCAATCAGCATAAATCCTGAAAACGAGTGGCTATAATTCAGTCTATAGGGCTGGATGATGCTACAAGAATCTAAGGAATTCCACGGTTTTAACCGTGGGAGTATGTTAAAGAGACCGCAAACAATGTGGTCTTTTTTGCATATAAGAAGCATCTAACCTGCATTGTATCGTACCTTTTTGTGTGGTATCATAGCTTTATCATTTAGGTATATTTGCGGAGGAAACAGATGGAAAAAAGACAGACATGTGATCTGGCAGGAATCTGGCGCTTTGAGATTGATAAAGAGGACAGAGGCTTTGCCGAGCACTGGGAAAAACGAAGACTGACACATACGATCACGCTGCCTGGATGTCTGCAGGCGCAGGGCTATGGTGATGCGATCAGTGAAGATACACCGTGGGTTCAAAGTTTGTATGATGCGCTGTGGTATCAGCGCGGCGAATATGCGTATGCGCAGGAGAATGGAACAAAAGTGCCATTTTTGAGTCAGCCGCCGCGTCACTATACAGGAAAGGCGTGGTATCAGAAGACAATTTTTGTGCCTGAAAAATCAGATGGATTTGTTGGCCGTCTGACGCTTGAGAACACAAAATGGAAGACAACGCTTTGGATTGATGGGGAATGCAAAGGCAGCATAGTAAGTCTTTGTGCGCCGCACGTATATGAGACAGGGGAATTGTCAGCAGGAGAGCATACAGTTACGCTTTGCATTGACAATGGCTGGCAGCTGCCGTATCGGCCAGATGGTCATGGCGTGTCAGATGCGCTAGGCGCAACATGGAACGGTGTGGCAGGAGCGATTACCTTAGAACTATTCAATCGTGTTTGGATTGAGCGTGTTCAGGTGAATGCGCAGCTGCCGCAGGCTACCATACAGGTGCACCTGAAAAATGAGACAAGCCATACTCAAAACTGTATAATTCGCGTACAGGATATTGCACGCACGGATATCAGTGCCAAGATGATCTGCGTGCTCACACCGGGAAGCCAGATTTGTGAGCTTACGCTGAATTATCCATCTGATACATTACTTTGGGATGAGTTTGATCAAGGCTTACAGAACCTTATAGTAACATTGTCCTCTATAAGCAATGTACCGCAAGGAGAAATGCAATCATCCATCACACAATTACCATTACAGAGCAAAGAAATGGTATCGCAGTTTTCAAAAGTAGTACTACAGACTAAAGAAGTTATCTTTGGTTTTCGCAGGGCAGAGGTAAAGGACGGTCATTTTGTTATCAATGGGCGAAACACATATCTTCGAGGAACACATTTTGGCGGCGATTATCCTTTAAGCGGCATTCCGGATTGTGACAGCGCATACTGGGATAAAATCATGGAGACTGTGAAGACGTGGGGCATGAACTTTATCAGGTGCCATTCATATTGTCCGCCAGAGGCTGCATTTGAAGCAGCTGACCGCGCTGGTGTCTATTTGCAGATAGAGTGCGATATGTGGAATGTGTTTGCGCCAGATGCGCAAATGAACAACGTATTGTGGGAAGAGACAAAGCGTATACTTGATACATTTGGCAATCATCCGTCCTTTTTAATGCTGTCTCCGAGCAATGAGCCGGGTGGAGACTGGCTTATGCCACTTACTGATTGGGTATCAAAGTGTCGCGCATATGACAGCAGACATCTTTATACCATTCAGTCCGGATGGCCATATCCTATGGAGCCGGATAAAATCACGGGAACAGATTATGTCTATTTTCATAGATCAGGCTTTGGCATACAGCCAGGCGGAACCATCCGTGGACCGCGCGGTTGGAATGATGGTGATTACCGTGAATCATTAAAAGATATCTCTTACCCTGTAATATGCCATGAGCTTGGCCAGTGGTGTGCGTATCCGGATTTTGATGTGATTGATAAATTTACAGGCTATTTGCAGCCAGGGAATTTCGAGATCTTTCGTGAGAGTGCGCGTGCGCATGATGTGTTGGGGCAAAATAAGGAATTTGTCTATAATTCAGGACGGCAGCAGGTGCGTATGTTAAAGGAAGATCTTGAAGCAAATCTGCGTACACCTTATATATACGGTTTTGAACTTCTTGAACTTCATGATTATTTGGGACAGGGAACGGCACTTGTCGGTATTCTCGATCCATTCTGGGATTCAAAAGGCTATGTTACTCCAAACGAGTGGCGTCAGTTTTGTGATGAAACCGTACTTCTTGCGCGCATCGAGTCCTACTGCATCGACCGTGCAAAAAATGCTACGATCAGCATCCCAATCGAGGTCAGCCATTTTGGTCGCGCACCGTTACAGTCTGTTCGCATTCATTGGCAGCTTGAGCAGCAGCCAGTTACCGAGTATACATACGGTGAACATGGCAAGACACTTACGCAGATCGTATTTCAGTCGCCTGTTCTTTGCGGAACACTAAAGCAAAGAGATTATGCGCTAGAGAAAAATCAGTCTGCCGGCTGCATTTACTTGAATATGGAAGATATAGAGCCAAATCGTGTTTATACATTGCGCGTAAGCATGAAGGCAAATGGAAGGATAGTGAAGAATACCTGGCCACTTTGGATATTTGACAGCAGCAAATTAAACCCAGTTTCTACACCAGACGAGTCAAAAGCAGAGTCTGATACGCACGAAACTGTTTTCATCACATCAGACCGCTTCCACGCCGAAACACTTCTTAATGAAGGAAAGCGTGTATTGTTTGAATTGCCATATGAGGATACTTCATATGATTGTCCGCCTGTTCGCTTTAATCCGTCCTTCTGGAACTCACAGATGGGACCGACTTGGGCGCGAGGTATGGGCATGATAATTCAAAATGCACATCCGGCATTTGCATCATTTCCAACAACTGCTGACGGTGGATGGCAGTGGCAGAGCTTAATTGAAAATGCAAGAGGTCTTCGAGTAGAAAAACTTGGCTGCGATTGCATTACAAACCTTGTTCAGCCGATTGACGAATGGAACAGAAACGACAAGATGAGCCTTCTTTTTGAGTGTCAGGTTGGAACAGCCCGTCTTATGATGACTTCCATAAATCTTGAACAGGATACCCCACAGGCCGCAGCCCTAAAGAAAAGCATTCTTTCTTATATGAAGAGCGATGCTTTTGAACCGCAGGGACAAGTATCATGGAAACAATTATCATCGCTGTTTGAGATAAATGATGTAATGAAAGAACTAGGTGCAAAGATAGATGATGATTCATTATCTGCCTGTCTTGATGGAAATCCGCAGACCTTTGTGCGGCTTACGGGTGGCTATCCGTATTCCTTCATTATTCAGACACCACAAAAGCATAACATTTCTGGTATACTCTATGTGCCGCGTCAAAATCATCGTGAACATGAGGGCGAACTTCGAAGCTACTGCATCGAGGCATGGTTAGACGGTACATGGAAACAAGTTCAAAAAGGTAAGCTTTCGTCATCCTACGAACCAAAGCGCATAGCCTTTTTGCATGAGGTATATACAGATCGTATTCGTTTCACTGCACTCGATACATTTAGCGCACCTGGAAAGAGCTGCTTCTGGGCAATGGAACCAGACGGCTGGTATCAAAAAGAGGCAGACCCAGCTGCACATCTAGAGTTTAAGGGACAGCTGCCGCAGGATATCTTTAGCGCATCAGTAATCAATCTTCTTTTGGCAGAGGAAGAAGAGATGGCCGTTTGGAAAAAGAGGATTAAACAGCGAAAATTAGCTCACTTAGAAGATAGTAAGAAAAACGGTAAGCAAGTTTTGAATAATTTGCAAAATGTTACTTCTGAAAAGAGTGCAACCGCTGAGATTGATAACTAGTTACGTAACGGGCAATTAAGGCGACAAACACTTCGCACAGGATACCTTTGATACCCTTACAGTTAACAATACAATAAAAAAGAAAGGAATATCTACTATGGAATTTACAAAGTATGGAGTCACAGAAACTCCAAAACTAATTTACAACAACCCACTTGCATCAAAGTCCGACATCGATGGTTTTGTGCTTGAAGGTACAGCTAACATTTCATTCCCTGAGGGCAAGCTTCGCATGGAAAACGGCTTAAGCGCTGCGCAGGGTCAGAAGGCAAACTACGTTTTATGGTGTCCGAAGGATTTTCCATCTAATGTTTACATTGAATGGGAGTTTCAGCCATTAAAGGAGCCGGGACTTGCAATCCTTTTCTTTGCTGCAAAGGGAAGAAATGGAGAAGACCTCTTTGATGAATCGCTTCAGCCAAGAACGGGAGAGTATCCGCTTTATCATCATGGAGATATAAATGCTTTCCATGTATCTTATTTCAGAAGAAAAGAGCCAGATGAGAGAAGCTTCCACACATGCAACTTAAGAAAAAGCTATGGATTTTATCTTGTTGCGCAGGGCGCTGATCCTATTCCAGACGTTGCAGACGCATCCAAACCATATAAGCTTGGTCTTTTAAAATATGAGAATCAGGTACGTTTCTTTGTCAATGATTTAGAAGTATTCAATTTCAACGATGATGGAACAACATATGGTCCATGCTTAGAAGGTGGAAAAATCGGATTTAGGCAGCTTGCACCGATGATAGGAGAGTATTCAAAGCTTAAAGTTTATAGCTTTGAAAATTAAAAAAATATAGTTAAGAAAGTGTCTATTTGCATAAAAGGTCGTTTTTGCTATGAACTAAAAATAAATTGAATAGACATCCAAAATTTGTCCGTTCTACCTAATGGCAAATGATAAATTTTTAACAAAAAATAGAAAAATTTAATTTTTTTAGAACAAAAAGTAAAAAAAGTATTGAAAAAATAAGCAAAGTATTATATAATATCGACAATGAAAATACACCATCCGTGTGCAGCAGATATCATCTTTGAAAATCAAAGTTTATAAAAAAACTTGGTCGTAAATGCATAGAATGCACTCTAAAAGGATCGGAGTAGAAAAGAAGGAAGGAGAAAAATCATGGGTAAGAAAAATAACACATCAGCCTATCAGCATAAGAAGACTCCGCTGATCACTGACATGAAGCGTCATAAGTGGCTGTATCTGATGGTTCTTCCAGGCGTTATCTGGATGATCATTTTCTGTTATCTGCCTATGGGCGGCCTGGTAATGGCATTTCAGAATTACAAGTTACGTATTCGTGGTCATTCAGGCATCTTTTCCAGTTTCATCTACAGTGAATTTGTAGGACTGGATAATTTTAAGGAATTCTTTACAAGTAAAACAGTTAGTTTCTGGTCGCTGTTTAGAAACACATTGTCCATCTCATTATTGAGTCTGGCATTGTTTTTCCCAGCACCGATTATTCTTTCATTGATGCTTAATGAGTTAAGATGTATGCCGTTTAAGCGTATTTCACAGACACTGGTTTACATTCCTCACTTCGTATCCTTAGTTATTGTTGCATCTTTAACACAGCAGCTGTTTAACTCTAATGACGGTGCTGTTTACCAGTTAATGAAGATGTTTATGGGTGATGGGACACCGAAGGTTCTGACCGATCCGAAGTTCTTCAATCAGTTGATTGTAGGACAGAGTATCTGGAAGGAGACTGGTTACGGTACTATCATTTTCTTAGCAGCACTTTCCGGTGTTGACATGCAGCTGTATGAGGCAGCACGTGTAGATGGTGCAGGCAGATGGAGACTGATGTGGCACATCACACTTCCGGCCATCCGTGGTACAGTTGTTATCATGCTGATCATGAAGTGCGGAAGTATCTTAAACACAGGTTTCGAGCAGATCTATTTGATGAAGAACGATTTGAATGCTGAAAGAGCACAGGTATTTGATACCTACATTTATGAGAGAGGTATTGTAAGCGGTCAGTATTCTGTATCAGCGGCAGCAGGACTCTTTAAGTCTATTGTCAGTTTGATTCTTGTTTTAAGTGCAAATAAGATTGCAAAGCTCTGTGGTGAGAGCGGATTCTATTAAGGAGGCAAAAGCGATGGCTAACAACATTTCAAGAGCAAACAAAATTAAGCGGTCGCCTGGTGATGCATTTGTACAGGTTCTTCTGTATGTGATCGTAGCACTTTTTGCCATAGCAACCGTTATCCCGTTTTTATATGTATTGGCTGGTTCCTTCGCGACAGAGGCAGAGCTGACTGAAAAGTCATTCTTCCTGTTCCCGACAGTATTTTCTACCAATGCATATTCTTACATTATAAAAGATGGTTCTATTTTTAGAGGTCTTGCAAACTCTTTGCTTGTAACAGCAGTTGGTACTTTTATCAATATGTTTATGAGTACCACACTTGCATATCCTCTGGCTCGTTCCGACTTCCGCTGGAGAAACGGTATCACAAACATGGTTATAGTTACGATGCTGTTTGGCGGCGGTATGGTACCAAGCTACATCTTAGTTGTAAATATTCTTCATCTTCGTAATACATATTGGGCACTGTGGCTGCCAGGTGCAATCAGTGCATTCAACATGATTATTATCAAGAACTATTTCCAGGGTCTTCCAAAGGAACTTGAGGAAGCATCACACATCGATGGTGCATCTGACCTTACCATTTTCCTTAAGGTTGTTCTTCCTCTTTCCAAGCCAGTTTTGGCTTCTGTAGGTCTGTTCTACGCAGTAGGACACTGGAACTCATACTTCAACTCACTGCTGTATATTGATAATGTTAACATGAAGGTTGTACAGCAGGTACTGCGTGAGGTTATGCAGCAGGCACAGCAGGCAGAGACAGATGAGCTTATGGACTGGGGTTCAAATGGAGCACCGCCGTCTAAGGCAGTTCGTATGGCATCTACTGTAGTGGCAACTGTCCCGATTCTTTGTGTTTACCCATTCATCCAGAAGTTCTTTACACAGGGTGTTATGGTAGGTGCAGTTAAGGGCTAATAAGTAAAAAGAAGTGATAATGAGCGCGAAAATTTCGCAGATCATCTTTCATAGATGGCGACCGAAAGCTGCCTGTAAAAAGTGCAGCTTCGGACACTGTCAGAATATTTATTCCAGGAGGGTTTAAAAAATGAATAAGAAGTTTTTAGCAGCTGGTATGGCAGCAGCAATGGCAGCAACAATGCTTCCGTCTATGGCATTTGCAGATGAGCAGCCGACAGTAACTTTACTCGTTCCAGAGTACAATGCAGGAAAGAGCTTAAAGAATGAGGGTTCTGATGAGGTTATTAAGAAGGTTCAGGAGTACACTGGAATCAACTTCGAGATTAAGTGGGGAGATAATGGTGCATATGATCAGGTTCTTGGAACCACTCTTATGGACTTCGACAACATGCCAATGATCCTTACCTGCGGCGGTGCTATGAACGGAACAATCGTATCAGCAGCTGAAGAGGGTGCATTCTGGGATCTGTCCGAGTATCTTAATGACAGCGAGAAGTTCCCGAATCTGTCTCAGGTTAACAAGGAGACCTTAAAGGGTCTGACAGTAGGTGGCGAGGTTATCGGTATCCCGCGTGTTCGTGAGCTTGGACGTTACGGCTTCTCCTATCGTCAGGACTGGGCTGATAAGTTAGGTCTTGGTACTCCGGAGACTATTCAGGATGTTTATGATATGCTGTATGCTTTCACCTATAACGATCCGGATGGAAACGGTGTAGATGATACATACGGTATGGAAATGACTAAGTACACAGGACCGTTTGATATCGTTCAGACTTGGTTTGGTTGTGGAAACGGTTGGGTAGAGCAGGACGGTCAGCTTGTTCCGGTACATCAGACTGCTGAGTACAAGGAAGCAATCGACTGGTTAAAGAAGGTTTATGATGATGGTTTAATGAGCCCAGATTGGGTAACTATTGATACTTCTGAGTGGTCAAACGGATGCAAGAAGGGTCAGAACGGTGTTTACATCGACGTTATGGATGGCGCTCGCCGTATTTGGGACTACTTCGTAAACAACGAAGTTCCGTCTGTTACTAATCCAGATGAGTTTGCATCTATGAACCTGTTAGGACCGATCAATGGCAAGACTCTTGCTACTTCCGGTTACAATGGTTTCTATGTAATCACTACTGATGGTGCTAAGACTGAGGAAGATGTTATCAATTCCCTTACCTTCCTTGATAAGTTAAATGACTATGATATGCTTATCTTAGCTGATTACGGTCTTGAGGGCGTTACCTACAACTGGGATGCAGATGGAAAGATCGAAGTTATTTCCGGTCGTGACAACAGTGAGAATCCACATCTTGGTCTGAACCAGATGGTAGCTTACATTCCGGGATACGCAGATGATCAGAAGCCGCTGAAGCAGACAGACAGAGATCTGGCTCTGACTGAGTGCTATGAGCAGAGAACACGTCCGGTAGCAGTTTCCAATCCGGCACTTGCTTATCTGTCTGGTTCCGAGACTTACTCCAAGTATGGCGCTGACCTTGACAACATCCTGTCTGAGGCAAGAACACAGTATATCTGTGGCGTTATCGACGAGCAGGGTCTGCAGGATGCTTGGGATGATTGGGCAAATAAGGGTGGAAATGATCTGATTGCTGAGGTTAACGAGGCATATGCAGCAGATCAGGAAACCGCTGAGGCTGATGAGAATACAGAGGCAGCTACTGAGGAGGCAGCTACAGAGGAAGCAGCTACTGAGGAAGCTTCCAGCCAGGCTGAGTAATTAAAAATAAAATAAGAAAACCGTCAATGGTGTGATACCAAAGCGGTATTGGGGACACCTGGTTTTAGCCGGGTGTCCCTTATTTTGTTTTTTGGTGAATAAACGCCTTACAAAATGCAAATTGTCAAAAAAGAGCATATGTGGGGTGTGTGTGAAAAATGGGGCAAAAGAACATGGAGGACATGAAAAACATGGAAATGAAGGGGCAGACAGTTCAGTCAATGACACTTCATCTGATGGAAAACAGAGAAGCGTATGGCTATACAACATGGGGCTGCATGTGGGAGAAAGGTGCTGTATTGAAGGATGCTTCCTTTAATGTGTACGCAAAAGACAGTACAAAAAATAAAATAGTGCCGTCTCAGTCAAGAATAACAGCATACTGGCCGGATGGTTCAGTAAAGTGGACAGCTCATACCGCAGACAGCAAAAATGGTGAAATCTTTGAGGTTATTCCTGTAAATGAATACGTAAGCAGCAAAAAGGATATGGAGTCATCACTTTTTGTAAAAGAAGAGGAAGATGCATATATAGTTGACGCGGGATGTGTTCACGCAGTTGTGCCAAAAAGTAAAAATGTGATTCTTCGCGATGTAACAGTGGATGGATGTGTTCAGGTGACGGATGCAGATCTGGTGCTGCAGTTAGAAGAAAGAAGTGTGAAAGACGGTGTATTGATTCAAAAAACAGTGCCGTACACAGGAGAGATTGAGTCTGTTTCTATTGAGGAGCAGGGACCAGTTCGCGTCACCTTTTGTTTGAGAGGAACTCATGTAAGTCATGCAAATGATCGCCGTGTGCTGCCATTTGTCATTCGAGAGACTATCTATCTTAACAGCACAAAGATTGATTTTGAGCATACATTTTTATTTGATGGTGATGAGAAGAAGGATTTCTTAAAAGGTCTTGGTGTGCGTTTCCATCGTCCAATGAAGGGTGAAATGTATAACCGTCACATTCGTTTTGGTACTGATCATGGAAGTTTTCATGAGGAGATGGTTGAGCTTCTTAGCTGGCGACCAAGAGTAGCGCCAGAGATTTATGATACGCAGACAAAGGGACAGATGCTTTATCTTGATGCAGATAATGATCAGGCTGCCGCAACTGCAATAGAAGCATCTAAGCATATGCCTATCTGGAGCCGTTACGTGCTTTGTCAGGACAGTGCAACACATTTTTCCATTAAAAAGAAGATCGTAAATCCAGACTGCTGTTATATAGAGGGACTTCATGGCATGAGAGCACCGGGCAGCGTAAATATTGCTGATGAGAGCGGAAGCTTTTCTCTTTCCTCAAAAGATTTCTGGCAGAAATATCCGTCAGCAGTTGAGGCTGGTGATCTTGATCAGGACAATGCAGAGGTGATTTTCTGGCTGTGGTGCCCACAGGTTGAGGCGATGGATTTTCGCCATTATGCTGATCAGGCTATTCTCAGACCTATTATGAGGGCTTCGATGTAGTTGGTGCATCTGCTTACGGTATTGGAAATACTAACAATTTCTCTATTGAACTTTCTAATAATTCAGTATCTGATGCCGATGCATTAAAGCGTTTTTCAGACAGTGTTCAAAAGCCGCCTGTATATGTAGCAGATCCATCTGTTTATGAAAAGCTGCAGGCATTTGGTGAGTGGAGTCTTTCATCCAAAAAAACACAGGTAGAGCGTTTCTTAGAGGAACAGCTTGATAAGGCGTTTGATTTTTATAAAAATGAGGTAGAGGTGCGCAGTTGGTACGGCATGTTTAATTATGGAGATATCATGCATACTTATGATCCATTCCGCCATAGCTGGCGCTATGATATGGGCGGCTACGCATGGCAGAATACAGAGCTTGTTCCAACGCTGTGGTTGTGGTTAGCTTTTATGAGAAGCGGAAGAGAAGATATTTTCACAATGGCAGAGGCAATGAGCCGTCACTGTTCTGAGGTTGATATCTATCATTTTGGTCCGCTTAAAGGTCTTGGCTCTCGTCATAACGTGCGTCACTGGGGCTGCTCATGCAAGGAGGCTCGTATTGCAATGGCAGGTCATCATCGTTTCTATTATTACCTGACAGGTGATATGCGTCTTGGTGATGTCTTTGAGGACGTAAAGGATGCTGATGAGGCAATTGTTACGACAGATCCGCTTCGTTTCTTCTTTGACAAAGACAAGATGAATGCACCGGCACATGCGCGTTCAGGACCAGATTGGTCAAGTTTTTGTTCTGACTGGATGACACAGTGGGAGCGATTTAACGATGACACATATAGAAATAAGATTCAGCTTGGTATTGATGATTTAAAGGCGCTGCCGCTTCGCCTTACCTCAGGTCCTGATTTTGAGTATGATCCGAAGGACAGCCATCTTCGTTACATCGGAGAGCGCACAAACGGAGGAAGTCATCTGCAGGTGTGCATGGGTGCTATTCAGGTATGGATTGAGATTGCCGATTTGCTTGGCGATGAAGAATGGAAGGATATGTTAGCAGAGCATGGCCGTTTCTACTATCTGCCAAAGGAAAAGCAGTTAGAAGAATCAAATGGTCTTATCGGAAACAGAGAGTTTAGCCTTCCATTTATGGCATCGGGACTTGCAGCATATGGAGCAGCTCGTTTGCACGATAGGTGGCTGGCACAGACTACATGGAAGATTCTTCTTCATGCACTTTGCACTCATAATAATACAGAGGGCTTCTTGGCGCATGACATCTTTGATGCAGGAAATAAAGAAGTACTTCATGAGATTCCATGGATTACTACAAACTTCACTTCACAGTGGTGCTTAAATATAATCACGGCACTTCGCTATATTCGCGAGGATTTGCCAAAGACAATGGAAGAGTTAGAAAAGCTTTTGGCAGGGCTTGATGAAAGTGGATTCCATAAAGCGTAAAGGAGAAAAATAATTATGACACAGAAATTTCACGATTTAGTAGCTGGCGCACGTTCATACCGCCGCTTTGACCAGAGTAAAAAAATGACCATGCAGGAACTTGAAAAGCTAGCTGAGTTAGGCCGCATCACACCATGCGGTGGAAATCGTCAGTATATCCGCTTTGCACTTTGCGCAGATAAGAAGATGAATGCAGAGATTTACAAAAATCTGGCATGGGCAGGCTATTTAAGTGACTGGGACGGACCAGTAGAGGGAGAGCGTCCGACAGGCTATATTTTGATTTTGCGTGATTTGAGCCTTCAGAAGAATCAGACCGTTGACGAAGGAATCGTGGCACAGACCATTTTCCTTGGCGCAAGAGATATGGGCTACGGCGGCTGCATGTTAATGAATATCAAGCGCACCGAGCTTATGGAAATCTTTGGATTAGATCCAGAGAAGTACGCAATTTCAATGGTAATAGCACTTGGTGTTCCAGTTGAAGAAGTAAAGATGGTTGAGGTAAAAGACGACGATATCAAGTATTATCGTGACGAAAATCAGGTTCATTATGTTCCGAAGAGAAGCCTGAAGGATGTGATCGTAAAGGAACTGTAATTTAGAAATTTCTTAAATTTAAAAATTTAAAAATGGAGCGCAAAAATGAAAAAATTTACAATTTACTTAGCAGGAGATTCTACCGTACAAAGTTATAAGACACCTGTAAAGCCGATTACCGGCTGGGGTCAGATGCTGCATACGTATTTTAAAGAGACAGAACAAAAGATGAATCAGGATGGCTGTGACTGGATGGGATATGGCAAAAAGAGTGCTTCTGATTTTGACCAGTCAATTATTTATGAGACAGATGGATTGTTTATCGACAATCGTGCAATGGCAGGAAGAAGTAGCAGAAGCTATTTCGATGAGGGCCGTCTGGATGATTTAAAAAAGGCGATCAAGTCAGGTGACTATCTGTTCATGCAGTTTGCGCATAACGATGCAAACAAGGAAAAAGAGGAGCGTTATGTTACTCCAGAGCAGTATGAAGAATATCTGCTTTTCTATGTCAATGCAGCAAAGGAGCGCGGAGCACAGCCAGTTCTTGTGACAGCAATCGCAATGAGAGATTGCGATGATACGCCGGATGGCAAGTTTAGTGTAAGCTTTCCAGAGTATCGTGATAAGATGCTTGAGATGGGGGATAAGTATGATCTTCCTGTGCTTGATCTGGGAAAAGCAACTGCAGATTATTTAAATACTGTTGGAAGTGAGGGTTCTAAGAAGCTGTTTATGTGGTTAGATCAGGGAGCATATGAAGGCTATCCAGACGGAAAAAAGGACAATGCACATTTACAGCAGGCAGGTGCAAAGGCATTTGCCGGACTTCTTGCAGGATTGATTCGTTCATATGAGCGTGATGACAAGCTGGATAAGGTGAAAGCAGAGCTGGCACAAAATATGTTCGTCGCGCTTTGATAAAGAAAGGGAGAACGTTATGAATGCAACAGTAAAAGAGGTCTATAATGACTGTGTAGAAATTGCCTGGGAACCGGCAGAGGGAGCCGAAAAGTATCATGTTTACTGGGCCGATAAAGATATTTCGACCATGAAGTATCAGCTTGTGGGCGATACAAAAGAGTGCAGCTTTGTCTTAAAGAAGGCAACGCATGTGCCGCATTATTTAAAGGTAGCAGCTGTAAAGAATGAAACTGAGTATGAGATGAGTAATCTCGTTGAGACACCTCTTAAGGCAGTTTTTCATGAGCAGCTTGAAAAATTAAACAGAGGTCTTATTGCCGTTAAGACAGACGAAGGCGTGTATGTTGGCTGGCGTATGTTTATTGACGAGGTGCGCGGCTACAGCGATACAGGACTTACAGGTGCTGATTATGCCGTATACCGCGGTGAAAATAAAATTGCAGTCGTTACAGACAGCACTAACTACCTTGATACAGATGGAACCTTGCAGGATACATATAGCGTTGCATCGATTATCGACGGCAAAGAGGGAGAACGCTGTAAGAAAGTTTTTGTGTGGGAAAACAATTACATTGATATTCCAATGAATAAGCCAGCTGATGGCCGTTCCCCAAAGGGCGAGATGTATCCAGAGGGTCAGCCTTACACCTACAGCGCAAATGATATGAGTATTGGTGATGTAGACGGAGACGGCGAGTTAGAGTATATCGTAAAGTGGGATCCGTCAAATGCACATGATGTTTCTCATCGCGGTTATACCGGAAATTGCTACATTGACTGCTATCGACTGGACGGTACACTTTTATGGCGTGTCGATATGGGACCAAATATCCGCTCAGGAGCGCACTACACGCAATTTATGGTGTACGATTTTGACGGTGACGGCAAGGCAGAAATGTGTGTAAAGACTGCACCAGGTACAAAGGTGACTCGTTTTGCAGCAGACGGCACAGTGACAGAGGAGTACATTACACTTCCAGAGCGCGATGTGAAAAATGGCGTGACAAATCAGGACAATTATGTATGTACCGCAGCAGATTATAAAGAGCATCTTGTAGAGATGTTTATGGGGTGGAGCAGTCACCCGGAGGTTGTATCTGGACGCTGGCCTGCGACACTTGAGGAGTGCTTTGGTATTCCTGTTAAGTATCATTATCCGCTTAGCCGCGAGGATGCAAAAGAGCTTGTTTCTTACTTTATATATGAATTTGCACCGTCAAGAAGCGATAAGAATCATCTTGAAGCATTTGAGGGCTTTATCTATGATGGTCCGGAATATCTGACTATGTTTGGCGGTGATGGAAAAGAGCTTGAGACAATTGATTTTCCAGTGCCAAGAGGCGATGACGGCCTGATGTGGGGCGATTATGCAATGAGAAGAATTGAACCGTGCAACCGTGTAGATCGTTTCTTATCTGGTGTTGCGTATTTAGACGGTGAACATCCATCTGTTATCGTATGCAGAGGATACTACACAAGAAGCACTGTGACAGCTTATGATTTTAAGGATGGTCACTTTGCAAAACGATTCATGGCAGATTCTGGTCATGTGCCAATGAGCAATCCATTTAATGATAATGCACATGAAAAAGAAGGTTTAGATCCTGTTTATGGAAAGTTTGCAGGACAGGGAGATCACAGCCTTTCAGTAGCAGATGTGGATGGTGATGGCTGCCAGGAGATTATCTATGGTGCAGCTGTGATTGACCATGATGGCAGTCTTTTATATTCAAGCTATGATCACCTGCCAGATGGACGTCTTGCAAAGCTTGGTCACGGTGATGCAATGCATGTCGCAAGAATCAATCCGGATTTGCCGGGCTACCAGATCTTTAATGTGTTCGAGGGTGCAAAGGCAGCACCGTATGGATTTGCGCTTCGCGATGCACTTACTGGAAAAGTATTTTTTGGTGAATATGCAGAAGAAGATCTTGGACGCTGCATGATAGGAGATGTAGTACCGGGTGTGCGTGGTCTTCAGGTGTGGGTAAAGGACACATTTGACTGCAATGGAAACAAGCTTGATGTAAAGCGTCTTGGAACAAATGCGAATATCCATTGGGCTTCTGATATGACAACGCAGATCATTGACGGTGTTGACTATATGGAGCGCAAAAAGCAGACAGGCATTATTAACGATAACACACATGGCATTATGCTTGACCCACAGGGAACGCTTACAAACAACGGCACAAAGGGAAATCCTTGTCTTGTCGCAGATATTTTTGGTGATTACCGTGACGAAATTATTCTGCGCCTCGAAGACAGCAGTGCAGTGCGTATCTACACAAACACCGATCTGTCAGCACATAAATTGTTTACGCTGCTTCATGACATTCAGTACCGCGTCGGCGTGGCATGGCAGAATAACTGCTACAACCAGCCGTGCTACACGAAGTTTTATCTGGCAAGCGATATGGAGTGGAAGTATGTGCTGCCGGCATTGGCAGCAACGGTGACTACTCGGTAGTTTTATGAATGTATCAACAGCAAAAAACCTCTCGGAAGAAAATTTCTTCTGGGAGGTTTTTTAGCTGTATTTAAATGTGATTACTCAAGAACGAGCAGCAGAGCCATCTTAAACTTGCCCTGAGCAGTAACGCTGTGCAGACCATTCTTATCAAAACGGAAATTCTCACCTGCGGACAGAGTGTAATCCTTGCCCTCGTAACCGATAGTAGCCTTTCCTTCGAGTGCGAAGATGATTGCGTTGCCTGGTGCACGATGTGGTGTCAGACCAGTTCCCTCATCGAATGCCATCAGCACAAACTTCATGGTGCTGTTGCTTACAACGTCAAGATTTGCAATACTTCCCTCCTCATAAGAGATTAAGTCCTTCAGCTTCATTACTTCTCCAGATTTTACGATATTATTCATTTGAACATCATTCTCCTTTTTAATAATAATTTCTGTATAGACAGTTCCGGTAGCGGTTTCTACTCCGCAGAGTGTGCCACCCGGAATGATCAGGCAATCTCCGTATGTGACGGTTTCTTTTTTTGCATTTTCACCGATAAGAAATTCGGCATTTCCTTTTGCACCAATGTAGATGGCGGTCACATCATAGCGCTCCTGGCTGATTGAAGTATCCTTGCCAAGAGAGAAAAACGTAACGGTGGTTTCTTGTCCCATCTTTGCATCGCGCGAAATGGTCATGCCATCCTTGATTGGGCGAAGCTGCTCAATTGTAAATACAGTCATAAAACTCCCTTCTGATCATCATGCATGTAACTTTGTAAAATTTACACTAAGTATTATTGTACTTTATAAGTATGGTATCCTGCAAGTAGTTTATTCTATAAGAATTGATAAAGTAGCACAGTCTATATTTGATATTCATCAATAGAGCTTATGACCTTGCATATCTTACTCAGCAAGCGATACCGGAATAATGCTTCTTAGCTTACGGTCATTGTACATGACCTCATCCACGATGACATTTACATCAAATGACTTGGAAATATTTTCCTCATTCAAGATATCTGCTGCCTTCCCATAGAATCGGTCCCCATTTCTGTTCATCATAAATGCCTCATCTGCAATTCGCATTGCATTTGTTGGGTAGTGTGTATTCATTATTGCGCTGATGCCGTCCTCATGTGCCAGCTTTTCGACCATATTTAGAACAAGGATTTGGTTGTGGAAATCAAGTCCCGTTTCTGGCTCATCTAAAATGATCAGCTTCGGCTCATTGATGAGTGCCCTTGCGATCAGCACCATCTGCAATTCACCGCCGCTCATGCGGTTACAATCTTTCGCGGCAAGATGCGTGATTCCAGTCTTTTCCATCATCGCCTCTGCCATCTCAATCTCCTTTGTGCCCGGCTGCTCAAAGAGGCCAAGGTGTGAGCTTCGGCCCATCATGACCATTTCCAGGCCGGTGTAGGAGAAAGAAAAGCCATGTGTCTGCGGAATATAGGATATCGTGTTCTAGATTTCCTTAGCCTTTAATTGCTGAATGTACTGACCGTTTAAAAGCGAATGACCGCTGCTCCATGAAAGAAGGCCGATCATGCATTTTAAAAGAGTTGTTTTTCCGATACCATTTGGCCCAAGAATCGATAAGATATGTCCTGCCTCTAATGAAAAAGTCCTTGAGATGTACGCAGGTACTAGAACTCCGTCAATGGAACCCTAGGTTAAGTCAGATGAGATCGAGATCGACCATGACTGGGATGAGACGGCATGGTCAAAACTGCGGGCATTCCTCTATTATGTTAAATTGTAAGAAAAGTCAAAGTTGTATTTCTGTCAGCGGTATGGTATACTGGACAAGCAGTAAAAATCTTGAAAAAACAGAAAGCTGTACTTTCTGAAAAGCGTACTAAACGCAGAAATGAGGTCTATTATGGATTCAGTAAAAATGAGAGAGGCCGTAGAGGCTGGAAAGACCATTCTTGGTATTGAGTTTGGCTCAACAAGAATCAAGGCAGTGCTGACAAATGATGAGAATACTCCAATCGCACAGGGAGCACATGACTGGGAAAATCGTCTGGAGAACGGAATCTGGACGTATACTCTTGAGGATATCTGGAGCGGATTGCAGGATGCATATGCAAAGCTGGCAGCAGACGTTAAGTCACAGTGCGGTGCCAGCTTGAAAAAAATTGGTGCAATAGGATTTTCAGCAATGATGCACGGCTACATGGTATTTGATAAGGAAGGAACACTGATGGTTCCGTTCCGTACCTGGAGAAATACAATTACTGAGCAGGCAGCAAAACAGCTGACAGCTGCATTTTCATTTAATATTCCGCAGCGTTGGAGCATTGCTCATCTGTATCAGGCAATTTTAAATGGTGAGGAGCATCTTCCACGCATTGACTATTTGTCCACACTGGCAGGTTATGTTCACTGGAAGTTAACTGGAAAGAGAGTGCTTGGCGTCGGAGAGGCATCTGGTATGTTCCCTATTGACAGCAAGACAAAGGATTACGATCAGAACATGGTTGAAACCTTTGATAAGCTCATTGCACCGAAGGGATATTCCTGGAAGCTGCGTGACATTTTACCGCAGGTACTTGTAGCAGGAGAGCCAGCCGGTAATTTGACACAAGAGGGCGCAAAGCTCTTAGATCCAAGCGGTGAGCTTGAAGCTGGTATTCCAATGTGTCCGCCGGAAGGTGATGCCGGAACTGGTATGGTAGCAACAAATAGTGTAACTGTACATACAGGAAATGTATCAGCAGGAACATCTGTATTTGCAATGGTTGTCATGGACGAGAACGAGACATTAAAGAAGGTTCACGAGGAAATCGATATGGTAACAACACCAGATGGTCTTCCGGTAGCAATGGCTCACTGCAATAACTGTACCTCTGACCTGAATGCATGGGTAGGAATCTTTAAGGAGTTTCAGCAGGCGCTTGGTGTTCCGGTTGATATGAATCAGCTCTTCTCAGTACTGTATAATAAGGCACTTGAGGGCGATGTTGACTGCGGTGGTCTGATGGCATATAACTATTTCTCAGGAGAAAGCATCACAGGCTTTGAAGAGGGCCGTCCGCTGTTTGTGCGTACACCAGACAGCAAGTTTACACTTGCAAACTTCATGAGAACTCATCTGTACACCTCTCTTGGCGCATTAAAGGTAGGTCTTGATATTCTGTTTAAGGAAGAGGGCGTAAAGCTTGACAATATCTACGGCCATGGCGGTCTGTTCAAGACAAAGGGTGTTGGACAGCGTATAATGGCAGCAGCAATCAATGCACCTGTATCATTGATGGAGACAGCAGGAGAAGGTGGTGCATGGGGAATTGCACTGCTTGCTTCCTATATGCTTAATAAGAAAGAAAACCAGCCATTAGATGCGTTCCTTTCAGAAGAAGTATTCCACGGTGAGACTGGTGTTCGCATGGAGCCAAATGCAGAAGATGTAGCTGGATTTGATGCGTTCATTCAGAGATATAAAGAGTGTCTGTCAGTAGAGCGCGCAGCTGTAGAGAGTTTGCCACTGTAATAGATAGTATGGTCCGTATCCGACATTTGGTTGCGGACCATTTTTAAATTAAGTGCAAACTATTTTATAGTAAAAGGAGTTCAGCATGAAATACCATAAACCATCATTTTTTGATCAATTTAAGTGTATTGGTTCTGCCTGTACAGATACCTGCTGTGCCGGATGGGAAATCGAAGTTGATGAGACAACGGCGGAAGGGTATCTTGCAGAAAAGGGTGCATTTGGTGATCGTCTGCGCCGTGAGATTGGAAGCGAGCCGGGAGAATATTTCTTTAAATTAAAAAACAATCGCTGCCCATTTTTAAATAAAGAAAATCTATGCGATATTTTTATCAATCTGGGAGAAGACAGACTTTGCGATATCTGCCGTGAGCATCCAAGGTTTTATAATTGGTTTGGCGATTACACGGAAGTAGGTCTGGGACTATGCTGTGAAGAGGCAGAGAGACTTTTATTTTCTGACAGTAAGTCGCTTACATTTGTGGAAGAAGTTACGCAGGATGAAGAACAAGACTACAGTGATGAGGATGAATATACAGATGCTTCTGACCTATTAGACGACGAATCAGAAGAATGTGAGCAGATGCTTGAAGAACGAAAAGCAATCTTCTCAATTCTACAAAACCGTAAAAAAAATATCGGCGCACGCCTAAAGAGACTGCTTTTGCAGCTGCCATACGCAGATGAAATGTTGCTTCTGACAGTTCCAATCTTGGAGTGGGACGATCCAGAATCTATTCCGAAATTAGACTATAATGCAAAGCCAAGCACGAATACACTAAAAAGCAGTGCATTATTTTTGATTCGCTTTTTTGGAGGAATGGAGTCACTTGACGAAACATGGCCGTCCATGATGAAAGAGCTTGAACAAAACATTGATAGTTTAATAGATGTTGATAAAGCAGCAGAGTTCACTCAATTCATGAAGGGCGAGAATCGCTTATACGAGTACGAACATATTGCAGTGTACTTAGTCTATCGCTATTATCCAGAGATTTTATTTGATGGTCAGATTGAAGCAAAAATTCTGTTTGCGGCTGCCTCCATTTGCCTACTATTTCTTATGGACTTACAGTGTTTTCAGAAAAACACCGCTTACACACAGCAAGATCGCATTGAATTAGTACGGCGCTTCTCAAAGGAAATCGAATACTGCCCAGAAAATATGGAACGCTTCGAAAAGTGCTGCACCGAGCAATACGAGGATTTACTTAATAGTATTTTCAATCTATGCCATATTTTTGCCGGGGAAATATCGTAACCTGAGGCCGCATTCATAACCTACCGGGCTGCACCCCCGATGTATTGAAAAAAGTGCAAAGAAACGCATTTGTCCGCTTGTAAGATTTTAGGGGATATGCTATTATAATGTCAGACCAAAGGTTAAGACACAAACGGCGACAGGTGGATGTGCAGCATCGCCGGGAATCGAAGAAATAAAAAACATTAATTCGGTTTCGGGTGATGCGGCACATGATAGGGCCCCTGACCGGGGGTGTCAGCAAATTTTAAAGGAGGTTTTTTATCATGAAACAGTTTGAAGCATGGGCTGGTTTTAAGGGCAGACTCTGGAAAGAGGAAGTTAACACCCGCGATTTCATTCAGAACAACTATACTCCATATGATGGAGATGCATCCTTCCTTGCAGATGCTACTGAGGCTACAGATAAGCTTTGGGGAGAGCTGCAGGAGTTAAATAAGCAGGCTAGAGCAAAGGGCGGCGTACTGGATATGGATACCGATATCGTTTCCAGCATCACATCCCATGGCCCGGGATACCTGGATAAGGATCTTGAGAAGGTTGTAGGTCTTCAGACTGATAAGCCTTTAAAGAGAGCATTCATGCCTTACGGCGGTATCAGAATGGCAGAGGAGTCCTGCGAGATGTACGGATATACTCCAAGCCCAGAGCTGCACAAGATCTTCACTGTATATCACAAGACCCACAATCAGGGCGTATTTGATGCATATACACCAGAGATTCGTGCTGCACGTAAGAACAAGATCATTACTGGTCTGCCGGATACCTACGGCCGTGGCCGTATCGTAGGCGACTATCGTCGTATCGCTCTGTACGGAATTGACTTCCTTGTTGCTGAGAAGCAGAAGGATCTGGCTAACTGCGGCGATGGTACTATGACTGATGATGTAATCCGTCAGAGAGAAGAGCTGGCTGATCAGATCAGAGCACTGAAGGATATGAAGGTTATGGCTGCAAGCTATGGCTTCGATATTTCCGAGCCGGCTAAGACCGCTCAGGAAGCAGTTCAGTGGCTGTACTTCGGATACTTAGCAGCTATCAAGACTCAGAACGGTGCTGCAATGTCCATCGGACGTGTATCCACTTTCATTGATATTTATATGCAGAGAGACCTTGAGAATGGCGTTATCAACGAGACCCAGGCTCAGGAGATCATTGACCACTTCGTAATGAAGCTGCGTATGGTTAAGTTTGCTCGTATTCAGTCTTACAACGAGCTGTTCTCTGGTGACCCGGTATGGGCTACTCTGGCTATCGCTGGTCTTGGCGTAGACGGACGTTCCATGGTTACTAAGAACGATTATCGTATCCTGCATACACTGGAGACTATGGGACCGGCTCCGGAACCGAACATGACTGTTCTGTATTCCAAGAACCTGCCAGAGTACTTCCGTAAGTATGCTGCAGAGGTTTCCATTAAGACATCTTCTATCCAGTATGAGAATGATGATGTTATGCGTGTTGTATGGGGCGATGACTACTCCATCTGCTGCTGTGTATCCGCTACACAGACCGGTAAGGAAATGCAGTTCTTCGGCGCTCGTGCAAACCTGGCTAAGTGTCTGCTTTACGCTATCAACGGTGGTGTTGATGAGAAGACAAAGGCTCAGGTAGGTCCGGCATACAAGCCGATCACTTCCGAGTATCTGGATTATGATGAAGTTGTTAAGAAGTATGACGTTATGATGGATTGGCTGGCAGGAATGTATGTAAATACTCTGAACCTGATCCAGTATATGCATGACAAGTACTACTACGAGGCAGCTGAGATGGCTCTGATCGATACCGATGTACGTCGTACATTCGCTACTGGTATCGCAGGATTCTCTCACACAGTTGACTCCTTAAGTGCTATTAAGTACGCAAAGGTTAAGACTGTACGTGACGAGAGCGGTCTGGTTGTTGATTATGAGATCGAGGGAGACTTCCCACGCTACGGTAACGATGATGATCGTGCAGATGACATCGCTGTAGAGCTGTTAGGACAGTTCCTGACCAAGATCAAGAAGCGTCACACCTATCGTAACTCTGAGCCGACAACCTCTATCCTGACCATTACTTCTAACGTAGTTTATGGTAAGGCTACTGGTGCTCTTCCGGATGGTCGTCCAGCTGGTGAGCCACTGTCTCCAGGTGCTAACCCGTCTTACGGCGCTGAGAAGAACGGTCTGCTTGCATCTCTGAACTCTGTTGCTAAGCTGCCATACGAGTGGGCTCTGGATGGTATTTCCAATACCCAGACCATCAACCCGAGTGCACTTGGAAACACTGAGGAAGAGCGCGTAAACAACCTTGTACAGGCTATGGATGGCTACTTTGCAAATGGTGCTCATCACCTGAACGTAAACGTATTTGGTGTTGAGAAGCTTCTGGATTGCCAGGCACATCCGGAGAAGCCAGAGTATGCTAACTTCACAATCCGTGTATCTGGTTATGCAGTTAAGTTCATCGATCTGACCAAGGAGCAGCAGGACGACGTTATCAAGAGAACTTGCCATTCCTTCCTGTAATTAGGAGCAGTGACAGACTCGATTGATTTCGATCTGAACAAATCAGAATAGATTTGCTGTAAATTTATAAAACTAATACAGGCGGAGGGTGCTTTGGCACTCCCGCCTGTTTTACTACAAAATAATAGTAAACGTGAAGATATGAAGTTCACAAAACAAGAAAGGAAAAAAATATTATGATTCAAGGCGTTGTTCATTCTTTGGAATCTTTTGGTTCTGCAGACGGACCAGGAGTTCGTTATCTCGTATTTTTAAATGGCTGCAATTTGCGCTGTAAATATTGCCACAATCCAGATACATGGGCAAAGAAAGACGTACAACTTTTAACAGCTGACGAAATTTTAGAAAAGGCAGTTCGTTATAGAAATTATTGGGGCGACAAGGGCGGCATCACTGTAAGTGGAGGAGAGCCACTTTTACAGATGGAGTTCATGAACGATCTGTTTGCAAAGGCAAAGAAGTTAAAGATCAATACATGTATCGACACCGCAGGAGAGCCATTTACGAGAGAAGAGCCATTCTTCGGACAGTTAGAGCAACTGATGACAAATACCGACGTGCTTCTCTTTGATTTAAAGCATATTGATCCAGAAAAGCACAAGGCGTTGACTGGCAAGACAAACGAGAATATCCTTGATATGGCAAGATATCTTTCCGATATTAATAAGCCAATCTGGATCCGTCACGTGCTTGTACCAGGCATCAACAGCGACGAAGAGTCACTGACAAAACTTCATGAGTTCATCAGCACCTTAAATAATGTATATCGTATCGATGTACTTCCATACCATACACTCGGAGTATTCAAATGGAAAGAGCTTGGAATCAAGTATGGTCTTGAAGGTGTACCAACTCCAACCAAGGAAGAAGTCGAACTGGCAAGAAAGATTCTTTGCGTAGACGAGTACAATCGCTACAAGAACGCATAAAAGCCATAAATTTGTATAAAAAACCATTGGGGAATGATCTGATATGATACCTCTTAAGTAGACAAGGCAAATAACCAAAATCTACTTAGGAGGTTTTTTGCTACAGTTCACTGGACGCCAATTCGCAAAACCGCAAGTCACTTGAACTGTTGTAACAAAAATTTCACTGAAAATAGGAAAATTTCCCATTGCCAAAGAAAAAAATATCATGTATAGTTAAAGAAAAGAGGTTTGAAACCGCTTGCAAAGGACAGCTTGAATAAAAATTGCACAGCGGGTGACAGAAAGGCATGGTACATTTATGGCAAAAGAGCGTGCGAATATTTATACAATCGCAAAAGAGGCTGGTGTATCCCCGGCAACAGTTTCGCGCGTGCTGACCAATAACGCCAGAGTCAGTAAAGAAAAGCGTGAAAAAGTACAAAGCGTGATACAAAAATATGGATACACACCAAATGCGCTGGCACAAGGTCTTAGTAACTCAAAAACAAGGTCGATTGGTCTAATGATTGCTGATATTTATAGCCCATTCTATTCAGCGGTAGCGACAGAATGTGAAAAAGCAGCAGATAAAGCAGGCTATCTGCTGTTGATGCTTACGTCGTTGGGTGATCCAGAGCTTGAAAAAAAGCAGTTAATGAAGTTGTATGAGCAGCAGGTGGATGCAATTATCGTAGTTGGCGGTGTAATAGACAGAATTGCGGTAGATGAAGAATATGTAGAACAGCTTAATCATATCTTGGAAAGCACACCAATTATAGCAACAAATCGTCCTGTAGGTGTGAGAAATTGTAAGATACATCTTGATGAGGGCGGCAGCATGGATCTGGCGATGGACTATTTATTTAGTCTTGGCCATGAAAAGATTGCAACAATTGGAGGACGAAAGGATGCGAAGTCTACACTGGAAAAGCGTATGCGATATCGCACAATGCTTAGGCAAAGAGGAATTGTATATCGTGAAGATTACGTATTTGATTCCATTGATTATTCTAATGATAGCGGTTACAACTGTACGAAAGAGCTTTTAAAAAATCCAGATCGACCAACAGCAATAGTGGCAATCAACGATTTTACGGCAGCAGGTGTACTTAGGGCAATTCACGATGAAGGACTTCGTGTTCCACAGGATATCTCAGTAGTAGCATTTGATAATACGTACCTGTCAGGTGCATTGACACCGGCATTGACATCAGTAGGAGCCAACTATACAGAGTTTGCAAAGCATCTTGTAGAGGCAGCAATCCGCGCATCAGAGAACGAGACATGCCCTGAGGACTATATGGTTCCGGTTGGCATTAGCGTAAGAGATTCCTGCACACATGTGCCCGAAGAAAATTTTCGAGGAATATGAAAGTGGTTTCATAAGGTCAAAGGAAGACTGAAAATAGGCAAAATAGGCTAGTATAACAAGAAATCAAGGAGTGACATATGTTCACTCCTATTTTAATTGTAAAATATGCACAATAAAGAGGCTTGTATATTAGTGAGTTATTACAAAGATGTTAGAATGCGCAAAAATATGTTGACATATCAGATAAAAAATATATAATAAAGCTATGAAAAGGGTTTCAGCAAGGATGGTTGAAATGCACGAATGAAATCTCAACTTTCTGATAGAAAATATACATAATGTGTCATGAATTTATTTTTTTATGAGAAGGATGAAAGCGGTTTCACAAATGCGCCAAATAAACCTATAAACCATGAACGCAGCAGGAGCTGAAATTCAAATTTTATTCTTTATTATTATTAAGGAGGGTAACATGGGAAAGACAACATCAACTTTACCCCAGTATCAGTACAAGAAAAAGCATGGCTTTTTCTATAACCTGAAAAAGTATCGTGTACTGACACTTATGTGTGTACCGGCAATCGTATTCTTCTTTGCATTTAACTACATGCCGCTCCCAGGTATCTATGTGGCATTTGTTAAGTACAATTACAGAGACGGTATTTTCGGAAGTAAGTTTGTAGGTATGAAAAACTTTGAGTTCTTGATGCAGTCTGGAAAGCTGTTTGATTTGACAAAGAACACAGTTCTTTACAACTTAGCTTTCATTTTCTTAGGAAACATCATTGCAATGTTTATGGCAGTTTTGTTAAACGAGATCCACAATAAGTATTTTAAGAAGGTTTCACAGACATTGATGTTCCTTCCATACTTCATCTCACAGGTTCTTGTTGGTTTCCTTGTATTCAACCTGTTAAACTATGATACCGGATTTATCAATGGTATTTTAGTGAAGCTTGGATTTGAACGTTGGCAGCCATATTCCGATAAGAGTGTATGGCCGCCGATCTTGATTGCCGTATATCTTTGGCAGGTAACTGGTTACAACTCAGTTGTTTACTTCGCATCTATCTGCGGTATTGATACTTCTATCATCGAGGCAGCAAAAGTGGATGGTGCAAACTGCTTCCAGAAGATTCGCTACATTATTCTGCCAAGTCTTCGAAGCACAATCGTTATCTTACTTTTGTTCGCACTTGGCGGTATCGTAAAAGGAAACTTTGGTCTGTTCTACAACATTGTTGGTACAAATTCACTGTTGTATGATACAACGGATATTATCGAGACATACGTATATCGAAGTACAATCACAGACTTTAACTTCTCAACAGCATCTGCAGTCGGTCTGTATCAGTCAATCATCGGATTCTGTATCGTTATGGCAAGCAATTTTGCTGTTAAGAAGATCGATCCTGAGTACGCATTATTCTAAGGAGGGAGAAAAAAATGGCAAAATCGACAGTAAAAGGTACGAAAATCAAGCTGGATACCTCTGATATCATAATCCGTACAATAGGATATATAGTAGTTACAATTTATGCACTTGCTTGTGTACTCCCGTTTTTGATTATTCTTGGAACTTCGTTCACAGCTGAGGATGTTATCCGTATTGAGGGTGCACAGCTGTTTCCGAAGCAGTTCACCACAAAAGCTTATGAGATGGTACTTCAGGGCGGTGCAATCTGGAAGTCTTACGGACTGACTATTACAATGACCTTAACTGGTACACTCGTTGGTCTGGGCATCATTTCCATGACTGGATATGCTTTACAGAGAAAGGATTTCCCATTCCGCAATGCAATCTCATTCTACATTTATTTTACCACACTGTTCTCAGCAGGTCTGGCTCCGTACTACCTGTTAATGACACAGACCTATAAGCTGCAGGATAATTACTTAGCAGTCTGGCTTCCACTTTTAATGTCATCTTGGCTGATCATTTTGATGAAGAACTTTGTAAAGTCCATTCCTCATGAGATCACCGAGTCTGGTAAGATCGACGGTGCAGGCGATATGAAAATCTTCACCGCACTGATTCTTCCGATGTTAAAGCCGGCACTTGCAACAATCGGTTTGTTCCTTGCAATCGGTTACTGGAATGAGTGGTATCAGTCATCACTGTTCTTAAGTGAGAAGATGAGTGTTTATCCATTACAGTACACACTGTACAAGGTCGTAAATAAGGTAAACAGCTTAAAGGGTACAGTAGCAGGTCAGTATGTTGACCTGTCAGATCTTCCGTCAAATGGACTTAAGATGGCAAATGCAATCTTGGCAACAGGACCAGTTATTCTGGTTTATCCATTTGTACAGCGCTACTTTATCGGTGGTATCACAGTCGGAGCCGTAAAGGGCTAATGATTTTTGATTAATAGCAGGAAAGCCTGCATTAATAGATACTTAACAAAGAAAACAAGCGAGGAGAAGACTCGCACAAAGAAGGAGGAATTTAAATATGAAGAAGAAGTTTCTTGCATCCGCATTGGCAGCATCTATGGTTGGAACAATGTTCGCATCAAGCCGGCATTCGCAGAGGAAGAGTCTAGCAGCGCTGCAGCAGAAGAGGTTACAAGCGCAGCAGAAGAGGTTACAAGCGCAGCAGCAGAGGCAACTACGGGCGAGGTTCCGAATTATGATGATGTTTGGGCAGAGAAGTGGGCAGATGTTGATACATCTGAGCATGTAGTTATCAATTACATGACTACTGGTGATGCACCGACAAACGATGCAACACAGAAGATGCTAGATGAGCTGAATGCAATCTTGACAGAGAAGGTTAATGCAGAGCTGCAGATTTACTACATTGGCTGGACCGATTATTTGTCAAACTACAACCTGACTCTGGCTCGTATGGATGGCACTGTAGACTTAGTTGGTACTGCTACTGACTGGCTGGATGCATGGCCAAACGCAAAGAATGGTGCTTTCCTTGAGTTAAGTGATGAGATGCTTGAAAAGTACGCACCAGTTACTTATGAGACTGTTTCTCAGGAAGATTGGGATCAGTGTAAGTACAAAGATAATATCTACTTCATGCCAGAGGATAACTACGCACAGTGGACAAATCATGGTTTTGCATATCGTCTTGACTGGGCAAAGGAAGCTGGTCTTGAGGATGGTGTTCACAGCTGGGAAGATATGACTACTTACTTTAAGTATGTAAGCGAGAATAAGGATGAGCTTGGTGTTGTAACTCCTTGGGATTCTGATGGTACACAGTATTCAACAATGGCAGGCGGCTGGGTTTCTTCCCATAGCGATTTCGTAGCAATTGATGGTCTTGCAGCAGCAGCTTACTGGGGCGGTATGAAGGATGATCTGTATACAATTGTAAGCCCACTGTATACTGATACCGATTCTCTTGTAGAATTTGCAAAGATGATGAAGGAATGGGATGAGATGGGTGTTTGGAAGACAGACGTTCTGAACAATACCTCTTCTGATAACGAATCTGATTTCAAGCTTGGAAAGACAGCTGCAAATCAGCATCATACCCAGACTTGGACAGGTCTGATCGACAAGACAAAGGCAAATAATCCAGATGCTGAGGTTGGTTTCTTCTGGTTTGGAGAGGAAAAGCAGAATCTTGTTTCTTTGAGTGTTACCCATGGTGCAATGGCAGTTTCCTATGGTTCTGAGAATCCAGAGAGAGCTCTGATGGTTTATGATTTACTGAGAAATGATGCTGAGTGCTACGACCTGATCAACTATGGTCAGAAGGGTGTTCAGTGGGATGTAAACGATGAAGGTCTTCGTATTACTCCAGAATCCTATAATTCTGATACTGATGGTATTACAACTAACTTCTGGTGGGGACGTAACGATCTGTTAGAGATTCGTGATGCTACAAAGGAATGGGATACAATTGATGCACTGTATGCAGAGTATGATGATGTAAAGATTGCTTATCCTTATGGTAAGTTTGTTGCAGATGTTGATGATATCCAGTCCTATATCAACAATATCAACGAAGTTAACACCAACTACATGAAGCAGATCGCATTTGGTAAGTACACTGGCACCGCAGAAGAGATCGTTGCTGAGTATCAGCAGGCTTTAAAGGATGCAGGTATGGATATCGTTATCGAAGAGCTTCAGAAGCAGTTAAATGAAGTTTACGGTGACGCAGAATAATAAAAATAGTAACTACCCACAGTAATGGGTCAGTAAACGCGTAAAGGGCGGGGTGACCTTTGGTCATCCTGCTCTTTTTTGTAACATAATTTAGAAAGAGGAGCAATGATGACACATACATTTGAAATTAAAGATAATTTTTATCTGGACGGCAAGCCATTTCAGATCATCTCTGGTGGAATCCACTATTTCCGCGTGGTTCCAGAGTATTGGAAGGATCGTCTGGAAAAATTAAAGGCGATGGGATGCAATACAGTTGAGACTTACATTCCTTGGAACATGCATGAACCAAACAAGGGTGAGTTCCATTTTGACGGAATGCTCGACATTGCAAAATTTGTAAAAACAGCACAGGAGTTAGGTCTGTGGGTGATTATTCGTCCATCACCATATATCTGTGCAGAATGGGAGTTTGGCGGACTGCCGGCTTGGCTTTTGGCAGAGGATGGCATGAAGCTTCGCGGCTGCTATAAGCCGTTCTTAGATCATATTCGTTCTTATTATAAAGAACTGTTCAAGGTTTTGGCACCTCTTCAGGTAAACTACGGCGGACCAGTCATCATGATGCAGGTAGAAAATGAGTATGGCTACTATGGTGATGACACAGAGTATCTTGAGACAATGAAGCAGATCATGATCGATTTTGGTACTGTTGTACCTCTTGTTACATCAGATGGACCTATGCATGAGTCTCTTTCCTGTGGTCACTTAGAAGGTGCTCTTCCGACTGGAAACTTTGGTTCACGCACCGAGGAGCGTTTTGAAATATTGAAACAGTATACAAATGGCGGTCCTTTAATGTGTACCGAGTTCTGGGTTGGCTGGTTTGACCATTGGGGCAATGGCGGCCATATGAGAGGAAATTTAGAGGAGAGCACAAAGGATCTTGACAAGATGCTTGAGCTTGGCCATGTCAACATTTACATGTTTGAGGGCGGCACAAACTTTGGCTTTATGAATGGATCTAATTATTATGATGAGTTGACACCAGATGTTACTTCCTATGATTATGATGGCGTACTTACAGAGGCTGGTGATATCACAGAGAAATATCGCCGCTATCAGGAAGTTATCCGCAAGTATGCACCGATCCGGAAGTAACATACAGCACAAAGATCGAGAAGAAAGCATACGGAACCTTACAGTATGATGCAAGAGTTGGACTCTTTGAATCTCTTGATGATCTTTCAGCACCTGTAAAATGCAAGTTCCCGACTTCTATGGAGCGTTTAGGACAAAATTATGGATATATTTTGTACCATACAAAGCTTGAGAAAGAGCAGAATCTTGAAAAGATCCGTTTGTATGAGGCAAATGACCGTGCAAATCTCTTTGTCGATCAGAAACCGCTTGTAACGCTTTATGACAGACAGCTTCTTTCTGAGGCAAAGGCAGGAGAGGATTTTGCGAAGGAAGATGGAAAGCCAGTTACCTTTAAGAAGGGTGCACCGCTTGATATTCTTGTTGAGAACATGGGACGCGTAAACTTCGGACCAAGAATGGAGCATCAGAGAAAAGGTATCGACGGACACGTACAGATCAACGGTCACACTCACTTAAACTGGGAAGAGTATTGCCTGCCGCTTGACAACATCGAAAAGCTCGATTATACAAAGGGCTATACAGAGGGACTTCCGGCATTTTATCACTTTACGCTTGACGTGGACCAAAAGGGAGATACCTTCCTAGATTTCGAAGGATGGGGTAAGGGATGCATTTTCTTAAACGGATTTAATCTGGGACGATTCTGGGAGATCGGACCACAGAAGAGACTTTATATTCCGGCACCGCTGTTAAAAGAAGGACGAAATGAAATCGTCGTGTTCGAGACAGACGGCAAACAGCCAGGAACAATAACCTTAAAAGATGAGCCGGATATCGGCTGATGGAGCTGGGGCGGACATTGTAATGTGTCTGCCCTTTTTTAATAGGAGAAAAAATCATGGATAGAACATATATTACACTGAACGAGAACTGGAAATTCCACTATGGAGAGGTGCCGGAAGGCTGGTACAAGGGCTATGACGACAGTGCGTGGACTAGCGTTACGCTGCCGCATGACTGGTCTGTACATATGCCGTTTGAGCAGACTAATTCCAGCGGAACAGGATATTTAAGCGGAGGCATTGGCTGGTATCGTGTGCGTTTTTCTCTGCCAGAGGAATATAAAGGAAAGCGCGTGAGAGTTGTATTTGATGGAATCTATAAAAATAGTAGAATATGGTGCAACAGCTATCACATTGGAAAGCGTCCTTATGGTTATACACAGATCAGCTATGATATTACTGACTTTGTTCAGTTTGGTGCGATTGATAATGAGATTACTGTGCGTGTATGCCATACTGATTTAGCAGATTCACGCTGGTTTACAGGCTCTGGTATTTACCGCAAGGCATACCTTGTAGTGGAGGAGCAGATTCATGCTGTATGGAATGGTGTTGCCTTTAATGTGTCAAGAGCAGATGAGCAGTCTGCGGCTGTTTGTGCAAATGCAGAGATTGCAAATGAGCTAGATGAGCGCGTGATTGGAACATTGACTGCTAGTCTAAAGCTATGTGGAAGTGATGAGGAGCCGACTGTTTTTGCAAGAGTACCGGCTGCAATGGAGGCACACGAGAAGAAAACCTTCTATTTAAATGGAATGATTGGAAAACCAAAGCTTTGGTCTTGTGAATCACCATCATTATATGAGCTTTGCATTTCATTTGAAAAAGAAGATGAAAATGTGGTTGTATTAGATAAAGAACGCGTTGGTATCAGAACATTTTCATTTGATGCTGATCAAGGCTTTTTCCTGAATGGAAAGGAAACAAAGTTTAAGGGCGTATGTGTTCATCATGATGGCGGCTGTCTTGGTGCAGCGATGTATCGTGAGGTATGGCTTCGCAGACTGCTTAAATTGAAGGAAGGCGGCTGCAATGCGATCCGCTGCAGTCATAATCCGCATATGCCAGAGCTGTATGATCTGTGCGATGAGCTTGGACTTTTAATGATGGATGAGGCATTCGATGAGTGGGAAAATCCGAAGAATAAGTGGTCTACCGGTCATAATGTATATCCGCCAAAGCATGATGGCTACGCAGAAGATTTTCCAGAGTGGCATGAGCGTGATCTTGCTGATATGGTACGCCGTGACCGCAACCATCCAAGCATCGTTATGTGGAGCATTGGAAATGAGATCGACTACCCGAATGACCCATATTGTCATCCATTGTTTGAGTCAATGACCGGAAATAACGATGCAAACAAGCCGGCAAAGGAGCGCCAGTATGACCCAGATAAGCCAAATGCAGAGCGTCTGAGTGTCATTGCAAAAGAGTTGGCAGCGATTGTGCGCACACAGGATACCACAAGACCAGTTACATTGGCAGCAGCTTTCCCAGAGCTGTCATCTCATATTGGATTTTTTGATGCACTTGATGTTGTGGGCTACAATTATAAAGAGCATCTGTATGAAGAAAGCCACAAACGTTTCCCAGACAAGCCATTTTTAGGCAGCGAAAATGGCGGCGGCTATGAGCAGTGGTGTGCGGTGCGCGATAATGCATATATCAGCGGACAATTTTTGTGGACAGGAATTGATTATCTTGGAGAGGCACATGGATGGCCGATTCACGGTTCATCAGCTGGTTTAATGGATCTTGCAGGCTTTGAAAAGCCAGGCTTCTATAGAAGAAAGGCATTCTGGAGCACAGAACCATTTGCTTGTATCCTGACACGCCCAGATGATGGTGATGAGCATGAGTGGAGACCGTGGAATGCACATTGGAATTATACAGATGGAGAAAATGTCGTTGTACGAGTATTCACAAATGTGCAAAAAGAAACTATTTCCCTTAGTATAGTTGGCAATGATGGTGAAAAGTCATTGCACGATGGAACATATCTTGAAAAAGAAGGTTGCACCGAGTGGCGTTTTGCTTATGAGCCAGGTGTACTTAAGGCAGTGTGCGGCGAAGCCGAGTGCAGCATTCAGACAGCAGGAAAAGCAGTCGAGCTGTCTGCAAATGTATGGCATGCAGAAGAAACTATAAATAAGGAAGAAGTGATGCAGATCGAGGTTTCACTTACTGATGAAAATGGTGTTCTTGCGGCAGAAGATCTGGAAATCACGGCAGAGGTCATCGGAGGAACACTTCTTGGACTGGAAAACGGTGATTTAGCAGACCTAACGCCATACTGCGAGGCACACAGAAAGACACACAATGGCAGATTGATTGTCTATGTAAAGCCAAAAGAAGATGTAAAGGTATGCATCAGTTGCCCGGCATTAGATAAAAGAGTGTGGATTGAATAATAATATATGAACAAAGAGGAATTACTATGGCTGCGGCGGTACAACCGATATTGCGGAAAATTCATGTATAAGGAGCGATGCCGCCGCGGCATCTCTGAACAAAAAATATCAAGAGGTGTCTGCACCAGAACTGAGCTTAGGAAAATGGAAAATGGCGACACGCCATGGAAGAAAATGATAGGTGACTATCTGCTGCAAAGACTAGGTGTGCCGACTGAATATTTTGAGGTAATGGCAGATGCAAGGGAATTGAACGGATGGAGAGACCGCGAGGATATCTGTCTAGTTGTTTTTGAGCAGCCGCAGAAAGCACAGCAATTACTAGAAGTGTATAAGAAAAAGTATCGAAAAAAAACGCCATTTGAAGAGAAGTTTTTAAAGAAAATGCAGACCATTCTTCTGATGCAGGCGTACAAAAAAAGTTTTGAGAGCAAGAGCGTTGACGTTGAACGTGAAAAATCAGAGGGAGAAAATCTGGTGGAAAGCGCACGGCAGACGGTACTATGTACATTACCCGATGGATGGGAAAAAAAGAAGCTGTCAAAGTTTTTACTGGCTCCCTGTGAGTTGGAAAGTATTTTGCTTCTGGCAAATTGTCTGCTTCTTATCGGTAAGACAGATGAAGCTATGCAGATGCACAAGAAGGTAGCCGACTATGTAAAACAGGCAAAGTTTGAACCAAAGGTTCAGATATTGATTTATCCACAGGTGGCACTTCTTGGAATGAAACTCGAATTGTATGCAGGCAATGAAGAAAAAGCGCTTTCATATGGAATGGAAGCACTTGAGCTACTCAGACACCAGTACTCACAGCGATATGTTGTTTTTGTTTTGGAAGAACTGATTAATGTGTTAGAATGCATTAGCATAAAAGGAAAAGAGGATCAGAAATACAAGGAAGAAGAGACAGAGGTAACAGAATTTCTCAAGACATTTGAGGAACTATATCGGTTGTTTTCACATCCTAAAAAGAGAATGTGGCAGAGCGTTAGTGTCAGCAATACGCATGAAATTGGACTGACACTTAAAATGCTTAGAAAAGCAATGGGATTGTCAGCAGCAAAGGTATCGGCTGCGAATCCAGACCATCTGACTGCGCGACAGATAGAGAAAATAGAGGCTGGAACGCACCGACCTTCTGGCAGAAATTATGAAATGCTCATGCAGTTTTATCATAAGACGGGACTAGAAGGGCAGCTGTTACTTGAAACTGATTCGCTGGAAGTGCTGCACCAGAGACAGGAAATCGTTGACTTCATTATACGCGAAGAATGGGATAACGCATGGGAAAGTTTTCAGAGCTTTAAAGAAAAACTGGATGTGAACGTGCCATTAAATCGGCAGGAAGTGCTGTTTATGGAAAGCAATATTTTGTATAAGCGAGAGAAGTTGGCCTCAGATGAATATCTGAGAATGTTAAAAGAGGCGTTGTCCTGTACAATGCCAGAACTTCCGCTGGAAAAATGGAATATGTGGGTGTTCCAGAGAGAGGAGGGGAGTCTAGCTGGGAATATTGCAGATAAACTTGAAAAATCTGGTGAGTATGAGTGCGCAAAACAGATTTATCAAGCGTTGTATGAGTCTTTTGAGTTACAAATGAAACGTACTCAAATTCCTTATAGAGGTTATGTTGTGATAACAACCGGATTGGTTAATTTATTGGGTGATCATAAATTATATAGACAATCAATGCAAAAGGATAAGAAAATTATAAAAGCATTACTAAATGATACCATAGAGGATGTTGATTTTTTTCTATATGATATTTGTTGGAGTTTATATGAATTAGAAAAAGAAGAAGTTGATAAAAAAGAAGAATACCAAAATTGGCGAAGAAAGCTTTTTCTTATCTCATATCAACTTGCAAGCTTTTTCTATTCAGAAAATAGTGTAAAATTTTATGAAGAGCAAGCAGTGAAATATTTAGGAGAAAAGATGACGCTATAAGCCTGCATCAAGGCCGAGTATCAAGAATAAATACTAAGAACAAATACGATAAATTTGAATCGTTATAAAAATTTAAGAAATACGTTGGATTTATGTAAAAACTGTCATAAATTCGACGTATTGTCTTTTTATAAAAAGTTGTGGTATGATAAAATAAACACAGTGGAAATCGTAATAACATAACAATAAAACATATGAAAATGGAGGAAACGTGTATGAGAAAACGAATCAGTGTATGTATGTTAGCGGCAATGATGAACGTGACCAGTATGTATTCATTTGTGGCGCAGGGAGCGGAAACCAAAACAGAACAGGAAACAGAAATCGAACGGGAATCAGAAACGCAGGCAGAGGAAGCAGTAGACCCGATGAGTGCAGACCGACTTTTGATGAGAGCAAGAGATTTTCGACCATCTGAAATTCTGGATGCATATTTTGGTGAAGGAAAGTGGGATGAAGCGTTGGTTACAAATCAGGATTCACTGGCAAGCGAAAGAAATGAATATGATGGTGAGGATAGAACAGTTCTTATTGTACAGAGTGGTATAGGCTTTTTAGCAATAAGTATTACTTATAAAAATGAAGTACCAGATGAAGAAATAAGACGTCAAGAAGGAGAGGATTTATTACAGGCATTAAATATTGATATCACAGATGAATATATCAAACAAACGGATATTGCGAATGGTGACCGGTCTGTATATACCTATTATTTGCAGCAGGATGGAATCAAGCTATCGCCAGAGGGATATTCGATTGGAGGCGAGGGCGATGGAACCGAGTATTATGGTCAGCTTGCGACAATCTCTATGGAAGATATGGGATATATGATATTGATACAAAAAGCTTCTGAGGTTGTTGGCCGGGAAAGTGTTTCAACGAGGCAGCGAATTTCCGATGAGGACGCATTGCAGGCGGTATATGATGCAGTATGGAATGGGTTACAGATTCCGCCATTGGAAACGAATCCAATTGCAGATTCATTACAAGTTGAAATTCAATATATTCCAGTAGATATGGGAACAAATAAAGATGAGTATGTATATGACATCGGATTTTATGTAAAGCAGATGGTCAATCCAGATGATGG
This sequence comes from Firmicutes bacterium AF25-13AC, assembly GCA_003478935.1. Classification (GTDB taxonomy): domain Bacteria; phylum Bacillota; class Clostridia; order Lachnospirales; family Lachnospiraceae; genus Anthropogastromicrobium; species Anthropogastromicrobium aceti. Next base: position 37,529 of record QUFP01000008.1, read on the forward strand.
ATCGGATCAGTTGTGGTATTTTTCAGGTCTTGTTGATGCAACAATGCCATATTGTTATACATTTACGATGGCAGTAGATTTTGAAGATGATTTTCAGACGGAGCATTTAAAAATTTCAGATCGGGAGTAAAGGATGGTGATGCTCTATGATAGGAAGAGAACTAAAACGTATACTACAAAAACCAGCTGCACTTGTTTGCATAGTTGTGTATATTGGAATCATGATATTAGGTGTGGAAACAGATTTGCGAGCAGGTTATGAGACGGGAATTTTTGATTTGTTTTTCCTCACAGAAAATTATGGTGTAACAGCCTTTGTTCAGACATTGATTTTTCCAATTGTGGCAGCGGGCAATTACTTTGATGAGCGAAAGGGACACTATGATTGGTTGATGCAGATGCGGTCAGGACAGCGGCGATATTGCATCGCGAAGATTGTGTCAGCTGTGCTTGGTGGAATCATACTTTATATGATAAGTGTATTGTTGTTTTTCGCTTTGTGCGTGGTGTTTGTTCCGGGAGTAAGACAGGGCGGTACAGTAGAATCAATAAAATTACTTTTTGGGGGAACACTGTCTGGGGACATAGAACCTTTTTGGTATAAAATGGCTTTGGTAATCGGATATTATCCGGCGGCGATTTTGCATGCATTGGGATATTCATTTCAGATTGGTATTTATGTATTGATTGGATTGTGCGTTTCTGTATTTTGCACAAATCAATATGTATTTTATACGCTGCCATTTCTTCTTACAAGAATTGGAGGTTATATTGGAGGCTTTATGACGTGGTCGTTATATACACCGTTTGGAATGGAACGTACTGCTGACGGTGGATTGACGATGTGTATTGTTCGGAATCTCGCTGCATACGCAGTGCTTGGATTTCTTTATTACCGAGAGATGAAATGGAGGGGGATCAATGGATAGCATGAGAAGAATGAATGCCTATGTAAAATTAAATTTTCAGCGCTGTCTGTCTCAGGGAAAAACACTTGTAATCTGTATTTGTCTGGCCGTCTTTTTCTATCTCTATTTTGGTGATGTGCGTGGTGGCCTGATGGAGTCGGGACAGAAAATTGGTATTATGGAGATGTTTCTTGTTGTGACCAACAATATGTACACGTCGTTTACGATATGGATTGGTTTTGTGCTGATTATATGTGACATTCCATATCGTGACGATGGTGTCTACCAGTATCTGCTGCGTACTTCCCGAAGGAGTTGGCTTTGGGGACAGATCGTGTATATTGTCGCAATTACAGTGATATATTTTGCATATATATTTTTATTACTGCTGCTTCTTATTGTGCCGCAGGTGACATTTCAGACAGCGTGGACGACAACCTTTGTAAAGATGATCAATGCACCGTTTGGTTATGGAATTTCCAATTATTTTTCATTCCCGGTTTCGGTCATGCGCCAGACAACGGCGCTGCAGCTGTTTGGCAGATGCATTGTTCTTTGCCTGATGATTGGAATGGCAACTGGTTTTCTGACTATGATGCTTCATATGTTGTGGCCGAGTGGTCCTGGTATTGCAATCGGTGGAATCGGAATTGCGATGGACTATTGGGCAACGGTTGTGCGAGTCGGAGTGACAAGTAAATATTTGTTGTTTATCTCTCCATTCAGCATGAGTCGTGTCGGAAACTTAAGCACGACTGCATTTAATCATGTTAATCCAACGTTTTCTTATGCGTGTCTGTTTTTGGCAGGAATGATTCTTGTGCCGCTTGCTGTCATGAATCTGAAAATAGGCAGATACGATTATAGCTAAAAAGCGAGGTGTGTATATGGAACCTTATATTGTATTAGATGGTGTATCAAAAAGCTTCCGGTCGGTTGAGGTGTTAAAGCCGCTTTCAATTGAATTTGAAGAAGGGCTGATTCATGGCATTGTGGGACGAAATGGTTCAGGCAAGACAGTTATGATGAAGCTGATTTTAGGCTTTCTAAAGCCAACACAGGGTACGGTGACTGTAGGCAAAAAACGTGTGGGAAAGGATGTGGATTTTCCGCAGGATGTCGGCGCGATCATTGAAAATGTGGATTTTATTCCATATTTAAATGCATATGACAACCTCTATAATTTGGCAGCGATTTGTCACAGAATCACAAAGGAAGATGTGAAACAGGTATTAAAGACTGTTGGATTAGGAGATACCGGAAGAAAAAAGGTAGCGAAGTTTTCACTTGGAATGAGGCAGAGGCTTGCAATCGCACAGGCTATCATGGAAAAGCCAAAGTTAATTATTTTGGATGAGCCGATGAATGGACTGGATAAGAGAGGCGTGGAGGAAATGCGCCAGATCTTTCTGAATTTAAAGGCAGAAGGGACGACGATTCTTCTTGCCAGCCATAACATGGAAGATATTCGCTGCCTGTGTGATAAGGTGTATGAGATGGATGCCGGTGTACTTACGCCGATTGATGGAGTTTCTTGATGGAAGGGGCGCTGCAAAGAGCTATCGGGGACATTACGTGTCCCTGGTGGCTCTTTTTATTTTTTTACATAGATTTGACATATCACTGCTTTCTGATTTTACAAAGAAACAATAAGATTAGTGGCGTTAAGAGAAAACAAAACAAACACAACAAAATGGGTAGAAACAGAAAGGAAGTTTTTATTATGAGAAAGATGATCACAATGGCAGTAACCGCAGCTCTTGCAATTTCAACATTGACCGCATGCGGAAAGACAGATAAAAAGGAGACTACAGCGTCAACAGCAGCAACCACCGCGTCAACAGCATCAACAGCAGCAACTACCGCTTCTACAGAAGCTAAGACTGAGGCCAAGGCAGAGGCTAAGGATACATCTGCTGCAGCAGCTGAGTCTAAGGCAGATGCCCAGACTCCTGTATCTGGAAGCGTTGCAACTGATGGTTCTACTTCTATGGAGAAGGTAATCGGTGCTCTTGGTGAGGCATTTACAAAGGCAAATCCAGATGCTACATTTACTTACAACCCAACTGGTTCTGGTTCTGGAATCACTGCTGTATCTGAGGGACGCTGCGATATCGGTCTTTCAAGCCGTGCATTAAAGGACGAGGAGAAGAGCCAGGGCTTAGTAGAAACTACACTGGCACTTGATGGTATTGCAATCATTGTTAATAAGGAGAATACAGTAGAGGATCTTTCTCTTGATGATATCGCAAAGATCTACACTGGTGAGATCACAAATTGGAGTGAAGTTGGCGGAGAGGATGCTGATATCGTTCTGATTGGCCGTGAGGCAGGAAGTGGTACAAGAGATGGTTTCGAGTCTATTACAGGTACATCTGATTCCTGCAAGTATCGTCAGGAGCTTACATCTACAGGTGATGTTATCACAACTGTTTCCAGCAATCCAGGTGCAATCGGATATGCATCTTTAGCAGCAGTAAAGGATACTGTAAAGAAGGTATCAGTAGATGGTGTTGAGGCAACTGAGGAAACAGTAAAGGATGGTTCTTATAAGGTACAGCGTCCATTCGTTCTTGTTACAAAGGATGGTACTGAATTATCAGAGGCAGCACAGGCATTCTTCGATTATGCAACTTCAAAGGATGCAGCAGATATTATCTTGGCAGCAGGTGCTGTTGCGGTAGCAGAATAATCACAATTGGAAGGGTGCGAGGATTTATGAAGAGCAAAGAGAGTCTGTTAGAGACAGTAGTACATGGCATATTTTTGATTCTCGGACTGATTACGGTCGGATGTGTATTGTTAATTACAGTTTATCTGGTAATTTCCGGTGTGCCGGCAATCGCAAAAATTGGTCTGTTTCAGTTTTTATTTGGCACAAAATGGGCATCGACCGCCTCTGAGCCATCATTTGGAATCTTACCGTTTATCATGACAAGTATTTACGGAACAGCAGGTGCAATTTTGCTTGGTGTTCCAGTCGGATTTTTCACATCTGTCTACCTGGCAAAGATTGCATCACCAAAGGTAAGAGGTGTTATTGAGACAGCTGTCAGCCTTTTAGCAGGTATTCCGTCTGTTGTTTATGGTCTTGTCGGTATGCTGATTCTTGTGCCTGGTATCCGCAAATTGTTTAATGTGCCAGATGGTGCAAGCCTTTTGGCAGCGATTATAGTACTTGCAATCATGATTTTGCCGTCTATTATTAAGGTTTCACTCAATGCACTTGAGGCAGTGCCAAAGGAATATGAGGATGCATCACTTGCACTTGGTGCGACAGATATTGAGACATATTTTAAGGTGTCAGTTCCAGCTGCAAGAAGTGGTATTGCAGCAGCAGTTGTATTAGGTGTGGGCCGCGCAATTGGCGAGGCAATGGCAGTTATGATGGTTTCAGGAAATGTTCCAAATATGCCGTCATTGTTCCAGAGTGTTCGTTTTTTGACGACTGCTGTTGCCAGTGAGATGTCATATTCAGCAGGACTGCAAAGACAGGCGCTGTTTTCAATTGCGTTAGTGCTGTTTTTGTTCATCATGCTGATCAATGCAACACTGAACTTTTTCTTAAAGCATGAGAAAGCCTGAAAAACGGATTCATAAAAGGAGTGAGTAAGATGACAAAACAGGAAGCAATAGGGGCGTCACAGACAGCAAATGTAAAATCGGTGATGACAGTGCGTGCGCTGCAAAGAATGGACCGGGAATAAAGCGTAAGCTTTATATAGGTCTGATGAAGTTTTTGATGGGGCTTTCCATAACAATTACATGTGGACTTGTATTGTTTATGATCGGATATGTATTATATAGAGGTGTTCCGAATATAAGCTGGAAACTGGTGTCCACATCTCCAAGTTACCTCGATGACAACATTGGTATTTTGCCTGATATTTTAAATACACTTTATATCGTAATTGCAACGCTTGTAATTGTACTTCCGCTTGGTGTTGGTGCTGCAATATATCTGACTGAGTATGCCGCAAACAAAAAAATAGTTGGAATGATTGAGTACGCAGCAGAGACACTTTCAGGTATTCCTTCTATTATATATGGTCTTGTAGGAATGCTGTTTTTCTGTCAGTTTTTAAGCTTGCAGACATCTCTTTTAGCAGGTGCGCTTACTCTTGTGGTCATGAATCTTCCGACAATCATGCGTACCACACAGGAGAGCTTAAAGACAGTTCCGCAAAGCTACCGTGAGGGTGCATTTGGACTTGGCGCAGGAAAGTGGAGAGTTATTCGTACCGTTGTACTTCCAGGATGTATTGATGGTGTAGTGACAGGATGTATTCTTTCTGTCGGAAGAATTATCGGTGAGTCAGCAGCGCTTCTTTTCACCGCAGGTCTTGCACATGCAGTAAATGGAATGTTAGATGGTCTTCACAGTGCAGGTGCAACACTTACAGTTGCGCTTTACATGTATGCTAAGGAGCAGGGTGAGTTTGGTGTTGCATTTGCGATTGCAGCAATCTTAATGGTATTAACAGTGTTTATCAATTTAACTGCAACTTTGTTAGGTAAGTATTTTCAGAGGAGGAAGAGTCAGTGAGCAGCGTAATTACTGTAAAGGATATGTGTCTGTGGTATGGACAGGTGCAGGCATTAAAAAATATTAATATCAATATTGAGGAGAAGAGTATTACGGCGCTGATTGGTCCTTCTGGCTGTGGTAAATCCACCTTCTTAAAGTCGTTAAACAGAATGAATGATCTGGTGCCTGGTGTGAAGATTACAGGCGATCTTCGTTACCGCGGCGAGGACATTTTTGATCCAAAGTTAAATGTCAATGAGCTTCGAAGAAACATCGGAATGGTATTCCAAAAGCCAAATCCATTTCCAATGAGTATCTATGACAATATTGCATACGGACCGCGCACCCATGGAATTACAAGCCGTGCAAAGCTTGATGAGATCGTGGAAAATTCCTTAAAGGGTGCAGCAATCTGGAATGAAGTAAAAGATAATCTAAAAAAATCGGCACTTAGCTTGTCTGGTGGACAGCAGCAGAGACTTTGTATTGCACGAGCACTTGCTGTTGAGCCGGATGTACTTTTGATGGATGAGCCAACAAGTGCGCTTGACCCGATTTCTACATCAAAGATAGAAGAGTTGGCAAGCGAATTAAAATCACAGTACACAATTGTTATGGTTACGCATAACATGCAGCAGGCCGTGCGTATTTCTGATTACACCGCATTTTTCCTGCTTGGTGATCTGATAGAGTATGGTGAAACACAGAAGATCTTCGAGCAGCCAAAGGATAAGAGAACTGAGGATTATATTACAGGACGTTTTGGCTAATGGAAATAAAAAAAGTGAGGTGAAGACATGAGAAGCAAGTTTGACGAGCAGCTAGCGCTTTTGAATCGTGATCTGACAAAGATGGGATCGCTTTGTGAGGAGGCGTTAGCATTAGCGGCAAAGGCACTGGCAAATGCAGATGGACAGACAGCAGCAAAAATCGCACCGATAGACAGTGAGATTGACCAGATGGAGCGCACTATCGAGTCGCTTTGTTTAAAGCTTTTGCTACAGCAGCAGCCAGTTGCGAGAGATTTAAGACAGATCTCAGCAGCACTTAAGATGATTACAGATATGGAACGTATCGGTGATCAGGCATCCGACATCGCAGAGATTATTGGATTCTTAAATGGAAGAATCGGAACGGATGCACAGTATATTTGTCAGATGGCAGTAGCTGCAATGCGTATGGTGACAGAGAGTGTTGAGGCTTATGTAAAGCGTGATGTAGCAATGGCAGAGGCAACAATTCAGCACGATGATGTGGTCGATGATCTTTTCTTAAAGGTAAAGGAGTCGCTTATTCAAATGATCTCAGAAAATCCAAAGGACGGCGAGTATGCACTTGATCTTTTGATGATCGCAAAGTATTTTGAGCGAATCGGAGATCATGCGACAAATATCGCAGAGTGGGTTGTATTTTCTGTTACAGGTGTGCATGAGCAGGGATGAATTAAATTAGAGCAAAAAAGGGGCAGATGAAGAGTCTGCCTCTTTTCGTTTTTTTGTAACTATTCAGAGCCATGCAAAATTGCTTTCTGTGAATGCTTGCATTCAGACAGAATAGCAATTTTATATGGCGAGGTAACCACATGAGCAAAATAGAAGCATCGAAGATGCGATTTTGCGAATGGGGTTCTGAATAGTTACGTTTTTTTTATAAACAATCTAAATTTTATATAAATTGTATTGACTGTTCTATTTTGAACGCTATAATAGTTTCTATCTAAAAAGAAGGGAGCAGCAGATAATGGTTAAGTTGTTAAAGAAGCTTACATGGAAAGATTTTATTCTGGCGGCAGTTGCATTTGTGTTTATTATCGTGCAGGTGTGGCTTAGTCTGACAATGCCAGATTATATGTCTGAAATTACAAAGCTTGTCCAGACTAAGGGCAGTAAGATGAATGATATTTTGATAGCAGGAGGCAAGATGCTTGCATGTGCACTAGGAAGTTTGCTTGCGGCAGTATGTACATCAATATGTGCATCAAAAATTTCATCTAATTTTTCTGCTAATTTAAGAGGACAGGTTTTTCATAAGGTGCAGTCCTTTTCAATGGAAGAAATTGGAAATTTCTCTACTGCAAGTTTAATTACACGTTCTACAAATGATATTACACAGGTACAGATGCTGATTGTTATGGGCCTGGAGGTTTTACTTAAGGCTCCTATAATGGCAGTGTGGGCACTGTGCAAGATTTCTACAAAGAACTGGCAGTGGACTGCTTCAACTGGTGTGGCTGTTGTTGTACTGCTTAGCTTTGTTTGTGTTTGCGTGGCTGTTGCGCTTCCAAAGTTTAAAAAGCTGCAGAGTCTGACAGATAATTTAAACCGTGTCACTAGAGAAAATTTGACAGGCTTAAATGTAGTTCGTGCTTACAATGCAGAAGGTTATCAGCAGAAGAAATTTAATGATGCAAATGATGAGCTGACGAAAACGCAGCTGTTTGCAAACCGCACTATGGGAACTATGATGCCGGGAATCCAGATGGTAATGAATGGATTGATGTTAGCAATTTATTGGATCGGTGCTTATTTGATCAGCAATGCTCAGATGTTTGATAAGCTGACTATCTTCTCGGATATGATCGTATTTACTCAGTATGCTATGCAGGTCGTTATGTCCTTTATGATGCTTGTCATGATTTTCGTGCTTCTTCCGCGTGCAAGCGTATCAGCAAAGCGTATTAATGAAGTGCTTGATATGCCGCTTTCGATTAAGGATGGCATAAAAGAGAATGGAATTGACGGCAAAAAGGGTGAAGTTGAGTTTCGCAATGTATCTTTTTGTTATCCAGATGCAGAGAAGGATGTCATTGAGGACATTTCCTTTACTGCTCATAAGGGTGAGACAATTGCCTTTATTGGTTCAACCGGCTGTGGAAAGAGTACTGTGATCAACATGATTCCGCGTTTTTACGATGCGACAAAGGGAGAGGTGCTTGTCGATGGCGTTAACGTAAAGGAATATACACAGAAGGCACTTAGAAATAAGATTGGATATGTTTCACAGAAGGCTGTTTTATTTACAGGAAGCATTAAAAGCAACGTTGCATATGGAGATAATGGTACAAAAGGCTTTACTGATGATGTTGTTAAGCAGGCAATTGAGACTGCGCAGGCAAAAGAGTTTGTTGATAAGACAGATGGCGGCGTAGATGCTTTTGTGGCACAGGGAGGATCTAATTTCTCAGGAGGACAAAAGCAGCGTCTGTCAATTGCACGTGCGATATGCCGTCACCCGGAGATTTTAATTTTTGATGATTCATTTTCAGCACTTGACTACAAGACAGATCGTGTTCTTCGCGATACATTAAGAAAAACTTGTGCAGATGCAACGCGTTTCATTGTGGCACAGCGAATTGGTACTATACGCGATGCGGACAAGATTATTGTGCTTGATGATGGAAAGATTGCCGGAATGGGCAAGCACAATGAGCTGATGGAAACTTGCGAGGTATACCGTCAGATCGCATATTCACAGCTGTCAAAGGAGGAGCTTGCATAATGGAAAATAAAGAATATACCCCTGGACAGAACCGCCCGGGCAGAAGAGGCGGCATGCGTGGACCTGGCATGGGAAGAGGTCCTGCTGAGAAGGCATCTGATTTTAAGGGAACATGGTCAAAGCTGATTTCGTATTGCAAAAGCTATCTTCCAGTTGTGATCATTGCACTTATCTGTGCTGCAGGAGGCACGGTTTTGACGCTTCTTGGACCAGATAAGCTGTCAGAGATGACAAAGGAAATTGGAAAAGGTCTTGTAACAGGCGTTGATATGGACGCTGTTTCTAAGATTGGATTTACATTAATTGCATTTTATGTGTGCGGTGCTTTGCTGTCATTTGGTCAGCAGTGGATTATGGCAACAGTGACACAAAATATTTCAAAAAAGCTTAGAGGTGATATTTCAGGAAAAATTAACCGTCTGCCGATGAGCTATTACAGCCGCTCTACGACAGGTGATATCCTCTCACGTGTCACAAATGATGTTGATACGATATCACAGTCTATGAACCAAAGCATAGGAAATCTTGTCTCCGCAGTTACGCTTTTTGTCGGTTCACTTTTTATGATGTTTAAAACAGATGTGATCATGACAATTACTGCAATCGTGGCAACATTGATTGGCTTTGTTCTTATGACAGTTATTGCAAAGCATTCCAGTAAATATTTCGTGCGCCAGCAGCGCTGTCTTGGTGAGATCAACGGTCACATTGAGGAAATTTACACAGGTCATACAGTTGTAAAGGCATATAATGGAGAAGCGCAGGCAGCAGCTGAATTTGAGCGCATGAACAATAATTTAAGAGAAAGTGCATTTCGTGCACAGTGCCTTGCCGGACTCATGCCGCCTATTATGACATTTATCGGAAACTTAGGCTATGTGGCAGTCTGTGTGGCAGGTGCAGTGCTGACTATGAAGGGAACTATTGGCTTTGAAGTAATCGTTGCATTTATGATGTATGTGCGCTATTTTACACAGCCATTATCTCAGATCGCACAGGCGGCACAGTCTTTACAGTCAGCGGCAGCAGCAGGTGAGCGTGTCTTTGAGTTTCTTGAGGCAAAGGAGATGGATGACGAGAGCAATAAGACAAAGACGCTTGACGATGTAAAGGGTGACGTATCATTTGAGCATGTAAAGTTTGGCTATGATGAAGATCGCGTGATTATTCATGATTTTTCTGCAAAGGCAAAGGCAGGACAAAAAATTGCCATTGTCGGTCCGACGGGAGCAGGAAAGACAACACTTGTCAATCTGCTTATGCGTTTTTATGAAATTCAGGGCGGAAAAATCTGCATTGATGGCATTCCGACTAATCAAGTAAAACGTGAAATGGTGCATTCTCAGTTTTGTATGGTTCTTCAGGATACATGGCTGTTTGAGGGTACCGTTAGAGAAAATCTTGTATATTGTACGCCAAATGTCTCTGATGAGCGTATGAAGGAGGCATGCCGCGCCGTTGGTCTTGACCATTTTGTAAGAACGCTGCAGCATGGCTATGATACAGTGCTTAACGATCAGGTTAATCTGTCACAAGGTCAGAAGCAGCAGTTAACAATTGCCCGTGCAATGATTGCTGATAAGCCTATGCTAATTCTAGATGAGGCAACAAGCTCTGTCGATACAAGAACAGAACTTCAAATACAAAATGCAATGGACGAGCTGATGAAGAATCGTACTTCTTTTGTTATTGCACATCGTCTTTCCACAATCAAAAATGCCGATCTTATCCTTGTGTTAAAGGATGGAGATGTAATTGAAAGCGGAACGCACGAAGAGCTTTTGGCAAAGAAGGGCTTTTACGCTGATCTGTACAACAGCCAGTTTGATAAGGCATCGTAAGAGATTCTTAAGAGATGTAAGGACATTGAAAGTACTTATTTGACATAATATCTGGTAATATAAACTTAGAAAAGAGTTATTACCGGAGTATTTATGGGAGCCGGTTAAAAACCGGCTCTTTTTGTTTAAGAGAAAGGAAGGGAGCACTATGAAAAGATCATGGAAGAAGAAAGCGTCCGTATGGACGATGGCTGCTGCGATGACCGTTTCTTACATACCGCAGTATTCATTTGCAGAGGAAAATACTGAAATTATTAAACAGGAAACGCAGACACAGACAATAGAAGAGCAGACTATATTGGAGAGTCCGACATCAGAGGCTTTAGCGACTATACCAGAGACTACTATAGAAGCACCGACAGAGAGTGTTCCAGAGACGTCCTTGCAGGTACCAACTGAAAGCTCATCAGAAAGTGTACCGGAAACGTCCTCCCAGACACCTAGTGAAAGTATAACACCGACATCATCACAGGAAGAATCTTCTACGCAGGAAAGCACACCACAAAGTAGTGCAGAGGCTAGCACCGAGGAAAAAACTAGTGAGGAAGAGAGTACAAAGGAAACTACCGAGGAAACTACAGAAGAAACTACACCAGAGGAGACGACAACGGAAGAACCAGAGTGGTCTGAGCAGGCACCTAATGAAGATACAAAGGGACTGACATTCAGCTTTAGCGAGGATGGACAGACTGTCAGCATTACAGGATTTGACGGTTCAAGAAGTGTTGTTGAGATTCCAGAAACTTATGGCGGTGCAAAAGTTACTTCCATAGCAGCAGGTGCATTTCGCGGACAGACCATGATTACTGACGTGGTGATTCCAGAGGGCGTTACTTATATAGGAAGAGAAGCATTTGCAGGATGCAGCGCTCTTGTTCGCGTAAAGATTCCGACAAGCGTTACGCAGGTAGGTGCCAATTTGTTTGAGGGCACACCATATGATTCAACACTGACTGGAGAGCTTGTATATATTAACAGTATCCTCTATCGCTGTCAGAGCGATGCGGTAACTGTTTCTATCAGGCAGGGAACAACTGTTATTGCTGAGGAAGCTTTTATTAATCGTGTTAATCTGGCAGCTATAGTTGTGCCGGATGGTGTAAGTTATATTGGATCGAATGCATTTAAAAATTGCAGTGCTTTAAGTCAGATTGAGATTCCAAAGAGTGTGCGAGATATTGTGGCAAACGCATTTGACGGAACAAAATGGTATGAAGATCGAAAGCATGAGATGATTTACATCAATGATTTGCTGTATCGTGTGCCGGCTGAGATTATCGTGCAGTCAGAGCAGCCGACTGGATCTTTAAGGGACAAAGATGCAGCCGAGTTGGCAAAATCAGGTGTGGCAACACAGATTATTCCTTATACAGATGTTATTGTTCAGGGAGAAACTACAACGATCTGTACACTTGCATTTGCTAATACGCCAGTTCAGAAAGTACAGTTGCCATCAACACTTACGACGATTCGCTATGGTGCATTCCAAAATTGTACTGCATTAAAACAGATTACACTTCCAAAGAGCATGACATTTATTGAGGGCGGCGCATTCCAAAATTGCAGCGCACTTTCTTCAATTTTGGTTCCGCAGAATGTAACATATCTTGGTGCAAGTGCATTTTCTGGCTGCACAAGCCTTACATCTGCAACATTGCCGCAGGCAATTACAAGAATTAGTTCTGGCTTATTTGAAAACTGCAGTTCACTCACAACAGTACAGGCTTCGAGTGCGCTTACGTCAATTGGAAGCCGTGCATTTGCAGAAACATCTGCACTTTCTTCATTTACATTTCCGCAGACGCTGACAGCAGTTGGCGCAGAGAGCTTTACAGGCTCTGGTATTGTAACTGCTAACTTGCCGCAGAGCGTAACTTATCTTGGAGCAGGAGCATTTGCTGATTGTACAAAGTTAGTCTATGCGCAGGTGCCGGCGGCGATTCAGGCTATAAGAGAGCGTACCTTCCGCAACTGTACAGAGTTGAAGAATGTATCGATCCCAGAGGGGATTCGCTACATTGGTGCGGCAGCATTCCAAAATGACGTATCACTTCAGACAGTTGATTTTGCACAGTCACTTCTTACGATCTGCGACAATGCATTTGAGGGAAGTGGCGTTGGCGAGGGACTTGTGCTTCCACCAGCTCTTCGTACAATAGGAAGCCGTGCATTTGCCGGCTGTATGCGTCTTACATCACTTACTATTCCGGCAGATGTTAGAAAAATGGGAAGTCAGGCATTTGCAGATGGATCATCACCATCAATTGTGTGTGCATTTAGCCGTACAACATATATGAGTAAGCTGGCTTCTGGATGGGTAGCTGATTGGGGCAGCGGCCTTGGAGCACTTACATTTACAGGCGGTGCTGTAAATGATGAGCAAAAGGCAGCGTTTTTACAGATGATCTGTAAGCTTGTTCCAGATTTTAATGCATCAGAGGCAAACAACACTCTGTATTCTGGCATCATTGGACGTCTTGGAGTTAGTGCAAAGGCAGGCGGTGAGGCAGCCAGCATGCTTGGCATTGTGTCAGAACAGGCTCAAGAAGGATGGATTCGCATACCAGAGCTTAGCACAAGAAGAGCTATTTTGAATCTTACAGGTATCTGGATGCAGGATTATTGTCCGGCAAATACAGGTGTTGAGGATGTTTATTATGCAGATGGATGGTATTACATTAATGAAGTTTCATTTGCAGAAACACTTACAAAGGGCTATCTTCCAAAGGGACAAAATGGAAGCGGCTATTCCTTCTTTGATTCCTATGATGCTCCAACAGGCATGATGGATGGTGCTGTGACTGTACTTCTTAGTGAATCTGACAATGACTATGGAATTGCAGCGCAGGTTCGCTCTAGTGAAAAGATTACAGATGGACGCTACATAAATGTATATGAGAGCGTAGAGGAGCGTGAGCTTCAGAATCAATCACAGATATCTGGACAACAGAAAGTGCTTCATATCAGTTTGATAACTACAGCAGAATCTTAACTGTTAAGTCACTTGTATCACCAGATGCAGGAATTGAGACTCATTTTCGCTACAGCTGCAAGCCGGGTGAGGATGATGGTACCTTTACGATGGAGTGGAAGGGAATGGATGAGGCAAATATTGACCAGGTTCGTACCTTTACTGTAAGTGTAGATAAAAAAACTCATGCAATGAAGCTGACTGATGAGCAGACACAAGAGGAAATTATACTCAATTCACTTGCACAACAGGCTAACCAGCCAACAATATCTGGACAATAATGGCATTAAATCTTTAAGGCTTACTTAAATTTCTCAAAAATTTTACATTACCTATTGACACTATTAAAAAAAAGGACTAGTATAGCAATTGTCAGCAGAAGTGGTAAGAGGAGATCACTTTTGCAGCAAATGACATTAACTGTTAAGCATATTTAATAGTTATAAATAGGAGGAACAAAAATCATGAGAAAGTTTATTACATCTATCGCAGTAATCGCTATGGCAGCAGCAATGATGACTGGATGCGGAAGCGCTGATAAGAAGACTACTACCGCAGCTAGCACAAAGGCAGAGGTACAGACTGAGGCTAAGACCGAAGCTAAGACTGAGAAGGCTACCGAGAAGGCAACTGAAAAGGCTACCGAGAAGGCAACTGAGGCTAAGACTGAGGCTAAGTCTGAGGAAGCTTCCAGCGAGGCAGCATCTGAGGAGGCATCTTCTGAGGCTGAGAGCGCAAGCGCAGCAAACTAATTTTTGATTACTACAGATAAAAAATAATGAAAAAGGCAGTTTTGGGAATATTTCCTGAAACTGCCTTTTTTGCACAAATTTAATTAAAAATGTTGATGCTTTCGTGAGAATGTGGTATGGTTTATTAAGTCTATTATAAGGAAAGGAAATAGTGAGCCATGCAGACATTTCAGATTAACACAAAGGAAAAAAGAGAAGCAACAGGCGATCTCTTTGGCATTTTTTTTGAAGACATTAATCATGCGGCAGATGGCGGACTTTATGCAGAGCTGATCCAGAACCGTGCATTTGAATTTGATCCGATTGACAATAAAAAGTATCATGCACTGTATGCATGGATGCCTTGTCAGTTAGATGAAAAAAATGGACAGACAGACGCAGCTGATGTTTCACTTACCATTCTGACAGAGAGTCCTTATACGAAGAAGAACCCACACTATCTTCGTATAACGCAAATTCGGCAGCAGCAGGTGTAAAAAACCTTGGCTTTAACAGTGGAATTGCACTTGAAGGTGGGGAAACATATCATTTTTCCTGCTATTTAAGAAAAATAGACGAGTCAGTGACAGTTAAGGCCTGTCTGATTGGAAAAGAAGGACAAATCTATGCATCATGTGAGCTTACAGCAGATGCTTCTGATTGGAAAAAGTATACGGCAGATCTTAAAATTGCAGAAGGCACAAGTTGCACAGATGCAAATCTGGCGCTTGTCTGCATGACACCGGGCAGTGTGGAAGTGGATTTTGTATCACTATTTCCAGCGCACACATATAAGAACCGCCCAAATGGTCTGAGAAAAGATCTGTGCGAGATGCTCGAAGCAATGCATCCGAAGTTCATACGTTTTCCGGGAGGCTGTCTTGTACATGACGGACAGCTTGATGAGAATGCAAGAGATTCAATGTATCGCTGGAAAAATACGATTGGACCTGTTGAGGAGCGCCCGGCGAGACGAAATAACTGGGGATATAATCAGACACTTGGTCTTGGCTATTATGAATATTTCCAGCTGGCAGAGGATATAGGTGCAGAGCCGCTTCCAGTACTTCCGGCAGCATACGATCCGCATCATCAAAGAAAGGTTCCACTTGATGAACTTGGTCCTTGGATTGACGATGCACTTGATCTTATTGAGTTTGCAAATGGCGATGAGACAACTGTTTGGGGAAAGAAGCGTGCCGATATGGGTCATCCAAAGCCATTTGGCTTACATTATCTGGCAATTGGAAATGAGGAGGTTGGCGAGGGCTTTACCGAGCGCTATCCATATTTTCATAAGGCAATCCGTGAAAAATATCCTGATATTAAGCTGATTGGTTCAGCAAGTCCATTTGCCGCAGGCGGTGAGTATGAGCGCGGATGGGCAAGTGCAAGAGAATGCGGTTGTGATCTGATCGATGAGCATTACTATATGAATACCGACTGGATGATAGCAAATGTAGATCGCTATGATAATTTCCTATCATCTGATCCCAAGGTATTTTTGGGTGAGTATGCATCATGGGGCAATCAGTGGGAGAATGGTCTTGCTGAGGCTGCTTTTATGACAGGACTTGAGAAAAATGTGCATGCAGTTGGACTGGCATGCTATGCTCCGATGTTTGCAAATGTGGACTATGTAAATTGGCGTCCTGATATGATATGGTTTGATAATCATCAGGTGTATGGCTCTGTTAATTATTATGTTCAGAGTATGTTTATGCGCCATCAGGGAACTCATCGCTTAGATTTTACTGTTACAGAGCCAGAACTTGAGCAGACAGCGCGCCTTTTGGCAGAACAAAAAATCCGCGAAAGCGCAAAGACTATCAGCGGTCCAATTCGTTTGTTAGTCAACGAAGGACAGGGTGTGTTTTTTGAGGTGACAGTGAAAAATCATGATACAGGAAAGCTGCATCGTTTTACAGATTGTGTATGCGGAACTGAGAGTGAAAATCGTGCTGTTTCTTATGAAAATGCAGTCGAGGTTGGTGTAATTCCAAAGGATTGGACAAATTATACGCTTACTATGAAAGCAAAAGAGACAGAGGGCAAAAAGGGCTTTCTTGTTTATCTTGGAGAAGCATCTGATCATATGCTCTGGACGCTTGGCGGCTGGCAGAATCTGGATATAAGCATGGAGCATTTTAAAAACGGCAGGGGAGCATGCTTAAGTGAGGCAATGTTCTCGGCAGAGAAGGATCATGAGTATGAGCTGATGCTTGTTGTAAAGGATCGCACGATGAAGATATATGTGGATGGCGAGGAATACCTTGATACAATTGACAAGATTCCTGTGCCAAAGCCACTGTATGTATCTGCAGCGCTTGATGAGGCAACTGGTGATGTGATTGTAAAGGCGGTAAACATTACTGGAAATTCACAGACAGCGCAGCTTGCACTTGATGGTGTAAATGGTACACATAACGTGCTTGTAGAGAAGATGGCTGCAGCATTGTCTGATGAAAATACAATGGAGAATAAAAAATGTGTCGTTCCGGCTGTGAGCGAGGAAACTATTCCAGACGGCACATTTACGCGCACGTTTGAGCCATATTCATTGACCATTCTTAGAATCCGCCAATAATAAAAACAGACGTTGTGCAGGAAAGGTTTTGCAATGTTATACATGATTAATCATGGTGCCGTCTCCTATGGGGCGAACACCATCTTAACGAATATTAATTTTGAAATCAACGCCGGACAGAAAATTGCCGTCGTTGGAAGAAACGGCTGCGGAAAGACAACTCTTTTAAAGCTGATTGAGGGTGAGGTTGCACTTGAGAAGCGAGACAGCGATGAGGATATTTATATCGCAAAGAGCGGAAATCCGGTGATCGGTTATTTAAAGCAGATCGCGTTTGCAGATGAGACAATTTCTATGGAGACTGAGGTGCGAAAGGTGTTTGAGCCGTACCGCGAAAAGCAGCGTGAGCTAGAAGCACAGCGCCAGATCATGGAATCAGATCCATCTGAGTTAAATATCAGAATCTATACCCAGATGCAGGAGCAGTTTACTGATATGGGCGGCTACTACTATGAAAAAGAGTATGAGACAATGCTTCGCAAATTTGGTTTTACTGAAGCTGACAAGAAAAAGCCGCTTAGAGAATTTTCAGGTGGACAGCAGACAAAGCTTGGATTTATCAAGATGCTTCTTTCAAAGCCTGATATTCTTCTTTTGGACGAGCCGACTAACCACCTTGATATCGAGACAATTGAATGGCTTGAGAATTATTTAAAGGCGTATAATAGGGCTGTTGTTATCGTATCTCATGATAGATTATTTTTGGATCGTATTGTCGATACAGTATATGAGATTGAGTATGGAATCACACATCGCTACAGTGGAAATTATACCTCCTTTGTGGAGCAGAAAAAAGCAGCCTGGGATAAGCAGGAAAAGGATTATCAGGCACAGCAAAAGGAAATTGCGCGTCTGATGGAGATTGTAGAAAAATTTAAAAATAAGCCTACAAAGGTTGCAATGACACGCTCAAAGCTAAAACAGATTGAGCATATGGAAAAGATTGCACCGCCGCAGCGCTATGATTTAAAGGCATTTCATGCTAATTTCCAGCCTGAGGTTGAGACAGGAAAGGAAGTATTTACTGCCAGAAATCTTCAGATTGGATATGACCGTGTTCTTTCAGAGGTGAATCTTACACTTGAGAGAGGTCAAAAGCTTGGTATTGTTGGAGGAAATGGCCTTGGTAAGTCTACGTTTTTAAAGACAATGATGGGGATGATTCAGCCTCTTGGCGGCGAGTATCAGTATGGCATTCGTGTGCAGATTGGATATTTCGATCAGCAGATGGCACATTATACTAGTGATGCCACCGTCATGGATGACTACTGGGCAGAATATCCGAACCTGACGCAGACAGAAGTGCGAAATGCTCTTGGTGCATTCCTTTTTACTGGTGATGATGTGTTTAAGCAGGTCAGCATGCTTTCCGGAGGAGAGCGCGTGAGACTGGCACTTTGTAAGATCTTAAAGAAAAAACCAAATCTTTTGATCCTCGATGAGCCGACAAACCATATGGATATTGTCGGAAAAGAAGCACTAGAGCAGATGCTAAAGGGTTATCAGGGAACACTTGTATTCGTATCCCATGACCGTTATTTTGTTCGTCAGGTGGCAGATAAGATTTTAAGCTTTGACGGCGGTGTAACGACATATTATCCGTTTGGCTATGAGCAGTACGAGGAGGCGACAGCTGACAAGGACGATCAGGTAAGCTTTGGCAAATATGCAGCTGTTTCACCGGCAGCAAAGCTTGCTATAGAGCAGGAAAAAAATAAGACAGCTGCATCTGCGTCACCAAAGACTCTTTATGCTAATCCAGGAAAGGAGCGCTCACGTTTATCTGCAAAGGTCAAAAAGGCCGAGGCAGCAGTTGAAGCTTGTGAGGAGGCACTTTCAAAGCTGCAGGACGAATTAAATGATCCTGCAATTGCAGCAAGCTACAGTAAGCTGCAGGAGGCACAAAAGAAGGTCGACGCTAAAGAAGAGGAACTCAATGGACTGATGGAAGTATGGGAGCAGGCTAGTGCCGAGCTCGATGCGTTCGAGGAGTCCTTAGCTAAATAAATTGGAAGAAGGTACTTGATATGAGTGAGCAATCACAAAAAACTACAGGAATCAGAGACGCCAGAACGCTCGGAATCCCGAAAATGCTGCTGCTTGGAATACAGCACATGTTTGCAATGTTTGGAGCAACGATTCTTGTTCCGATCCTGACAAATGTTTATTTTGAGGGAGAGGGACTTTCAGTTCAGGTAACGCTGATCTGTGCAGGTCTTGGAACATTATTTTTCCATCTGTGCTCCAAAATGAAGGTTCCTGCATTTTTAGGTTCGTCATTTGCATTTTTAGGTGGATTTTCAGCTGTTGCAGCGCTTGATACAGGCATTTTTGCTGACATGACGATGGGTGAGAAGCTTCCGTATGCGTGTGGAGGAATTGTTGTTGCAGGACTTTTATATTTAATTCTGGCACTGATTGTAAAGATCGTCGGTGTAAAAAAAGTAATGAGATTTTTGCCGCCTGTTGTGACAGGACCAATGATCATTTTAATTGGTCTTTCACTGGCAGGAAGTGCTGTTACTAACGCATCACAGAACTGGCTTTTAGCAATTGTTGCACTTGCAATTATTATCATTGCCAACATTTGGGGCAAGGGAATGATTAAGATCATTCCGATTCTTCTAGGTGTTGTAGGTTCCTATGTATTTGCGCTGATTTTAAACGCATTTGGCGTAAAAAATCCAGACGGATCTGCTATTTTAACTTTCACTGAGGTATCTAAGGCTTCATGGGTAGGTCTGCCGCCATTTCAGATGTGCAAGTTTGATTTGACTGCGATTCTGGTTATGGCACCTATTGCAATTGCATCAATGATGGAGCATATCGGTGATATGTCTGCTATTTCTGCAACTGTTGGAGAAAACTTTATCGAAGATCCAGGTCTGCACCGCACTCTTATAGGAGATGGTCTTGCAACATCTCTTTCTGCACTTGTAGGAGGTCCGGCTAACACAACCTATGGTGAGAACACTGGTGTACTGGAGCTTTCAAAGGTATATGATCCGCGCGTTATCCGTATTGCAGCTATTTTTGCAGTAATCTTAAGCTTTATTCCGAAGGTATCAGAGATAATTGCATCTATCCCGTCTGCGATTATCGGTGGAGTTTCATTTATGCTGTATGGAATGATTTCTGCAATCGGTATCAGAAATGTTGTAGAAAATCAGGTTGACCTTACAAAGTCAAGAAATTTGATTATTGCAGCTGTGATTTTAGTAAGTGGACTGGGATTTTCAAGTGGACTTACATTCACAATCGGTGGAGCTTCTATTACGCTGACTGGTCTTGCAATTGCAGCAATCGCAGGTATTGTTATGAATGCAATTCTTCCAGGCAACGATTACGAGTTCGGAACCAATGAGAAAGGTGACGAGAACCGCGGTATTCATGCTTAAGGAGTACGCTCCCAGAAAGTAGTGGAAACCGAAAGTTTGAGGTGCAACCAAATTTACTTTCTGGTGTATTGGATTTTCAATATTTTTACGGAACTCCCCGATAGATATCTGCATTAGGCATCTATCGGGGAGTCTTTTTTTATTGTTCTTTTCTTAATGAAATCTTAATCCGTTACCGCATTGAGTCTTAATTAGTAAAACAATATAATAAAAAGCAAACAGGAGGAAATGAGAATGCAATATTATATATATTCACTGGTTTGTTTTTTATTGCCGGGAACGGTATGGCTGATTTGGAATAAAGGAATGATAGCAGATAAAGCGTACAAGACACGACATATTATCTGGATTTATATTTATATGTTTTATGGGTATCTTGCAGTGCAGGAAGCCGCAGGAATTGGAACAATTTGGGATCTGATTACTTATGGTAAGCTGGATAACAGTATTAATTTGATTCCATTTTCTTCCGAAGGTGCAATGACATATATCTTAAATATTATTATGTTTATGCCGCTCGGATTTTTATTGCCGCTTATTTGGGAAAATTTCAGAAATGCAAAAAAAGTAGTATTGATGGGATTTTTGATGTCGTTGGCAATAGAAATCTGTCAGCTATTCAATATAAGGACAACAGACATTGATGATTTACTGATGAATACACTGGGAGCTTTGGTTGGATATTGCTGTTGGAAGGTATTTTCGCTTATATTTCGTAATGCGGGAACAAAGTGTGTGGAAATGAAGAAAAGCGAACCTGTAATCTATATGTTTGGAGGAATTCTGGGCTTGTTTCTTTTGTACAACTGGAGAGTATTTAACTAGCGAAACCGATTGACAAAAACCATACTTTCGCCATATAATAAAGTAAGCTGCCGTTTTCTGCGGCAGCTTATTTTTGGTAGAGATAAAATTGCAGGATAATTGATAGAATACCAGAGTTGTATCATCATGGAGCAATTCGTGGTTATCAGTGAGGAATAAAGTAGATGGAGATTATTGCAAAAATACAGACCGATTTTCCAACGAAATTCGGAATACCCAGACAGAGCGGACTCGTAGAGTCTTTAAAGGGAGTCATTACATTTGAGCCGAAGTATCGCAATCCTCAAGGTGTGTACGGATTGGACGGGTACAGCTACATCTGGCTTTTGTGGTCATTTAGTGAGAATCACAGGCAGGGCTGGTCGGCTACCGTAAAGCCACCGAGACTTGGCGGCAACAAGAGAATGGGAGTTTTTGCAACGAGATCTCCGTTTCGTCCAAACGATATTGGTCTTTCCTGTGTAAAATTAGAGCGAGTTGTCCTCGATGAGAAGAATGGACCGATGCTCTATGTAGCAGGCGTCGATCTTATGGATCAGACACCAATCTACGATATCAAGCCGTATATCCCGTTTACGGACAGTCACCCAGACGCAAAGGGCGGCTTTTCTGATGCTGTGAAGGATTATGAGCTTGAAGTTTCATTCCCAGCTCATCTTCTGGCACATTTTCCAGAGGAGAAGAGGGAGGCAGTGATCTATGTGTTAAAGCAGGATCCACGCCCAGCCTACCAGCGTGATGAGACAAGACGTTACGGCGTAGACTTCGCTGGATTTGACGTGCGTTTCCACGTAAAAGGGCAGGTGCTTACCGTGTGCGAGTTAGAGGAGCGCGCAAGCGGTATGATTTTTCGCTGAGCGACAAAAGTAAAAAATCGAATGGAGTTAAAGTATTATGAAGAACCAGAGTGAAAACAAGGTATATACATTGGCAGAGGTGCTTGGAAAGCACACCATTGCAGAGTTAAAGCAGATGACACAGGTACTTGAGGTAAAAGTATTATCCAAGGCGAAGAAGCAGGAAATTATCGATGCTTTGTCTGCAAAGCTGTTAGATAAGGAGCTTCTTACTGCATGGCTTCTTGCAGCAGGAAAGCAGGAGATTGAGGAATTAGAGCTTGCAATGGCAGAAGACGTTGTCATTGCAGAGGAGTCTGGCCGCTTCTACTATTGGAGAAATCTTCCAGTTGTATTTGTAACAGGTGATGGTGTTGTTGTAGTACCATCTGAAACTGCTGCAGTATATAATGAGATTAAATCAGATAGTGAGTATGCAGCAAAGAGAGCACGCATTGATGTGATGGATGAGTATCTGATGTCATGTGTAAACCTGTATCGTGCAATTGATATCACAACATTCTTGTCTATCTTAAATGGTCAGACAGGAATGAATGCAAAAAGACCAGAGCTTGAGAGCTGGTTAAAGGATCGTGAAGCAGTTCGCGGACAGCAGATGTACTTTTTTGAGGGCGGATATATTTTAAGCGAGGAGTATCGCACAAAGAAGGAAGGTGAGGTTGTTGATTATCATCAGCTTTTAGAGCGTCAGGGTGCAATGAGCTATTACATTCCGGCAAAGAGCGAACTGCTTCGCTATGCAGATCCGTACTATGTAGAAAAGACACCATCTTACGCTGCATTCTGCCGTTTCATTCAGGTTCGTCTTGGCCGTCCGGAAAACGAGGCAGCAGTGATCGGTTCTCATATCCAATTAATCATGCGCCATGGTGCAATGCCAAAAGACATCTTTGCTGAGATGGAGCGCTTTGGACTGACAGAGGAAAATGAGGAGCTGATGAGCGATTTCATCACAGTTATGATGGATATGTATAATAATACAAGAATGCCAGAGACAAGAGGCTTTACAACCGTAGAGGCACAGAAGGCAGATCCATCACGTCAGAAGAAGATTGCAAACGCTTCAGAGATTGTAACTTCTTCTATGCCAATCGTAAAAAACCGCATCGGCGGAAAGAAGATCTATCCAAATGATCTTTGTCCGTGCGGAAGCGGCAAGAAATATAAGAAGTGCTGCGGAAGAGTAAATAAATAATTAACTACCGGGCAACATAAAAGAAAGGCAGGTTTAATATGAGCTTACATTACCAATATGCGGATATGCATTGTGACACATTGCTTCACGGCTTGGGAAAAGGCGTAAATGACATATATGACATGCCAGATGCCATGCTGGACATCAAAAGAATGGCAGAGGCAAATGTGCTGTGCCAGTTCTTTGCTGTATTTTTTCCACCACGTCCAGAAATGCTCACACCACAGGAGCGCGAAAAACGATTAAAGGCGGGTCGTCCAGAGATGCCGCCGGATGAGGAATTGTTTTCAAAGGCTGTCAGTCTGATGAAGGATTCCTTTGCGGCTCACAAGGATGTTATTCGTCAGGCATATTGTTTTGACGACGTGATGAAAAATAAGGAGCAGGGCCTGATCTCTGGTGTGCTTACAGTTGAGGATGGCCGTATGGTAAACGGCAGCTTTGACCGTCTTGAACAGTTGGCAAAGACTGGTGTACGCGCAA
This sequence comes from Firmicutes bacterium AF25-13AC, assembly GCA_003478935.1. Classification (GTDB taxonomy): domain Bacteria; phylum Bacillota; class Clostridia; order Lachnospirales; family Lachnospiraceae; genus Anthropogastromicrobium; species Anthropogastromicrobium aceti. Next base: position 61,351 of record QUFP01000008.1, read on the forward strand.
TTGCGCTTACATGGAACTTTGAAAACTGCTTTGGTGCGCCAAATTCGCGTGATCCAAAGATTATGTCTAAGGGTCTTAGCGCATTTGGTAAGGAAGCCATAGAAGCCATGAATGAACTTGGCATTTTGGTAGATGTATCTCATCTGTCAGACGGAGGCTTTTATGATGTCGCAAAGATTTCAAAAAAGCCATTTGTTGCAACTCATTCAGACTGCCGCGCACTTGCAGCGCATCCAAGAAATTTGACGGATGATATGATCCGTCTGCTTGCCCAAAAAGGCGGAGTTTCAGGAATTAATTTTGCACCGGCATTTCTGGATGATACGCAGGGAAACAATACAAGCCGCATAAGCGATATGGTGCGTCATGTAAAACACTTTATCGAAATTGGCGGAGAGGACTGCGTTGGCATTGGCACCGATTTCGATGGTATCGGGGGAAATCTCGAGGTCGGAGAGCCAGGACAGCTTGCACTTTTATTTGAAGCGCTTGAAAAAGCAGGAATCACACCGCGCCAGATTGACAAGATTGCATCAGGCAACGTGCTTCGCGTAATGAAAGAAACGATGCGCCCAAGATTTGAGTAAGCTGTAGGCAAAAAACATGAGGGGCTTTTGAGTAAAAAAGCAGGGAATGTGCAAATTGGGATTATTTGAGGAAAAAAGAGAAAGAATGGAGAGACAAAAAGATGAGCATGAAGTATGATTTTACAACAATTTTAAACCGCGAAGGAACAGGAGCAATTGCAGTCAGCAAGATTCCTTTTGACAATGCTACAATTAAAGAAGGTTTTTCTAAGATTCCGATGTGGGTTGCAGATATGAATTATGCAACAGCACCGAGCGTTATTGAGGCAATACAGAATCGTCTGGCACATCCGGTTTTCGGCTATTTTGATATCAAGGATGCTTATAGTGAATCTATTATAGAGTGGCAGAAAACTAGAAATGGTGTAACAGATATTCCAAAGGAAGCTATTGACTATGAAAATGGTGTGCTTGGCGGTGTGTCTTCTGTATTGCAGGCATTTACAGCACCAGGTGAGGCAATTCTTCTTCATTCACCAGCATACATTGGATTTATCGGAACCATAACTAACATGGGACGAAAGATCGTTTACAGTCCATTAAAGAAGGACGAGCAGGGTGTATGGCGCATGGATTATGAGGATATGGATAAGAAGCTTAAGGAAAATCATATTCATCTGGCAATCTTTTGCACTCCTCACAACCCGTGTGGCCGTGTATGGGAGCGTGAAGAGATTGAGAAGGCAATGGAAGTTTATGAAAAGAATAAGTGTCTTGTCATTTCAGATGAGATCTGGTCTGATCTGACCTTAGAGGGTCATAAGCATATCCCGACACAAAGCGTGAATGAGTATGCTCATGAACATACCTTTGCTTTCTACGCGCCGTCAAAGACATTTAATCTGGCAGGTCTTGTAGGATCCTACCACATTGTATATAATAGCTATCTGCGTGACCGTTTGATGGAAGCAGAAAAGTGCAGTCATTACAATAGTGCAAATGTTCTTTCTATCAGTGCACTGATGGGTGCTTATACAAAGGAAGGTGCTGAGTGGGTTGATGAACTTCGCGAAGTTCTGACACAAAACGTTGATTATGCATATACATATATCACAACACATTTTGAGGGTGTTTCTGTGGCAAAGGCACAGGGAACCTACATGCTATATTTGGACTGCAGCGGCTGGCTTAAGGAACATCCTGAGATGACTATGGATGATCTGATCCGTGCCGGAATTGCAGTTGGCGTTGTATGGCAGGACGGAAGACCGTTTATGAATCCAAATACGATCCGTATGAATCTTGCAGTTCCGCATGCGTTAGTAAAGGAAGCAATGGATCGTCTGGATAAATATGTATTTAACGCAAAGTAAGATATTTTAATTAGAGAGGATTAGCTGTCAAGAGGCAGCAAAAAAGGTTATTAGAATGGAAGCAATTCGATACGAGAATTCTGAAATTGATGAGAGGATTATCCGCGCCGTAACAGAGATCGGATATGAGGAGATGACACCAATTCAGCAGTCTGCTATTCCGGCACTGCTTGAAGGACGTGACATCATTGGACAGGCACAGACCGGAACTGGAAAAACAGCGGCATTTGGTATTCCGCTTGTTCAGATGATCGACCCGGAAGATGAGCGCGTGCAGGCAATCGTGCTTTGCCCGACCAGAGAACTGGCCATCCAGGCAGCAGATGAGCTGCGCCGCTACGCAAAATATCTGCCGGGTGTAAAAGTGCTTCCGGTGTACGGAGGACAGGATATTGAAAAACAGATCCGTTCTCTTCGCGGAAAGGTGTCAATTGTTGTTGGAACACCGGGAAGAGTTATGGATCATATGAGAAGACATACGTTAAAGCTTGAGGGCATCCGCATGGTTGTGCTGGATGAAGCTGACGAGATGTTAAATATGGGCTTTGTAGAGGATATTGAGACTATCCTTGCAGGTGTACCAGAGAATCATCAGACGGCATTGTTTTCAGCAACAATGCCGGATGAGATTCTTCGTATCACTGGCCGTTACCAGAAGGATGCACAGATGATTCAGATCGAGAGAAAGGAACTGACTATTCCGCTTGTCAAGCAGTACTATTATGAGGTACAAAGACAGAACAAGGAAGAGGTAGTATGCCGTTTGCTTGATTATTACAATCCAAAGCGTTCTTTGATTTTCTGCAACACAAAGCATATGGCAGATGTGCTTTGCGAGAACTTAAAGGGAAGAGGCTATTTTGCTGATGCACTTCATGGTGATTTGAGCCAGATGATGCGCGATAAGGTTATGAACAGCTTTAGAAATGGCACGACAGAAATTCTTATTGCAACAGATGTTGCAGCAAGAGGTCTCGATGTGGATGATGTTGAAGCTGTATTTAACTTTGATATTCCGCAGGATGTAGAGTATTATGTTCATCGTATTGGACGTACAGGACGTGCAGGAAGAAAGGGACGTTCCTTCACTCTTGTTGTCGGAAGAGAGATCTACCGTATCCGAGATATTGAGCGTATCTGCAATACACAGATCAAGCCTAGAATGGTTCCGTCTGTTGCAGATATCACACAGGCAAAGGCAAGCCAGATCTTTGATCAGGTTATGGAAGTGATTTCTAATAATGATCTGTCATCACTTCAAAAGAAGGTAGAGGACAAGATTGAAGAGGAGAATATCACGGCAATGGAGCTTTGTGCAGGTTTCTTAAAGCTTCATCTTGGAGATGACATGGAAGAAATTCCAGCAGAAAATTATATCGAAGAGATGAGAAAGAAGCGTGCTGAGAGAAAGGGCGGAAGAAGCGGCAGAAGAGACGACAGACGCGGTGATGATGACAGGCGCGAAGGCAAAGGCCGCCGCCGCAGACAAACTGACGAAGACGTTCTTGATATGATGCGTGAACACCGTCCAGGAAAGCGCAAGTCTGACAAGGCATTTGATAAAAAGTCTGATAAAAAATCGGATAAGAAATTTGAAAAAAAGGGAAGTGACAGAAAAAGATCAGACAAGTCTGAGAAGAAATCAAAGGGCTTGTTTGGAAAGGAGCGCACTTTCAAAAAGAACGATATTGATAAGAAGACAGGAAAGGCAAAGAAATGGAAGTAAGACAAAATCCACTTGGTAGTGCGCCGCTTGGCAAACTGCTTGTGAAATTTGCTGTTCCGTCGATCATCAGTATGCTGGTATCAGCACTGTATAACATCGTAGACCAGATCTTTATCGGTCAGGGCGTTGGCATGTATGGAAATGCGGCAACAAATGTTGCATTTCCGCTGACAACACTTGCCACAGCTGTCGGTCTGATGCTTGGAATCGGTGGAGCATCTAATTTTAATCTTGAAATGGGACGAAAGCATGAGGAGAATGCGAAAAAAATCGCAGGAACCGCGTTTGGAAGTCTGGTAATTGCCGGTGTGATCATTTGTATTGTGGCAAGAATTTTTCTTCGTCCGCTGATCACGGTGTTTGGTGCGACAGAGTATGTTATGGATTATGCAATGACATACGTAGGAATTACATCGCTTGGAATGCCGTTCTTTGTATTGACAACAGGCGGAACTCATCTGATTCGTGCCGACGGAAAGCCAACGTATTCTATGCTGTCCGCACTGGCAGGTGCAGTCATCAACACGATTCTTGACCCACTGTTCATTTTTGTATTCAAGTGGGGCATCGCAGGTGCAGCATGGGCTACTATTATTGGACAGTTTTTCTCAGCAATGTTAGTGCTTGGTTATCTGCCAAAATTCCATACAGTAAAGCTTTCGCTGCAGGATTTTATGCCAAAGCCGCGTTTCCTTAAGATGGTTATGGCACTTGGTGCAGCTGCCTGCTTTAATCAGCTGGCAATCTTTGTGACGCAGATTGTTATGAACAACGTGCTTCGTTACTACGGTGCGCTGTCTATCTACGGAAGTGATATTCCGCTTGCAGTAGTTGGCGTCGGCTCTAAGGTAAACATGGTGTTCTTGTCAATCGTCATAGGTATTTCACAGGGTGCACAGCCAATCATTGGATTTAACTACGGTGCAGCTCAGTACAGCCGTGTAAAGAAAACGTATCGTTTGGCAGCAACAGTGGCAACCATAATTGCCGTCATTGCGTTTGCAGGATTTCAGATATTTCCGCGTCAGATTACGGCGCTGTTTGGAAGCGGTGATGAGCTGTATGAGCAATTTGCAGTATCATACTTCCGCATTTTCATGTTCTGTACGTTCTTAAATGGTATTCAGCCGCTGACAGCAAACTTCTTCACTTCAATCGGAAAGGCACCGATGGGAATTTTCATTTCCATGACAAGACAGATCATCTTCTTGATCCCACTTGTACTGTTATTGCCGCTTGCATTTGGAATCGAAGGTGTCATGTTTGCTGGCCCGATCTCGGATGGTGTTGCAGGTGTGCTTGCTATCATACTTGTGCTTAGGCAATTTAAGAAAATGCCGGCAGAAGGACAGGCAAATTAAAAGATTATTATACAACAAAATGGGTATCCACAGGAAAATGAAACCTGTGGGTACCCATTTTTTATGACGTTTTATTCATCAATCTCGATAACTTTTTGAAGCATAGTTCCGACAAATTCAATGACTGGTCCAAGTACAAAAGCCATGAGTACTGTGACCACTCCAAGCTTGCCGCCAAAAATCAATGCAATTATTACGACAAATATGTCGAAGCCCATGCGCACAAAGCGAAATGGAATAGAAGAAGCTTTCTTTTTCAGTGCGTTCCAGATGATATACGGAACAGCATCATACGGCGCAGTTCCAAGATCAACATCCATATAGAGTGCAGCTGCGAAAATAAAGCAGATCAGCGAAGGAAACAGTACACAGATGCGCACTGTCATGGAAGTAAAAACGCCATCTGTAACAACACCAGCCGGGAGAACAATTCCCCAAAGCCAAGAGAAAAACTGCAGAGAGTAACCAACAAGAAACATGTTGGCAAGTGTTCCAAAGCCTAAGTTTCGTCCGCCAAAAATGATAACAAAAATAAGAAGAACAATGTTCATCAATGCCTGCCAGTCACCAATTGCCATACCAAGCTTATCTGATATTGCCAGATTCATCATTGTACAAGGGTCGGTGCCCATGTCACATAAAACAAGCCAGGACAGGCAAAACCCCATAAGGATAACAGCGAAAAGCACCAGAAGCAGACGGGGAACGAAATTTTTTCTTCGGTACATGTGAGTAAAAAAGTCTTTTGTAAAAATTGCGCTCATAAAAAAATCCTTTTGTATTGAATAGAGTACCCATCTGTAGTACAGACAAGCCATTTTTAAGTATAGCATAGTCTTACTGATTTGCAACAAAAAAATCAAACTTTCGGGCAGTGTCCCATAAGAAGTTCATTAATGCAAATATCAAAGTGATGGCTTAAATTATAGAGATTATCAATAGTGGGAACAGAATCACCGTTCAACCAGTGGTAAATTGTTTGCGGACAGGAAAGTCCTAATATTTTCTGAAGGTCTTTTACAGTCATATCGTGCTGCTTCATCAATGAGCGCAGGTTCTGACCGATTTCTCTGGAGTCAAATTTTGGAATATCCCGCATTTGTTTTGTCTCCGTTTCTTTTGCTTTCTTGTCGTATTTACAGTAATACCAGAAAAAAGGCCAAAAAGCAAGAAAAATAGAACGCAGGATTCGACATAAGCTGTACTTTCGATAAATCTGCATCTTGCCGTAATGTGGAAAAGCGATATAATAAATAAAAGGGGAGAAGGCACAAACAAAACAAAGAAATACAAAAAGAGAGGTGTACCATGAATATAAACTGGGATGCAAAAGGCTATAAGGAAAATTTTTCATTTGTACATGAATATGGCGAGGATGTGGTCAGTCTGTTAAAGAGTCCAAAGGGAGCTGCTGTGCTTGATTTAGGCTGTGGAAATGGAGCATTAAGTGTAAAACTTTTGGAAAAAGGCTATAAGGTAATTGGAATGGATGCATCAGAGGCGATGCTTGAAATTGCAAAAGCACAATATCCGCATATGACATTTTTGCAAGGCGATGCATGCAGCTTTCATCTTAAGGAACCATTGGATGCGATCTTTTCCAATGCAGTGTTCCATTGGATTGATGCTTCGATGCACCCTCATATGTTGTGTCATCTCGCTGGACAGTTAAAGACAGGCGGTGAGCTTGTATGTGAGTTTGGCGGAAATGGCTGTGCAGAGACCGTTCACGCTGCGTTAGAGCGCGCATTTGCAAAGAGAGGCCTAGTCTATCCAAGAGTCTTTTATTTTCCAACTATTGGAGAATATGCACCACTCTTAGAAGAAGCAGGTTTTCGCGTTGAATATGCGGTACTTTTTGACCGTCCAACAAAGCAGAAAACAGAAGATGGCTTTAAAGACTGGGTAAATATGTTTGATAAGGCATCGTTTGAAGGAATGGATGAAGCATTAAAAGATGAGATCATTGAAGAAGCCGAAGCAGAATCAAAAGAAAAATTATATCATGACGGTAGCTGGTATATTGATTACGTGAGAATACGTTTTCGCGCCGTAAAGTATTAAAAAGTTCCAAGCGGTTTAGGCTTGCTGCTTGATAAAAGAGAGAAGCTATGGTAACATAAAAGTATCAAAAATAGTCAAAAGCGGTTAGAAGAACATTGAAATATTGTAGAAAAATATATTGATTTATTTTATGACCTTGAAAAGGTGGTAAAGCAATTAGAAATGTGAGTGTGCCATCTGGGACACTAATTCGGCCACTGTACCTGTCCCTTTGGTCACTCAGATCAAGAATCACAAAATTGAGATAGTTCCTTTTTTTTCCATATCCACGGAAAATATATGGTATTATGTAACTATTCAGAGCCATGCAAAATTGCTTTCTGTGAATGCTTGCATTCAGACAGAATAGCAATTTTATATGGCGAGGTAACCACATGAGCAAAATAGAAGCATCGAAGATGCGATTTTGCGAATGGGGTTCTGAATAGTTACCCAAAAACAAATATACAAAATGGGCAGAGCAACTTGCAGGCATCAAAAGACTGGATTGGAGGAAAAGATGCAAACGATATTGGTGGTAGAAGACGATCATGATTTGAATCAGTCAATTGGATATTCTTTGAAAAAGTCAGGATATGCCGTTTGTGGTGTGACTTCCATTGAGAAGGCGAAGCAAATGTTTAATCGGAATCAAATTGATCTGATTCTTTTGGATGTGAATCTTCCAGATGGAGAAGGCTTTTCTTTTTGTCGGTGGGTAAAGGCAAAAAGAGAAGTTCCAGTTATGTATTTAACGGCCAGAGATATGGAGGAAGATGCTTTGGCAGGATATGATTCAGGAGCAGAGGATTATGTGATAAAACCATTTTCAATGAAGGTTTTACTAAAAAAAATCGATATTATTTTAAAAAGAGCAGTTCTAAGTAAGCGCATGATTTTTACAGATGAATATTTGTATATTGATTTAGAGAATGCAAAGGTGTTGGTAGAGGGGCAAGAATGCGCGATTACACCAACCGAGTTTCGCTTGCTTCGCCAATTCCTTCTGAATCAAGGTCAACTTCTTACTTATGATTTGCTATTGGAACGATTGTGGGACAGTGGAGGTCAGTTTGTAGATAAACATGCATTGGCGGTAAATGTGAACCGCCTTAGAGGAAAAATTGAAGATGAAAAACATAGATATATTTCAAATGTATACGGGATGGGATATCAATGGATTGGTTGACGATTGCAATAATAGGAATCTTATTGGTAATATTGTTAATTGTATTATGGGAAAAGCATCAAATGCAAAAAGAAGCGGAGTTGTTTGCAAGTCAGGTGGAGGAGGCTTTGGATGCAATCTTGTCAGGGAGAAAATGGAAGGTAAAGGAAGAACTTGAGGATAGTCTTTGGGGAAGAACAGGAACACAATTAGCAAAGGCAGAAGCTGTATTTTTGAAAAAGGCAGAGGAAAGTTTGCATGAAAAAGAAATCGTGAAAGGCTTAATTTCCGATATGTCGCATCAGACAAGAACACCGATTGCCAATATGAAGCTGTATATGGAACTTCTTGAAGAGGAAACGCTATCCGAAAATGGTTCGTTTTTTTTGACCAAAATGAAGGAGCAAATGGAAAAAATAGATTTCCTGATGCAGAATATGGTTAAAATGTCGAGGCTGGAAACGGGAATTCTTCAAATTCATCAAGAAAATAAAAGAATATACGAGACCATTCGGCGTGCAATTGCAAGCCTTGTACCGCAGGCAGCGTTGAAACAGATTGATCTGTATGTGGACTGTGATGAAACGATATGTTTTTTTCATGACAGTAAATGGACCGAGGAAGCAATTTATAATATTTTGGACAATGCACTAAAATACACCGAATCTGGCGGAAGCATCCATATTGAAGTGCAAAAACAGGAATTGTTTTATAAAATCAGTGTTTTAGATACTGGAAAAGGAATTGCGCCAGAAAGACAGGCGGAGATTTTTACACGATTTTATCGTGAGCCGGAAGTGCACGACAAGCCAGGGGTCGGAATTGGACTCTATCTTGCAAGAAAAATAATCGAACTGCAAAACGGATATATAGAGGTTCAATCAGAAATAGGAAATGGTTCATGCTTTTGTCTATATTTTCCAGTAGAAAACGAATGAGACCTTTATCACAATTATGAGATCATTCGAGAATGAGATCAGTTTGTGATTTTTAAGAGGTATTCTGTTTTACAGCAAAGGAGGATACAAAGCTATGAACTATATTGTAGAAACAAAACATTTAAAAAAGTATTATCAAATGGGTGATACGACGGTAAAGGCATTGGATGGTATTGATTTTTGTGTGAAGGATCAAGAATTTATTGCAATTATCGGAAAAAGTGGGTCGGGAAAGAGCACACTTTTGCATATGTTAGGCGGGCTAGATACACCGACAGAAGGGGAAGTGTTGATAGAGGGAAAGAGCATTTTGAAGCTGAAAAAAGAACAGTTGGCGATCTTTCGCAGAAGAAAAATTGGATTCATTTTTCAAAATTATAATTTGGTTCCAGATCTTAACGTGTATGAGAATGTTATTCTCCCAGTGGAACTTGATGGAAGAAAAGTTGACACAGAATATGTGAATGGAATATTGAAGCTTTTGCGGATATCGGAGAAGAAAGATATGCTTCCGGGAACATTATCTGGTGGGCAACAGCAAAGAGTTGCGATCGCAAGGGCTCTTGCAACAAAGCCAGCTATTATTTTAGCAGATGAACCGACTGGAAATCTAGATTCTGCGACCAGTCATGAGGTGCTAGGGCTTTTAAAAATGGTCGCAAAACAATTTTGCCAAACGATCATTTTGATTACACATGACAGAGATATTGCACAGCTTGCAGACCGTATTGTACATATTGAAGATGGAAAAATTGTCAGCGATACCAAAGAAGGGATGTGATTGTCATGCTGAAAAATCCAAATCAAAAAATAATAAAAAGGATGGCATGGAACAATTTAAAGAGAAATGCGAGAAAAACAATTACATTGCTTTTTGCAGTCGTTCTTGCGTCATTTCTGATTTTTACGATATTTACGGTTGGAAATTCCTATTTTAAACTCCAGAAAATTCAAAATATTCGTATGTCGGGAGCAGAGTTTGATGCGATTCTATATGGGGTGACAGATGAACAGAAGCAACTATGTGAAGAAAATCCGAATATTACACTGACAGGTACAGCGGGAAGTTGTGGATGGGTAGAGAAGACCGATAAGGATTCTACTCCAAATGTAGGGCTGATCTGGGCGGATGATGCCTATTGGACACAGATGATGGCGCCTGTGAGAGAAAAGCTAGAAGGAACGTATCCTACAGCTTTCAATGAAATAATGGTAACGAAAAAAGCATTAAAGGAATGTGGATACGAAACTCTTAAGGTGGGTGATACCTTTTCGATGTCCTATGGAACTTATGATGGCATTCAGACAGGAAATTTTAAAATTAGCGGAATTTGGGATGGATACGGACCAAAGAAAATATTTTATGTATCAAAAGAATTTTATGATAAGTCGGGCTGGAAACTCTCACAGGCTGCTTCTGGCCGTTATTTTATTGATTTCAAGCAAAAATTTATGACGACAAAAGAACAGAATGCCTTTATTGAAAGTATGAATCTTGGAAAGCAGCAGAATATTTTCTTTATTGCAGGTCTCGGCAATTCGGTTTCCTTGCTTGCAGGATTGATTGGACTTGTTGTTGTTACTTGCCTGTGTGCCTATTTGCTCATTTATAATATTTTACATCTTTCAGTTTCTGGAAAAGTACGCTATTATGGTTTACTTCAGACAGTCGGAATGACACAGAAACAGATAAAACAAATGCTACAAAAACAGATGTTAATAATTGGGTTTATCGGAATAATCGTGGGATGTCTACTAGGTGTATTTGTGTCATTTTCTCTGATTCCAATAGTGGTAAAATCGCTTGGAATCAAAGAGAATTATGTGGATTCTAGTATGGTTTGTTTTCACCCGACTGTTTTACTCGCCACCATTTTGCTAGTTGGATTTACGATCTTTTCTGCAAGTAGAAAACCTGTTAAAATGGCAACAGCAGTCTCACCAATAGAAGCGCTAGGGTATCGATCTGCTTCAAAACTGAAAAAAACAAAACGAGCAGGAAAGTCTAAGGTAATAAATAGACTTTGTTTGGAACAACTTGTAAAGGATAAGAAACGAACTACTATTGTATTATTTTCTTTGGCAGCAAGCTTGTCTGTGTATCTTTGTATTGTGACAATGCTAGATAGTCAGGCAGCAAGAACTATTGTGTCAAATAATATGGATGCGGATATCGAGATCAAAAATGACACTGCAACGAAAGAACATAAAAAAGACAGAAAGGATATTCTGGATGAATCAATCGTAACGTCAATCAAAGACCTTGACGGAGTGTCAGAAGTACATCCGGTGGTATTTGCCGAGATTACAGTACCATGGGAGCCAGATTTTTCTGACATGTGGATGAAAGAATTCTATGAAAAATGGTTGACGGTTCCATACAGTCAGGAAAAAGAAGAATATCAAAATCACCCTGAAAATTTTGGGTCCTCTTTGATTGGAATTGATGAACAAGAGTTTGATTTTTTAAATAAAAACTTGGAACAGCCAATTAATAAAGAGGAGTTTCTTTCAGGGAAAACTTGCATTATTTATCGAAATGGGTTGGATTTATCGAATTCGGATTTAATTGGAAGTAAAGTGACCTGTGCTTTGCACAGTGACAAACAAGTGACACAAACATTTACGATAGGAGGTGTGACGGACGAGAGCTATTATACGGCAATTTTGGGCTATCCACCTACAATTATCACAAGTGATCAGGTGGTGAAAAATTTTGCAAATGAAAGCATTACGTTAAAAATCGGCGTGAAATATACAAAAGAATATGACAGAAATATCGAAAAAGAAATTTTAAAATTGCTAGAAGCAAATGTTAATGCAAAAGATTTTTCATGGGATTCTAAAATTGAGGAGGCAGATGAAATCAAAAATGCACAAGGTTATATGCCACAGATCGGAATGGGAATCGTCCTAATTTTGGCATTCATTGGAATTATGAATTACATCAATACATGTGTAGTAAATGTGCAAAATCGTATGACAGAATTTTCCATCATGGAGAGCATTGGAATGACGCCAAGGCAGCTTCTTTTGATGCTGATCAAGGAAGGCATTTTGTACGCTGGGGGTGTATGGATGGTTACGTTAACAGTGGGAATGGGTGTGACCTATGTGATCTACCAGTCAATGAACTATCGAAAAGTCCCATTTTCAATCCCACTATTAGCTATTTTGGTTGCAGCAGTTGTAAGCTTCTTAGTTTGCATCGTGGTTCCAGCAGTTACTTGGCTGATCTTAGAAAAGAATGGTTCCTTGGTTCAGAGAATAAAAGGAATTGAATAAACGGTGGGGCTAGGAAAAGTGGTACTTTTCCTAGCCCATTACATGTGTAAATCAAATTTAATGTTCAAAATTAATTCTGAGTAGTTGGTCTTTCAGTTTTTAAATTAACAATTATGAATAAATTTGCGATACAGCACACATGCGACAGCGGCAGTAATAAACTCAGTCAACCACATCGCATGCCATACACCATTTGCATCAAAGAATCTAGTTAAAATAAGCGCAGCTGGAATGATGACAACTATATAGCGCATCAGTGAGATCACAAGTGATGGAGCACCTTTTCCGAGTCCTTCAAGTGCACCGGAAACGGTGACAGAAATCGAGGATATGATAAAGCCGATGCTAATAATGCGAAGAGCAGAAGCACCAAGGCGAATCGTTTCTGCATTAGAGGTGAAAAGTCCTATCAAGGAGCTTGGAATAGCAAGACAAAGTGCAGTACCGATTACCATGACACCAGATATAAGAATCAGAGAATCAAAGAAAATCTGCTTTACACGAGCATGTTCACCTGCACCATAATTGTAGCCAATCAAAGGACGCATTCCCTGAACAACACCATTTCCAGTCAGATAAAGGAAGGTCTGGAGCTTATAGTAGGCACCAAGAACAAGCACATAAGACTGGGAATATGCAGCCAAAATTCCATTTAATGTGGAGACAAGCAGTGAAGGAAGCGCCAAATTTAATGTGGCAGGAATGCCGACAGTATAAAGGCGAAGTAATAGTTGCTTGCTTGGCTTGCAGCAGGAAAGAGAAAATGTTACAGGCAGTGGACGAACAACGCAGAAAACAAGGTAAATTACAAGAGACAGCATTTGTCCAATGGCAGTTGCAATTGCAGCACCTTCAATTCCCATTGCTGGAAAAGGTCCGATGCCAAAGATCATAATCGGATCCAGAATGATGTTTCCGATACAGCCCGCCATCATGGCAACCATCGAAACCTTCATGCGTCCTGTTGCCTGAAAAATTTTTCAAGAGATACTGAAATTCCAATTGGAATTGAGAAACTAAGGGTGATTCTTGCATAACGAATACCTAAAGATATCACGTCCTGATCAGTTGTAAACAGCTCCAAAAAAGGTCGAATAAAGGTTAGACAGACAATCATAAGAAGCAGTCCGTGAAATGCATTTAATAATGTGCCAAGTGAGGCAGCACGGTCGGCTTCTTTTTTATTTCCAGCACCAAGGTGGATGGAAATAACAGCATTTGTTCCAATTGCAAAGCCAACGGTGATTGCCATAATCAAGTTTTGAATTGGATAAACAAGAGAGAGTGCAGTCATGGCATTGTCGCTTATTTTTGCGATAAAGATGCTGTCAACAATATTATACAAAGAATTGACAAACATAGACAGAGTCATAGGCAGTGCCATAGAAACTACAAGCGGCAGCACTGGTTTTTGCTTCATGTAAGTTTGATCCATAAAAAAAGAACTCCTTTCTGCTTTAAAGCGTTCTCACGAAAACATTTATTGGTTTTGCTGCGCAAAAAAATACCGCACAACAAATACGGGAACACAGAGAACGTAGTATTGTTGTGTGGCGAAAAATAAAGATATCTTAATTTAATTAGTCTTTATGAAAAGTCCACGGCCGGAATCCGGTTTTAGTACCAACATAGAATAGCAAAAATAAAGAGAGATGTCAAGCTTGACAAATAGGAAAAGATGCTATACTGTTGAGTTATGGTTCACGAATACATGTAAAAAGAAAGGTAAAAATTATGAAAATTCAAGCATTTGGAGTAAGAGAAGATGAAAAACAGGCATTTGAGCAGATTTCTGCTCAGTGTGGTGTAGAGGTTACGCTTTCAGATGAGACACCATCACTTGAGAATGCCGATCTTGTAAAGGGATATGAGGGTGTTACAGTGCTTGGCATGGGAAATATTGACAGGGATTTATTAAGATGCTACAGCGAGAATGGTGTGCGTTTTCTCTCTACAAGAACTATCGGTTATAACAACATTGATTTGGTGGCAGCAAAAGAGCTTGGAATTAAAGTCTGCAATGCAGCCTACCCGCCAAACGGTGTTGCAGACTTTACGGTAATGATGATTTTAATGTGCCTTCGCCAGTATAAGCAGGCACTATGGAGAGGCCAGGTCAATGACTTTTCCTTGCAGGGACTGCAGGGGCGTGATATGAATGAACTTACAATAGGTGTCATGGGTACTGGACGAATTGGCCTTCAAGTATTAAAAAACTTGTCAGGCTTTGGCTGTCGTTTGCTTGCTTATGATATTTATAAAAATCCAGAGGCAGAGAAACTTGCAACATATGTAGATCAGGATACAATCTATAAGGAATGCGATGTCATAAGCCTTCATATGCCGTTGTTTGATTCTACGTATCACATTATTAATCATAAAACAATCGCAAAGATGAAAGATGGCGTAATTTTAATTAACTGCGCAAGAGGTGGACTGACTGACATTGATGCATTGGTAGATGGCGTTGAATCAGAGAAGATTGGTGCGCTTGGCATGGATACCGTAGAGGGCGAAGAAGGTATTGTGCACGAAGACAGAAGAACAGATATCATCTCCAACCGCAACTGGTTTTATCTTCATCAGTTTCGCAATGTCATCATGACACAGCACATGGCATTCTACACAAAAGAAGCAGTAGAGAGCATGGTACGCTGCGGCGTAGAGGGCATTGTGCAGATGGAAAAGACAGGAAGCTGCAGAACAATGCTGACGAAATAAATTATAACATTACAATGTGCACACTGAAAATATCTAATATAGGTACAGTGTGCACATTGATACAATACTGATTTTATGATAAACTACATTCAAGATTGACAGAGGAAAGAGAGGCATTTAAAGGAAAGCAAAGTTCGATGAGGAACATTTCCCTGCCGATCTATTTCTATAGTCAAAATACTTTAATGAATTAAAGCAAAACAGCACAATGGTGAAATGGAGGAATCAGATATGAGAAAATATGCAGCAATGGGACTTACAGCAGTGCTGGTAGCAGCATCATTTCCGGCAGCCGTACTGGCAGATGAGACAGATGTAAAGAGTGTAAGAATTGGAGCACCATATGATCCGGTTACTATGGATTATGCAGAATTAAATGTAGATCCGGCAACATATATTGATACCTTAATCAGTGATACCCTGATTCGCAGTAAGCAGGGTGAGTACATTGGAGGAGCAGCAGATAGCTGGGAAACAAGCGAGGATGGAAAGACTTGGACTTTTAAGCTGAAGGAAGGCTTAACTTACAGCGATGGAAAGACACCGATTACATCCGAGGATTTTGTTTATGCAGCAAAGCGCCTGATTGATCCAGAGGCAGGTCACTACAATGCAGAGAATGGCTATATTCTGGAGAATGGCGAGGAATATTATGCAGGAGAGTGTGAGTGGGACGAGGTTGGTATAAAGGCAGTAGATGATCTGACAATCGAGTATACCTTCAAGAATCCACAGTATGAGAGCACATTTACATCTGCAAGCTTATTTGCACCACTTGAGGAGTCCTTTGTTGATTCACTTGGAACAGAGTATGGTTCTTCAGCAGATAAAATTTTGACAAATGGACCGTTCATCGTGTCAGATTGGGTATCTGATTCTACCATGACACTTGTAAAGAACGAGAACTACTGGGATGCAGACAGTATCAATATGGACGAGATGGATTTTAAATTTAACGTAACAGGTGATACTGGCGTAGATATGATGCTTGCAGATGAGCTTGATTTTGTTCCAAATGGAAGTGCTATGCAGCAGCAGACACTGGTAGATGCAGGCTTTGAGAGCAGCAAGTACACTACCTCTTATCACTGCCTGAATATCAACCATGCAGGAAAGACAGAGGAAACAGGATTGTTCCTTGGCAATGCAAACTTTAGAAAGGCAGTCAGCTATGCAATCGACCGCACTGCACTTTGTGCATCTGTTATGACAGGTGACGAGCCGGCAAATCGTCTGACTGCACCGTCCGAGGCAGGTGTAACTGGTACATTTGACGAGGAGTTTGAATACGAGGGATGGCCGGCAAGTGCAGATGCAGAGAAGGCACAGGAGTACTTAAATGCAGCACTTGATGAGCTTGGAAAGACAGCTGATGAGATTCCAACATTCGAGCTTCTTTGCTATGAGTCACAGGGAAGCATCGATGTACTGGCAGCTGTTCAGGATATGTTAAAGAAAAATCTTGGCATTGAGACAACTATCAATTCTCAGACAATTCAGGTAATGGTATCAAATGCAACGAGCGGTGAATACGATTTCTGGTACGGCGGAAATTCTCTTGAGATTCCGGATGCATTGTCAGGATTTTTAAGCAGTTACACAAGTTCAAATCAGTCTGCACTTAGAGGCTATTCAAATGAGGAATATGATAAGCTGTATGATGAAGCAATTGCTTCCCCAACTATTGAGGAGAGAAAGGCAAACTACTTCGAGGTTGAAAAATTCTTCTGTGATAACACACTGAATCTGATCCTTGGTTGGGCAGATGGAGGTTTCCAGTATAAGAGTGGTTACACAGGTTTCTACAATACCGTTGAGACTGATTTTACTTATCTGGACTTTGCTGAGTAATTAAAGAGACAGCTATAAAATAAAAGACGCCGATCTGCGGAAACTCCAAAGAGAGGCGTCTATTTTTTTAGGAGGAAATATGCTCAAATATATTGGAAAAAAAGTATTGATTGCAATCGCGACAGTCTTTGTGCTGGCAACGGCAACATTCTTTTTAATGAAGCTGATTCCGGGTGATCCATTCTTAAATGATAAGATCCCGGTGGCCGTGCAGGATAAGCAAAGAGCGTTTTATGGTCTTGATAAGCCAGTACCGCAGCAATACCTGACTTATATGAATAACTTGCTGCATGGAGATCTTGGTTATTCCATCAAAAAGACAGGAAAAACAGTAGTGGATATCATTAAGGAAGCCTTCCCTGTGTCTGCAAAGCTTGGTTTGATTTCATTACTTTTTGCAGAGGCAGTTGGTCTTTTCTTTGGTATTTTATGTGCTCAGTTTCGAGGAAAATGGCCGGATTATCTGTTGATGGTAGTGGCAGTTTTAGGAATTGCCCTTCCAAGTATGGTGTTAGGTCCGATTCTTCGTATGATTTTTGGTGTAAAGCTTGGCATCCTTCCAGTAACAGGATGGGGAAAACCAAATCAGATTATACTTCCGGCACTTGTTCTTGGTCTTGGAACAGTTGCAGGAAATACAAGAAATATGAGAGCGAGTATGTTAGCCATAACAACACAGGATTATGTAAAGACGGCAAGAGCGAAAGGTCTTTCGCCAATTCGCGTCGTATTAAAGCATCAGTTTAAAAACTCACTTGTTCCAATCATTCCAAATCTTGGTGTGCAGATCGCAGGTGTTTTGATGGGCTCATTTGTCGTAGAGAGCATGTTTTTAATTCCTGGACTGGGACGATATTTTGTCGATTCAGTCACTAATCTTGATTACCCGCTGATCATGGGTCTTACAGTATTTTATGGTGCATTTCTAGTTACAATGAATCTAATAGTTGATGTACTGTATGGATTAATCGATCCGCGAATCCGCGTAAAGTAAAGGAGAAAAGATGAATACTGATACAACAAAAAAAGTGCAAGCTGCAGAAGTAACATTTGCAGATGATGCGTTTTCTCCACTTCCAGAGGGAGCACTTGATCAGGATCAGATTGCAAGGAAAAAGACAACCTATTTTAAGGATGTATGGAGAAATTTCAAAAAGAATAAGCCGGCGGTAATCAGCTTGGTGGTTATTGCATCATGATATTTTTTGTCCTGTTTGGACCGATGATGACAAAATTTGATTATTATTCTAATGATTACAGCTGTTCAAATCAAGGACCAAATGCCGTTCACTGGTTTGGAACAGACAATCTTGGACGTGATCTTTGGACACGCGTGTGGGCAGGAGGAAGAGTATCCCTTATCATTGCGATTTTAGCTACGCTTATTCCAGAGATTATTGGAATGGCAGTAGGCGGCATCTCAGGTTATCTTGGCGGTTGGGCAGATACAGTAATTATGCGCACAATCGATGTGTTGATGGGAATTCCAAGCTTAATCTATATGATTCTTTTGATGGTTGTAATGGGAAGCGGAAATATTGCAACGCTTGTAATTGCAATGAGTATTACCGGCTGGATGGGTGCCGCAAGAAGCACAAGAGGTCTTGTTTTACAGCTAAAGACTCGTGAGTTTGTAGTAGCATCAGAGACGCTTGGTGCATCGTCTGGATGGATCATTGCAAGACGTTTGATTCCAAACACACTCGGCATTCGCGTAGTCAGCATTACAATGTCGCTTCCAAGTGTCATTTTCTACGAAGCATTTTTAAGCTATATCGGACTTGGCGTGACACCGCCGCAGCCAAGCTGGGGTCAGTTAATCAAGGCAGCAGGAGAGACCTTCCGTTATTATCCATACCAATTTATCATTCCGTGTCTGTGCGTTAGCATCACAATGCTTTGCTTTAACCTGATTGGAGACGGACTTAGAGATGCACTTGATCCAAAGCTTCGTGCGTAAATAGATAATGCATTCGTCATAGAAAAAGTGAAACGAGCAGAGCCGCAGTATTTTTGTATTTCGGCAGAATGAGAGGAATCATGGAAAAGGAAAAAATCTTAGAGGTAAAGGATTTAAAAGTATCCTTTCAGACCTTTCAGGGAAGCGTTCAGGCAGTGCGCGGCGTTTCCTGGCATTTAAATAAAAAAGAAACGATTGCAATCGTAGGTGAGTCTGGCTGTGGAAAAACGGTTACAATTCAGACAGTTATCGGATTAAATCCAAAGAAAAACGGCAGTATTAAGGGCGGAGAGGTCCTTTTTAACAAAGAAAATCTCCTTGATTTGACACCTAAACAGATGAGAAAGCTGCAGGGAAATCAGCTCTCAATAATTTTTCAGGATCCATTTACATTTTTAAATCCGACAATGACAGTTGGGGAGCAGATCATGGAGCCATACATGCAGCACTACAAGGTTTCCAGAGAAGAAGCAAGAAAAAAGGCAGTCGAGATCTTAAAGATGATTTCACTTCCGTCACCAGAGGAAAATATGAAGCGCTATCCGCATCAGCTTTCAGGCGGTATGCGCCAGCGTATCATGATTGCAATGGCACTCATCTGTAATCCAAAGGTATTATTTGCTGACGAGCCAACTACAGCGCTTGATGTGACGATTCAGGCACAGATCATTGAACTAATGAATGATTTGAAGGATAAGATTGATACGTCAATTGTTTTAATCACACATGATATGGGCGTTGTTGCAAATATGGCAGACCGAATCTACGTTATGTATGCTGGTCAAATCGTAGAGCATGGCGACTGCGATACGATCTTTCATCATCCAAAGCATCCGTACACATGGGGACTTTTAAGCAGCGTGCCGCGTCTTGATAAGAGAGTAAGCGAAGACCTCTATTCAATTCCGGGAACACCGCCGGATTTGTTGGCACCGCCTGTCGGATGTGCGTTTGCTGCCAGATGCAAATATGCAATGAACATATGCCGCACAAGCCAGCCGCCGTGTATTGATTTTTCAGAACCAGACCATTATGCATCCTGCTGGCTCAATCATCCAGCGTGCATCAAGAAAAATGGCGCACCAAAGAGTCCTGTTGAAGCACAGAACATAAAGGAGGAGGAATGATGGGAACGACAAAAGAACCAATCCTCGAATTGAAAAATGTAAAAACAACCTTCAAGGTGCCAAAGGGTATTTTAAAGGCTGTAAATGGTGTAGATCTAACTATTTATAAGGGCGAGACAGTAGGACTTGTTGGTGAGTCAGGATGTGGAAAAAGTACGCTTGGAAAAACAATTATGCGATTGTATCGCCCAGATGAAGGACAGGTAATGTTTGAGGGACAAGATATCTGGCGCTACAACAAAAAGGAAAAGAAAGAGTACACCAAAAATGTGCAGATGATCTTTCAGGACCCGTATGCCTGTCTTGATCCTCTTAGTGTAGTAAGTGATATTGTTGCAGAGGGCATGAAGATCCACAAGATGTATAAGGGACCAGAATTAGAGGAGCGTGTATTGGAGCTTCTTAAAATGGTCGGCTTAAATAAGGATCATGCAAACAGGTTTCCGCACGAGTTCTCAGGCGGACAGCGCCAGCGTATCGGAATTGCCAGAGCGCTCTCGCTTGAACCAAAGCTGATCGTATGTGATGAGCCGATTTCTGCACTGGATGTTTCTATTCAGGCACAGGTCGTAAATTTACTTAAGCGTCTTCAGCAGCAGATGGGATTATCTTATTTGTTTATCACACACGATCTGTCAATGGTGCGCCAGATATCAAACCGCATTGCCGTAATGTATTTGGGTTCACTTGTTGAGATTGCAGACAGCGAGGATATTTATATTAAAAACCGTCATCCATACACGAAGGCACTTCTTTCTGCTATTCCGATTGCCGATCCGACAATTGAGCGTGAGCGAAAAAGAATACTTCTTCAGGGTGATGTGCCAAGCCCGGTCAATCTGCCGCAGGGCTGCAATTTCTGTAATCGCTGTCCATATGCGACACAGCTTTGTAAAGAGAAAAAACCGCAGCTTCGCGAGATCGAGCCGGGACACTTTACGGCGTGTCATCGTGCTGAGGAGATGTAGGTTACGTCTCCGACAAAAACCGCTCGATCTTTACGGCGGCCTGGATCTGGAAGGTGATGTCGGCATCATCTAGCGATACACCAAGCAGCTTTTCAAGCTTTTCTAAGCGCATCAAAAGTGTATTTCGGTGAAGAAAGAGTGCATTTGCAGTCTGTACCTTATTGCAGCGGCAGTCGAGCCACATGCACAGCGTTTCATAAAGATGGGCATCGTGGGCTTTGTCATATTCACGGATCGGATCAAGAAAACGAGCAGTATATTCGCGCATAACAGAGGCCGTTGGAATTTCAAAAAGAAGCTGATAAAAGCCTAGATCACTGTAAGAGATTAGGCGACGATTGTCACCAAGAAGTTTCCATGAAAGCAAGCTTCGTTTTGCCTGAATATATGATTCGCGAATGCCAAAAAGACGTGAACGTACATTGCCTTTTCCAACGCAAAATTTTGTGCCGGGATATTGCTGTTCCATACGTATCGTCAGTGATTCAAAGAAACGATCAGCTGATTGCTCCTGTGAGTTGGTATTATGGGAAGCACAAATACGTTAGCGCTGTTTCTTGCAACATGCCATGTGCTTCCAGTTTCTTTTTGCGTGATATAGCTAAGTTTTGTCGCAAGCATACGGAAAAATTCAGATGATGTTTCTGTAAAGGAAGGTCCGTGCATCGCTTCAAGCTTTTGAAAATAAGCAGATGCATTCATCATCTCAAATATGTACACACAGTAGTTATAGCTTGGCAGATATCCCAGAAATAATGCCTGATTTAGTGTGGCGATATCATCTACATTTGTATTCTGGAAAAAGAGTGAGTACCAGAAAGAATTGGCGATTGCAGCATCCTTCTCGCGATCCTGAATCAGATTGATGATGTCTTTTGTGATGGAGTTTACATAGGCAAGACTTGTATGAGAGAAGACTGGAAGCTTAAGCTCATCAGCAAGCTGTCGGATCTCATCATCAAGATTTTCTTCAAGAATGTAATGGTGGCCGACAAGAAATAAAATGCCGGCGGCATCGTTTTGTGCAGCATCGCGAATTAGCTGAGCAAGCTCCACCTTTTCAACAACAGCATTGGCACCATAATAAATTAAAAATTCACCGCCGCTTACCCATTCACCGATTGGAGGACATAAAATCACGTAAGGCCAGGTGACAGTCCTAGACAGTCCCGCAGCTCCGCCAATCAGCTTCATGTGGGAGAGAGAAGGCAGCGATAATAAATCTTTTGCAGTAGTCATAAAGTAAACCTCCTTGTCAGACAAGTGTAAGTGATTTCTGCGAAAATTTCAAGATAAAAGAAGGGAGAAAGTGATGATTCAAAAGGACGAGATCAGACAAGTATTAGAGTCTGCAAAGGCGCTTGGAATCGAGTTTGCCGAGCTGTTTTTTGAAGATAGAGAGGAGACGAACATTCCCTGCATAGAAACTGTGATCCAAGGCGTGAAGAGTCTTCGCATATGCGGAGCAGGTCTCTATCTTATACAAGGTCTTTCAAATGTCTATCTTTATACAAATCAGGTGACAAAGGAAGCACTTCTTGATTTAGTTAAAAAGGGTGCAGAAATGCTTGAGATAAGAGTTAGAGCAGCAGCAGCTGGAATTGTTTTAACAGAGAAGTCATATCATAATCCCTGCCCTGTTGTGAAGTATCCTTCACAGATTAGCAATCATGACAAAATCAATGTGCTTTTGCAGGCAGACAAAGCCGCAAGAAGTGCAGGCGTCAATGTGCGTTCATTAAATGTAAACTATTTTGATACTGATCAGCGTGTATTGATTGCAAATACAGAGGGACTTTATACGACAGACCGTCGTGTCACAACGAGAATGCGCATGCAGGCAGTTGTCGCAGATGGTGACAGTGCATATGGCACATGGGATGATTATACAAAGGTTTCCGGCTTTGAGGCTTATGATGACGAGCTTTCTTATACGAGCTTTGCAAAGGATATGGTACAGCGAGCTGATCGCATCCGCACGGCAGGAAGCATCTCGCCGTGTACCGTTCCGGTTGTGCTTGCGGCAGGAGGCTGCGGAACGCTGTGGCATGAGAGCTGCGGCCACTCACTTGAGGCCATTGCGATTGCCCACCGTTCAAGTGCATTTGTGGATAAGATCGGAGAAAAGGTAGCAAGTGATAAGGTTACACTTGTAGATGATGGAACGCTGCCAGGTCAGTATGGTTCTGCTGCGATTGATGATGAGGGTCATCCTATGCAGCGAAATGTTTTAATTGAAAATGGTGTTTTAAAATCATACATGTGCGACCGCTATTATGGAAAGCTTCTTGGAATGGAAAGTACAGGAAGCGGAAGAAGACAAAATTATACATATGCGCCAGTATCAAGAATGACGAATACATGTCTGGCAGAGGGCAGCGATGATGAGGATGAGATTGTGCGCAGTGTGGACAATGGCCTGTATGTTGAGAGCATCGGAGGAGGCTTCGGCGGTATGCAGTTTTCGCTTGAAGTAAAAGAAGGCTTCTGGATTAAAAATGGTCAGATCGATCGTGATCATCAGGTAAAAAACATTATGTTGACCGGAAATGGAATTGATGTGATTAAGCGCATTGACCGCGTTGGAAAAAAGATGAAATATGAAAAAGGCGGCTTCTGCGGTGCAAGCTCAGGTCTGATTCCAACAACAACACCGCAGCCAATGGTGCGCATTTCACATATGGCGATTGGGTGACTTTGTGTTAAAGAGCATATAACGAGGAAAGGCAAACATATGAAAGAATGTATGAGAGAACTAAAAGCATATAAGGCGGCTATGCAGTCTCTTCCGAGTGGATGTCTGGCAGCTGAGGCCGAGGCAGAAAAGCAGGAAAAGCTTTCTGTTGAGATAACAGGTTCACAGACTGGTCCGATGAGCTGCAGCGAACAGACGGAGCTCTTTGTGCGTGCATCAGGTCAAAAGACAGGTATGGTTTATACGCAAAAACTTGATGCAAACGCAAGTGATGTGATTGCACAGGCACTTACAAATAGTGAGGCTTCTGCTGCAAAAAAGGCAGAGCCGATGGCGACAGCAGATTACTGGGAGATGGATGAGGCAAAGGATTCAAATTATGAACAGGAAAAAACACTTGTCTCTATCGAAGCCTTAAAGAATAAGGCAAGAACACTTGCCGGACAGTTAGAAGAAAGCTTTGGGTGTCCAGTGCGTCTTAATCTTTCTCAGACAATCCTTACTATGGGCATTGTGAACACCAATAATATAGAAGAAACAGCTTCAGTTTGTCGCTTTGCGGCAGAGGCAGCAGCAGATGGATATGAGGGCTATGCGTGTGCACTCACGCTTGATGAGCTGTCACCAGAGTCTTTTATCCATGATTTTTTAAATCGCCGATTCTTAGATGTGCCGACGATTTTGGCTGAGCCTGGTGTGTATCGCGCTGTGCTTTCATCACAGGCAGTAAATAACATTTTGATTACGGCGTGGCAGATGTTTACCGCAAAGCGTGCCAGAAGCGGTGCGACACCATTTGCTGGAAAGGAAAACAAAAAGATCTTTTCAGACTGCATCACAATTCGTGATTACAAGGGCGGCGCTGATTCAAAGAACAGCGTGCAGTGTGGTTTTTCATGGAAAATGGACTGCGAGGGTGTGCCAAGCCGTGACTTAACACTTGTTGAAAATGGCGTGTTAAAGGGCTGGATGCATAATCTTTCAAGTGCAGCAGCAGCCGGGGTTCGTTCTACAGGAAATGCAGGCCGAAAGACATTGTTAAGCGGAAATATTCATACCGATATGGCAATCACGCCGAAAAACTTTACTATAGAGTCAGGAGCAGCAAGCTTAGAACAACTGATTCATGATTGTGATGATGGTGTGTACGTGTTTGAAAATTATGACCAGTTTCATGCATTAAACATCGTATCAGGCGATTTCTCATTCCCATGTAAGGCAGTGCGCATTAAGAAAGGAAAGCCAGTTGGAATTATGGAAGGACTGACGATGACAGGAAATGTGGCAGAGCTGTTTGCCAGAGTAGAACAAGTCGGAAGTGACCGAGTTATCAATCCGCTTGTTATGTATGACAGTTATACTGTATCTGGCCCAGCGATGCTTGTAAAATCACTGAAAATTAGTGGCTGATAAAAAGGCTGGGAAAAGTCAGAAAGGCAGGTTTTAATATATATGAAGATTATCGAGCAGGAAGAAGTAAGAAAGCTTCTGCAGCCAAAGGACTGCATTCAATTAATGGCAGAGGCATTAAAAGGTCTTGAAAGCGGCGAGTATGCTCAGCCGGCACGTCTGATCACAGTTATGCCGAATACAGCAAAATTTGGTTTCATGCCAGCATATGTAGGTGACTATTTTGGTGCAAAGGTGATCTCTGCATTTGCACCGAATATGGGAACAAAATATCCGTCTCATATAGGTTATGTTATGCTGTTTGAGTCAGCGCACAGTACTGTAGCAGGTATGATAGAGGCTGGAAGCATCACCGAGATTCGTACTGGAGCCGTCAGTGCAGCCGCAACAGATTTGTTAGCCAGAAAGGATTCACACAAATTGGCATTGATTGGAGCCGGAGCACAGGCTCGCTCTCATCTGGCTGCTATCCGCGAGATTCGTGATATTACTTCTGTAACAGTCTACGATCTGTTCCCGCAGGCAGCAGAGCGTTTTGCAAAAGATATGCATGAAAAGTACAAGATTCCAGTTGTTATATGCAGTACCGTAAAGGAAGCAGTCAAAGATGCAGATATCATCTGCACCGTAACACCGTCAAAAGAGCCACTTTTGACAAAAGAAATGGTCAAGCCTGGGACTCATATCAATGCAGTGGGTACCTTTACACCAACTACAAGAGAGGTTTCCTCTGATCTGGTAGCAGCAGCGCGTCTTTATTCCGATCAGACAGAAGCAGCAAAGCGCGAGAGCGGCGAATATCTAATTCCGCTTAAAGAAGGGCTGATTAAAGAAGATCATATTGTTGGCTCCATCGGAGAAGTGCTTTTAGGCAAAGCACCAGGAAGAACAACTGATGATGAAATTACCATCTTTGATGCACTAGGTCTTGCTATTGAGGATGTGGCAAGCGCAAAATATGTGTACGAAAGGGCAGCTTTGTAATGGAATTTGATTTTGAAACACTTGTGGAGCGCTCTGGCGCAAATTTAAAGCTGATGATGACGCCGCCAGAAGTCGTCAAAGCAGGAAATATCAGTCTGGATGGTGCAGAGCCAGATTTTAAAAGTGCGCCTGTTATCGAGGAGGCAGTCATTCGCTTTGCAAAGAACGGACTATACGGATTTACACTGCCGGACGAAGCTTACAAAAGTGCAGTAACAAAATGGATGCAGATGAGCCGAAAAACACAAATTAAGCCAGAGTGGATAGTTACAACGCTCGGAACTATTTATTCGCTTGCAACCACGATTCGTCTTGTATGTACGGATCCTGATGATGGTATAATAGTGACAACACCTGTTTATAATCGCTATCGTCAGGCGGCTGATCGCCTTAATAAAAGGACAGTGGAATGTCCGCTTCTATACGACAGTGTGAATGGCAGTTATCAAATGGATTTTGATGCAATTAAGTCAGCTATGGCAAATCCAAATAATAAGCTGTTTGTGCTTTGCAATCCTCATAACCCAATTGGTCAGATCTGGAAAGAAAAAGATCTGGTGCGTCTGGCAGAGTTAGCAAATCGCTACGGTGTTATTGTTTACTCGGATGAGATTTTTGCAGATAACTGCTATCAGGGACTGACATGTCCGTGCTACCTTGATATTAAAGGTGCAAAGTCACATGCGATTGTCGCGACAGGACTGGGAAAATCATTTGGCTTTACAGGAGTAAACCATGCAAACATTATAATCGCAGATGATGAGCTTCGCGCGCGCTTTACGGACAGGCGGACTCGTGACCACTATGGAAGTCTAGATCCGTGTGTGTATGAGTGTGTACTTTCTGCTTATACCAAAGATGGCAAAGCATGGGTCGATGCGTCAAATGCGTATGTCTGGGAAAATATGTGTGTGCTTCGCGACTATTTTGCAAAGCACCTGCCAAAAGCAAGAGTGTGCGGCGGTGAAGGCGCCTATATCTTGTGGATCGACTGGTCAGCATATTTTTCAAGTGGTGACGAGTTAAACGAATTTCTAGTTAAAAAAGCACATGTGTGCCTAGGTGAGGGAAGCGATTACGATAGTCCACTGTTTACGCGCGTGTGCATGGCAACACCAAGAAAATGTTTGATCAAGACACTCGAATCAATAGGAAAGGCTTTTTCCAAATTTGGAAAAGAAAATAGGCATAATAGGAAAATAAGAATTTATACACAAAAGAAACAATATAAGCAAAATAAGCCATTAAAAATGAAAAATATGATGTTTAACAATTGTTTTAATAATATTGGTTGATATTTAACTCTATTTTCATGATTTTGAGGCTTAAAAATCAAAGAAAAAAGTTTGGCGGAATCGCATAGAGTGCTGTGCGGTTCCGCCTTTTTTGTGTCGAAATGGCGGTTATGCAGTACAGTTGTTTGTGCTATAATTATATTAAAGAAGATGAAAAGAAAGCGAAAAGATATAAGAATAGTATTAAGAAAAATCGGAAAAAAGAGAGGTATTGTGTATGAAGAAGAGAAGTTTGAATAAAATAAAGCAAATGGTGTCGATTGGTATGTCATGCATTATGGCAGGTTCTACATGCAATCTTCCAATGATGCTGCATGCAGAAGAGGTTCAGACAGAGAACATGAAGCCAACTTATATGGTTACTTCATTTGATGAGTTGAACGAAGAGATTGCGTATCAAGCGCTGTCAATCGGTGCAGAAGAAAGCGAAATCAACTTTCCTGATACATTAAAGGTAAAAGTGATTCGTCAGGTTGAAGAGGAACCAAGTACAGAAGCAGTTGAAGAGGAAGCTAGTACAGAAGCGGAGGAGGAAACGACTTCAAAAGTTCTGGAATCTCAGACAGAGGCAGAATCCCAGACTGAAGCAGAATCAGAGGTGGAATCAGGGACCGAGACGGAAGTTAAGCCGCAGACGGAAGTTGAGTCACAGACTGAGATAGAATCAGAGTTACAGACAGAAGTTGAGTTACAGGCAGAAGTAGAAAATGAAACTTTGGAAAGTGAGTCTGAAACGGAAGTACCAATGACAGAAACAGAGGTACCTGAAACAACAGCGGTGTCAGAACCTCAAACACAAGTACCAGAGACAACAGCATCAGAATCTGAGACGGAATCTACCGAACAGCTAGAGTCTGATACTACAGAAGAGGAAAGTAGTATTGTGGCTTCTCTGATAGATAGCATCAAAGGTCTCTTTACCCCGGTGGAAGTATATGCGGCAGAGGAACATCTTACTTACAATGCAGGTGAAGGCAACGGTGCAGAAGATAGTCAAGAAGGCGAAGAGTGGACTATCGAACATATTACGTGGAAACTAGATGCAGAGAAAAGCTCACTTCCAGAATTTGACAGCAGTGAAGAGTCAGCTGGTGCAGTTTACATATATACGCCAAATATCCCAGAAACCGACGAAAATGGCAATCACTATATTCTGTCAGAAGAAGCAATTTTGCCAGAGATCTATGTCATGGTTGATTGTGTGGATAATGGTATTGTATTATATAGTAGCAATATTGTGGCTAGCGGAACCTGCGGAGCAGAAGGAAATAACGGGGATAACCTGACCTGGATACTGGATGATGAAGGTGTGCTAACCATAAGCGGTACAGGCGCGATGGCGAGTTGGAAGTGGAAGGGCTCGCCATGGTATGCAAACAAAGATAAAATAGAATCAGTGGTGATTGAAGATGGTGTGACAAGTATTGGAGCAAATGCATTTGATGGATGCAGTGGACTAACCAGTATAACGATCCTGAGTAGTGTAACAAGTATTGGAGAGTATACATTTGATGGATGCAGTGGACTAACCAGTATAACGATTCCGAGTAGTGTAACAAGTATTAGGAGGGGTGCATTTGATGGATGCAGTGGACTAACCAGTATAACGATCCCGAATAGTGTAACAAGTATTGGAACCAGTGTATTTTCTGGATGCAGTGGATTAACCAGTATAACAATTTCGAATAGTGTAACAAGTATTGGAAATTATGCATTTTATAAATGTAGTGGTCTAACAAGTATAACGATTCCGAATAGTGTAACAAGTATTGGAGAAAATGCATTTAATGGATGCAGTGGACTAACCAGTATAACGATCCCTAGTAGTGTAAGAAGTATTGGAGCAAAGGCATTTCGTGGATGTAGTGGTCTAACAAGGGTTATTTACCTTGGAACCGAAGAACAATGGAATAATCTGACGATTGGAAGTGACAATGACTACTGTTTAAAAGCTACTAAAATTTTTCATGTTCATATACCCGCGAACGATTTTTCTTTTAACGCTACATATCATTGGTATCAGTGTACGGATGAGGCATGCCCTGTAAAAGATGAACCACAAGCACAAAATGGATGCGTTTTACACGAGTGGGAAAATGGAGAGGTGACCTACAAATGGAGTGCCGACAACCAGAAATGCACAGCAGAAAGAAAATGTACAGCATGTGGCAATGTAGAAAGCGAGACAGCATCTACAATGTCACAAGTAGTACAGGAAAAGAACTGTACATTACCGGAATTAACAACATACAGTGCAACATTTAAGAACGATGCTTTTAAGCTGCAGACAAAAGAAAATGTACAGACAGCAGCTGCAATCGGTCATGATCTGGAAAAGGTAGAAAAGAAAGAGGCCGGCTGTACAGAAACTGGACATGAAGCATACTGGAAGTGCAAAAACTGTGCGAAGCTGTTTTCAGATGAAGCCGGAACACATGAAATCAATAACCCAGTAGAGATAAATGCAAACGGTCATGACCTTAAAAAGGTAGAAAAGAAAGAGGCCGGCTGTACAGAAACTGGACATGAAGCATACTGGAAGTGCAAGAGCTGCGCAAAGCTATTTTCAGATGAAGCAGGAACAGATGAAATCAGTAACCCAGTAAAGATAAATGCAAACGGCCATGATTTGGAAAAGGTAGCCAAGAAAGAAGCCGGCTGTATAGAAACTGGACATGAAGCATACTGGAAGTGCAAAAACTGTGCGAAGCTGTTTTCAGATGAAGCTGGAAAAATTGAAATCAATAACCCGGTAGAGATAAATGCAAACGGCCATGACCTTAAAAAGGTAGAAAAGAAAGCACCGACCTGTACAGAAATCGGTTGGGAAGCTTATGATACATGTAAGCGAGAAGGCTGTACCTACAGCACTTACAAGGAACTGCCAGCATTGAATCATGACTTAGGACATCATGAAGCGAAGGCAGCTACATGCACAGAAATTGGTTGGGAGGCCTACGATACATGTAAGCGAGAAGGCTGTAATTACACTACCTATAAGGAACTGCCAGCATTGAATCATGATTTAGAACATCATGAAGCGAAAGCCGCAACCTGCACAGAAATAGGCTGGGAAGCTTATGATACATGTAAGCGAGAAGGTTGTAATTACACTACCTACAAAGAGTTGCCGGCATTGAAGCATGACTTAGAACATCATGAAGCGAAGGCAGCTACCTGCACAGAAAACGGTTGGGATGCCTATGATATCTGTAAGCGAGATGGCTGCAAGTACACCACCTACAAGGAACTGCCAGCATTAGGTCATGAAGACAGCAATAACGATCATTTCTGCGATGCTTGCAGCACGAAAATTAGTGATCATAGTTATGAAAGCAAAATAGCAAGAGAAGCGACCACAACTTACACAGGAATCAGAATCTATAACTGTACGAAGTGTGGACACTCTTATACGGAGGAGCTTGCAAAGCTGCCAAGTCAAACTAATCAAGCTGACCAGACAAATCAAATTGAACCAGCTAATAATGGCAACGAAAAAGATTTCATAGGAACCGTGACGAGTGTATTTTTAAATGTAACTGATCTTGCAGCAAAGAACTGTATAATATCATTTTGGCTGATAATTCAGATGCTTTTAAAAGCAATAATGCAACTTTGGTAATTACAGTTTTGGAAATAGGTATTCCATGAACAGTAACTTTGCAATATTACAGTTCATGGATAAGCCAATGTTTACAGCAAAGCCCGAAGGTGAATGGATTTCACGAGGCGGACACTTGAAGCAGGTCTTTCAAAGTAATGTATGATAAGAAAGAACATAAAAGGAACCTGCGGAGTTTGGTCCGACGACGAAACCATTGCACCGAAGGGCTTTTCGTAACCCTGCCAGTGAATTTTTCTTGTAAATAATAGCTTGCCATGGTACACTGATAATAAAATAAAAAAAGACAGAGGAGGCGGAAAATGGGAATTTTTTTGAATAGTGCAGCTCCGTATTCTTTGTACGAAAGCGAAGTCAAAAAGCCATATTTTGTAGATAAAAGTTTGATGCTGGAAGAATTATTTTTGCCAGCAGAAACAGGAAATTCGCATATTTGTATCACAAGACCAAGACGCTTTGGAAAAACTGTGATGGCAAACATGGTTAGTGCATTTTTTAGTCGTGGAGTAGATTCAACAGAGATTTTTTCTAAGCTAAAAATAGCTGAAAGTACAGGCTATAAAAAGCATTTGAACACGCATGATGTGATTCGGATTGATTTTAGTCGTATGCCAAGAAATTGCAATTCGTATGATCAATATATTGAGCGGATTGAGCGAATATTGATACAGGATTTAATGGAGGCATATCCAAAGGCTGATATTCAAGAGGAGGATGCAGTTTGGGATAGTCTCGACCTTGTTTATGAAAAATATGGATGTCAGCGCTTTATTTTTGTATTTGATGAGTGGGACTGTATTTTCCATAAGGACTTTATCACAGATGAAGACAAGAAAAAATATATCAGTTTCTTGAGCAGTTTACTGAAAGATAAGGCATATGTATTACTTTCTTATATGACAGGAATCTTGCCTATTGCAAAGTATTCAAGTGGTTCAGAATTGAATATGTTTGCAGAGTATACAATGGTCAGTGAGGAAAAATTCAGTGACGCATTTGGATTTACCGAGGCAGAAGTTGACATGCTTTATGCGCGTTTTTTGAAAAATACAGGAAAGCCTTTGCTTTCAAGAAGTGGGCTTAAAGAATGGTATGACGGGTATCACGCAAAAGGCGGAGAACGCATATATAACCCAAGATCCGTTGTGATGGCACTCACAAATAATAATTTGGGAAACTATTGGACGAGTTCAGGTCCATATGATGAGATTTATTATTATATTGAAAAAAATGTTGCAGGTGTGAGAAATGATTTGGCATTAATGGTGTCGGGAGAATCGGTAGAGGCGAAAGTGCAGGAATATGCGGCAACATCAATGGAATTGACAACAAGAGAAGAAATTTTTTCTGCGATGGTCGTGTATGGATTTTTGAGCAGCGAAGAAGGAAAAGTACGAATCCCTAACAGAGAGTTGATGGAGCGTTTTGATGAAATGCTGCAAAAAGAGCCATCACTTGGCTATGTGTATCGCTTGGCAAGAGAATCAAAGCGTATGTTAGAGGCAACATTGCATGGGGATACGCAGGTAATGGAACAAATTTTAGAGTATGCACATAATACGGAAACACCGTTACTATCTTATAATCACGAAATTGAATTATCAGCGATTGTGAATCTGGTTTATTTATCAGCACGAGATCAATATCGTGTGGAAAGAGAGGACAAAGCGGGAAAAGGATATGTAGATTTTATCTTTTATCCGATTCGAGAATCAGACGATGCCATTATTTTGGAGCTGAAGGTTGATCATACGCCAGAGGAAGCAATTGCACAGATTAAAGAAAAAGAGTATGCACTTCGCTTAAAGGGAAAATTGGCAGCCAAAATTCATCACACAGGGCGAATTTTGGCTGTTGGGATTGGTTACGATAAGGGAACCAAAAAACATAGATGCAAAGTAGAGAAATTAAAGGGTTAGGCAAAGAGGTCGCTTTCTAGGTTTCCATCATAAAACACCTGAATCACGTTGTTTTTGTTCTAAAGACCAGTTTGCTATGGTAAACTGTCAATAGCAACATTAATGGAATTGACAATAAAAGAAGGAATAAATCATGGAATATTTGACAGTGAGAGAAACCTCTGAAAAATGGGGAATGTCCATTAGAATGGTAAATTATTATTTGAATACAGGACGAATTGAGGGAGCTGTTCGCAAAAAAAGTGAATGGCTTATTCCATACACAGCAAAGAGTCCTTTAGATATCAGAAAAAAAGCTGATACGAAGAAAAGCACAAAAAGGAAGCGGAATGTAAATAAATGCTATATGCCATTGATTGCAAGTCCATGTCCGGGAAGCTTTTATGAGTTTGAGCATTCACTTGCAGATGAGGAAGAGCGACAGATAACAAGGGCGCTTTGGCATTATTTTCGCAACGAAGAGAAAGAATGCTGTACAGTGAGCGAGCAATGCTTCAATAGCGAAAGTGTACAGATACGTTTGGCGGCGCGTTTGGTGCATGCCATGGCAACTGTTCAGGAAGGAGATCCAGCAGTAGTTTTAGCAGATTTTAATGCCATTGCCTTAGAAAATAAAAAGACATCAGATCCTTCAGCGAAGCTCTATACGCTTGTCACAGAAGGTTTTGTAAGTGTCTTTTTCCATTCAGAATCAGCAGATTTAAGTGTGCTGCGTGATAAAATTAGTTTGTGTCAGGCTGGAATCCAATATTATGTGATCTATGCCGCAGCACATGAGCTTTATCTTAGACGTGAATATCAGCGTGCAATGGGCATGGCAGAGGCCGCACTTATGATGGCAGGAAATTGTTTCCCAATTGCAAGTATTTACTTAAATCTTGTCCTTTGCATGATTTGTATGAATTTAAAAGATGATGAACATGCAGATGCTGCGTTTATGAGGGCGTGGAACATTGCACTTCCTGAGCATTATATACATCCATTTATTGAGCATCATGGCTTGCTTCAAGGGCAGATCGAGCGGTCGCTGCGTGAACAGTATCCAGATGAATATAATGAGATCATCGAATCTGTATATACATTCAGCAGAGGATGGATGAAAATCCACAATCCGGTATCCACTCTTCAGGTTACAGATGCACTTACACCATATGAGTTTTCCATTGCCATGCTTGCCTCAAAGGGGCGTTCAAATAAGGAGATCGCAAAAAATCTTGGAATCTCCTTAAATACGGTAAAGTCATATTTGGAAAATATTTTTTCAAAGCTTCATATTTCAAGCAGAAGTGAGCTTGATATGTTCGTAAATCGCTGACAACTGGTCCGTCCACGAAACCATTCTTTTAGTGCTATGCTTGTTTTATTTTGAAAGTATGCTATAATAAAAAAACATGCGCTTTGGCAATTGAGCGAAAATGGAATACAGGGAGAAAAAAGATGGAGAAGTGGAACATTCGAAAGAACAAAATGCTGCCAGTGATCTTCGCTTTGGCATGGCCAACTATGCTAGAGCAGTTTCTGCAGACAGCAGTGCAGTACATTGATACTGCAATGGTTGGTTCACTTGGCACACAGGCAACTGCGGCAGTCGGATCAACCAGCACTGTAAACTGGCTGATAGGAAGTACAGTATCAGCGATTGGTGTAGGATTGCTTGCGTTTATATCGCAGTCATTTGGTGCCGGAAATCAGGAACGCGCAAAAAGGGCGTCAGGACAGGCTGTTTTAGTAGTGCTTGCGGTAGGAATCAGTTTTACTATCGTGATTGCAGCAATTAACAAGCAGGTGCCAGTTTGGATGCAGGTAGATGAAGGTATCCGCGATATGGCAGCTCGTTATTTCCTTATATTGTATGCACCGATGCTGTTTAGAACAGCAAATATTATTTTTGGTACGGTACTTAGATCAGTAGGAGATACAAAAACGCCGATGAGAGTTGGTGTTGTGATGAATATTATTAATACCGTGCTCAATTTCCTGTTCATTTACCCGACACGAGTGGCAGTGATTGCAGGTATTTCTATTACGCTGCCAGGTGCAGGTTTTGGAATTGAAGGTGCAGCTCTTGCAAGTGCGATTGCGTATACATATGGAGGAATTGCCATTACTGTAAAATTGTGGAAACATGCTGATATTTCACCGAAGGGACAGAGCTTTAAGCCAGATAAGACAATTCTTATTCCGTGCGTTAGAGTAGCATTTCCAAATATGTGCCAGCGTTTTGCGACATCGCTTGGCTACGTTGTATTTGCTTCCATGATCAACTCGCTTGGCGAGACATCTGCGGCAGCACACACAATCGCAAATACAGTAGAGTCCGGATTTTATATTCCAGGATGGGGTATGCAGACGGCAGCGGCTACACTAGCTGGTAATGCGCTTGGTGCAAAAGATGGGAAAAAGCTTCGCGATTTAGAGCGTGCAATTATTCCGCTTGAAACTGGACTGATGACTGTGTGCGGTGCCCTCCTGTTTGCATTTGCACCACAGCTTATGACATTGTTCTCACGTGACGCAGAGGTAATTAGACTAGGTTCTACAGTACTTCGCATGGTCGCAATATCAGAACCTTTCTATGGTATCCCGATCGTACTTGAAGGTATGATGCAGGGAGTTGGAAAAACAGTTGCACCATTTATCTTTAGTGTAATTGGCATGTGGGGTGTTCGTATTATAGGAACCTTCATATGTACGCAGCTTCTTGGCATGGGACTTATTGCTGCATGGGCATGTATGATAGCACATAATGTTTTATTATTTGTACTCTTTGCTGTATACTTTGCGCGAGGAAAGTGGAAACCAAAATTTTAAAATAAAAACGACAAATTGCATGGAATAACGTGCAGCTTGTCGTTTTTTTATTATTCGTTACAAGCTGGCAACAAGCTTGAAAAAAGCTTATGTTCGTCACTATTGAGAGCTTCTGTAAGGAGGTGCAGTATGAATTGGAATAAAATTTGGATGTATCTTTTTGGAACATGTGAGTGGCTTGAATTAAATATTGGATTTTGGGTATCCATGGCTGTAGTTGTAATTATTGTAATTTTAATTAATGTTGTATTTTGGAGTATGAAGCCAAAAAATAAGCTAGTGGGGTCGGTTTAAGAGCCGGCCCCATTAGCTTTATGCAAGTTAAAAATTTGATCAGAAGGAACGGATGATTTCCTCTGTCATAGAGCGAACAACTTCAGTTGCTAACTGTACTGTAGCTTCGAAATCATAGTATGAAGTGATTCCGTAATGAGAATGGATGTAACGAACAGGAACACCAACAACGATTACCGGGATGCCATCAAGAGAAGTGTTAATGATTGCACCATTGTTTCCGCCGCCTTCACGGACAGAAGACTGTACAGCAAGTCCCTTTTCTTCAGCAAGATCTAATACGTAGCGCTGATATCTTGGGGAGCATACAATTGATTTGTCCATAAAACGAAGCATTGGACCCTTTTTCAGAGCTGTCTGAATTGCATACGGCTCAGTAAAGGTATCATCAGCAGGGCAGCCCTCGAAACAAAGCGCAATCTGAGGAGCAACCTTTCCGACTGCAACCTTAACACCACGCTCGCCAAGCTCCTCTTGTGTAGATAACACACCTACCAGATCAACATTTAAGTTCTCATCTGAGAGACGGCGCATAGTTTCAAGAAGGGCAGCACAGCCAATTCGACAGTCAAAGCCCTTTCCAATCATGACATCATGATCCTCGTCATAGGAGAAATGTACGTCAGAAATAATAGGCTCACCAATGCGGATACCAAAGTTTTCAACAGCATCTTCCTTGCTTGTTGCACCGATATCAATTACAAGAGACTGAATCGATGTGGAACCAGCATTCTGACGCTCAGCAGGTGTCATGAAATGAGGTGGTTTAGCTGCAATTACGCCAGGAATAAAATTGCCATATTTATTGCGTACAAGAACCTTTGATGCCGGGAGAGAATTATCGCTCCAGCCACCGAGGGAAACAAAACGAAGTGTTCCATTTGGCTTAATTGAATGAACCATCAGTCCAACCTCATCACTGTGGGCATCAAGCATAAAAACTGGCTTATTACCTGTATTATTCTTGGAACGCAGATAGAGATTGCGCAGGCAATCCTCCTCAACATCGGCAAATTCTGCACCATATTTTTTTGCGACAGCAACAGCTTCATCCTCAAATCCGGACGGTGCCTTTGCATCAGACAGTTCCTGAATCATAGTAACTGCATTTTGATCTGGTTTGATTTTCATATCATTATCCCTTTCTCTTATAAGAATTATGTATTCCTCTATATTCGAGTATCATATCATTTCTGGGAAAAAAATACAAGATAACAAAATTATTCCATATACTATAAAAAATAGTAGAATTTTTCTCTCTGCCGCAAGATGATTTTAGGTCGGTTGAGGGATTAGAAAACGCCGGAAACCCGCATAAACTCTATGTTTTTGCGGGTTCTCGGCGTTTCTTTTATCGCCTGTATTAGTGGTGCTTTTTCGGTAAATGGTGCCCAAATGGTGCCCAAATCCCACGCGGGGCTATAAAACGATATAAGAAGCGGTAAAGAGATACAGCGGTTAAAGCTCTAAATCGCTGCTCTTTTTCTTTGCCGCGCTCTTTGCTTTCTTCGGCTCGGCTTTCTCTGCCTTTGCCGGGTCAGACTGTTTGACCGCCCCATGATAAGCGTCTAAGACTTCTTTCTTGCGTTCAAGCCGCACGTCCACATAACGGGCGGTAACAGCTTCAAAGTTCATAGACAGTCCAAGCGATACGCCGATACCCGCAAGCGTATGTCCTAACACTTCGCCTACGGTGTAGAAGTCGCCTGTCAGTTGGTGCATATTCGTAGCCGCCGTATGGCGTAAATCGTGAAAGCGGATATGCGGCATATCCAAATCTTCAAGCAGTTTTCCAAACTGGGAAGATACCCACGACGCGGAGATAGGGGAACCGTCCGGCTTCGCTACAACAAGGTCATTGTCATAGTATGGTTTTCCGTCTTTTTCTGCCTGTTCGCGCTGCGCTTCCTGCATAGCAAACTGTTTGAGGAAGAACGGGCGGGCAAGCTCTGTGATAGGCAGCTTTCGCCCGTTGGATTTCGGCGGTGCCATTTCCTCAATGACTTTTGTTTTCGACGGCACCTTAAAGGGTAGCTGCTCGGAAACGTCAAAGGTGTTGTTTTCCAAATCCACATTACGCCAGCGCAAGCCCAGGATTTCAGAACGGCGCATACCGTAAAGCCCGCCTAAGATAACGGGCATTTCCCAAACGGTACCCTCGACGCGCTGCATAAGGGCTTTTACCTGTTCCGGCGTATAAGGGTCGGGGGTCTTGTCGCTCTTTCCAAACTTCGTAAGCGTGTCCTTTGCTGCGTTTGTTTCGATATAGCGGTATTTCCGGGCATGGCTCAACGCCACGCTCAAAACACGCTTTGCCCCGGCTGCGGTGGACGGTTTCAAGCCTTTGTCAATAATCTGCTGAAACATTTTGTCTACCATAGCGGGGGTAAGCTGATTAAGGGCAACGCCGCCGATATAGGGATTGATATAGTTTGCAATCGTCTTTTTGTACCCGTCGTAAGTAGAGGGGCGCAAGTTCACTCTTGCATAGCTTTCCACCCATTCATTCAGATAGCTTGCAACGGTCTGTTTCCGCTGTGAAGCGATAGACGCAATCTGCCCCGGATTATGGAGCTTTGCTTTCATCTCTGCTTCATGCTGCGTTGCTTCCTTTTT
The DNA here is from genome assembly GCA_003478935.1 of Firmicutes bacterium AF25-13AC. Taxonomy (GTDB): domain Bacteria; phylum Bacillota; class Clostridia; order Lachnospirales; family Lachnospiraceae; genus Anthropogastromicrobium; species Anthropogastromicrobium aceti. The sequence goes on from QUFP01000008.1 coordinate 100,045, forward strand.
TGTCGGAAAGCCCTTTTTGGAATAGGTTTTCTTTTCCCCATTCGGGGCGGTGTACTTGATATTCACGTCGTAAACTGTTCCCGGTCGCCCGGTCAGTACGCCGTTGCTGTCGCGTTTATTCTTAACCTGCCTTGTTGATATAGCCATAGCTTAACCTCCCTGTCGTGCCGGGGGCTTCGCTGTCGTCTTTGCCCTGTGATACCAGTCCCAGATTGCAGCGTCAGCTATCAAACGGCGGTTTCCATTCTGTATATATTCAAGCTCGCCGCTATCCATAAGCTCGCGCAGCTTATTTTCCCCGATACCGCTAAGCTTGCTCATTTGCTCAACGGTCTTTAACATAGGGAATACAGGGATAGCGGGGCTTGTTGTTTCCTTTTTTGCCATAGGAAAATACCCCCTTTCATAAATGGCTAAAAAGTCAAGTTACAAAAAGTGGGCTTTAACCGGGCGGCTGTTAGCACAACCTCGCGGGAATTGCACCCCTGCTCATTTAAGGCAGCTTTACCCATTGCCTGCGACGCTCTGAACGCTCGGACTGTGGCTGTAAAGGCTTATCTCCCCTCAATGCGTGTCGTCGCCCGCAAGCTGCTAACTTGCTTTCCATCGTGGTGTTTCTCGCTCGGCTTTTCCCGATAGGGGAATAGCGTCATGGCGCACCCTCTGTATGGCTCGGCGCAAAAAGGACGTACCCGGTTTGCCCTATACTGCGTCGCCGTTATCTTGCGTCGCTTTCTTTGTCAAGGAACATACGGGGCTGCTGCGGATTGATACGAAACGAAAAAGGGGTTAAGACGTTTCGGTATCGGTGCAGCTATTCAGCCCTAAATGTGAGGATTGCCCTCATTAGCCTTGCTTGCAGCCGTTGGCGAATATCCTCGTCAACGCCAAAATAGACGTTTCCGCGCTCGTCGCAGAGCTTTCTCATAGAAAGGCTCGCTATGTAACCGCTAAAGTGCTGCAAGACAATTTTCATAGCGTCCGGGTCGCCCTTTGTCGCTGCCACAATGACAGGATAGGGAACAAGGGCAACGTCCGGGAAGTCAGATTGTTTACCATTCGTCCCATTCATCAGCGTGTTCCTCCAAATATTTCTTCAAGATTTCAAAAGAGCTTGTCCGTCTGTACTGTATCGTGCTGCGCGACGTATTGAATAACTTTCCAATCTCCACGTCGGTCATGCCCTCGAAATAGTACAGCATGATAGCTTTCCTTTTTTCTTCCGGCAAAGTGCGGATTGCTTCAAGCAACAGCTTCGGCGTGATTTTCTTTCCCGCCTGCTGATAGCTCGGCTCGGCTTCTTCGTCTTGAAAATACTTGTCAAGCGTGTAAAGCTGCCGCTCCTCATGCAAGGCAAGGTCGGAAAACGACACTTCCTTTGCTCTGCGACGCCGGATTTCCTCATGGGCGTTGCAGGCTTCGTTGTGCAGCACCCGTTTACAGAAACTTTGAAAGATACATTGCTTCTGAAATTCCACGCGATTAGGTTCCATGTTCTCACCTCCTTTCGTGCCGAAAGGTAGGTAGTACCTCCCCTTTTCGCGGGATAATACAGGCGATTTTTTCAAACGCCGAATGAAAGCGAAACTTTTTTGAAAAAACCTCCCGAAAATGCAAAATGCGCCTGTCTGCAAGACGCAGACAAGCGCAAGGGAATTGAAAGCGGTATTCAGATGATTTGACAGTTCATATCTAAGGGTAGAAGTGTCCCCGGCGATGGTCGGGCTTTTTTTGATAAGTCAAAGAAAGTAGAATATTGTCGATATGGTTTATCGCTCATGGCGGCTACCTCCTAAAGCCGCCGTTTTATATGGCTATGGGTCGTCGCGCAAAAAGAAACGGCGGCTCTGAAAATCAAAGCCGCCGTAATTTAGAAATGGCGCGTGAAAATACCTCTGCTTTGCGACGGCTTTTTTTCTTTTGCCGTCGTCCGGCAGATTATTTCTTTATGAGTAAGGGCGAAAAATCAATCGTAATCATAAAATTATGGTCATGTATTTCAATTATTGGATTTGTACAATTCATCATAAGTAATAGCTTTTTCACAATGTAAAGTCCTTGTCCAGACGTACCATTACTTCTTGAAACATCTGCTACATAAAAGCGTTCCAACAGTTTTGAATATTCTTCTGTAGGAATAGATGCAACAGGATTTTTAATACAGAGTTGTACAGAATCTGCGATATTAATTAGTTGAATTACAACATTATTTGTAGTGGATGTTACCGCATTGAATATAAGATTTTGTATAATGCGAATACACGCCTTTCTGTCAGCATTAAGATAGATGTCCATATTAGGTATTTCTATTTGGGGTTCAATTCCATTAACGCTGAAAATCGAATAATTGTCTAGCAGGATTTCAGTAAGCAATGAGCATAGCTCAACCTTTTCATAGTAAAATGGATATTGTCCTGCTTCTAAAAGAGAGATTTGATAAAAGTCATCTATGAGACGTTCTAATCTCAATGCTTTTCCGGATAATGCTGAAATATATTCCGCTCTTTTTTCATCAGGCGCACTTGATAGAAGTTGCAAATATCCGCGAATGGAAGTTAGTGGTGTCCGTAAATCATGAGAAAGGCAAGAAATATTCTCTTTTAATTCATTCTCCTTTTTTTGAATTTCGCCCAGATAAATATTATCTTTTGATACAATCTGATTTATGATTTCAACCAAATGCTCTAACCGCCTATCAGATAAAGACACTGTAACTAACTTTTTCGTTTTTCTATTCAGAATAGCATTTAGTTGGACGATTACTTTATATATCTGTATTTTCCAGTTAATTAAAGAAATTGAAAGGATAATGACCAATGCTATCAGAACAAGAAACATAATCGCCCAACCCATATTCTACCTCCCTTTTACTTGATTTCTTTTCTAATCATAATAAGACCGCCAACAATCAAAAGAGAAATGCACCCTATGAAATAGAATGGTAAATGCTCAATAATACCCATTGTGCGACAAGAGCTGAAATTCATCCAATAGTACATAGGATTTCCATATACAAAAAATTTTAAGGGTATTGAAACCGTCTCCATATCACTCCATAGCATTAAGTAAACAGACGCTCCACTGAATACATATAAGCAGCAAATCCCTGTTACAATCCCTGTATTTTGAATAACGACACATAAAAAAATAGAAATGCTTTCTAATGCTAATAAAACCGTTCCGCAAGCAAGAGCCCATCCCAAAAGGTTTATTACTTCACTCGCAGTTGGAATGTAACCGGATTGTATGATTTCAATAACGAAAAATGTAGCTACAAAAATCAGATACGTTATCAGAGACACCACCAATATTGTAATCGCTTTGGTGTAGTAGAGAATAGTTCGTTTAGTGCCGTATGCAACAGATAATTTGATTGTACCCGTATTATATTCTTTTGTAAAAAATATGGTTGCAAATAAAATGCCAATAATCCAGAAAAAGGCTGTATATGCAAGAGATGAGCGGGCAACAGTTTGAAACGTTGGTATTTCACTAGATAGATAACACTTAGCTTGAAATCCGATTACACTTTCTGTTCCATCTCCGGCTCCAAAAAAAGTCATGTCACCAAGTGCAAAAGAGACCATTATAACCGCCGCACATACGCCTAATATAGTTATCAATATCTTTGAGTGACGCAATTTATAAAATTCAGCTTTAAAATGGTTAATCATTTTGGCACCCTCCTATCAAATTAGTGTAATAAGTTTCAAGACTATCTCCAGATTGTGCTAACTGATAAATCGTAATGTTATTTGCACTTAGCAACGCTGATACTTTTCCGGCATTTTCAACATAATCATATAGATGAATACTTTTGTCTGGCATAACAGAAAAATTTGAAGTATTCAGTTTGCTTTCCAATAAAACACTAGCAGCAGCTACATCATTCACTTGCAACAACAAATGCTTTTTGCAGCGTTTGTCTAACTCTGTAGCGGTAATTTCCTGTAAAAGTTTCCCCTCATGTAAGATACCATATCTATTTGCTAATTGATGAAGTTCCGTGAGAATGTGACTTGAAATCAAAATAGTGATTCCACGTTCTTTATTTAGTCTTTTGAGTAAGTTTCTTAATTCGATAATTCCAGTAGGGTCTAGTCCGTTAATTGGTTCATCTAGTACGAGAAATTCAGGATTCCCAAGCAAAGCGATTGCGAGAGCTAGTCTCTGCCGCATACCCAAAGAGAAATCTTTTGCTTTTTTCTTTCCGGTATCTTTCAAACCAACTAATGCTAAAGCATTATCAATGCAACCTTTTCCTGGAATACCGCGTTGCAAACGTTGTACCTCCAAATTTTCATAGGCTGTCATATCAAGATAAAGAGAAGGGCTCTCAATAATACAGCCAATGCGCTCACGCTGCTTTGCAAGTTTCTTATTGCTTTCACCGAATAAAGCAATTTTGCCAGTAGTAGGTTCTGCCAGTCCGGTTAGTAAACGAATCATTGTTGTTTTACCGGCACCGTTTTCTCCGATAAACCCATAAATATCTCCTTGCATTACAGACATAGATACTTGATTTAGGGCTAGTGTATTGCGATACTTTTTTGTGATGTTGATAGCTTCAAAAACTGTTACGTTCATTTTTTCACAGCTCCTTTCTTGTTATTTAGTATCGCAGACAATTCCTTGAATAATCTAAAGGTAAAGCTAAAGATTATCTAAAGCTCACTTTGCAAATCGGTAACCCAAGCCCCATATGGTCTTAATTCGGCAGCCTTCGCCCTTTAATTTTTTTCGTAAGTTACTTATATGTGTGTTAATGACATCATTATCCCTTGCAAATGGTTCTTGCCAAATACTTTCATAAAGATTTTGCTTAGAAAAAACTTTATCAGGATATTTCGCCAGTAGTTCTACAAGTTGATACTCTTTTGCTGTAAGCACAATAATTTCGTCTGCAACAGTAACTATTTTTGAAGATGTATTAATGGAAAGTTCTCCAAAGGTCAAACAAAGATGGGGAGTATCTTTTTGACTTCTTAGCAAATTGCGTTCAATTCGCGCTAGTAATTCGTCCAAATCAAACGGCTTTGTTAAATAGTCATCAGCACCCAAGCGTAGCAGTTCGACTTTGTTGAATGTTAAACTTTTTGCAGAAACAACAATTACAGGTACATCTGAAAATTTTCTGATATTTCTAATTAATTCATCTCCACTGATAAAAGGAAGCATTAAATCTAAAATAATTAAATCTGGGGATAATTCTTTTATGCGTTCAATCGCATTTGCACCAGTAAGTGTGAAGAAGACTTGATAATTGTACTTTTCCAGATGGTCTTTTATCATAACGCAAATTTCTTTATCATCTTCGATAATTAAAACATTATTCATGTTGAAACTCCTTTCTGCGTCTATCAGTTGGCTTTTCCACGTCTTTTGGTATCAGCCACATACTACCAAATTTTGAAACGCCCGGTATGCGCTCCCCCTCACAAAGTTTCTGCACCCGTCTTTCTGAAATGCCCCATTTGCCCGCTGCTTCTGCACAAGACATATATTCCATAAGCCACCCGTCCTTTCTTCAAAGTTTATCAGTATAATTATATACGGTATGGCGAATAATAGCAAGTGCGGAAATAGGCATTATTTAGGTTCGTTATAGGAAGTATATAGACATATCCAAGAAGAAAGGGGAACAGTAAAATGTAACTGGGTGAATGAATATGGCAAAAAGACCAGTAGAAAAGTACGACTTCAAGGCTTTTGGGCAAGCAATAAAGAACGCGCGGAAAGAGCGCAAAGAGAGCCGCAAGAAAGTAAGCGACGAAATGTATATTTCCCCGCGTTACCTTGCAAACATTGAGAACAACGGGCAGCACCCAAGTTTACAGATTTTCTTTGAGCTTATGCTGCGCTATCATATATCCGTAGACCAGTTTCTTTTAGATACGCAGCCGGAGAAAGACACAAAGCGGCGGCAGCTTGACGCGCTTCTTGATGATATGAGCGATACAGGAATACGGATTGTTACCGCGACGGCGAAAGAAATTGCAGAAGTCGAAAACGAAAACTAAATAGGCTTTAGGAAGCGTTGTAATCTTTTTGAGATTGCAGCGTTTTTCTTTTGTGTAAGTTTGGCAAAACGGGGCTTTCCGTTGTAGTAAGGATTAAGAAAAAACTTTCGTAGCAAGCATAGGAAGCGGGTACCCACTTCCGTATTTTCGCCCTCCTGCGCTGCGGCACGTCGGTTGAAAATGGCTTGTTGGGAAGTGTCCCAAACCCTCGGAATGGAAAGGAGCGAAAGCATGGACGGACGCAAAAGAACGGTACAAATCAAATTCAGAGTAACAGAAGCAGAACGGGATTTAATTCTTGAAAAAATGAAGCTCGTCCCCACCCGGAACATGGCGGCATATCTTAGGAAGATTGCCATTGACGGATACATTATCCAAGTAGACCACACCGACATAAAAGCCATGACAGCGGAGATACAGAAAATCGGTGTCAACGTCAACCAGATTGCAAAGCGCGTAAACAGTACGGGCAGCGTCTACCAAGAGGACATAGAGGAAATAAAGGGGGTGCTTGCGGAGATATGGCGGTTACAAAGATTAAGCCTATTAAAAGCACGTTGAGCAAAGCCCTTGACTATATCCAAAATCCCGATAAGACGGACGGGAAAATGCTTGTGTCCTCTTTTGGCTGCTCCTATGAAACGGCAGACATTGAATTTGAATATACCTTGTCGCAAGCTCTCCAAAAGGGCAACAATTTAGCCTTTCATCTGATACAGTCCTTTGAGCCGGGGGAAGTGGATTATGAAACCGCCCACAAAATCGGAAAGCAGCTTGCCGACGCGGTAACAAAAGGGCAGCATGAGTATGTATTGACGACGCACATTGACAAAGGACACGTCCATAATCACATTATTTTCTGCGCGGTCAATTTTGTAGACCACCACAAGTATAATTCCAATAAGCGTAGTTATTACGGCATACGGAACATGAGCGACAGGCTGTGCCGGGAAAACGGCTTATCCGTCATTGTCCCGAAAAAGGGAAACAAGGGAAAGAGCTATGCAGAGTATCAAGAGGAAAAAACGGGAACCAGTCGGAAAGGCAAGCTGAAAATCGCCGTTGACGCACTCATTCCCCAAGTGTCCAGTTTTGAGGAATTGTTACAACGGCTGCAAGCTGCGGGCTATGAGATAAAGCCGGGAAAATATGTGTCCTGCCGCGCTCCCGGACAGGAACGCTTTACCCGTCTTAAAACCCTCGGCGCAGACTATACAGAGGAAGCCATAAGGGAACGCATAGAGGGCAAACGCGCCCGCGCTGCGAAAGCTCCCCGCGCAGATCGCGGCGGCGTTAGCCTGCTGATTGACATTGAAAACAGTATCAAGGCGGCGCAGAGCAAAGGCTATGAACACTGGGCGAAAATCCACAATCTGAAACAGGCAGCTAAGACCATGAATTTCTTGACGGAGAATAAGATTGAACAGTACGCGGATTTAGTCAGCCGGATTGAGGAAGTGGCGGCAGAAAGCGAACAGGCGGCAGACGTATTAAAGGGCGTTGAAAAGCGGCTTGCAGATATGGCGGTGCTGATGAAGCACGTCGCCACTTATCAAAAGACAAAGCCTGTCTATGACGCATACCGCAAGGCAAAGAACAAAGAGCGATACCGCGCCGGACATGAGCGCGATATTATCCTCCATGAAGCTGCGGCAAAGGCACTCAAAACGGCGGGCATTACAAAGCTCCCCAATCCCGCCACGCTGCAAAAGGAATATGAAGCACTCCAAGCGCAGAAAGAAGCCCTTTACGCCGATTATGGCAAGCTGAAAAAGAAAGTCCGGGAATATGACGTTATCAAGCAGAACATAGACAGCATTTTGCAGACAGGAAAGCAGCCGGAACGGGGCAAGGAAACAGAGCGCGGATAAACAGGCGCAAAAAAAGACAGGACGCGGAAAGCCAGTAATGACCTCCCGCGCCCTGTCTTTTTGTGGGTGCTGATTTTGGTATGTTACGCAGTAGAAAGCTGTTTTTAAGGGAAAAGGTATTCTGTATCGCCTAAGTGATTTTCACGCGCTGCAAGCCCTGTAAATCAAGGCTATTTTCGCCCTTATCGCGTAACAAGGGCGCGTCGTTTTCTCATGCGCTCCGCTGCCTGTCTGTTCGTGATACGCTTGCGGCAGTCCGGGCAGTATTTGACGCTGTTTGACTTTGATACAAAGAACGTGCCGCATACAGTACAACGCTTTTTATCCTCGGTCTTAAAAAGCTCGGCATACAGGAGCTTATCAAGGGGAAGTACGGCAATCCGAAACCATTTGCAAAGCAGCGAATAAGAGATAAGCTGCGGGCATACGCACTCGTCCCCGTCGTCAAGCAAAATACAGTGTCCGTTATCGCAGTTGCAGCACTCCCGGCGCACAAGGGAATTGACTTTCCGGCTCTGGGGCGGCGAAAGCCGCTTAATGCTGCTCATACTTCCTCTGCGGCGTAAATGGTAAGCTCCGCAAATTCTTCCTCGGTCAGCGCGTCCACTTTGGAAAGGGCGCGCTTCGCCAGTTCCCGCATATCCGCGTCCATGTAAGGCAGCGCGGCGTTGATGTTCTCCGTAAGCTGCGCCTTGCTTCCCTCATGGTAAATGCTCAAAAGGTTTGTTTCCTCAACGGTAAATCTGTTCATGCTCATACCTCCAAATCGTGATTTTTTGTTTTCGCTGCGGCTTTCTTCTGTGCCTTTTCCTTATCCGCTTTAAGCTGCGCCCGGATAGAGGGCTTCTTTTCCGGCTTGCCCTTGCCGCGCTCCTTATCGGCTTTGACCGCGTTAGCCAGGTCAACAAGGGAAATCGTTTCTCCCGCCTTAACCTTTGCTTCCAGTTCGTCAACGGTCGGCGTATTGTTGATAATCCCGTCAATCATGTTTTCGTTTTGCTCGGTGGTCTGCTCGGCAGCTTTCAAGGGATTTTCCCGCTGCTCGGCTGCTATGGCAAACGCCCGCGTACCATTTCCCATGACTAAATATTTTCCGTCGTCGGATTGATGGTGAAAGCCATATCCGGCGGCTTCCATTTGTTCGCGGCTCATATCGGTTACATAGAAAGTACCGCGCGGCGTTTTGATTGTTTCGCCTGTTTCCAACTCGTCGGGCGTAAGCTGCTTCTGCTCCTGTAAAAACTCCGGCACATTCTTATAGCCGAAGCTGTCTACATAGTGGGCGGCGTCCTGCCCGTTCTGATGAAGCACCACCACGTCGGAAACGGAAAGGCTGTGTCCCTTAAAGTCTTTGGGGTGGTCGATATTGAAACGGGTATAAATATCTTCAAGGGAAGTCCCCGGCGTAAGCTCTGCGGAATAGACAAGCTCATAGTTCGCCTTATCAACCACATTTCCCGTCGCCTGCAGGCGGTCGTATGGCTCAAAGCGCAAGTCCCGCGTTTCGTCGCCATGCTTTAGCTGATAAATGGAAAAGGTGCCTTTGTCCTGTTCGGCGGTCTTAGCGGTTTCCTGTGCCTTTGCGTAAAGCTCCTTGACCTGTCCCTCGGTCAGTTCGCCGCTTTTGAGTTGCCCCATAAGCTCGCGGCATTTCTGGGGCGTTCCTGTGAAAAGTACCGCGCCCATTTTTGCCCGCCCGTTTTCCTGCGTTACATAGGCTTGCAGCAGATAGGCGTTCTCTTTCCTGTCGCTGTAAGGATTGCGGCGCACCCGGTAAACTGTTTCCGGGATAAAGGCTGCTTTTTCCTGTGCGGAGGCTTCCTGTTTCGGCTGCTCCGGCGCGGCGTTTTCCTCTTTGTCCGGCTGCTCCTGTCCGGCAGTCTGCTCCTTATCCTGCGCCTTTGAAAGCTCCGCTAATGTTTCGTCAATGGAATTGATAATCTCGGCGGCTGCGCTGCGGATTGTTTCAAGGGAGCTTTTCAGTTCGGAAAGCTCGCGGCCGCTGCTCCACCCGGCGACGTACCCAAAGGAATAGTCTGACGTATCAAGCCCGTAGTGTTGGCAGACGGTATAAGCGACGCTTTCCGCTTCGACTTCGCGGGTACGCCTGTCAATATGGGGCTGCTGTTCGTTCTCCGGCGCGTTCAAATCTATATCGTGCAGCTTTGCGTGTGCGATTTCATGTATCGCCGTTTTCAAGGTTTGAATCTCGCTCATGCCCTCGTCAATGGCAATGCGCTTGTCCTCCAAATGGTAGTAACCATGAGAGCTACCCGGTATCTGCTCAAAGCCAATAGGAACGGGGGAAGTCTTTTCAAGGGCAGCGAAAAAATCCCTGTAACGCTCCACGTCGCCCGTCAGTTCATTTACGGCAATGTCGGGAAGCTCGCGCCCCTCGGTCTGCGACACGTCAAAGACAGACACTACCTTATAAGCGGGTATCGTGATTTCCTTTTCCTCCGTAACCGGCTTCCCGTCTTTCCCAATGATAGGCTGCTGCGTGTGGGGGTCGATTTTCTTCATTTCCTGTTTGACTTTGTAAGGCGACGGGGCAATGATTTTAATTCCTTTTTGCCCTTTTATCACGTTTCGCCCAAAATTATTTTTCCATGCGGAAAAGCCCGCAACAAGGGAAGCGTCCGGCTTCTGCATGGCGATAAGCAGCGTATTGTTAAAGCTGTAATTATGAAATTTTGACATGACGCGCAGATATTCCCGGTAACGCTCGCTGTCAAAGAGTTCCGTTATTCCCTGTTCCAGACGGTCGGTAATCTCTTTCAATTTCTCTGCGGGTTTTTCGCTCGTCAGCACAATAGGGATAACCGGGCGCGGCTCCTGCGGCTGCTCTATGGTCTGCACTGTTTTCTGTCCCGGTGCGGCTGCGTCCATTTCTACCTTTGACGGGTCGGGGCGGTGCGGCTGCGGGAAGCTCATAACGCGGTATTCCCTCGGTATGTCGCTTTCTCTGCCGTTGTACCACTCCGTAAAGGTGTTCTTGTTGTTGTAGATATAGCCCTGTTCGGTAAAGCGTCCTCCGTCATTGATAGCAGCGTCCCGCCCGTAATCCTCATACATGAAATACTTTTTTGCTTCTTCGGGCAGTTCTAATTCGTCCAGTTCGTCGATAAGGTAATAGCCGTAATCTTCTTCGTTCTGTACGGTGGGATAAAGCCAGTAGCAGTCAAGATTTTGTGCAAGGTTGATAAGGTCTTTGACACTTCCGGCACGTTCCCCAAGAGCTACCGCCGCCGTAAACTTGTCCCTGTCCTCGTCGCGCTGCATGGCAAGCAGATTGCCTAAGTAGTTCAGTTCGTCAAGCCCTGCGCTCTGGATAACGGGAAGCGGCACGTCAAAGGGCTGCTGCTCGGTGTTTGCAAAGCCGTTGATAAAGAAGTCCTGCGGGTTATCCGCAGTAATGCCGACGCGCTGCATAGCTTCGTGAAGCTGCTCCTTTGTGGTCGGCATGGAAAGCCACACGCCGCCCGGTTCGCTTGTTTCAAAGCGGGTGCGGCTGTCGATAAGAATGGAAAATTGTTCGCTCATGTATTCGCTCCTTTCTGAAATGGCAGCGTAGACGCTGCGCGTTGGTGGTTACGCTCCTAAATACAACGCGCCGCCTGTTCTGCCAAAGATTTTGAAAAATTGCAGAGGGTTTGGGAAACTTCCCAACAAGAAAAATCCCCCGCAATCGTCGGCAGACGAAAACGGGGGATTTACGGAAGTGGGTACCCGCTTCCTATGCTTGCTATTCAAGTTCTTTGTTCTTTGAAATGGTTACTTTGTAATTCACATATTTACCGCCCGTGTCGGCTAAAAGTACCGTTCCGTCGTAGGTTTTGCCCGTTTTCGGAGAGTACAGTTTTTTAACTGTTGCCTTGCCGGATTTAAGAAGTGCTGCGGCAATCTTCGGGGTAAAGGCGGTTTTTCGTTCCTCAAAGAAGCGGTCATTTTTCCACATGGTAAAGCCGCACTCTTTGTTGGAACAGTAGTAGTTTTTCTTTCCCTCATAGACCAGGGACTTGCAGCGGGGACACTTCCCAAGCTCTGTTTTTTCTGTCTTGAAAAGCTCTTGTTTCTCACCCAACACGGAAGCATAGGTTTTTACAAGCTCCTGCGTCATTGCTTCGATACCCTGCATGAAAGCGGCAGGGTCAGCGTTACCCTTTGCAATCTGCGTCAGATTGTTTTCCCATGCAGCCGTAAGCTGCGGAGAAGTTAAGCTGTCCGGCAGGACGCACACAAGGTTTGTGCCGTCTTTGGTAGGAAGTAGCTGCTTGCCCTTGCGCTCGATAAAGCCGCCTTTTACTAACTTTTCAATGACAGCGGCGCGGGTAGCGGGCGTCCCAAGCCCCCGGCGTTCTGCGTCCGGGTCGGTGTCCTCATTCCCAGCGCGTTCCATAGCAGAAAGTAAGGACGCTTCATTGTGGGGCTTCGGCGGCGTCGTTTCATGCTCCGTAACCTTTGCAGCAGGGTTTTCAAAGGTCTGTCCCTCGGTAAAGTCCGGCACATCTAAAACAAGTTCGTTTTCGTCGTCGCTGTCCGGCTTCTTTTTGAGGGTCACCCGGTAAAGCCGTTCCATGTCTTTCCACCCGGCAGCGATTACCGCCTTTCCCTTTGCCGTAAATTCATGGTCGGCGCAGGAGAAAACCGCCGTTACCGCTTCAAAACTGTACGGCTCGGCGGTCGCCATAAGCAGACGCGCCCCGGCAAGGGTAAGGATATTGCGCTCGCTTTCCGGCAGCGCGGTAAGGTCAGCCTTTGCAAGCTCCATAGTGGGAATGATTGCGTGGTGGTCTGATACCTTTTTGCTGTTCAGAACGCGGGAAACTTCCGGCGTAAAGGAAATGCCCGCCATAAAGGGCAGCTTCCCGCATAGCAGCGCGATAATGCCCGTCGCTGTTTCTCCCATGTCATCGGTCAGAAATGCGCTGTCCGTTCTCGGATAGGTCAAGAGCTTCTTTTCATAGAGGGTCTGTGCAAGGTCAAGGGTCTGCTTTGCCGTGTACCCGTAAATACGGTTTGTTTCCCGCTGTAAACTGGTAAGGTCAAAGAGCTTCGGCGGGGCAATGGTTTTCTTTTCTTTCACAAGGGAAGTACAGACAGCCGCCGACGCTTCGCAGGCTGCTTTCAGTTTGCCCGCTTCATCAGCGGCGCAGATCTTCGCGCTTGCCGCTTCTGCGCCGGGGAGCATAAGGCGCACATGATAGTAGGTTTCTTTCTTGAAGTTTGTAATGGCAGCGTCCCGGTCTACAAGCATTTTTAAGGTCGGGGTCTGCACACGTCCCACGTTCAAGGTCTTTCCATACAGGCAGGAGAAAAGGCGGGTCGCATTGATACCGATAAGCCAGTCAGCCTTTGCCCTGCATAGTGCGGAATGATAGAGGGTGTCATACCCGCGCCCGTCCTTCAGATGTTCAAAGCCGCTTCGAATTGCGTCCGTTTCCATAGAGGAAATCCAAAGACGGGTAAAGGGTTTCTTGCAGCCCGCCATTTCATAGACAAATCGGAAAATCAATTCTCCCTCGCGCCCCGCGTCGCAGGCGTTCACGACTTCCGAAACGTCGGCGCGGTGCATGAGGTCTTTCAAGATTTTGAATTGTTTTCCCTTGTCGGCGGCTACGGTGTACTGCCATTCCTGCGGCAGAATGGGTAAGCTGTCATAGCTCCATTTTCTGTACTGCTCCCCATAGGCGGCAGCTTCGGAAAGCTGTACCAAATGCCCGATACACCAAGAAATGATGTACTTGTCATTTTCGATATATCCGTCTTTCTTACCCGTAACGCCAAGGGCGGCGGCAACCGCCGCCCCGACGCTGGGTTTCTCACAAATCACAAGTTTCATTCTTCCTCGTCCTCCTGTTCGGTGTCTGCGATGTCAGTTTCTTCCTCCGGCTCGTCCTCGTCGTATTCGTCAAAATCGAACTCGTCAAGGTCGGTGCTGCCTTTTACGTTCTGCTTCGGTTTCATAAACTTAACGTAGTAGAGGGCTGCGCCGCCGCCAAGAAGTCCCACAACAAGGAAGATGAGAAGCCCGCCCATGCTGTTTTTGGGTTTCTCCGGCTCTGCGGGAGCTTCCGGCTCGGTGTCCTTGCCTGTGCAGTTATTGATAGTTACAGAGCAGACAGGACAGGCGGTGTTGACTTCGCCCGCCTTGCATTTCTCGGTACAGTTGCAGACAGCCGGGGGCTGTTCGGTCTGTTCCTCCCCGATAATCGCCATAAGGTCGCTTTCGTCTACTTGATTTAGGAAGTGGACGGAATTTTCCCCCTCGGCTGCCCGGTCAACGATAATGTAAAAATAGTTGCCGCCTTTGCTTTTCACGACGATAAACTGTTTATCCTCGGCAGCGTCCCCGTCGATGTCGTCCACAAGGGTCATGTTGCCCTCCGGGGTAAGGGGCTGCGGTTCGGTTTCCACGATCACGCCGCTGTCGTCGGTTTCTTCCGTCGTAGGTGTCTGTGCAAAGGCGGTAACAGAAAAGCCGCCCATGAGCATAAGGGCGGCGCAAAGTGCGGTAAGGCTTCTAAGAATTTTATTCTTCATCTGCATTGTCCTCCTGTTCCTCATAGTCTGCGGGCATAGGGGCAATGCCCGGAATACCTCCGCCCGCAAGCATAGCGGTAAGCTCCTGCGGGGTAAGGCGCATAGAGCGCACAAGCTGAACGATTTGCAGATTTTCCGCTTCGGTTTTCTGTGCTTCCAGTCCGCGCAGCCTGTTCTGATACTCCGTGATTTTCTCACGGGTCTTTTGGATTTCCTTGTCAATTCTTTCGATTTTACTCATTGCCATAAAATTTTTCTCCTTTCGATTTTCAAAAAATGTGTCAGTTCCAGTTCATCAGCCCGTACCCTTTGATACAGGCATAGTCAAGGGGATAGCTCTTAATCTTGCAGGCGTCGCCGGAATTGCCCTCCACGGTATAGACGCGGCTTTCGTCCCTGCCGATAACAAGTCCTACATGGTCTGCGCTGCCGTCTAAATCCCAGTCAAAAAAGATAGCGTCGCCGGGGGCAATGTTTTCATAGCCCCGCGCTCCCCATTGTCCGTGAGAAGTAAACCACGGAATACCCTGCGACTGGCAGGCGGCAAAGCGCGGCTCGGAAAGTCCCATTTGCCCGTAGCACCAGG
Source organism: Firmicutes bacterium AF25-13AC (assembly GCA_003478935.1). Taxonomy (GTDB): domain Bacteria; phylum Bacillota; class Clostridia; order Lachnospirales; family Lachnospiraceae; genus Anthropogastromicrobium; species Anthropogastromicrobium aceti. Next base: position 115,065 of record QUFP01000008.1, read on the forward strand.
ACACGAAACAGGCGCACCATCCACGCGGGAATTAAAGCCGTACCAGCTCCAATACGGATAGCCGCCCACATTTCCGACTTGCCGTTTTGCAAGGTCAACGATAGCGGTATTGCCGGGGCGCGTTCCGTTTACAAAGTCCACGCCGCTTAAATCTTCCGACGCGGAAGTGTCGGGAGAGCCGCCGCCAAAGATAAGGGGCTTGTTCCCGCTTGTCTGTAAGTACACCCGGTACATTTCCAGTTGTTCCGGGGTCAGATTGTTTTCCGCAATGGTGGATAGTGGGGTATTCGTCAGCTTGACGTTCAAGATGTAATACTCATAAGGCACTTGTACCGTGTAGGTGTCCGTATGCTCGTTGCCGTCCTCATCTGTCCATGTGTCGGTGCGTTCTTCCTCCCGGTAGCGTATTTCCACTTCCTCGGTCAGCGTCAGCTTGTATTGTTGATTGAAAATCCGCTGTAATTCGCTCTGTACCTCGGCGCAGGTGTAGCTTTGGTATTTTGCGGTCAGATAAGACGCTAATTCATGGGGATTGTGTCCGATATTTGCAAGGTCATAGCGGTACTCGTCATAGCCCGGATTGTCGCGCTCGATATTGTCAATCCTGCTTTGCAGCTCGTTTTCCAATCCTGCGTAGCTGTTTTCCACTTCCACAAGGTCGCTGTCCTCGGACGTATAGGACGTTCCAAGCACGCCGTTTAACGTGCCGGAAAACATTGCCCCACAAGAGGACAGCCCGGACATAACCATGATAAAGAGCAGTAGCACCCCGACAGCGATTGCCACACCCGCCGGGTGCCTTGCCACAAATGCTGCGGTCTGCTTCGTTTTCTCGGCGGCTTTGGCTGCCGCCTTGCGGGTGCGTTCTGCCGCGCCCTTGATACCCTTTGCGGTATTGCGGGCTTCCTTTGCATACTGCCGCTTGATTTTCTGCTTCTGCCAAAACCGGGAAATGGGGTTACTGGTTAGCTGCGGGTTCTCATGCAGGGTCTTGTGATACTGAAAGTCCATATTTGCCCGAAAAGCCGCTTTTTCTGCCTTTGCCGCTTCCCGGTAGGGTTTCAGCTTATGGTTGCGGTAGCCCTGCTTGATTTTCCGCGCCCCGTACTTCAATCCCCGTTCTGCGGCTTCCTCGCTCTTGTGTGCGCCCTCCACGCCGGAATTATCCTTTTCGACAGAATGGATTTTGTTATGTACCAAAATCCCGGCTTCCTGTGTGGGGCGGGATAGCGGGTTGTGCTTCTCCTTAAATCCGGGCGGCTTGTCCTTTTCCTCAAAGTGCAGGCGGGTCTTGCCTTTCCCGGTGGTTTCGTCAAAGGTGCGCTCTTTTACCAGTTTCTTTTCTTTGGGGATAGCTGCCTTTGCCTTATCCAAGCGGTCGGCGGCTTTATCGGATTTCTTGATATACTTTTCAAGCTCCGGGGCAGCGCGTTCCTCGTCGGTAAATTGCAGCCGGGAAGATTTCGTCCCGGCGGTAGCTTCTGCCTGTGCTTTTCGTACTGCCTTTTTACTGGCTTTTCGTGTATGGGCGGCGTCGATATGCTTCATGACGCGCTCCGTTTTGCCTGTGTCCGCTTTGGGGGCAGCTCCCGGCACATGGGGAAGCGGGCTTGTATCAGATACCGGGGGAAGCTGCATAGCGTCCTGTGCCGCCTGTTGTTCCGGGGTCTTTTGTAAATCCGCGTCCCGTATGCGGTTGCTGATACGTTCCGTGTCTCCCGTGGTCTGATTTTCTGCGATAGCCCCGTCGCGGGTCATTTTCTGCGTGATTTTATCGCGGGGCTTTAATGGGTCTTTCAAGTGTTACCACCTCCAATCCGCGCCCCTGCAAGGGCGCAATACTCGGCGTCAGTTCAATGCCGATATAGCGGCGGTCAAGGCTTTGCGCTGCAAGCCCGGTGGTGCCGCTTCCAAAGAACGGGTCTATCACAACGCCGCCTTTCGGACAGCCCGCAAGTATGCACGTTTCCGCGAGCTTCGGGGGATAGGCGGCAAAATGCCCGCCCTTGTACGGTACGGTATTGATAAGCCAAACGTCCCGCTTGTTTCTTGTGGTCGGCATAAGGGCGTCGTCATAATAGCTGCCGCTGCGGGGCTGATTGATACCCTGTACCTTGCCCTGTCCTGGTACTTCCTCGGCGTATTTGTGTCCTGCGCTGCGCCCTTGCCTGTAGCGCGCAGCCGTTCCCGGCGCGATCGGCTCTGCAATGGCGGCAGCGTCATAGTAATATTTCTTTGATTTCGTCAGTAAAAAGATATGCTCATAGCAGCGGCTCGGTCGGTCGCGGCAGCTTTCCGGCATAGGGTTTTCTTTCAGCCAGATAATATCGCTGCGTAAATACCACCCGTCAGAGCGCAGGGCAAAGGCAAGAAGCCACGGAATACCGATTAAATCCTTTTGCTTGCAGCCCGCTTTCATGCCGCTGCCGCAGTATGTGTCTGCGATATTCAGCCAAAATGTCCCGTCGTCTTTGAGTACCCGGCGCAGCTCCCGGAACACTTCCACAAGCCGCCCGATATACTGCTCCGGCGTGTCCTCACGTCCAATCTGCGCGTCAAGCCCGTAGTCCCTTAGTCCATAGTAAGGCGGGCTTGTGACGCAGCAGTTCACGCTTTCGCTCGGAAGCTCCCGCAGGGCATAGAGGGCGTCGCGGTTGATGATTACGTCTGTTTTCATGGCTTGCTCACTTCCTCCGGCTTTGTCGTAAGCAGACAGTAAAGCTCGGTGTCCGTCGGGAAGCGGTCAATGAACGGCAGCACCACATTCCCGTAAAAGATAAGCCCCTCGCCCGCTTCGGTGTGGGTTACATACTTCATCTGCTGCGGGGAGATGTTAAGCTGCTTTGCAAGGATAGCCCGGTCGCCCTGTGCCTGATTGAGCATGAGGACAAAATCGGAGTTTTCAAAGATATTCTCGACTTCGCGGCTGCTTAAAAGGTCTTTGACGTTCTGTGTGATAGCCGTCGGTATGCCGCCCCATTTACGAAAACGCTTCCAAATCTCCACAGAATAGGCTGCGGTCTGTTCCTCTTTCAAAAGCAAATGAAATTCGTCCATATAGTAACGGGTTGCCTTTTTCTCGGCGCGGTTGACGGTCACGCGGTTCCACACCTGGTCTTGCACAATGAGCATACCTAATTTTTTGAGCTGCTTTCCAAGCTGCTTAATATCAAAGCAGACAAGACGGTTTGAAAGCTCCACGTTGGTACGGTGGTTAAAGACGTTCAGAGAGCCGGAAACATAAAGCTCCAATGCCGCCGCAATGCGGGCAGCTTCCGGCTCCGGCTGTTTCAGCAGTTCGTTGTAGAGGTCGCCCAAAATCGGCATTTTTGCCGGGTCGGGGTCTGCAAGGAAAGGTCGGTACACATTCCTAACGGCGCGGTCAATGACGGTCTTTTCCACGGGCTGCAAGCCCTCTTTGCCGCCGATAACAAGCTCGCAGAGGGAAAGGATAAAGTCGGATTTCAAGGCAAGCGGGTTGTCGTCCTCGGAGTAGTTGAGGTTAATATCCATAGGGTTCACATACTGGGGCTTGCCGTCCATGCCTTTTCCGGCAGGCGACAGACGTATCACTTGCCCGCCCAAACGCTGCACAAGGGAAAAATATTCTGCTTCCGGGTCGCAGATAATAATATCGTCGTCGGTAATGAGAAAGGCGTTTGTCATTTCCCGTTTTGCCGCAAAGGATTTACCGCTTCCCGGTGTTCCAAGAATAAGCCCGTTGGGATTTTTCAGTTGCTTGCGGTCGCAGAGTATCATGTTGTTACTAAGGGCATTTAAGCCGTAGTAAAGGGCTGCACCCCTTTGGAAAAGCTCCTGCGTGATGAACGGGATAAAAATAGCGGTGCTACTGGTCGTAAGCCCTCTTTGAATGGGGATAAGGTTCTCCCCAAGAGGAATAGAGGACATAAAGCCCGCTTCCTGCAAATAGTCAAGGCGGGTCAGAGCGCAGTTGTTTTTCTGTGCAAAGCCCGCCGTAGCAAATACGTCATTATCTAGTTTCCGTTTTGTGTCTGCCATGTTTACCACAAGGAACGTCAGCAGAAACATTCGCTCGTTGCGGCTCTGTAAATCCTGCAACAGATTTTTTGCTTCGCTGCCGAAAGTAGCAAGGTCGGACGGAATTATATCCATGTCATACCCGCTGCGTACCGCTTTTTTCTGTTCCTCAATCTTCATCTTGTCGAGGTCGGTTATCTTGCGCTTGATAGTCTTGATTGCTTCGCTCTGGTCGATACTGCGGATATGCATATTGACGATTATCCCGTTTTCAAGGTCGAGAATGTCCGAAAGCATACGGTCATTCAGCTCCGGCGCAAGGATTTCAAGGAACGATACCGCACCAAGTTTTCGCCCCATGCGGAACGTGCGCCCGTCGCCAAAACGGAACGAGGACGGGGCGATAAAGTCCTTTGTAGAAAGCCCCGACGGCACAAGCCAGTCCCAAGAGAAGCGGAACGGCTCGCCCTCCGGGTGGAAAATCCCATGCAGGACGTTCAAGCGTTCCTGTCCGTTCATGGGGCGGGCGGTTACACCAAGCACCTTAAAATTATTCAGTACATCGGTTTCGATACGGGAAAGGCGGGCTTTTGCCGCCGCAAGATTGTCCGCTTCAATGGAAAAGGTAATGTACTTGCACTTTTCCAGTCCGTTGTTGCCTTTTTCAAGCTGATTTTTCAGCATATCCGCGTACTCCCTGCGGATAGAGTTAAAAGCGTCGTCCTGTGCCGGAATTTCGATAGCCGCCTGTGCCTTTTCCTTTCTTGCGCCCTGATTGATGAAAGAGAGCTGCACCGAAACGGAAGCGTCAAAGTAGTTGAGAAAATCGCACCAGTTTTCAAAAATGGCGGTCTTATCATCTGCCTGTGCAAGCTGATAGTTAATATCTTCAAAGACAAGGCTTTTACTGTATTTCTTTTCCGTTACCCTGCAAATCCCGTCCGGGTACATCTGCAAGTAGGGAATGGTCTGCTGCGCGGTGTGGGGCTTCCCGTCGCCCTTTGCCGCCTGTATCACGGCGGCGATTTCTTTCTTTTCTGCGCGGGTCAGCTTACGCTTCACGGGATTTTTTACCGCGCGGGTCATGGTTTTTCGTTCTGCCATTGACAATAGCCGATACCTCCTTTTCCAGTTTTCGTTGTTTTTCTATGACGGCATAAAAATTTTCCGTCTGATAGGGGCGTTCCTTTGGTCGGATAAACTTTGTCTGAATGACGTTCTTTATCACGACTTCAAGGGGCTGCCCGTGTTTTTCATACATTGCCAAGAGGAAGCAGGGAAGCATAACGACAATCATTGCAAATGCCGCCATGCTTGTTCCCGCGCTGTCTTTGAGCAAAAAGAAAAGCGGTAGTCCCATAGCGAGGGCTGCCGCAAAACATATAATCTGCCGCTTTGTCAGATTAAAAGCGACTTTTGTTTTGATTTTTGATAAGTCTTTGGGTACGGGTACATACGCCAAGTGAAAACCTCCTTTCGGTCTTTAATGGGCGTTAAAGATTGACTTCGCAAGTGTGCCTGTTTTGAATAGGGAGAAGCACAAAATCACGGTGTAGGCTGCAAGGGAGAAAATCGCGCTGTGCAGGTTGTCCGCTACAATCATGCTGCCAACCAAAACCGCATAAATGCCGACGCATATCATTATGAGGAAGCCTTGAAAACCGAGGGCGAACAGGGCTTTTAAGTAGTTGTTGCCTATCTGCCCCCACTCTCTGTTGGTCATAGTTGCAAACGGGATAGGCGATACCGAACAGTAAAGGTAAATTTCTATCATTCTGCCGTACAGGATAACCGTGATAAGCACCGACATGATTTTCATGCAAAGGCTCACAAGGCTTGTTTCCATAACGAGCATAAGCAGTTCGGGGATTTCCATAGCGTCAAGTCCGGCTTGCATGGACGAGAGGGCGGCGTCAACGTCGATATTCGTATCGCCGCCGATCACGCCCGCCGCGCCGGAAACAACGTGCTGCGCCATATCGAACACCGCCATAGTGATAGTAAAGGTGTGGGTAACGAGATACACCGCTACCCACGCCTTGAAAAACCACTTAAAGAACATGAACGTGTCAATATCGTGCATATTGTTCTTTTCCGTTACCATGCTGATAAGCTCCACGCATAGAACGTAGGTAATAACAAGCCCCGCAATGGGTACAATCACATTTTCCGACAAGCTCTGTATCATGGAAAATATGCCTGCGTTCCACCCCTGCGGGGTTTGTCCTACCTCTGCGGCGATAGTTCCGACTTTTTCGTTTACGTCCCCGAACATAGTTGACAGATTACCGTTAATGGCTCCAATGAGGATTTCCTTTATCCATTCGTTAATCGCGTCAAGTATGCTCTGCATAGGCTAACCCCGCCGCTTAACCGAACAGTCCGGCAAGCAGAGGTACGAGGGTGCCGCCGATAAGGGCAACGCCGCCGCCCGCCATGAGCTGTTTTATCCCTAATTAAGAGTAAAACCTTGCTCGATGGCGGGCGGCGGCGTGTCAAAAAATATATGGAATTGTTTTAGAACTGCCCCGGCGTGGACAGGTCAGCCCTTGACCTGTTCCACCTCCGGGATGGGTTTGAGATTGAAGTGAATTTCGATAGAAATGTGTCTTGTTTTATCTTCGTCAATGCGCTCATGCACGACGATTTCTTTGATTAAGCGGTTGAGGGTGGCTGCGTCCAGCTTTGTGATGTTGGCGTATTCCTGAATGGCTTCCACCCATTGTTTTGCGTCATTGGCAAGCTGGACTTCATCGGACAGCCGCTTCCTGCCCTCGGACACTTTTGTTTTAAGCTCCGTCTGCTCGGTCTGTGTCCTTTCCAGCATGGTGTTGAAGTTCTGCTCACTGATACGCCCTGCAATCATATCCTCATAAAGCCGCATTACCATTTTGTCCAGAACCTCAATCCGTTCCTCGTCCCTTGTAAGGGAGCGTTCCATTGCTTCCCGCTGTTCCCGCTGCTCGGTTTCACAGGTATTGGTCAGGCGGTCGGCAACCGCTTCCCCGTCCATCAGGCAGCTCTGGCACATTCCCGTATTTTCCGCAGCACATGGCTGTAAAGGGTGTCATAATCAATCCGGTGCTGGGTGCAGTGGTTCTTTCCAAAGGCATTGTAGGTCTTGCAGGAGTATATCCGCTGGGGATGTTTTGCGTTTGTGTAGCGTATCGTCAGCGACTTCCCACACTCGCCACATTTTAGCAGTCCGGCAAACAGGCTGATTTCATTGGTCTGCCCCGGACGCTGGCGGGATTTCAGCTTGTTCTGCACAATGTCAAAACTCATGCGGTCAATCAGCGGTTCATGCTGTCCCTCCACCACAATCCAGTCCTCCGGCTTCTTTTCCCCAATCGTGCCGATTTTGAAACGGTAGTCTTTTTTCTGGGAAGCTATCGCCCCGGTGTAGACGGGATTCATCAAAAGATCTTTGATAACGGAGAAGTCCCACATATACCGCCCGTTTTCCGGGTCTTTCTTTTCCCATTTGGTGCGGGTATTGCGAAGCCCCCGTTCCCGGTTCCACCATGTGGGAC
>QUFP01000080.1 GCA_003478935.1 Firmicutes bacterium AF25-13AC
CGCTGTCATCTCGGGCTGCTGCTCAGACTCCTCTGCACAAAATGTATACTTTTGTTTATAGAACTTTTATAAAATTTATACTTTTTTGCCGGGGACAGGCACTTTTTTTGATGGGACAGGCACTGGATGTCCAATTTGAGGTTCCCTGTAGGTCGTGAACGTAGTCATATTCATCGCTTACACTGGAAGTCAATTTACCAATTCACCAGGCACTTTTTTTCGTTCTGCTGCTCAGATTCCTCTGCACAAAATGTATACTTTTGTTTATAGAACTTTTATAAAGTTTATACTTTTTTGCCGGGGACAGGCACTTTTGCTCTATACTTTTTTGACGGGGTCTGGCACGTAATGCTATGGTTAGCAGCTTATTTGACGGGATTTCCATCCGCCGGATTATACACCCTTTACTGGACGCACGGACAGGCACTGGATGCTCTTTTGCCGAGGACAGGCACCGGATGTATCCAGACCCCACCCGTCCACTTACATTCGCGTCGCTCGCTTTACATTTGTTCAGCCAATTGAGCCTTTTGTTTCTCAATTAGCCTCGAATAAACCGTATATGCAACATTTTGAAAATAATCAATATATAAACTCTGGTCACTCGCAGGTAAAGGATACAAATGTTCTATACCATCCTCTTCAAGTTGATACGTCTTTACAATGTTAATTTTTAAATCAGTTTGTTTAAAATTCACATCGATTACAATCGTTATGGGAAGTGTTTTATGCGAGAATTTATAACTCATACTTGAAAAAATAAAGCCTTGAGCCATACATTCCTTCACAAAATCATTATTTCTCAACCCATCACCTTTTAAAATCGCACTGCTAATTCCTGAAAGCCGTCCAGTTGGTTCAGAAACGTCAATTTCACTTGACAGAGTCTCGTCATTTTCGTCATCAATAGTCTTTTCATCTTTGTTTACAGTAACATTAATAATGTCTGTTAGCTTCCATTCTTTATGAACATATGCTCCGAAATCATCAAAGAAATCTACTTTATGTGCCTTTAAAAGGCTTGCTAAAGTTATTCTTTTAAGGCCAAACACAATCTGTTCTCTATCTTCTTGAATCATTTCATCCAACAACGAAACAAACTGTTTTGATTCAGACATTCCCTCATGCCGTATACTAACTTTATATTTCTGCGAATCATCTTCTAATGGAGAAATTGTAACATCCAAAGTAACCGTTCGCGTTTCGGCAATTTTGATACGTCCTCTTTGAGGTTTTTTATAAATATATTGCAATGTTACATTAGATTGATTTCTGGCTATATTTTTTAACATATACTTAGTATCTGAAATACGACCTTTATTAACAAATTCATCTGCTATACTTGTCAAAAAATCCTCTTTGGACTGCTCGTTTTTAGGAGATATTATGACAACAGTAGACTTTAAATTATTTTGTTCAAAATTCATAACCTCTTGCATTTTTGTCATAGTATCTGAACCAAAGAAATGATGGTATATTAAATCAGAAAGAGCCTCTGAACTAATGCATACAGGAAGGATCCCTTTTTGTCTCAAAACATATTTGACACTTTGTGCGTTAATTAGTTTATCTTCTATTAACTTTTTGAGATCATCTCCTTTAACAAAGGATTGAACTGCCATTATTCTTGCCTCCTTACGACTCATAATAAATTCTTGATAGACGACGATTGTCCATCAGAAAATATTTGAAAGTTTTTTTGTTTGCAAACATCTTTGTAAAAAATTCTTTAATATGATCTATGTCTTGCTCTGTTTCAGGATAAAAGTAAAAATGAACTTCTTGACATCGATCACTTCTCGATTCTAATTGCAATTCATTAATCATATCCTGCAAGTACTTTAAAGAATCATCCGTAACATGCTCAAAACAAAATAATGCCTTTATATCAACCTTTGTTGTACTATTTTGATCAGTTACATTTTTAATATAAGAGGCCAAAATATAATCTGAAAATAAATATGTTGGAGTAACAACAGGTGAACGATCCCATGTAGAACCACCAATAGACGGATATATAATGCCAAAGCTATTCTCAACACTATTTTGTTTGATTTTTGCAATTTCAGCATTGAAAGAGTACCATTTTTCGAGCCTACTATTATCCGCAAGATAAATCATAAACGGATGTCGACGTCTAGGAACTTTAATTTGGGAAATGCTATTTAATGCACGCTCCGTTTCATATTTATTATCGCTTGAATTATACAATAAAATTCCACCAATCAAAGTATATTCTTCTAAATATGTAGTTAAAGTAGGAGATGTTGAAGCACATTCTATAGTATTACACAATTCTTCGACCCATATCGACAAATTACTTGGAATAAAGTTAGACCATTCGCGGTGTTTGCACTCTATTACAAAAGCTTCTTGGCGCTTAGCAAATGGATTATAATAGCCCGCTAATATATCCACACCATGAGTTTTTTTATCTGAAGACTTTGCATTTTTATGTGCAGTTCTTATACAATCAATCTGAACATCTTGAGCCAAAATCTTCCAATCCAGATTCTCAAAAATAGAATTCCCATAGTGTTCTAATTTCTTGCCAATTCGTTGACTGAGTTCGCCCATTAATTTTCACCTCCATTTAGCAATATTCGATGGAGAAACAATATTTCCTCATCATCCAGTGAGGAACGAGATTTATAAACAGTAACTCGGCCCTTTGCTGTAATCCGGAGCTTAACTGAGCTATTATCGCATAAAAGAATAATAGTCATACTTGAGATTTTATCATTGTATTTCTGTAGTATAGAAAACGCATCACCATACGACGAAAGGTCTACTGTAAAATTACCAACAATATCTTCTGTAAAAAGGAAATCTTGAAAACACACCTTAGAAACCTTTAACTTGTAACCTTTTAATCTTTCTAACAGCATATTAATCGTAATTTCAATATTATTAATTGATATAGATTTTAACAAATTGGATAACTCAAATACTAACTTGTTTGCCGAGGTTTTATTCCCCCAGATTTCCAAATAATTATCTGTAATACTGAAAGAAATAACATTTGCCTTAGGAACTATTTTAGATTCAAAAACCCTCTGTTGCGGATTATAATAGGACTCCTGGGCATTTTGGACAATAACATATTCGCCTATCAGTTCATTGTTACTGATTAATTCTAGATTAAAATAGGTATTTTCATCTTCCGGATAATCTTTCAATCGTAAATATATTGATTCCACATTGATTTTCGCCGATGAACACAGTCCATATATAAAAATACTACTGGAAGCCATTGAGTTACCTCCTCATATAATCAAGTATTTTTTATTGAAAATTCAAGGTTTTTAACCCTTATATATCTCAGTGAATAAGCCGAAGCTATGAACATTTCAATATATCAAGTACTGAAATAGTATTCAAAAGGTATATGAAATAAAACGTCTCTTATTTCCACTTTACTAACCTTGCATCTCCCCGGGGGCTAACCCGTTTTTTATTTTTTAATGCATACTTCCTTTGAGGCTTTATGCATTTTTTATAAATATATATTATACACTGTTTCTAATATTTTTCAACTAATTGTTTGTAAGTGTTCCACGAGATACCGCGTAGCGTAACTATCTTATTTTTGCCGGGGACAGGCACCAATGTGCGCATTTTTGAGGTGCGAATCCCCTAGTGCTTTTCTGGGAACTTGCCTTTCGCACCACTCTTTTATCATTTTACTGATAACAAGCACCAGTGCCTTACTCTCGGGCTGATATCTCATTTCTACGGAGAAGGAGAATACTATGTTGAATATCGTTGAAAGTTGTGTCAATGCCCTCTCGGGCTGATATCTCATTTCTACTATGTTAAAAGTTCTGCTATTGATAAGGATGTCACAAGTGTCAATGCCCTCTCGGGCTGATATCTCATTTCTACGGTACCCCTTCAAAAACCTAGGTTTTATGCGGTTTCCAGAGCCTGTTTTTGCAGGTATTTATCAGAATATTCTGACAACAGCCGTTTTTCATGCATGTTAACATTTTTGGACATATTTAATGAGGTGTACTTACCATTGACACTGAATTAAGTATAGCACTAATTACAACCGTTGTCATCCTATTTTTTCACTCTCTTGATAAGTTGAGCTGAGCAGTAACACGCTACCCTCTCGGGCTGCTGCTCAGACTCCTCTGCACAAAATGTATACTTTTGTTTATAGACCTTTTATAAAGTTTATACTTTTTTGCCGGGGACAGGCACTTTTTTTATCTACCGCATGTAAGCGCTCCACGAGATACCGTGTAGCGCTTACCAAAGGAATGCTACCGGACGAATAATCCAGAAAAAGATGTTTTTTGCCGGGGACAGGCACTTTTTTTTTCGGATAGTATTTCTATTGTTCATTCGCAATCTTCTCTTTGCATCTCTTTTTTTCTTTCCTCTGCCCATGTAGTATCACTTCCTTGCTCGAACGGTGAATTGATAAACACCTCAACTTTTACTTTTTGATGTATCATCATCAATTTTTTCATCATCAAATACATATCGTTTTTCTTTGTAAATCTCAGGATTGTTTCGTTCTTTTCCCTTTCGATATGGTCTTACAGGAATTACTCTCCCATCAGAAAGTGTTCGTTCATGTCCTCGAACACCCCAAGCTGGAGCATGATATTTTCGTCCAGAACCAGTTGCACCATACTCAATAGGGCTTCCATCTTTATCTATAGCAATGATTCTCTTAATTAACACAATTCTGTCTCGCGTTTTAAAAGCATCATCGTCTGGTGAAATTGGCCCTCTCTGTTCAACAACTCTTATTTCTTCCGGACGATTAGCTATCTCGTATTGTACTCCTACCCAGAAGTTTCCAAGCCAATATGCTAATCTCATAATGTCATCAAAAGAAAAATAGTCTAATGCTTCTTCCGAGATTTCTATTGGAAGAACATATGCATTCTCATCTTGACTGACCTCGATTACTGCAACATCCATCTCTGAGCCCCAATCTTTATCAACAAGACACACCGTGATAGCACAATAAACAGAATTCCCTATATACCTGTATGACGCAAACAGCCCATAAGGAGAAGATTCCTCACGATAACGGCTAATGCCATTTAAAATCATACCAATTTGTGTATCCTGATGAATATCTCCAAAGATTTCTAATCTAAAATCTCTCAAACCAACTGCTTGTTCAAAAAACTCATACCGTCTTCCAATAAACGAAATTTGGTCCGCTTTTGCATCCGTCAAGTTAAAATAATCCAAATTAGCCTCAAAATCATATTTGGTATCATTCACTCTAATAGCAGAAAAATCGACATTTTCTTGTACAGTCCGTTCCCACTGCCATTCAATTTCTTTCTGTGTAGACGGCATTCGATTCAAACTAAAATCCATATGAGTAATCCTCCTGTTATCTATTCCACTGCCAAGTCTGCCCCTTAGTATCGAGTGGCTTGAACTGCGGTCAGCCTTGTTATCTAAATCACTGCCACAACCCCTGACATCTAATCCACTGCCTAAACCCTACCACTGATTTTCCGACCTTCAGTAAACTCTCTCTGTCGATATGTTTCCATATAAGAAAACCGAGCTTTTCGCAAGGCTCCTCTGATGATGCTCACCTCGCAAAAAGCCCGGAAATACGCCACTTTTTGGCTCTTATTTATCTTTTCTTGACATAAATTTTTTGCCGGGGACAGGCACTGGATGTGTTTCACTCCTCGTTTCAGCGATTGTAAATCTCCGTGATTGACATCAACAATTACTTCCGCTTCCCAATTTTTTGCTTTAATTACAGACTGTAAATTTTCTTTTAATACAGTACTTCT
>QUFP01000081.1 GCA_003478935.1 Firmicutes bacterium AF25-13AC
GGATTCGTGGTTCACACAACCAGTTCCGAAAGGCTGGTAATCCTTACGCTGTCACGGTCCCTGATCATGGCAGTCGCGATATTACTATTGGTGTTATAAAAGATCTTGAGAAAAAGACAGGTCTATCTCTCCGGAGGTAGGCCTGTTCTTTTATTAGCTGTAACCATTTTATAGGTCAGCTCGTATTACATAAGAATATAAACATGAAAAAGCCCTGCCAGATGGCAGGGTTTACTTTTTAAAACTTTATCAAGTCTATATTTCCACGATGCACTTGTTTATGACACTTCTGACACAATGTTACTATTATGAATTGCTTTCTCCTTCCTTCTTTTCATTTCTGTCTTTCCAGATCTCTGCTACAACACTAACCAATGCCTCACCGATTACTACAATTGTATCTCTTTTCATAGTCTTTCCACCTTTCAGTTTGGGATTCCACTCAGGCAACTGCCACAAGGAAGTATCAATAGGTTTTATCTTTACAATACTTATTGTAATACGTATTAAATGTTTTGTCAACGCCTTTTTTTATTTTTTTTCAAAAAAATTCCATACATGATATATGCATGGAATCACATGTTATTGCCCTACCGGGCTGTTACCTCATTTCTACAGTTAACAAATCAGAGTTAATCGGTATCCTATACTGGCTGTGTCAATGCCCTCTCGGGCTGTTACCTCATTTCTACTTTGCTGTATATTTTTTACATTTACAGCTACCGGAGAAAAAGTGTCAATGCCCTCTCGGGCTGTTACCTCATTTCTACTCAGATAACTTCTGGGTAGCTCTGGATGAGCTTGTGGCGTGTCAATGCCCTCTCGGGCTGTTACCTCATTTCTACAGTACCCCTTCAAAAACCTAGGTTTTATGCGGTTTCAAGAGGCTGTTTTTGCAGGTATTTATCAGAATATTCTGACAACAGCTGTTTTTCGTGCATGTTAACAATTTGGACATATTTTATGAGATATACTTACCCTTGACACTGTATTAAGTATAGCACCAAATGCAGCTGCTGTCATCCTATTTTTAATAATTTTCAAAAGTCTTTTATTACTCTTCTCATGACACCCATTCACTTCATCATTCTAAGCTGTCAAATCTTCATGCAATCATGAAATTTCTCCAGATCTAGCATGACTCGTAAACTGTAACTTTCAAATTTCAATTACCCACTCATAGTTCTCTCCCTTTTTTCTTCTTACAAGCATTCCCATGCTGACCTCCATACAGTCAATTCTTGCATTATCAAAAATTACGTGCAATTCTTTCTCAATCTTTTCAATAGATTTATCAATTCCCTTTTTCTGGCGTCGGAACTCAACTATCTTTTCTGCCAATTCCTGCACTTGTGCATGAATATTCAATTCCTGATACACAGCCTGCTTTTTCTCCTCCGAAACATGTCGGCTAACTGGCAATGTAATATCACTGCTTTCCTCAGAATTTTTCTTAATTGCATGGAGAACCGGAGACGGATAACAGTTTTTTGTCCGTTTAAACATGCAATTACAGCCATATTCTGCTGTGACTGATTTATATTGCTCCCGTAATTTAACGCAACTGATTGGGCGTGATAAAAGCTTCTTAATAAATTTATCGGTTGTAAAATATTGATAATTCAGCGTAAACGACATTACAGTATGAACAAACTCACGTCCATCTTCACCCATGTGTCCAAAAACATACAAAACAGACAGACGTTCTCCATGTGACAAATACCCAGTTGATACAGCCTTGTTAACAAGATATGCCATCAATGAGCAACCTTGTAATACAAGCCGTATATTTTCTGGAACAGTGCCAAGCTTTTTATAATCTACTTCATGTACTGTAGCTCTACTACTTTGGTTATTTCCTCCACTATACACTTGCTGCGGTTCTTTTTCATTCAAGTTTACTGCAATAATTTTCTTTACTGTTATCATATTGCATTTTACAATACGCTCCATAAATACATTTAAGTCACTTGTTGGAGCCATAGCTTCATTACAAAAATAGCTTCTTTTTTTCCCAATTGGATGAATACCATATGGAAGTTTTAGTACCTGCCCAGGATTCTGTCCTTTTCTTCTGATTTTCTATGGAAAGATCTCTACTGTAAGACTAACTGTCTTCTTGTCTTTATCAGAATCTATAATTTTCTTTGCTTTTGCTGCTAGGATCTCTCCCAGTGAGTACAAATACCTCACTGGGATCCATTCATCTACTTTCTGAAGAAAACATTGGCATTTCATCTTCCAGATCCGATAGCCGCGTAATTTTATCTACAATTTTTTCCGCCTGGCTATATCTTCCTGCATCAGCATAAAGCTGCATTAACTCGCTCCAATTTTCCTGAGTTTCGGTTTGAAATAATTGTGAAAAAGACTCCAGTATCTCTCTCTTGATATTCAAATCTAGTTCATTATCAAGATCTTTTTGTGGCTCATCTATTTGAAAATATTGCTCATACTCTAACAGGATCAAATCACTCCAACCATTTTCCTGCCACACATTGATTAAATATTCTGCAATGTCCTTATGAAAATTTTTAAATTCTCTGCGACTTTGTGAAAATTCTTTCAATTGTATCTTATGGCGAAGCATATACACTACAACAACAAATTCACAAATTCCTTGAATCTTTTCTTTCTTATTATAATATTGCTCCCAGCCATTCAAGATTTGTGCGCCTCTTTTCAAACGTTCTTCCAAACTTAATTGTGGTTGCGTTAACCATACTTCCTCAAGACTTTGATCTAGCCTTTGCAGCGCTGCCTGCGGAGCTGTCTTTCCATTTTTGTCAAAAGTATAGCCTAAAAATTCAATTTTCTGCTCCAATGGGCAAAGTAACGTTTTTTCGTCCTTTAACATTAATCCATATGGTTCCAGCAATATTTTGATCTTTGTGATAAGATTCTGAAGTTGATCACGACTCCTTCCCATTATTAATATATCATCTGAATATCGAATATAAAACACTGGTTCTCTTTCAATCATATGATCGAAATCGTCTAAATAAATATTTGACAGCACTGGTGAAATTGACGACCCCTGATAAATTCCAAGTGTCTTTGCTTCCAATTGTCCACTCTTACCAAGTACTGGAGCCTTCAGCTCCATTTCAATCAATTCTATTACTTCATCTTCTTTTATAATCCGCCTCAGTTTTCGTTTTAATACCGATATCTGAATTCGATCAAAAAAAGATTCGATGTCTGTTTTGGCAGCCCACGTATATTGTCCCGAAAGAATCTCTTTCTCAATCTTCTCGGCTGCTATCATGGCAGACCGATTACTACGATACGCGTATACGCAATTTGAAAATCTCGGTTCATAGATTTTATGCAGCTCTTGTGCAATTGATGTCTGAACGACTTTATCTCGCATTGTATATAGGCTGACCTCTCGCACCTTTTCTCCCTTTTCAAGGTATACCAAACGAACAGGCTGAACCTTGTACTCATGGTTGTATAGCTCCACGTTTAACTGCTTCAATTCCATACGACTGTTTGCATCAAACTGTGCGCAGCTGATCTGGTCTGTTCCTGCTGCTGGATTATTGCCCTTCACCTTTTCCCAGGACTGGTTCAGCTTTTGCAAATCAATTATCTTACTGTAAAGTCCCATTTTTCACGCTCTTTTTTTGTTATATTACAACTATATCATCTAAATCATCCTCATGTATACATGATGGATTACCAAGAACTACTATTTTCTGCATTTTTTCCTTTGCAATCTGATATATCCGAATATTTCCATCCTTCATCCTTCTGACAAATCAGATAGCCTTGCATACAACTCTTCAAACTGTTTTCTCTTGATTTCGCATTCAAAAACGCTATATTGAACTCGTCGCCCATAATCACACAATATTTCAGCTGCTTTTCTTCTTTTTTTATTGGAAGTAATGTCATAACATATCAAATACATTCTGTTTGTTCACCTGCTCCTTTCCATTCAAAGGGCTGATATGTCTTTTGCTCTCTTACCGCCTGTTTTAATATGTCAGCTTGCTGTCGTATAACATCTCTAAAATTCTGTGGCATATCCTGACTAATCGGAGCCTGCATCCATTTTTCATAGGCGCTGCAAAATTGTTTGAAAGCCTCTGCCCTTAAGCGAACACACCCTTCCTCTATATCAAAAAGATATCGACCAGACCCTGAGAAAAAACTGATATCCACCCCCGCCTGAAGAACTGCATGCAATGCCTGTGTTGTAATCTGGACATTTCCAATCAACGAAACTCCTGTCACGTGAATTAATCGCAATTCTGTCAATAAATTTCCATCTTTCTCAATCACTAACCGATTGCCATGTTTTTTTATACATGCACCTTACTCTTTCACATAAACAACGGCCATTGATACTGCATAAAAAAAGACAGTTCCACCGTTGGAATCTGTCTTCGTTCAAATACTTGTATAAGTTTTTTTCACGATCTGCTAACTGATTTTCTAATACCTGATTTTTATACAACATGCTTAGTTTAGGCTTTTCTTGTTCGAATCGTTTGATACATTGATAAAAATATTGATGAGAAATCCAATTTTCCTTTTCTGCCATTACAATTGCCTGCCCTGAAATCCTATAGCTAACAATTTTTGCTATACTTCTAATTGCATACACTGAAAATGGAATCATCTCTTTTACAAGAATCGCATGCGTGTGCTTACATATTTTACACTTAAAGCGCAATATTTGCATTCGACACGGTTTCCATCCACACTCAATCAATTTAAGTGCATACGCTTTATTTCCTTCGCTCAAATCATCATTCAATGCATCACTGCCTTTATTAATCACTTCTTCACTTTCATTAACTAACAAATATCTTGAATATATTCCATGGCGCTGCCATTTTCCAACAGCTTTACACGAAGGGCAGGTATATGGCCAACTTCCATAATTTGACAAAATCTTATTATAACTGTCTGCATCATATAAAAAATCAATGATCATATCTGTCCCCTTCATGCTTCTTTAGCTTTTTATACCAAGCTCCATTTTTATTCCCTTTACCAACGCCGCTGAATAATTCACCTTATTTTCTTTTGCCAGAATATCAAGCCACTGTGGAATTGTGACATTCTTTTTTACATATATTTCTTTTGTTGCATTTCTGAAATATGGAAGCCAAATATGAATATAAATCACATCCTGTTTGTCTATTGTTGGTTTTGGAAGTTCAACGTTTCTACTCTCATAGTCAAGTATTGTCAATGCCAGACTATCCTGTGCAGATCGAATTAACTCATCCATCGTCTCTTCCTCAATTAATGTAATTTCTGGAAAATCCAAAAATTTTAATTGAAGAAGTCCATTTTCCTCCTTCACTCTCGCTGGATATACAAAATTTTCTTTCATTTCATCACCTCTAATATCATATCTATTTTTCGCAAGGCATTCCTGCACTTACTATTTTCATATAAAGCAAGCCAATAGTCAACTCTTTTTTGTGATTTTTTTTGCATATCCTCCCTGAATCATATTTCCTACATTTTCCATCGATCCTTTTGCAATTGTTCCTCTAGCTTTCGGCGCATATTTGTCCTTTGCCTTAGTAAATTCTTTTGTCAACTGTCCTGCCTGATTACTTGTAAGTCCGCTTATTACAACTACCATTGCCTTATCTTTCTTGTTTTCCA
>QUFP01000082.1 GCA_003478935.1 Firmicutes bacterium AF25-13AC
GTATACTCTTTTTTTGCTGCTTTGCCTCATAAATAGCTTTTTTGGTACTTTTGAAAAAACTCAATTACAAATCGAACATTTTCTCGAACATCTAGCTAAATGGCATTGCTTTTTTTTTTCAGTTTTACAATGACTTATGCATACCCTTGAACAGTAACAGGCAATCGTATGGATCATTTTTTTTACATCCAGTGGTTTGGCCAGATGTGCGTTCATACCACAGTCCAGTGCATGGCGTACATCCTCTGCAAAAGCATTAGCGGTCAGTGCGATGATGGGAATGGAAGAAGCATCCATCCTGTCAAGCTTCCGGATCTGGCGTGTGGCCTCGTATCCGTCCATCAGAGGCATCATAATATCCATAAGTATTACATCAAATGTCCCCTCGGGGTGAAGGGAGAAAAGTTTTACAGCTTCCCTGCCATTGGATACTGCAGTTACCACAGCACCTTCCTCTTCAAGGAGTACCTGTGCCACTTCTCTGTTTATTTCATTATCCTCTGCCAACAGGATCTTTATGCCCTGAATGGAGTTTCGCTCAGATTCTGGCTCAGAAGAGATATCCGTTTCTTCTGCCTCTTCAAATGGCAAAGTGATCACAAAAGTACTTCCGATACCCGGAGTACTGGAAATCTCAATGGTACCACCCATCTGTTCAAATAGCGCTTTGGCAATGCTCATACCCAGTCCGGTGCCATGATATACACTTCGGGCATCCATATTCTCCTGAGTAAAGGGTTCAAAGATCTTCTCCAGATATTCTTTGCTGATGCCGATTCCCGTATCAGAGATCGTCCATCTGCAGACCAGCTTATGATCATGGGAAGGGAGAGCATGGATCTCCGTATGGATTGCCCCATTTTCTCTGTTGTATTTGATACAGTTACTGTAAATATTCATCATGGCACGACGGAGGTGCAGAGGGCTGCCGTATACAAAGGGATGTTCGTATATCTCCGGTGCGATATGAACGGTGAAATCAATGCCGTTTTTCTGTGCCTGCATATCAATCAGCATCTGTGTCTCTTTTTCATATCTGATCAAATCAAAAGGTTCATGGTTGAGTACAAGTCCGCCCTCCTCGATCTTGGACATATCCAGTACATCATTGATAAGAGAGAGCAGATGACTGGCTGAAATGAATGCTTTTTCACGATTACTTTTCAGGAATCCGATATCATTTTCGTGCTTTTTATCAATTTCCAGCAGACCAATGATCCCATTCAACGGCGTACGCATATCGTGGGACATACGGGAAAGAAAATTGGATTTCTCTGCATTGGCACGTTCGGCAGTATCAAGAGCTTCTTTGAGAAGCTTCTGGTGTCTGATTTCTGATTCCACCACATCGTCCACATTCAAAAATCCCAGAACAATGATACCGGAGTCTTCGTTTTTGATAAAGCGGAACTGATAGTAATGGATACCATCTCTGTCATTTATCCGGTAATTCCCCTTGTATTCGGACTGACCGGACAAAACACTCATTACATTATCCAGTTCCAGTGATTCTTCCAGCATTGTACGGTCATCCGGATATACACGCTGCCGGATATAGTCTGAGAGGAAAAGATCATAGGGGTATGTATTGTTGTGTTTTTTGTCCGGAGCAGGGACATCGCGGTCTTCCTGCTTGATCACAGAGAGAGTTTTTTCTCTGGGATTGATCAGGTATACGTTCAGGTAGTTGCTGCTCAGTGTCTGGACAATACTTACCTGTGTCTCATAGGCTTCCTGTGTTCTGGTGACATCCTCACCGTAGAGGATTGCTTCCAGATGGTTATTGGAAGGATTGAGCAGCAGTCTTGTCATATATTTGGAAAGTCTGGTTATATTGTCATCGTAGAGACAGCGGGAAACTCTGGTGACCTCTACCTGACCGTCCTCGTAGCTTTTCATCAGGGAACTGCGGCAAAATGCGTTGATGAAATCGTTTCTGTCCTTTAATACCGGTATAAAAACAGCAATCTCTGCAATAAAATGGTCAATAGAAGCGTCAGCATCTATCTTATAGGCCAGGGCAGAAGTGCCTCCGATCTTCAGAATCTTATCATCTGTAAGGTCGAGATGAAAGTAGCCGGCAGCATGGGTAATGGATGCCAGAAGAGAGTGGAGCTGATTTTCATAGATTTTGCGTGCTGTCACATCATTGTCTTCACAGGCCACTGCAATTACGAAATCCCGATAGTCATCGGCGTTTCCGTTTCTGGCAATGAGCAGATAATAGTAATGGACAGTATCTGTGACAACCCTGAAATGGAATTTGAAAGAGGCTTCCTGAGAAAGTCTTTCCAGCAGGGTTTCATAATTCAGGTGTCTGGACACATAGGAACGCTCATCCGGATGAATATATTTCTGGATGAGAAAATTAAATGACAGATTATAGTCTGCATTATCTTTAATATCCGCAAAAGCATCAGTAAATCTGGAACGATATACGGAGATTTTCCCGGTTTCCCGGTTTACGCCATAAACAGACATGTAGTCAGAAGCAAGCAGGTTGATGGCACCCAGCAGACGGAGAGAGTTCTCACCTGTGGGAATAGACTTTGACAGGCTTTCTCCTTCGGCTACTGTGCTGAATACAAGTGCATGTCCTCTGCTACCGTCGGGCTGTACAGTCTCTACTGCATCAACTGTCTCATAAATATGACGGATCGGATCCAGGTAGGTCTTTGGCCCCTGTATCCCCAGTGCTACAGGGCAGGGCGGGCATGGGGAATCAAGCCCCATAAGTGCCTTATAGCATTTCACTCCCGGCTGGAGATTGGGGTACAGTTGTTTGGCAGTGTCATTATAGCTTAGGATATTATAGTCTTTGTCTATGCTGTAATATCCGGATGAGTGTGTGTTCATAATTTTATACTCCTGGTGTTTAGTGCTTTAAAGTATACTCTTTTTACCAAAAAATAGCAATGATAATGGACGAATTTTTAAAGGTTGTACAATGTTTCGGTTACTGTTCACTCCGTTCTCAGTAACACGCTTCGCGGGATAGTAGCGTGTGAACAGTAACATCCATAGCTCACACCACACAAAAAAGCTGACAATGTGGCTTACGCAGCTATATTCTTGCTCTTCTATCTATGCCACTATTCTGATAATACAATCGTTTATCTTCATACATTCGTTTTTCTGCTTCAGCAATCAAGGATGATATATTTTTATCTGATGTGTTTCCAACAGAACATCCTATAGAAATGTGATAATATCCTTTTTCAACCTGTTTTCTTATTTGCTCAATTTTCACCCTTATCCTATCTTCCGATTCATCGGTAAGCAAAACGACAAACTCATCACCGCCTATGCGATATGAATTCATTTCACCGAATTCATTCTGTATGGTTTTTCCTACATAGCGGAGCATCTGATCTCCCGCGGCATGTCCTTTTGTATTATTGATTTCATGAAGCCCATTCACATCTACATAAACACTTGCGATTTCACAATTTTCCAGTGATGCATAATCGTGTAACCTTTGCTCATAGGCATTACGATTTCTAAGACCTGTTAACATATCTGTTTCGCTTAATATCGCAACCTTACGGGCAAACAGTAATCTCTGGCATTTCACTTTCATTGCATAGGTACCCAGGATGGTTCCTAAAATACCAAACACTACAACATCAACAATGTCAACAAAAAGCACGGACTTGTCTTTGACCTCTATCGCTGTGAGGATAAAAAGGACAACACCAACGCCAATACCACAAATCATTCGAAAAGGCTTGTCTGTAAAAAGTAACGGCACCGTAAGCAAAAAAGCAACAATAGCAACCGCTTGTTCCTGTGGCTGAGCGATTACGCCTAAGATGTCGGCAAATACATATAGCATGATTTCAAAAGCATACATACAAAAAAGTAATATTGCCGGATTCTTATTTTTGCTTATAGGAGAAGAACAACAAACTGTTTCTGTTCTCCTCTTGCATATCTTTTTGAATCATATCATATTCCTTACCCGAAATATGATATTTCATGAATTTGCCTTTCATCCAATCCATAAGTTTATTCATCGCAAATATCCTTCTTTGTCTTGATTTTTGTTTGTGTTGCTTTTCGCTGGAATTAAAGCGTCAGCCTTCTAAATGTCAAAATTTCGAGGCTCAATCACACTCTCTATTTCCTCGCTGTCTACGCTTAGCAACTGCCATTACTGACAACCACCCAAGACTCGCTACTGGCGGTTGGTTAGACCTTACCGGACAGGCATTCCACCTGTTAGACTACTCGCCCTTTTCTGGGCGCACAATTCCGATTTTTCTAATTCCCAAAACTGTAATTTCATAAACGCATTTGCTTCTTAAACTCAAACATTCCCTCATTGCCATCACCGACAAAATCATCCGGTGTATCCGGCATAGGATGGTTTTCATTAAAAAATTCTGTAATATAAAAGCCGCAGACATTCACATAAAAATGAATGTTGCGCTTATCATTTGTTAACTGTGCCTGAATCCATCTAAGAATACTCCGCATTTTAAGCCGCTTCTTAATTGTAAGCACCTTTGTGTCGTTCAATTTCGTGTTCTCAAAATAAAAACAGCTCCAAATACATTTGAATACATTTGAATACATTTGAATACATTATTATAAATCTTCCGTTTTCATTTGATATAAACGATATTAAAACCTGCTATCGCTTACGCTGGGGCATTGAAACTTCTTTTCGTTATTTAAAGCATGTTAATGGAATTGCAAGAAAATATTTTTGGCGTGATTCAAGAACAGAAAAAGATATCATTCACCTGATGATTAAATACGTTCATGCTGTAAAAGAAGAACTGCGCCAATTTTCACGCCCTTTACGCGGTATTGGTGCAGTTCACTTTGCTTTTCGATAAGCCTTTTTAACCGAATATCCTCTATGTTACGGACTATTTTTATTCTTTTAATCCGTTTATTTCGTATACTCTTTTTTACTGCTTTGCCTCATAAATAGCTTTTTTGGTACTTTTGAAAAAACTCAATTACAAATCAAACGTTTCTCAAACATCTAGCTAAATGGCATTGCTAATGTTTAAATCAAATCCACTATGTTTTTTTGCCGGGGACAGGCACTGGAACCAACGGGGTGTTATTCATCGCTTACGCCTAAACTTTTTAGACTGAACTTTTTAGAGCATTATCATTTGTCGAGGCTATTATCTCAAAAAATGATACCACTGTCTACGCATCCACTATTGAGCGTTTACAAACATGCAAAGAAAATCGGGAAAATTCGTGTGTCAATGCCCTCTCGGGCTTAAGTTGTTACGAGGAAATGGTCACAAGAATAAAAAAAGTCGCAGGTTTCAATGCCCTCTCGGGCTTATACCTCATTTCTACCAGGAAGATCTTTTTGGAACCTTACCGGAAGGAACTTATGGTTTCAATGCCCTCTCGGCTTATACCTCATTTCTACGATAAAGAGAT
>QUFP01000083.1 GCA_003478935.1 Firmicutes bacterium AF25-13AC
CCCCGGCAAGTGCCTTTCCGATTGTTCTGTATTCCATTTCGTTCATCATAGCCATTTACCCACACAATCCAGACGGTATCTGGCTCTTTTGAACCTCATCTTCATTATACTTCATATCTTTCTTTTTAGCAAGATATTCTTTTGTATTTGTTTTTCCGTATTTCTGGGAAATCAGGCTGACGAATACATCGGTTGCGTCAAGCTCCCCGTCAAACACAGTAGTCACATGAATCTCTGTTTTGTTTTTTGCCATAGGCAGTTATCCTCCATACATGAAAATAGCCAGACAGAGGGTGTCGGCAACGAAGTCCGGCAACGGGCTTCAAAAGACCTTGCAAACAATCTCAATCTGGCGATGGTTACTATTTATACTTTTCTTTTATTTTTCTGTTGTTTTGGTTGTTATAAGGGAGAAAAGCCCGCAGTTATGGGGTTTTCCCCGGCAACCGGCTCGGCAACGGGATAGCAACAGGGGATGCAATGGGCTATCATTTTCAGAATGGAAGCTCCATCTGTTCTGTGACCTCCACAAAACCGTCCATCGTTTTTTCAGACGGGTTGCCGGAGTCCGTTGCCGGGTTTTCACGCTCCCAGCCCTTTTGTCTGCCATATTCGGAAAACATTCTTGGGTTCGGGAAGTACCGCCAGCCGGAAATGCACTGGTTCATAATCTCGTTGATTTCCCGGATTTCCCATTGCTTCGGCTCGTCAAAGGCATGGTTCAAGGCTTCCTTGTAGAGCTGCTTGGAACAGACCATGCTCCCGGTGTACTTATCAAGATACGCCTGTATCATCCCGGCTTTGGTGTCCTCCGGCATAAAATCCCGCTGGTGTTCTTTGAGATACCGCTGCATGGCGGGGCTGAAAGCCAACTTGAACCTGCCGCTTCGGTAAATCTCCATCGCTTCCGCCCACATCTGCCCGATATAGGCTCTGGAAGCGGCTTCATCCTCCAAAATGTGAACCTCGGCTTGCTCCGGGTACACCATGACCGGGATAAAGCGGCGGTTGCCGGAACGGTCAAGGGGCAGGAAGTCAAGGGCATTGGAAGTGCCGCCAAACACGCACTGACGGGGGCGGTCTGCCGGATGGGTTTCATAGGGTATCTTGTAAACCTCTTTCTGCCGGCTTAAAAATGACTTGATTTCCTCAATGCTCTTGGCGTTGGCGGTTGCCATCATTTCCGACATTTCGATAATCCAGTGACCTTGCAGCTTGCGGTACACATTGTCATCGTCCAGCTTCCGCAAATCATCGGAGAACCACTCGTCCCGGATTGCCAGCAGACGGAAGAAGGTGGACTTGCCAGCCCCCTGACCGCCTACCAGACAAAGCATGATTTCAAACTTGCACCCCGGCTGAAAGGCTCGTGAGATTGCACCCAGTAGGAACAGCTTCAACGCTTCATAGGTGTAATCGTCTGCGTCAGTCCCCAGAAAGTGCCGCAGGCAGAAACGGATTCGTTCTGTCCCGTCCCAAACAAGGTCACTTAAATAGTCCCGGATGGGATGGTACTTGTTTTCATTCGCCACAATCCCGATGGCATTATCAATCTTTTTCTCATTGGTAAGCCCGTAGGTTTCTTCCAGATAAAGAAGCAGATACTTCATGTCCGTATCGTTCAGGGCGGTGCTTTCTCTGTGAAACCCGATGGGCTTTATGATGTCCTTGCGGTCGGTCAGGATGTTGTATGCGATAGCCCCGGAAAGCAGCGGGTCACGCTGGAATACGGTCAGGCAGTTCCGTATGCTCTGACGGACACCGCCTTTCTCGGTAGTTTCCAGCCCCGCCTTGATTTCCTCAATGCTCTGGGGCGGCTGCATGGCGTTCATGGTGTTTTTTAGTTCTTGCTGCGTTTGCGGCGGCAAGCTCTGCCATTCGCTTTTCAAGCTGTATCACATCCTTCCCGTAGTCCGTAATCAAAGCTGCTTTTTCCTCTGTCTCCCCAAAGAGCAGCACATCCAGCAGATATTCCACTTGGTCTTGCTTCTGTAAGGCTTCCACAAACCGTGGATGAAAGGCTTCCTCCGGGGAGTGCGGGGCATAATCCTTTCTCCATGCCCGAAGCAAGTGAAGATAATCGGCAAGAATACGGAAGCAGCGGCTCTTTGCTTCCTGAAACTGTTCCTCCTGGGATTTCTGCCGGGGCTTGGGCTTTTTTACCTTCCCCGGCGGTTTCCAGTCCTCATAGGAAAGCCCGAAGTCCTGTGCCAGCTGTACGGCGGCTTCTTTCTTTCCCAGCCCATACAGGGCGGCGGCAAAATCAATCACATCCCCATCCGCACCGCAGCCGAAGCAGTGGTAACGCCGATCCAGCTTCATGCTTGGGGTTTTATCGTTATGGAACGGGCAACAAGCCATCCCGTTCCGGCCTACACGGATTCCATAATGCTCCGCAGCCTGTCTTGTTGTGACGGACTGCTTCACAGCTTCAAATACATTCAAATCTATCCCTCCTTGAAAAAAAGAAAAGCACCTGACATTCTCAATCTGAAAATGGCAAGTGCCTGTTAAAGTTCCATATCCTGTTGTTTGTGTTTTGTCTGCACCGGGGCAGTTCTTTGTGCTTTTTTCTCGTCCGCCTTATCCTGCAAGACTTCTTTGAGGGGCTGCTTCTTGGGCGGCTCTTTGCTTTCTTCTGTGCCGGGGGTGGCTTTCCGTACCCAGTAGCGGATGTCCCGCAGCTTCTTCAAATCCTCCTGTACCTCGGTCAACGGTATTTTCAGGGCTGCAATTTCTTCCAGAAGCGTTTCCTGCTCCTCTTGCAGTTCCTTTTGGGTGCTGTCCTTATCGTCCGGGTGCTTGGCAAGGTAGGCGGTGGCTTTCGCATACCGGGCAACCTCCGGGTGTTCCTGTTTGAATTTTTCCTTTATTTTCTTAAAAAATATCTTCTGGTACTTCTCATAGACAGCCTTACATTCTTTGCAGTCTGTCCGGCTGGCAAGAATCCCGTCAATCACTTTGCTTCGGGCTTCCTTTGGCTTCATCTGATTGCGGTAATCTGCGGCTGATTTCCCGGAGGATTCCAGAAATGCTTCTAAGTCCTCCACAGTGGAAAGCCCCTTTTGCCGGAGATAGGACAGGGCTTCGCTGACTGTCTTTAAGTCCTGTGAAGTCCCCCGGTTCTGTCCAGCCCTTGTCCAGTCCTTCCGTTCTTCCTTTCGTATCGCCATATACTTCATCAGCAGATTGGGAAGAAGTGTTGCTTCCTCCGCCGCCTTTTGTGCAAGCAGCTCTTTCCGTTTTTCGCCCAGCTCGGTAATCCAGCCTTTGAGGTTTTGGATAAGCTGCCGGATGGACTTCATCAGATTGTTGGCAGCTCTGATTTCCCGGTTCAGGTTTCCGATATTCGTCTGGATACCCCGCTTTTCCATCTGCCGGACAGCAGCTCCCTCATGGACAGTAGGGACTATATCAAGCCCCTGTCTGGCATAGGAACGCAAGTCCACACGCTCCGGGCGGTCATTGGCTTCCAGATAGCGGTTCTGGATGACCTCCCATTCATGCCGCCAGATTTCACAATACTTCTGGTCGTTCCAGTCAACCGTATCCTCCTTGTGGCTTTTCCATCTGCCGGACGGAAGTTTTATCCGTTCCCCGTTTTCGTCAAGGTCATAAACCTTGCGGCTCTTGGGAAGCCATTTCCCATGTTCGTCCATTGCCCTCATAGTGAGCAGGACATGGGCGTGGGGATTGTGTCCCGGCGGATGGGGGTCATGGATTGCAAAATCAGCAATCATGCCTTTGGAAACAAACTGCTGCTCACAAAACTCCCGTACAAGGACAGCGTACTGGTCAGGCGGTATCTCTCTGGGGATGGTAAGCACCCACCGCCTTGCAAGCTGGGAGTTCCATTGTTTCTCCACCGCTTCGGCGGCGTTCCATAGGGTATTGCGGTCTGCATATTTCTGTGGGGCATTTGCCGGAAGAAGGATTTCATTGTGGACGATACCACGCTTTTCCGGGTAGTGCTTCACTTCCTGGTCGTATTCACAGAACAGCTTTTCGCCGCTCTGGTAGGCAGCGGCGGCAACCGCAGACTGCTGTTGGCTTCGCTGTACAATAGAAATTTCGTTGTGTGGACATGGCATTTTGTGTCCCTCCTTTCTATGCTTGGTGGATGGGGTGGAGTTTTACCACCTCATTTTTGGCAGAAAAAAAGCAGGAGATCTTTTTTAGATTTCCTGCTCGGTGTGCCGCTTTGTAGGTGGCGGGTATTTAGTTGTGAAAGTTCGGGACAAGTTGACCCGATGTATAAGAAATAATAAACCAGAAGTTTACAAGCTAAATTTGTTACAACAAAAATGTAAATACTCTTTAACCGATATTTCTTTGCTATTCAAAATTCCAATAACAACAAATATAACTTCTGCAACTGTAAGATAGCAGTCTTTCAAATCAAAAATAAAAAGGGTAGGTATCTGCAAAAAATCTAAACTTCCACCCCAAAACACCTTATCAATCAAGCTACATAAACATCCCGATATGCCACAAATCATTATCATTTTTACCCAAAAACTTGTATGTGCTCTTTTTGCCTGATATAGCATATATCCTGATAAAAAGAGGAACAAAACAAACACATTCAATAAAATGGTAACAAACGGACTTGATAATAATTCGAAGAAATTGCCAGCATAAGATAAACGAGTATTTAGTTCTGGATTAAATCTTAAAACTTTGGCTATTATATCAAATTCGTATTTCATAAATACTTTTGAAATTACTATTTTAACCATCTGGTCAATTAGAACCAATAATGCCACAGGTATAATAAACGGCTTAAACTTTTCCATCAGTAATACTTCCTCTCAAATTATTATTTTATTATTTCTTCTTTTTCGATTTAGGGGTAGGCAATTCTTCATACATAGCATTAAACAATCCTGTCAAAAACTCTTTATTATCAACTTCATCTACCAACAACATTTCTTTTGCTCCCTCGTAAGGTAACTCATACGAAACCGTTGGCATATAACTTATTGCTGATTTTACTGGTTTGACAAGTAATCTATCATCATAGATACCGCCTACAATCTTACCACAATAATAAATGACAAATTCGCCCATCATAGCTCGATAGGTAATTTCATTCAAGTCAGATAACTGACCTAAAATAAATTCTAAATATTCTTTGCTGGATGCCATAACTTTACCTCAATTTCTAAATTTATTACTGACTTCATTATACTTTATTGCTTATCGAAAAGATAGCATATTTTATGAAACTTGTCGGCTGGGAACAGCTTGCAACGCAAGGTGTCCCCAGATGGCAAGTCCACAAAAGGGTAGCTGGCGGCAGCCAGCGC
>QUFP01000084.1 GCA_003478935.1 Firmicutes bacterium AF25-13AC
TTATTGTGTATTATAACTTTACTTGTCATAATGAAATGAATAAAAATACTGAAAATAAGACATTAATATATTACTTCATAATGTGTCTTATTTCTGTATTCCTTATAAAAATACATTTAGCAGGAAATGGAAATATAGGGCAGGTAGTATTTCTAACATATTATTGTTTAACTGCATTGCCACTGGTTGTCATTTTTGTTAAAGGAAAGAACTCGCGAAATTTGTGTATATTATTATGTGTTGCTATATCTGTCGCATCAACAAAAAGAACTGGTACGATAGCATTAATTTTAGGGATATTCGTGATGCTAGTATTAGATGCACATATACAAGGGTCGTTGAAAGAAAAATGGAAAAGATATATGTATCTTTTTATTGCTATTTGTATAGGTAGTGGAGCAGTATTGTATCTTGAAAATAGATCGGGGCTTGAGATTTTTGACCGTTTTTCAAAATTAAGTACGGATGGAGGGAGCGGTCGAGATGTTATTTGGGCGATTACTCTTCAAGCATTTAATGTGTCAAATTTAAGAGAAAAAATTTTGGGACATGGTTTTCAAAGTGTTTATTATCGTCTTAGACCAGGCGGATTTTCTCGCTTTTCACATAATAGTTACATAGAGTACCTATATGATTATGGGATAATAGGCTTATCATTATTAGTATTATTCGTTTTATTTTTAATTATTATAGAAATAAAGTTTATACGAGAAAAAAATAAGTATGCTCCAGTTATGGGGATGTTATTGATTATTACGATTTTCCTAAGTGCGTTTAGTTATTTTTTTGAAGAATCAAATATTATACAGCCAATAGCTGTTGCATATGGAATTATTTTAGGACAAGCTTACAAGGAAAGGAAGAGGTATGAAAATTAGTGTAATTGTACCTGTATATAATGCAGAAAGATATTTAGATAAATTAGTACAGTCTGTTTTGAGTCAAACATATGAGGATTATGAATTAATATTAGTGGATGATAGCTCAAAAGACAATAGTTATTTATTGATGAAAAAATACCAAGAAATGGATAGTAGAATCAAGGCGTACACGAAAGAAAATACGGGACCAGGTTTAACAAGAAAATTTGGATTTGAAAAATCGTCAGGAGATTTGTTTTTCTTTGTGGATAGTGATGATTGGGTTACGACTTCTGATGTATTTAGAGAAATTAATGATTTGTTTGAAAAAAATGAAAAAATAGATGTTCTTTTTTTTGATAGAGAGGATATTATTGGCGATACGAAAGATATTATTCCAGGATTCAATGAGACTAGGGAAGGATTGCACAATATTGAAGAATTAGATGAGGTTGTTAGACCGGGTTTGGGGGCAAAGATTTTTAGAAAAAGTATATTAACAGAAGATATGTTTTATGAGTCAACTATATTTGAAGATTTATATACCACATATATCTATTTGGATAAATGCAATAATTATTTCTATTCATCTAAATGTTATTATACTATATATCATGATGTTGATTCATCCTCATTATCTTCAAAACCTACGGCAGAATCTTTCGCAAGATCATTAAAGATGATTTTGATGGTACATGCAAAATTGGAGAGAAGCTCACTTAGATATAGTTTAGAATTATGGATGGCACTTCTGTTTACCACGTATTGGAAAGCACGAGTGAAAAATGATACTTCTTATAATTCAAAGGTAATAAATGAAAATATTCAAAAAATTGCTGGAATTTTAAAAAAAAATAAAGTTGTTATAAAACCAAGTGGGAAAAAACATATTAAAATATTAATATATAGGACACTTTTATTGATCAGCAAAAAAAAAGTATGAATAAGAGAGTTGAAATTATATATGTTATATTTTGGGCTATAAGGAACTTATATAGAGGATTAATTATGAATAATAATAAAAAAACAGCAGCAATCGTTTCACTGTATGGTAATTCAAATTTTGGAAATAAACTACAAAACTATGCGGTGCAAGAGATTCTGAAAAAAGAAGGATTAAATACAGTTAATATTGTAAATGTTCCTTGTTTGAATAACAATAAGGTGAATCATACTGAAGTATTAAAATTATACATAAAAGGTTGGCTCCGTTATATTTTAAAAGGCGACAAAATAAAGGACTGTGTTGATCCCAAAGATCCTAAAGAAAGAAAGAAAAACTTTTTGGAATTTAACAAAAAAATTGCAAACTCAAAACATTTTTTTTCTTTCTCAAGATTGCAAGAATTTGATAAATATGATTACTATTTTGTTGGTTCAGATCAGATATGGAATCCGATTTATGGTGGGCTGAGTGATTTGGATTTGCTTACTTTTACTCAGAAAAAAAAGATTGCAATAAGTGCATCATTCGGAATAGAAGAGATACCGTTAGACTATAAAGGAAGAGTGAAACAGTATATTTCGAAATTTGATGCAATATCAGTAAGAGAGGAAGCCGCAAAAAATATTATAGAAAGAATAACAAATCGCCAGGACGTAGAAATATTGATTGATCCAACAATGATGTTACAAAAAGAAGAATGGGATCGAATTGTAAAAAAACCAAAGGAAATGCTTCCGGATAAATATATTGTTTGCTATTTTTTGGGAACTGAAACAAAGGAATATATAAGTGCTATACATAAAATTGCAGCAGAAAAAGATTGTGAAATTATTGATTTATCTAATTTAGAAAGTGAATTTTATTGTTGTGGACCGTCTGAGTTTGTATATCTTATAAAAACAGCTGAATTTGTATGTACAGATTCATTTCATGCGTCGGTTTTCTCAATTTTATATAATAGACCATTTCTAGTATTTGATAGAAATGGGAAACATACAGGAATGGGAAGTAGAATAAACACTTTATTAAAAACATTTCATTTGGAAAAACTGCATTATACTGGAAACTTTCAAGATGTCAAGTTTGAATATGATTTTTCAATAACCAATCAGTCGTTAAAAAAGGAAAGGGAAAAGGCATACAGATTTATTCACCATGCATTAGATGAATAATGATAGTACAAAAAGGATAATGCGAGGTTAAATAAATGAGTGAGAATAATTATAAAAAATTAGTATATAATACCGCAATTTTTGCAGTGGGTAATTTTGGAAGTAAAATATTAACCTTTTTGATTGTTCCATTATATACATATGTGTTGACAACAGCAGAATATGGAACAATTGATTTGTTTATAACGTCATTAGGCATGGTAATTCCATTTTCAACTATGATGGTTAATGAAGCACTTATACGTTTTGTTCTTGGAAAAGACTTAACGCCAAAAGAAGCAGCAAGTAATTGCTTTGCAGTTTTTTTATTTGGAGCTGCAATATCTATAGCATTTACTCCAGTGTATAAAATGATTTTCAAATTTGATGAATATATTTGGATATTTGTTGCTCTTCTAGTCGTTCGAACATTTAATCAGATATATAGTGAGTATTTTCGGGCAATAAATCAGAATGTAAAATTTACAATTTTTGGTCTAATTACAACAGCTACGACATTGGGATTCAATGTACTTTTTCTTTTAGTTTTTAAGTGGGGAATGGCTGGATATTTATATGCGACGTTGTTAGCAGCAGTTATTGGCACAATATATATTCTTGTATTCAGTGATTTTTTTAAAGTTGTTTCCTTTAAATGTATTGATAAAAAAATATTGAAAATGATTTTGAAGTATAGTATTCCGTTAGTTCCTAACAGTTTAATGTGGTGGATTATGGCGGCTGGTGATAAATATATTATCAATTACTTTTTGGGTGATAGTGCAAATGGAATATATTCACTTGCTTTAAAAATACCTCAAATCATAAATATGGTATATTCTTTGTTTGTTCAGGCTTGGCAAATGTCTGCTATTGAGGTTGAATCAAGTGAAGATAAAAAAGAATTTTATCAAAATGTTTTTAATGTTACGTCATTTGGAATGGTATTTATTACAATTGGAATAGTTATGCTTATTAAGCCGGTCTATGTAGGCGTTATGAGCAAGGAGTTTGCCATAGCATGGGAATATGTACCCTTATTATCAGTGTCAACAATTATTAGTTGCTATGCATCTTTTTTTAGTGTTGTGTATACGGTAGGAGCTAAAACAAATAAAGTTTTTATTACAACTGCATTAGGTGCTGCGACCAATCTTTTATTCAATTTTATTTTGGTTAGGCCGCTTGGAATGCAGGGAATTGCTATTGGAACTTGTTTAGGATATTTTGCTGTGCTTTTGATAAGGGCACGTGATATGAAAATAGAAATGAACATAGGGATAAGTTTCAAGCGTAATATTTTTTCGTTTGTATTGCTAATTATACATTCACTTATTCTTATTTCATTTGGTGAAATACAGGCATTTTTATTTGGAATAGTTTCTTTGATAATAACTTCGTTTATGTATCGGGAGGAAATGAAAGCGATAATTCATAAATTTGCCAAAAAAAAGTAAATGAAAGGAAAAAACATATGAAATTATATAAAAAAGTCTTTGT
>QUFP01000085.1 GCA_003478935.1 Firmicutes bacterium AF25-13AC
ATCTGGATTATATATATTATTTTCCCAATATTGTTCTAGTTTTATATCAATTCCATACACTTCTAGTTTTTTCTCCCACATCTTCATATTTTGTTTGAATTGTTCCCAGATATTTGTTTCATTACTTATAATATTTGTTATTTCCTCTGTCGAAAACTTTTTCATATAGCCACTTCCTTCTTTATTAATGCTCTACACAGAACAAATTTTCTAGCACCTATTATGTATAAAAGCCACTTTTACCTGACCCTTCTGGCTATTAGACTTTATGATTTTTGACCCTCACCTGTCTTGAAGTCATAAAGTTTTTGCATTACTTCTTCCTCTTCTTTACTTCTAAATTTATAGATAATGCATATACCACTTTTCACCATATCATATATTACTTGGCGACCTTTTTTTACGGGAAGCAATATTTCATCCTGTATACCTTTCTCTAAATATTCTTCTAATTCTTTTTCTTCATACAATTCATACTCTATGAGTTCTGTTTGGTAATAACTATTATTTTCTTTTATTTTCGATAGCACTGTAATTCTCCCATAAACATCTGCTTCAAAATATTGTGGAAACACTTTCACATCACTATTATCCAAAAAATAATAATAATTGAAATAATATACTTTTCCGTAATAAGATCTTTGAAGATATACTCCACATCGTATTCCATCGTTACTATCTTTATAGTACATAGTTTTTTTCTTTTTAAATCCATATTTTTTAAGCAGTCTATCACAGAGGTTCTTAAAATTTTTAGTGTCCATAAGCGTCTCCTTCACACCTTTTTTCATAAGTGGGAAAAAGCTTCCCCCTATTTTTTAATAAAGTTCTAGTATCATTTCAAATTCATGTCACAATTCCTCCCAATATCTCATTAATTGTTTTATTCCCTTTTTTACATTTCTTTTATTCATAGGCTTTAATTCATAAATTATTTTTCTGGTCTTATCCACATAATCCGGGCGTAATTTAGAAAGCAGTCTTACTTCCTTTTCTTCTTCGATGAATGCAGTTGTTGCTTTATACCCATTATTAATATAAGTTCCTGCCCGCAGTGAAGATCTTGTATATCCTTTACTTCTATCTAGAGATTTTACAATTTTTGCACTCTCAGGTGTAAAATCAACTGCTTTCTGGATTTTTATTACTGCAGTCGTTTTATCTGCCACTTTATTTGCCGTTTTAACTGCTCGAGTTGCCTCCCCAGCTCCCGTCACAAATGGAATTAGATCAATAGCATCTCCAATTAATCCAGCCCGGTTCCACGGATCACCAGGATTAACGCATACCTCTACTACACTCGTTCCAAGTGACACAATATCAAATAAAGTTTCCCAAAAATATCCCTGTAAATCTCGTCTTACTACCGGATTATTATCACAATACACATATAGGTTCTTATGATACAGCTCCTGTGGCTTAGCAAAGATCACATCCGTGTCATCCGCATTCACAAATCTTCCAACTTCCGGATCGTAATATCTGCTTCCCAGACAGTACAGTCCAGTCTCTAGATCATAGACATACTTTCGGTAGCAAAATGGATTCAGCGTTGCAAGGGACACACCACTAGTATCCTGTGTGGACGTTACCTTACCCTAGCTGTTATACTGGTATCTTACCACTACCTGATTACTGCTGTCAACCAGACCGGTAATATCTCCGAGGCCATTATACAGATAGAAGTAATCCGTCTTTCCATTTAATCGAAGCAGGAATGGCTTGCCTTCGGCATCGTACACAAATTGTACCGTAATCTTAGTAGTACCTGTGCTTCCGGTTGTGGTTTTCACCAGACCGCTCAGCGTACTTCCATTGTAATAATACTTCGTTTCTGTATTACCGCTTGTCTTTTTGACGCGCTTTCCATCAC
This sequence comes from Firmicutes bacterium AF25-13AC, assembly GCA_003478935.1. GTDB lineage: Bacteria > Bacillota > Clostridia > Lachnospirales > Lachnospiraceae > Anthropogastromicrobium > Anthropogastromicrobium aceti. The sequence goes on from QUFP01000085.1 coordinate 1,874, forward strand.
TGTCGTAGGCAAAGTCTACAGTTCCCCATGACAGACTTACCTTCTTTAAACGGCGGCATTCTCCCCAGGTTAATGGAACACCTCGTAATAAGGTCGGATTTCCACCTGCATCATAGACATAGCGGTAGCCATTCCAGGATACCAGCTGATCCTTCCAGCCATCAGTTCGGTACGAAAGGGTCTCGTTTTTCTGAAGTAACCATTAGGGACAGGTACGGTGGCCAGATTAGTGTCCCTGGTAGCTCAAATTTGCGAGCTTTTATTTTTTTTAACTCGACTGCATTCTAGTAAAGACACAAAAAAAGCCTGAAAGCTCTTTTATTGAACTTTCAGACTTTTTTACAGGGGACACATATCGAGCCAGTAGGGACACATTGTGAGCCACCGTCCCTGGCACCATGGCTCGCACCCTTAGCTGGACGCACTGCCTAGCACTGCGTCCTTTGTGCTATCTGTCAAGAGAGCCATAAATTACAGACTCTCTTTTATTATATAAAAAATACTTCGTTAAAACATCTTCTTCTACCTTCTTCCAATCTATGGGTCTTATATTTTCCTTAATTTCCATGATAAATTCCTTATCAGGCGGAGTCAAATTCAAAAAATTTCCAATATAACTTAATTTCTTAGGAATGCTCTTTTTTGACGTACTGATCAGTTGAAATCGGTATATTGATAAATATCCATACTCATCGGCTTCAAAATCTCGATTTTTCCACTTACCATGCGTATCAATAATAAATTTATCCGAAAAATCATTGCTATTTAAAACCGATGCCTGAATATATTCAAGTTTTTCTAATTCTTCTCTTGTTTTCGGTATTTCATTATTTTCTGTTAATTTAATATATACAACAGGAATTACATGTCCAGGCCACCATATACTCTCTGCGATTTTGTAAAACAAAAGATATTTACCATTTAATCCTCGCTCTTTCGCATATTCACCTTCTAACTGATACGCATACATATCACCTACTTTCCATTGGCAATGATATAAACGATACTGCGACACTTTTTTCTCTGGTGGCTGCAGTGTATTTAATTTTTTCCGCAATTCATTCAATACCTGTTTTCTTTTTTCTGACATTTTCAGATTTTCATGTTCCCATCTTTGAAGGTTTTTCATATCATCAAGATAATACAATGCCTTCTTTTTGACTTCTTCCTGTAATCGCCCATAATTCCACTGCATATCTGCCATTGCAAACCAAAATACTGGAGCATCATCTTCATCACTCCAAGCCCATTCAAATTCGGCAATCATTTCTTTTGAAGCCTGCTCTCCATTTTTTCCTCGGTGAAGTTTATCTACATATATTCCTCTTACATCTTCAGTTACATCATCTGAATATAATCCGGGTCCCCAAGCTCCCATATTCTACTCCTTTCAAAGAAACTCCATTTCATATTTTCTGAAATGGAGTTTTTTTCTTTATTTACAATTCCAATACAGAATTTCATCAGTTATTTGATTATCAACATATTTTGCAATTTCCCTTGCAGCATACATATACCTTCTAAGCTTTCTATTTTTTGGACTTATACCATTAATTTGATTATTCATCGCATTTAATGTATGATAATGTAACATCATAATCTGTTCCAAACCTCTAGCTTCATATCTATTTAATCCAGTTCTTATAATTTCAAACTGTAAATTAGCACGTGCTGGATTTTTTGCATGCTCTTGTTTTCTTTTATCAGGATTAACTGTTCTTCCTACATATTGGACAGTATTCTTATTATCTACTAACTTGTACACCGTATGATTTCTTGGCAATTTTGAATATTCTGTAACTGCACCTGCTACTACAGCAGTGGTCGCAGCTGAAACTGCTGTTTTTGCCGCAGCAACAGTTATTGCTGTCTCTGTAACAGTCGACGTAACTCCCATCGCTGCTGAAGATAGTACACTTCCTACTGCAATTGCAGCTCCTGCTGTTGCCACACATATCGCTCCCACTGTTACCACAGCTGCTACTGCTGCCACTGCCGCAAAAACAGAACTTAGTTTAGGCCACTTGCCAACAACATCTTCATAAATAACCGGATTATTGAATCAATACTGATACAGATTCTTTCCCTGTACAGAATCCAGCTGATAGGTCAGTGTTTCAAAGTCATCCGCATTCACAAATCTTCCGACTTCCGGATCGTAATATCTGCTTCCCAGACAATACAGTCCTGTCTCTGGATCGTAGACATATTTTCGGCAGCGGAATGGGTTCAGCGTTGCAAGGGACACGCCACTTGTATCCTGTGTGGACGTTACCTTACCCCTGCTGTTGTACTGGTATCTTACCACCACCTGATTGCTGCTGTCAACCAGACCGGTAATATCTCCGAGGCCATTATACAGATAGAAATAGTCTGTCTTTCCATTTAATCGAAGCAGGAATGGCTTGCCTTCAGCATCGTACACAAACTGTACCGTAGTCTTAGTAGTACCTGTGTTTCCAGTTGTGGTTCTCACCAGACCGC
>QUFP01000086.1 GCA_003478935.1 Firmicutes bacterium AF25-13AC
CAGAAAGCAGGATGCCATTGGATTTTTGTGCTGGGTCGCCGTTCATTTGGTTTTTCCATAAAACTCCTCCATTCAAAAATCATTCTCCAAATTTTGGAATTTTATCGAATGTATCCTTGACCTTAATATAAGATCATTTATCATTTGCACGGTGTAAAAGTTCCTTTCAAGGTAAGTATAACACTAGAATATCTGTTTTGCAACACGATCATAAAAAACTACAAGGATAAAGAAATGAATCAGTTAGTCACTAACAAATAATGATAGCATGTTTTTTAAAGAAAGTACATGAGCAAAATCAAAAAAAAATAGGAAAAAATATGGTGTTTTGGTCATGTACTTTAAGTATGATATGTGCTATAAAATAATTAAGAAACTTGAAACTCGTGATTATAGAAGGGAAGGTGAGTCCAATGGAAAATAAAGTTAAGTTAATTGATAGCTAATAGAAATGAGGCTTATTATGAGTATTGCATTAAAAAAGAGATTATTGGCAATCGGAGCTGCATTAATATTCGCATTATCTGGAAGTACTGTATTGGCCGGTTCGTATCATTTGGGTGTATTTACAAAGAATAAGGGATATGAAGCAGGTCATGAAATTAAAAATCAAGCGACCAATACGATTAAAGTTCAAGTAACAGGAAGTAATTGGATTAATTTGGCAACTAACTTTTTGGGATGTATTTTATAAAAGAATGGTGGTGTTTATACATGAAATCAAGAGTGAGATTAATACCTATTGCATCAATTATTTTAATATCGAGCATATTTTCTTTATCAGGATGCAAATTAAAGAGAGAATTGGAGGTGACATTTGCAGAAACAACTGTAAATGAAACTGTAATAAGTGATACAAAAATAAATGAGATTCAAACATGTGAAGCAAATGAAACTGAAATAGATGAGACTCAAATGCGTGAAACGGAAAAAGATACACTGACAGGTGAGATTGTGTATCTTAAGGCACAAGTATCTGATGCGTTTATTTTAAATGAGCTGACAAATTGCTTTTTAGGCTGTGATGAGACAACGGCACAGGATTATCTGGTGAAGCCGTATTATGATTATTTAGAAGAGCAGGGATATATGTCTTCTGGTCAATATCTTTATGAGAATGAGTTTGAGATATTAAATATATTACAGAATGGTCAATCAAAATCATCTTATATCACATATACAGATAATAAAAATGCTGCAGGTATGTGCTATGATATTTATGATATACTTGGTTTTTTATATAATGGAATCGGTTCCTCAATGGAAAAGCAGTTTCCAAAAGAGGATTTAAAATCATGTACAAGGGAAGAGGCAATTAAACAATGTGAAAAATATGCGGTGGCATGTGGATATAAAGATGCAGACGTACAAGTATATGCAATGACAAAAGAAGCGCTTAACCGTGTCTGTAAAATAAACAATACAACGACGGCTGCTCCAGATCCTAATTTTTATCACCCTTTTTCAGAAGCAGAAAAGTGGAGATTAAATAAGGAGCGTCAAGAGGCATTAGAAAAGGAAGATACCGATCTGGTGCAATCAATTGAACAGAAAATGACGGAACTGAATGAAATTTCGTATATTCAGTGGGAGAAAAAGGATGAAGCATATCTATTGATTTACCGACCGTATGTAAATAATTTGCTTGTGGATGGATGGGGACAGACACTAGTTATTGTGTATGTACCGCAGTTAGAAAAAGTGGTTCTGGTAAAAGGATATTCTCCGGTTCAAGTGAGTAAAAAGCAGGAGAAAAAACTGATCTCAAAAGAAGTAGCAATATCGACAGCAATGTTGGATAAGGGAATTGAAGATGTGAGTAAATTTAAAATTAAGTCAATAGAACTAGTATATTCAACTAGAGCTGTGCAGTTTGAGGCAGATGAACCGTCGATGAACCCATGTTGGAAAATTAACTATTCTTATCCTGAAATGGCTGAGGATGATGAAGGAAGTATATGGATTGATGCTGTTACAGGATTTGTGAGTAAATATATTGAAAATTTATAAAGATGAATAGAATGATTGGAGGTGAAAAAGATGAATGCAATGAAAATGGATGCAAAACGAAGCATTTGTTCCGTAAAAATGATAATAATAATAGTAGCTCTAGTGTTTACTTTAATTTTTTCATCGTGGGATATGATTAGAGCAAGTAAAAAAGATATTTTGGCGTATGGTGTAATTGATATGCTAGGTACAGCACTAATGATGGATAAATTTAAGGTGTTAATGGTAATGTTCACGGCTGGAATTTATACAGCTGGATTTTGTTATGATTTCAAACATCATTATATTCGCATGATACTTGCAAGAACGGATTTAATAAGTTACAGCATATCAAAATTTATTGTAAATACAGTTGCAGTTGTTTTTGCATGTATTGCTTCATTTTATTTATTTTTAGTTGTGGCAGTTGGCTTTTTGGGGGCAAACCTAACACAGATTAAAACGGTTCCGTGCTATTATCAAATAGGATATAAGTTTCCAGTTTTGTATATTGGAATGATGGGGTTGCAGTTTGGAATGGTCTGCGCAATGAGCTGCGCAGTTGGAATGCTGTTTTCAGTATTTCAGCCAAATACGTTTGTTTGCATTGGAATTTCAGGAATGGTATTTTTCTCTGCAATTTCATACATTCCGTTAGGTTCGATATTCGATGTCTATAATTTGATTAGTATGCAACCGACATTGCCAGCAGGACAAGAAACATTGCAAGGAATTATGTTTTTATGGGGAATGTTATATCCAATTTGTGTAATTCTTATTTGTACATATCTATTTTATCGGAGAATGAAATGGAGGGAGCAGAATGGATTATTGTAGATCGGTATTGGCTGTAGCGGGAGCAAATTTTAGGCGACTAAAGCGTGATGCCAGAGTGTGGTTTATTTTTGTGTTCACAGCGCTTTTGATTCATTATTATTTGCGTCCTGTGATCAATTATGGAATTGATACTGGGACAAAAGCACCTATCTATATTATGGAATTGTTGTTTTGCAGTGCAACAATTTCTGTGAAAGCACCTAAGATTTTGTTTTATATTGGAATGCTGTGTCTTTTATGCGATGCTCCTTTTTTTTATCCATTAAAGCCATATATAATTATGAGGAGTAAACGCACTGCATGGTGTGTTGGCGAGTGCATATATATTGTAGGGATGGCATTGTTGTATGCTGCTTTTATATTAATTGTGTCGTCACTTATGATTCTCCCAATTGGAACAATGAGGGATTCATTTTCAGGAGCATTGACTGATATGGTGCTTGGAACAGGAAAGATGCCACTTGGAGAGATTGCGAATATTTATCCGAGTGCTCAATTCTCATCGGAAATGATAAGATATTTGTATCCGTCGGGCGCGATGATGTATACATTTGTGTCAGTTTGGGTTTCATTTTCAATTCTTGGTCTTTTCATGTACTGGGTTAGTTTGATAAGAAGGAATGTAGTGTGTGGAATGGCAATTGCAGGAGCTCTTGTATTTCTCGACCCGATTTTAGTGTGGGCAGCCTGGCCAAATAATTATTGGATATTGGCATTTTCTCCTGTCAGTTGGACAAGTGTTGAACAGTTGAATATTTTGGCAGCAAATCATTTTATCAGCATTCCGTTTGTGATAGCAGCCGATGCATTATTAGCGATTTTTCTATTCATTTTAATATTCCAGACAGCGAAACGGATTTCGCTAAATGGTTTTTTGACGGAGGAGGCGTGATGTGATATGCTTGAAATTGAAAATTTGACAAAAACATTTGGAACACAGACAGTCATTTCTGATATTTCAATGACGCTTGTGTCAGGAAAGATTTATGGATTAGTAGGGAGAAATGGTTCTGGAAAAACAATGCTGATGAAAATGATACTCGGTTTTGTTAGCCCGTCATCTGGTAGTATAAAAATAGAAGGAAAGGTTTTAGGAAAAGATATAAGTATGCCAGATCGAATTGGTGCAATTATAGAGAATCCAGGATTCTTGCCAGAGTATTCAGGATTTAAAAATCTAAAATTCTTGGCAATGATACATCATAAAATTTCAAATGAAGAAATTCGCAATGCAATGCGCATAGTTGGACTTGATCCAGACAGTAAAAAACACGTAGGAAAATATTCGCTCGGAATGCGCCAGCGCCTTGGCATTGCACAGGCGATCATGGAAGATCCGGATATTCTTCTTTTGGATGAGCCGTTAAATGGACTTGACAACGAGGGTGTAGAAGAAA
>QUFP01000087.1 GCA_003478935.1 Firmicutes bacterium AF25-13AC
GTATACTCTTTTTTTGCTGCTTTGCCTCATAAATAGCTTTTTTGGTACTTTTGAAAAAACTCAATTACAAATCGAACATTTTCTCGAACATCTAGCTAAATGGCATTGCCTAATGCAGATCTTTGTTAACGGTGCCTGACCCCCGGTTCGCTTGTCCCCGTTTTGCCTTACCATAAATTTCCTTCCTTTCAACAATAAATCTGTATTTTCTTTATATTAAATTAACATGTCCAATGCCCTCTCGAGCTTCTTTTCCAATTAAGAGAGCCACCTCTCGGCAGCCCTCTCTGTGTGATGTAATGTTTTTTGATAGCAATCGAAAACTACTTCATCCAGTTTTTAATTCAAGTTCTTCGATCTTGCTACATTTGTATTTTATCAAATTGTGACAAATTTTGTAACCATTTTCGTTTTACCAAATTCGACACCTTTCGACATCATCCGAACTTTTGTTCACATTTCGTTAACGGTGCCTGACCCCAATGTCCCTTTTTTCTTTTACCAAATTCGACATCTTTCGACATTATTCGAACTTTTGTTCACACTTTGTTAACGGTGCCTGACCCCAATGTGGTCCTATCAGAGCGGCTACCGTGTGGATTTCCACACGACTTTATTTTACCAAAGCCTGACACTAATTCTACAGTATTCGACTTTTTAGTCATTTTTTGTTCATTTTACGTTTACAGTTTAGTACCGGGGGTCTGGCACCTGGAGCGGCCCTACGCTTCAAATGCTGTGGTTAGCAGCTTATTTGACAGGATTTCCACCTGTCGGATTGCACGCCCTTTGCTGGACGCACGGTCTGGCACCTGGACATTTGGACAGTCCATCTAATAAAATAGGTGCTGCCTGTTCTCTTCCTGTAAATCCAACAATTCCACACATAATTATTTACTTTTACCTATAATCTTGCTTTATGTTAAATTTTATAGCAAAATTATTATCCTAGCTTTTACTTTATTCCTCTTATTTTATTGTATTTCCTTAAATGGGCATACCCTCAAACATTGATAGCATTTAATACACTTCGTTTCGTCTATTCGTGGATATTCAAATCCTTCTTCATCTTCAAGCATTGAAATTGCCATTTGAAAACAAATTGCATAACAAGCGGTACACCCACAACATTCTTTTTTTTCTTTAAATAGTACAGGTATTTTCCTGTCCATCTTTTCCTCCTTTTTTATACGCCTATTACATAAGCATGCTTTCCTAGTATTCTATGTGCCATCATAACGCACACTGTAGAAATCATGATTACAAATATTGCATTTATCGGAAATATATTTGCCATTGGGACTAACTTATTTAAGATTTTAATTATCAGCATATGACTTAGATATATTCCAAAAGAATTATCACCCAAAACCTTTAAAAATTTTTTCAAAATAACTGGCTGCTCATTCGAATTTAAATCATCAGCTTCTATGTATATGTATGCACGTATACAAAAAAGCCCCGTTGTTATAATAGAACTCATTTTTAATTGTGTTGTTGCCATATCAAAGTTTCCCATCCAATACCAAATAAATCCTTCAACACCTTGAATTACCAATGAAAACAGGCACAAGTTAGTTAAATATTTTTTAGATAATTGTAAATTAATATACCTGTTTTTTAAACTTACCCCTAAGTAATAAAATCCAAACCAAAAAACAAATAATTCACCCTGAAATGGAAAGCCTAATTCAATATTAAACCACAAGCTTATATAACGAATTAGAAAAATGCTAACAGGTGTTACAAACCACCCTAATTTAGAAAATCTACTTTGCAAAAGTTTAAACGTAACTGGTATTAGTAGTACCATCTGTATATAAACCAGAATAAAATAATATATTCCATTACATTTTGACATGAAAACATCCGGTATAAATGTATTTATTCTACGATTCACAATCGCAAATATAAATGACCAAATTATATAAGGGACAATTATTTTTTTTATTCTGCGATATATTATATCTCTATATACTCCATTTTCGTTTTCTTTGGTTAAGTAACCAGAAAGAAATATAAACATACCTACTGCAAAATTAACAAATGGCCGAATTGCTACTCCGTACCCCCCCACGCATATGTATTAGTATTATATGTATGGATAACAATTACTGCAATAATTGATAACCCTCTCATTATTTGTATTTTTTTGTTCATTCTTCTCTCCCAACATTGAACTGCATTAACATACCGTAATCAAGATTTGACTTTATACCCCCCCGTCTTGTTCTTTTAAGCGCCGGTTTTAATATCTTCTTAATAGCATTTTTTATTCTTTGTTTTATTGGCAAAGATAAGTAACTTTTTCTTAACTCTTCAAAATCCATTTTCTTCATATCTATAAAAAAAGTCTCTCTCTCTTTTGGTCTATAAACAGAACGGAACTCTGCTGGATTTTCTTTTGTAGCATCGTCATATTCTACTTCCATAACTTTTACAGATGACTTAGATATGAGCCTGTTAAATATTTCTTCTCCTTGATTCGTTCGAACAATTACCAAAGATGTTCCTTTACTATCATTCATTTCTGGAGCAATAGTGTCAATCCCCCAGAAATCTCCTATCGTTAAATCTGATAATCTTAATGTCTTTGCTTTACATTCATAGCAGGATGGTCTAAGGCAGAAATCACTTAAAAACATTTGCATATACGGATCTTTACTTTTAGAGATATAAACTTCTTTAGACGAACCATACTCCTTCATTCCAAAGTTTTCCCATCCTTGATCTTTACATCTAAAATTGACTTTCTCCATCTTGCCTTGTATTTTATTTTCCATATAACCTACATATTCTTTCCACAATACAGGTGATGGTACCCCATGGCAAATAATATCAACACAAATAAGATTTTTATAATCTTTCTGAAGAAATTTCTTTAATCCATTAATTTGACATCCTGTTCCAGTAAATAAAACTAATTTATTTAACACTAAATTTTCACGAACATTCTTAAAAATATTTTTAATTTTAGCTTGTAAATATTTTGATCCCAGAAGTTTCTCTAAATCTTGCTTTTCTGTAATGCCAATATACTCAGCTTCTGTGCAAGATGCATTCATTGCAACTCCATAAACAATTCCTTTTTTTTCAAGAACCTCATTTGCCAACAAAGAAAAAATTGCACCTGAAGAGCTTTTCATCCTTATGTCATTGTCATAATATGCCGCATACGCTTTTTTTTCGTTTATCGCCATATTCTATCTCCCTCCAAACTGTAAATTTCCCAAATACGCCTTATTTAATCTTCTCCAAATCCATGAGTTCTCCCCATTTCAAATCTGTCTCAAGCGTAATATCCGTATCAAAACCGCCTTGATCAAAAAAGGTCAGTTCTCCAAAATAAATTTGCCCATCTATATTATATAAATCCACTCTCATATGAACCAAATTCTCTGAGAGCTGTTCGGCAATCCTTATCATTTTTTCATAGTTTTCCGGTCTTTCCACATTTGATTCAGGTTCTAATTCCGGTTTTTGATATAATAAGCGATTCCACTCTTTATCATAAAAACGAAAAGTTGGATGTCCAGATGCCCTATTTGTACATACCATCACGCTATCCATTTTTCCATTAAACATAAAAAATTTATAATCATTTGGTACTGTATTCGTTATCATTTTTTCTGCTATAATCCGATGCTTCAAGTTTTATATGGCCATTCTCTGCATAAATAATAATAATTATTTTTTAAACTCTTTTCCAATACATCTTTTGTTTTATCTATATACATATTGTTTTTATCATTTATAAGTACTACTCCACCAGAATCATGTGTTGTTTTTAAAACAAAATTAGATGGCAATTTTGAAAAGTCTATATCTTCAAAATGATTCCACACACCGTAAGTAGGTATAACATATTGTTCACCAATTTTATCTGCAACATATTTCTTTGCCTCATATTTATCTACCATTATTTGGTAGTGTTCTTTTCGGTCATTTATTTTCAACCAATTAAGTTTTTCATTATAAGATTTTGGATTACTCAAATCCAGCTTTCTCTTCAATTTACTAAAAAAAACAATTCTTAAATAAATTGAATCCGGCAAGACTTTAGCTAAATTTACAAAGACTTTTTTTATATAATTTTC
>QUFP01000088.1 GCA_003478935.1 Firmicutes bacterium AF25-13AC
TCTGTCTTTCCATTTAATCGAAGCAGGAATGGCTTGCCTTCAGCATCGTACACAAACTGTACCGTAGTCTTAGTAGTACCTGTGTTTCCAGTTGTGGTTCTCACCAGACCGCTCAGTGTACTTCCATTATAGTAATACTTTGTTTCTGTATTACCGCTTGTCTTTTTGACACGTTTTCCATCGCTGTCGTAGGCAAAGTCTACAGTTCCCCATGACAGATTTACCTTCTTTAATCGGCGGCCTTCTCCCCAGGTTAACGGAACGCCTCGTAATAAGGTCGGATTTCCACCTGCATCATAGACATAGCGGTAGCCATTCAAGGATACCAGCTGATCCCTCCAGCCATCAGTTCGGTATGAAAGAGTCTCGTTTTTCTGAAGGGTCTGTGGTGTTCCTTCTGTATATGCGTATGTCTTTCGGGAAGTCATGTTGCCGCCTGCATCGTAGGCATAAAGCACCGTAATTCCAAGTACACCATTGTTTTCACGAATCAGCTGATTGAGTTCATCATACTGATAGGTGATGACCTTCGTTTGTTGCTGGTTCCTGACCCTGCATTTTTCCCGATTACATTCTAATAAAGACACAAAAAAAGCCTGAAAGCTCTTTTCTTGAACTTTCAGACTTTTTTACAGGGGACACATATCGAGCCAGTAGGGACATCAAGTTTTAAAAAAGATTCATCCCTCGAGTCCATTTTCTTTGATCTCGGATTTCTTTGTTCCAATACTGGTAAAATTCCTCCTCGCGTACCTTAGAATAACCTATCAACATAACTCGTTTCCTATGATTAACATAAAAGTATCCACTTCTCGTTTTTGGTTTTTTCTCTTTTTCACTGCACCCTTTTTTGCAGATAAAAAAGATCTCCTTTTCATCACATGGAGATTTTTCTCCAATGTCTATAGTTCTTCGCTCAATCCTATCAATTTCATCCCACCTTATTTCTCTGCAAATATGCATACAATATTCAAGTTGGATTCCCCTTTCGTTTAAATAATAAACTCCAGAAGAAGTTATATCGTCATATACCTGTGCGTAAATAATATATTCGAAAGGACTCAAAAATGGCAATAAAACTATAAATTGAATTCCTGCGCTACGCATTGCGTTTTGAAATGGCATTTGATACTTTGTCGCAGCTTCAAGAAACAATGCAATTAATATTGCAATTGGCCCTATAACTCCAATAGCGATAAATATTCCAAGCACTACCATGTCTAAATATTTAAACCATTTATCCCTTTCATCTAAATATTCTATTTTTCTCTTTCTATACCAATTCCAAATACACCGTTTCTTCATAATTCTCCCTTCGTGCCGCTCAGGCAGGAGTAATCTCCTGCCTGAACATTGTCTTTTTATTTTAGCTTATGCCATACATACTCGCTGAAACTTTGTATTTCGTCTTGTTGGCTTCTTCACTTTATTGATAACTTTTTTTCTTCCAGATACCGTTGTTATCACTCTGGTATTTGACTGTTTAGTGGTTCTCGCATTAGACGTTGCAGAATTTGTCTTCTTTGACGTATTTGCACCTGATTTTACTGCCGCCGAAAGTCCTACCGCCGCAAGCTCTGCTGTTTGACCAACCGTATAGCCAACTGCTGCATTTCCAATTATCTTTGCAGATACCGTTTCCAAAACTACTTTTCCTCCCGTCCAATTATTAGCTGTAACACCTGATATATATGTAGCACCTGCTTCAAATGCTCCACAAAGAAAACGAGTTCCAATGTCTCCTTCCGTATTAATTGCAGTATTAATTCCATTAATTACTGCTGCACACGCTACCAGCGGTTTTATAGCCCACTTCATTGGATCCAACGGCGCTAACGCTCCTGAAACCGCACCCACTAAGCAAGACTTTGCTAGCTCAACACCATCAATTTCACCTCCCCTAGTAAGCACATAAGAAAATCCACTAACTGCAGCTCCAACAACAGCGCCGACAATACCTGAAATTGGAAACTCTCCTGCATAGTCTTCTCTTGCTACTGGATTATTATCGCAGTATGCGTACAGATTTTTGCTTCCTAATTCCTGTGGCTTCGCAAAGATCACACTAGGATCATCCGCACCCCATCTCTCAAATTTCAAAAAAGATTCATCTCTCGAGTCTATTTTCTTTGATCTCGAATTTCATTATCCCAATATTGACGTAGTTCTTCTTCACGTTCTTTTGAATACCCTATAAGCATAATTCGTTTCCGATGCATTGTATAAAAAATTATTCCTCGTTTTTTTTTCTTTTTTTCTTTTTCAGTACAACCTTTTTTGCAAATAAAAAATATATCGCATTCACTAGCTTTCTCTCCTTCTCTCGAATCAGTAGACATTGTTCTTCTTTCAATTATATCTATATCTTTCCAACATATTTCTCTATGAATATGGAAATAATATTCAATCTGAATTCCTTTTTCATTTAAATAATATCTCCCATCTGAAATCATGCACGCATATGCTTGCACCCAACCAGCACATATCCATATTCCCAAGAAAGGAAATACAAGTATTATAATGAGGACTATATTTATTATTTGCTCTTGTATTACACTTGGTCCTTGCATCACGATTTCAAAAATGTAATAAAATATTACAATCAATGGCAACACTCCAAAAAATATGCCAACAACACTTGCAATTCCAATTCCAAATATAGTTTCAAACTTTGCTTTTTTCCCCTTTTCTTCCAAATATTCGATTTTCTTCCCATGATCCCAATTCCAAATACATCTTTTTTTCAAACTCATTTCTCCCTTCACGCTGTTCAGACAGGGGTAATCTCCTGTCTGAACATTGTCTTTTTATTTTAGCTTATGCTACACATACTCGCTGAAACTTTGTATTTCGTCTTGTTGGCTTCTTCACTTTATTGATAACTTTTTTTCTTCCGGATACCGTTGTTATCACTCTGGTATTTGACTGCTTAGGTGTTCTCACATTAGATATTACAGAATCCACATTCTTAACAATGGCCTTTGTAATCGGCTTCGCTACTGCTGAAGTTCCTACCGCGGCAATTTCTGCTACGTGACCAACTACATAGCCAACTCCTGCATTTGCAATTACTTGAGATGTTTTTGTTGTTAATTCTACATCCCCAGTCCACTTATTGCATATATATCCTGATGCCATTGTCGCACCACCTTCTATTATGCCACAAACAATGCGTGTTGGTATATCACCATCTGTATTAATTGCAGTATTAATTCCATTAATTACTGATGCTACCGCTAAATATCCTTTTTTTATTGATCTTACGGGTTCCAGCGGCGCTAATGCTCCTGAAACCGCACCCACTAAGCAAGACTTTGCTAGCTCAACACCATCTATCTCACCTCCACTAGTAAGCACATAAGAAAATCCACTAACTGCAGCTCCAACAACAGCGCCGACAATACATGGAATTGGAAACTCTCCTGCATAGTCTTCTCTTGCTACTGGATTATTATCGCAGTATGCGTACAGATTTTTGCTTCCTAATTCCTGTGGCTTTGCAAAGATCACATCCGTGTCATCCGCATTCACAAATCTTCCAACTTCCGGATCGTAATAGCGGCTTCCCAGACAATACAGTCCTGTCTCTGGATCGTAGACATACTTGCGGTAGCAGAACGGATTCAGCGTTGCAAGGGACACGCCACTGGTATCCTGTGTGGACGTTACCTTACCCCAGCTGTTGTACTGGTATCTTACCACTACCTGATTGCTGCTGTCAACCAGACCGGTAACATCTCCAAGGCCATTATACAGATAGAAGTAATCCGTCTTTCCATTTAATCGAAGCAGGAATGGCTTGCCTTCAGCATCGTACACAAACTGTACCGTAGTCTTAGTAGTACCTGTGTTTCCAGTTGTGGTTCTCACCAGACCGCTCAGTGTACTTCCATTATAGTAATACTTTGTTTCTGTATTACCGCTTGTCTTTTTGAC
>QUFP01000089.1 GCA_003478935.1 Firmicutes bacterium AF25-13AC
TGCATTACGCAGAACTACCTGAGGCGCAAAAAGGAAAGATTGCAGATCAGGTTATCTGCCAGATGGACAAACTTGATACGAAGTTTTTGCAAGAGATTGCATTGCTTCGATGTGAGGTGGTAAGCTTCTATGAAGGCGAGAAGCTGTGTCTGGTATTTTCAACTTGTGGCTTTGGCGAGATTCGTTGTTGGATTACCAAAGATGGATGGTTTGAGTTAAGTAGCAGAGATGCTACTTAATCACAGAAAAAGAAGCAACTTCGGATTATGCCATTAATTGAAATAAGTTTACAAGTAAAATAGCTTGCTTACAAACTTAATAAATGAGGCGCTTCTTGTATAATAAAAAATATGGATGTTGAAAATTGAATATATCCTAGAATACAATAAGACTACTAACTGGCAGGTTAATAGTCTTATTGTATTCATTACAGAAAAAAATTGTTATTCGGAATCAAACTGTTAGTTATGGGAGAAATGCAAAAATAACGGATGACAAAATGCAGGAAGAGTGTTATACTGAAAAAGATCCAAGTAGTGATAGTGACAATTAAATATGTCCAAATTGTTAACATGCACGAAAAATGACCATTGTCAGAATATTCTGATAAATACCTGCAAAAATAGGCTCCAGAAACCGCATAAAACCTAGGTTTTCGAAGGGGTACCGTAGAAATGGAGCACTAGCCCGAAAGGGCATTGATACTATGCTAATTAAAGTTACTGTAATTTTTGTCATAATGTAGAAATGAAGCCTCAGCCCGGTAGGGCATTCTCTGGCAACTCATATCATAAGAAAGTTGTTTATGTATATCATCGTAAAGATGTTGCGTTATTGCTTAGAAGCAAAGGGGTAGCGGCTAAATAAGCAACGTGAGAATAAAAAAGTATTGACAGATTTGAAAAGAATGTTATAGTGCCATCTTCGACACTTAAAGAAAAGCATAGTGGCAGAAACCCTTGATTTTGCTTGGGTTCTGTCACTTTTAATGTTCTAAAGCATGTTGTATGGGAATATCACTTCAAAATTATTTTTATTTTTTTAGGGTCAATCATTTTTCCAGAATAATAACAAACGATAGTGCATATATTAAATATGAAATAAGCACGTTAGTCTGGTCTTTGCTTGACTATCGGTTACAGTTCATGCGTTATGCTATGAAAGCCCTCCGGTGCAATGGTTTCGTCGACGGACCAGTTTCGTTACAGCTCACTGGACACCCATTCGCAAAACCGCACGTTCCGTGCGTCGTTGCTAACCGCAAACAAGTTTGCGAGCAACTTTGTTTTGTTCATGAACGGGCATCCACTTCGTCCTGCTGATCTGTCAAATTTCTATGCAAGCATGAAATTTGTCCAGATCTGGCTTATCCATGAACTGTAACATCAAACTGTTAGTTATGGGAAAAATGTAAAAATAACGGATGACAAAATGCAGGAAGAGTGTTATACTGAAAAAGATCCAAGTAGTGATAGTGACAATTAAATATGTCCAAATTGTTAACATGCACGAAAAAAGGTCATTGTTAGAATATTCTGATAAATACCTGCAAAAACAGGTTCCAGAAACCGCATAAAACCTAGGTTTTCGAAGGGGTACCGTAGAAATGAAGCCCCAGCCCGAAAGGGCATTGATACATGGTAACATTCTTTTGTTATGTTTTATAATGTCACCAATTGTAGAAATGAAGCACTAGCCCGAGAGGGCATTGATACTCAATTCCTTCTAAGTAATAGGAATCATAATTCTTGCCGGTAGAAGTGAAGCACTAGCCGAAAGGGCATTGATACGTTATACTGTCTTTCTACTTTCGTTTGACAGTTGTCGTTTTGTAGAAATGGAGCTTTAGCCCGAAAGGGCATTGATACTAAGTCTTACCTTAGCTCGAATTTGTTCCATATTCTGTAGAAATGGAGCCCCAGCCCGGTAGGGCATTCTCTGGCAACTCATATCATAAGAAAGTTGTTTGTGTATATCATCGTAAAGATGTTGCGTTATTGCTTAGAAGCAAAGGGATAGCGGCTAAATAAGCAACATGAGAATAAAAAAGTATTGACAGATTTGAAAAAGAATGTTATAGTGCCATCTTCGACACTTAAAGAAAAGCATAGTGGCAGAAACCCTTGATTTTGCTTGGGTTCTGCCACTTTTAATGTTCTAAAGTATGTTGTATGGAAATGTCACTTCAAAATTATTTTTATTTTTTAGTGTCAATCATTTTTCAAGAATAATGACAAACGATAGTGCATATATTAAATATGAAATAAGCACATTAGCTAGATTTTGCTCGACTATCGTGCTTATTTAATTTACAATATAAGCACGAAAGGATGGTAATTCTATGGATGAGATGGCAAGATTGGTTCAAAATCATGATTACCTTACGCCGAGAATTGCGAGAAAATCTGGAATTTCAAAATTTAAGTTTTATAAATATGTCCGAGAGAACGGATTGGAGCCGGTCAGCCGTGGTGTTTATTCTACGGGATCGGATTGGGTAGATGAACTGTATGTACTTCATCAGAGATGTCCGAATGCTGTTTTTTCACATAACGAGGCTTTTTACTATCATGGTCTGACAGACAGGGAACCTTTTGTACATACACTTACAATATACAGCGGCTACAATGCACATCGGCTTACAGAGGATGGAAATTGTAAGGTATATACAGTAAAACGGGAATTATTGGATGTCGGGAAGATTATTGTAAAGGACAATGATGGAAATATGATTCCGATGTATGATCTGGAACGAACGATTTGTGATCTAATCAGAAGTCGGAGTAGTATTGAAGCACAAGATTTTAATTCTATTTTGAAAACGTATGTTACTAGAAGAGACAAGGATTTGAATCGGCTTATGGAGTATGCAAAGCTGTTTAGAGTTGATAAGGTGATTCGCAGATATATGGGGGTATTATTATAAAATGCAGCTGACATCAGAACAGGTTAAAGGAAGAATCAAAATTTGTCAGGTGAGGATGCCAGACGGATCGTGGATGAGATCAAGGATATTGATCTTGATGATGGTGTGACTTTTGAAATTAAAGAGGTCTCTAATATCATGGATGAAATGGAATATCCTGGTATCTGCTTTACTATGAATGCTATAATGGGAAAACTTGCAGCAACAATGAAGATTGACATTTCCACAGAAGATTGATATTGAAGTATTAAAAAGGGCATTTGATGTGATGTGTAAAAAGAGAAATATTCGTATGCAGCTGATATCAGCTATGAGGATGTAATGGAGAGCATAAAGCTCTTATGGAGCAAACTTCAATAATCGGCATTATCTATATTTGAGACACCTTCAGAAGAAATTAGGTTGGCGAAAGAACGCAGAGCGGATTTTAGAGAAAGGATGGGAAAAGGATGAGAACATTAAAACAGTATAAAGAAGTTCAGATGAAAGCACATGAATTTGTAAAAGAATATAAAGCTTGAGTTTGTTCCTAAAACAAAGCATGATTATAAACGCAAGATAACACCTTAAATTTTATAGTTGATAACACTAACTGTTCAAATCGGAACTTGTGGGAGAAATGCAAAAATAACGGATGACAAACTGCAGGAAGAGTGTTATACTGAAAAAGATCCAAGTAGTGCTAGTGGCAATTAAATATGTCCAAATTGTTAACATGCACGAAAAATGGCCATTGTCAGAATATTCTGATAAATACCTGCAAAAACAGGCTCCAGAAACCGCATAAAACCTAGGTTTTCGAAGGGGTACCGTAGAAATGGAGCCCTAGCCCGAAAGGGCATTGATACACATTCACACACTCCTGTTCTTTTTCCGA
>QUFP01000009.1 GCA_003478935.1 Firmicutes bacterium AF25-13AC
TGTAATATAAAACGGCTTATGTTTTCTAGTGGATGGCGATACTATGCAGAGATTGTTGTAAGTGGGGCTGCACCGACAAGAGTTTCAATTGGAACATCTACAATGGGAATTGATCCGGGTGTTTCAACAATAGCCGGTGTTTCAGAAGATGCCTGTGTATTGGAAGAACTGGCTCCGAATGCAATCCAGTATGAGAAAAAAATTCAAAAGATTTCTCAGAGTATGGATCGCTCCAGAAGAATCAGTAACCCAAATAAGTATAACGAAGACGGAACTATCAATCGTTCTAATCGTGATCCATGGAAATACTCCAAAAACTATGTAAAAATGTGCCGACTGTTAAAATCATTGTATCGAAAAAAGCATGCTTATATCGTTGACAGTCACCGAGAGCTGTGTAATAAGCTGATAACAATTGCCAGGTATTTCCCTGTTGAAAAGATGCACTTTCAAGCACTTCAAAAGAGGGCAAAAGAAACCAAACGGCAGGAAAAGAAAACAGAAGTTAAGCAGAAAGATGGCACTGTAAAGGTGATTCAGAAATATAAACGAAAAAAACGTTTTGGAAGATCCATCAACCGCCGTGCACCTGCAAGATTTCTGCTAGAATTGAAAAGAAAAGCGGAGGCAGTTGGAGGTGTCTATGCAGAAGTAGATACAAAGGAATTTAAGGCAAGCCAATACAACCATGTAACGGATACTTATGAAAAGATTCCGTTGTCACAAAGAGAAAAGGAGATTGGAAATAGAAAGGTACAAAGAGATTTATATTCGGCATTTTTAATTCGAAATGCAGATTTGGATTTTAAACATCCCGATAGAGAAAAATGTGAGTATGAATTTGAACATTTTGCAAACTTGCAGGATCAGTTGATTTTAAAAATGAAGGAAAGTGGATTGTCGATGAGACAATGTTTTGGATTTTAAGAACATACATAAGGCTTCGGCATAGGTCTTTTGCTGAGAAAGTAGTACACGACGTATGAAATCCCATCAGCATAAATCCTGAACACAGTGGCTATAATTCAGTCTATAAGACTGAATGATGCTGCCGGAACTAGTTAAGGAATTCCACGGTTTTAACCGTGGGAGTATGTCAAACTTTTTAAATTCTGTCCATACACAATACAAATTGTGACTATTGTTTTGACGTGCATTTCTTTCTATAATAAAGTCATCAACTGAAACTAGTGTTGAAGAAAGGAGGCACGCCCTATGTTTGCTGCCAAAATGATTGAACTTGACGAAAAACTCCGTCATCTCCATGAACGAATTGACGATGGTGAACACGAAGATATCACCGCACTGATGTGTGAATTAAATGCTCTGACAGAAGAATATAATTTGGAGCAGGATGCAATACGCTATCGTCTGAAGGAATGTAAAGTACCCAAAATTCAGGCACTGATTTCCATGTACAATGACGTCCAGGAACGAATGCACAATGCCGCCAAGAGCGACCCCGAAGCTACGTGGAATGAAAATGCTGAAAACACTGCGCTGCTTGCGGAATATGCGCTTGATTTTGCAATTCTCGCTGCTGACCGCGCACTGCTTCTCTCCTTAAAGGCCATTCAGGAGCAGAAAGAAGCCAGCAAAATTGAACTCCAGCAAAATAATCTTGTTTAAAACTAAGAAAGGAGTACTACCATGAAAGAGGTAAAATCACCAAAGAAACCGTTGATTTACTATTATGTGATTGTCCTGCTTGTACTGGCTGCATTCAACTTATTCGTCTCCCCGCTTTTATTATCGCGTCAGGTGACTGAGGTTGACTACGGAACATTTATGAGTATGACGGAAAAGAAAAACATAGGGCGCGTTGAGGTTGAGGATTCTCAGATTATCTTTACTGATAAAAATAATGACAACATATATAAAACAGGTGTCATGGATGATCCAAATCTCACAGAACGACTTTATCAGTCTGGTGCAATCTTCTCAAAAGACATCGAGCAGACAATGTCTCCTATCATGAGCTTTCTATTAACCTTTATTCTCCCTATGGTTATCTTCGTTGTTCTTGGACAATACCTTGGAAGAAAGCTTTTAGAACAGGCTGGTGGAAAAAATTCTATGGCCTTTGGCATGGGAAAGAGCAACGCCAGAGTTTATGTTCAGTCTACTGAAGGCATCCATTTTGATGATGTTGCCGGCGAAGATGAGGCAAAGGAAAATCTCGCTGAGATTGTTGATTATCTTCATAATCCAAAAAAATATACTGATGCAGGTGCCTCTATGCCTAAAGGTCTGTTGCTTGTAGGCCCTCCAGGAACTGGTAAAACAATGCTTGCAAAGGCTGTTGCCGGTGAATCTGGTGTTCCTTTCTTCTCAATTTCCGGTTCGGAATTTGTTGAAATGTTCGTTGGTATGGGTGCTTCTAAAGTCCGCGATCTTTTTAAACAGGCAAAAGAAAAAGCGCCTTGTATCGTCTTCATCGATGAGATTGATGCGATTGGTAAAAAACGTGATGGTCAGGTAGGTGGAAATGATGAGCGCGAGCAGACATTGAATCAGCTTCTTACAGAGATGGATGGTTTTGAGGGAAATAATGGTGTCATAATTCTGGCTGCCACAAACCGCCCTGAATCTCTTGATCCGGCTCTGACACGTCCTGGACGTTTTGACCGCCGTGTTCCTGTAGAACTTCCTGATTTAAAGGGACGTGAAGCAATCCTTAAGGTTCATGCAAAGAAAATCAAGCCGGCAGATGATGTTGACTTTCATACAATTGCAAGAATGGCATCTGGTGCTTCCGGTGCTGAGCTTGCAAATATAGTAAATGAAGCTGCTCTTCGCGCTGTACGTCAGGGACGAACTATTGTCCATGAGGCCGACCTTGAGGAAAGTGTTGAGGTTGTTATTGCTGGTTATCAAAAGAAAAATGCCGTTCTCTCTGATCAGGAGAAAAAGGTAGTTGCTTACCATGAAATCGGTCATGCACTTGTCGCTGCACTGCAGTCTCACTCTGCACCAGTTCAAAAAATCACGATCATTCCACGTACCTCTGGTGCTCTTGGATACACTATGCAGGTTGAGCAGGGTGACAAATATTTGATGACAAAAGAAGAGATTGAAAATAAAATCGCAACCTTTACCGGCGGCCGTGCCGCTGAGGAAGTAGTTTTCAATCAGATTACTACTGGCGCTTCTAATGATATTGAGCAGGCAACAAAGCTTGCACGTGCCATGATTACATGCTATGGTATGAGTGATGAATTTGATATGGTTGCCCTTGAGACTGTAACAAATCAGTACCTTGGCGGTGACGCTTCTCTTGCATGCTCTGCTGATACACAAAAGGAAATTGACCGTCAGGTAACTGAGCTTGTGAAAAAACAGCATCAAAAGGCAAAGAAGCTTCTTCTTGATAATCGCGACAAACTGGATGAATTATCGAATTATCTATATGAGAAAGAAACGATTACAGGAGAAGAATTTATGGAAATCTTAAACAATGATTCAAATACTGCTTCAGGAGGTGAATTAAAATGAGAAATCGTTCCCGTTTCGGCTGGATTGAGCTGATCGAAGGAATACTTTTGATTATTCTTGGAATTTTCTCTTTTCTTCGTCCAAACAGTATGTTATCCGGCTTTGTCATTTTCTTTGGACTTATTGCACTTTGTATCGGAATCCTCGACATTATCTTTTATGTCAGAACAGAGGAACATATCGCTTTGCGCCAACTATTGCTCTTATATCCGGATGCTTAAGCGTTCTTGCTGGTCTGATGCTTCTTGTATATCCTGGTGCTGTGAAATGGGCTTTTTCACTTTTCTTCCCGATGTGGTTTATCGCCCATTGCATTTCACGACTGTCACAGCTGCCAATGATACGCGTTTGGACAGTAAAATGGCATTATTACTTTATTATGATTGCAAACATCGTTGGTCTTTTTCTTGGCATTTTCATGCTGATTCGCCCTGTTGCTGCACTCATATCACTTAGCTATCTAATTGGAATTGATTTAATTTTACTAGGCATTGATTCCATCATCCTCGCATTTAGTAGGATGGGAAGTGACTGGTGATCCCATACTTTTTATAATGGAGTCTGCAATTTGTTCTGCGGACTCCTTTTTTTGATCCTTCTGCCACTTTAAAAAGACATTTAATAATGCACCGCCATAAAAATAAAGCTCATACTCTGGAATTTTATACTTTGGCATAATTCTCTTGCTCATGTAATCATTCATCGCATCCCACAGAATATATTGCAGCTTTGCATCTACCAGCTTTCCAATAAACATCTCATAC
Organism: Firmicutes bacterium AF25-13AC; assembly: GCA_003478935.1. Classification (GTDB taxonomy): domain Bacteria; phylum Bacillota; class Clostridia; order Lachnospirales; family Lachnospiraceae; genus Anthropogastromicrobium; species Anthropogastromicrobium aceti. The sequence continues at coordinate 4,260 of QUFP01000009.1, forward strand.
TGATCGAAATATTTCAATGCATGAACGATGCTGCTTCTATCATGAAAGCGTCCTATCTTTTCTGTTCTGCACTCACGTATATATCCAGCAACTATCTCGTGAAAATAATCAGACAGCGCATCTTCCTTTGTCTCATAATAATGATAAAATGTCATTCTTGATACGCCAGCCGTCTTTACAATATCTGAGATTTTAATTTTCTCATATTCTTTTTTATCCATCAAAACGAACACGGCTTCCCCGATACACATCCGGGTAAACCGTGTTCGTTTATTATGTTCTCTAGAAAATAAATTGACCACTATACTATACCTCCAAAATAAGTATTCCCTCTATTCACCCTATTTTTATGATACTAGGGTCAAAAGCTCCAAAAGCCGTTCGTGCTTGCACGATAAAGCTTTTGAGCTTGGGACCCGCAAAAACATGAGGATGCAGCGATTTTCAAAGAAAATCAGCGAATCCGAATGTTTTTAGAATTGCGAAAGTTGCATAGCAACGGAGCAATTCGTGGGTATCGGTTGGGGGCAAAATACCTTTTGACCCCAACATCATTTTTTCAGTATAGCACATTTTTTTTAATCATGAAAGTAAAGATTCTATTACATCTTCTGCATATTCAAGATGATCACATCTCCACGCATCTGCTCCGCAGAAAACAAGACCATTTTTTGCATCGCCCGTGACTGAGGTAATCAGCGCATCTGTAATACAATATGGAATCTTATCTGGACGGCAATTTTTCAGACAGCCTCTGCAGCGCACTGGCGCTATGCGTCCTCCAGACATAATTGTATCACTAAATTTATTTCTGACAGCTCGTCCCGGAAGACCAACAGGACTATCAATCAAAATAATATCTTCCTTTGATGCATCAAGATAAGCCTTCTTAAAAGCATCTGATGCATCACATTCATATGTTGTAACGAAACGAGTAGCTGCCTGAATAGCGTCCACGCCTAACGAAAAAGCATGATCTGCTGCTTCCTTTGTGCTTATTCCTCCTGCCAAAACGACTGGAATTTCTTTGTTAAAACGCGCCGCATACTCACGGCAGACTTCAATAATATTACGCACCTCTTTTTCATAGACATCAAAGGTATAATAGGAGAGCTGATCTTTTGCAAAGCCAAGATGACCACCAGCAAGCGGTCCTTCAATAATCACAAAATCTGGTGCACAGTGATGCTTTTTCTCCCAATAGCGAAAGATTACACGCGCCGATTTTTCAGTTGAAACGACTGGTGCAAGTGCTGGTGCCTCCACAGATTGATCCATCTCTTCCATGGCATTTGCAACAATTTTAGGAAGATCAACTGGAAGACCTGCTCCGCATACAAGAAAATCTGTTCCTGCCTTAACAGCAGCCCTAACATACTCTTCGTAATGCTGCATGGCAACCATAATATTAAAACCGATTATGCCATCTGGGCTGATTTTTCTTGCTTTATCAAATTCACTTTTGATTGCGCGAAGATTTGCCTCAAACGGATCTTTGTCAAATTCAGGATCTGAAAATCCAATCTGTGCTGCTGATATCGTGCCGGCTCCTCCTGCCTTTGCGACTGCACCAGCCAGTCCAGAAAGACTTACGCCGACACCCATACCGCCTTGAAAGATCGGCTTTTTCAGCTCTTTATTTTTTATTTTTATCATATTTTATTCCCTGCCATAATCAATATTTACGAAATCTCTGATAGCGGTGTTCGCACAGCTCTATGCTGTCCATACTGCCATATTTTAATAAAAACTGATCAATCTGGCTGCGAAGTGCCTCTGCTACATCTTCCATCTGATCCTTTGAAAAATGTTCCGGCTCCTCAAATACACGCTCGACAATTCCTGCCTTTTTCAAGTCGGCAGCTGTAAGCTTCATGCTGTCAGCAGCCTCCTTTGCACGCTTGCTGTCTTTCCAAAGAATACTTGAAAATCCTTCAGGAGAAAGGATGGAATATACTGCATTTTCCATCATCCATACCTCATCTGCTACTGCAAGCGCGAGCGCACCGCCGCTTCCGCCCTCTCCAATCAAAATAGAAAGAATTGGTGTCTTTAAAGATGACATTTCAAAAAGATTTCTTGCGATTGCCTCTCCCTGGCCATGCTCCTCTGCTTCAATTCCACAGGCAGCGCCTGGTGTATCGACAAAGCAAAGAATTGGACGATGAAACTTTTCAGCCTGCCTCATCAAACGAAGTGCCTTTCTATAACCTTGCGGGGAACACATGCCAAAATTTTCATTTTTCTCCTGTGCAATCACCGTGACAGGCTGACCATTAAAAAAGCCAATTCCCGCCGTAACAGCTTTATCATCTGTCATTATTCGATCACCATGAAATTCATAAAAATGATCAATTAGTGCATTAATATAATCATAACCTATAGGACGTTTTTTATCGCGTGAAAAGCAAACGCGGTCCCATGCCGAATATTTTTTCTGAATATTTTCTTCTGCTGCTTTGACATTTTCAATTTCAGTTTTTTCTGCGAAAGAACTTATCTTCAATTCAGCCGATACACTATGAAGATGTAAAAGGTCTGTCAGCACTTTCTTTTGCTCATGACGCTCAACAATGCGATCCACAAAGCCATGCTCAAGCAAAAATTCTGCTCGCTGAAAGCCTGCCGGAAGGCGCTGTCCTGTCGTCTGCTCTATCACACGAGGTCCCGCAAAACCAATAAGTGCCTTTGGCTCTGCCAAAATAATATCAGCCTCCATAGCAAAACTTGCCGTCACACCGCCTGTTGTTGGATCGGTAAGCACACTTATGTATAAAAGTCCTTCATCACTGTGACGCTTAAGCGCAGCTGATGTCTTTGCCATCTGCATAAGAGATATAATTCCCTCCTGCATTCTTGCACCGCCAGAGCATGTAAAAATGATAATAGGCAGCTTCTTTTTTGTTGCCTCTTCTGCTGCACGCGTAATTTTTTCTCCTACTGCCTCTCCCATGCTTGCCATCATAAAGCGGCCATCCATCACGCAAAGCACACACGGCTCGCCGCCTATTGTACATTGTCCTGTTACAACAGCTTCTTTTAATCGTGTCTTTAACCTCGCAGCAGCAATTTTTTCCTCGTACCCTTCAAACTCCATGGGATTTTTGCCCACAAGATCATGATCCCATTCAAGAAAGCTTCCCTCATCTGCAATTCGCGCAATACGCTCCTGTGCACGGACACGAAAATAGCCATTGCAGCTTGGGCAGACATAGAAATTTTTTCTGACATCCTCTGCTACTATCGCCTTTTTGCACATGCTGCATTTGCAAAGAAGACCTTCTGGCACCTCTGGTTTCTTGCGGATTCCGGCAAATGGCCGCACCAACGTCTTTTTAAATACATGATCGAGATTCATAATCTTTATGCCTCCTGCTGAATACGGTCAATAAATTCAATGTCAATATTTCCTGTCAGAAAATCCGGATGATTAAGCAGCGCATACTGATAATTGACATTGGTATCAACGCCCTCTATGATTACCTCACCGAGCGCACTTTGCATTTTTTGAATTGCCTCACGTCTGTTTTTTGCCCACACACTTATCTTTGCTATCATTGAGTCATAATATGGCGGAATCGTATAGCCACTATAAATTGCAGAGTCAATGCGCACTCCCTTGCCTCCTGGCAGATGAAGTCCTGTAATAGTTCCTGGACATGGCAAAAAATTCTCCTCTGGACGCTCTGCATTTATTCGTACCTCAATTGCATGGCCACTAATCTTTACCTGATCCTGTGTATAAGAAAGCCTCTTTCCATCAGCGATTCGAATCTGCTCTTTAATCAGATCTATTCCTGTGATCCACTCTGTAATTGGATGCTCTACCTGGATTCTTGTATTCATCTCCATAAAATAGAAGCTGCCATCTTGCTCAAGCAAAAATTCAATTGTGCCAGCATTAACATAACCTGCTGCCTTGGCTGCACGCACTGCTGTCTCTCCCATTCTTTGACGAAGTTCTGGCGATAACGCTGCACTTGGCGCCTCCTCGATCATCTTCTGATGATTTCTTTGAATAGAACAGTCACGCTCACCGAGGTGAATTACATTCCCATAAGAATCTGCAAGAATTTGAAATTCAATATGACGCGGTCTTGTAATAAAATGCTCAATATACATAGCATCATCGCCAAATGACTGCTTTGCTTCTGCTTGTGCTATTGCAAAATTTTTTACAAACTCTTCTTCATCCTTTGCCGTGCGCATTCCCTTGCCGCCTCCGCCAAGGACTGCCTTAATCATAACTGGATAACCAACCTTTTTTGCAGTCTCTTTCGCATCCTTTTCATCATACACTGCATGATCACCGCCAGGTATAACCGGAACACCGGCACTAATCATAGTCTCTCTGGCCGCCTGTTTGTCACCAAGTTTAGCAATCACATTAGAATCTGGCCCGATAAAAATAATGTTGCATTCTTCACACAGTTTTGCAAAGCGGCTGTTTTCCGACAATAATCCAAAGCCTGGATGAATGGCCTCTGCACCTGACACAATTGTTGCACTTATGATACGCTCCATTGACAGGTAGCTCTCGCTAAGCTTTGCCGGTCCGATACAAATTGCCTCATCTGCGAGCTTCGCATGAAGCGCATCCTTATCGGCCTCTGAATAGACTGCTACCGTTTCAATCCCCATCTCTCGGCAGGCACGAATAATGCGCACTGCAATCTCTCCCCGGTTTGCTACAAGAACTTTCCTGATCATGTTATCTCCTATCCTATCATAAATGTTAACTCAGCTCGGACAACTACCTTGCCATCCACGCTTGCAACTGCCTCTCCAATACCGACAGGTCCTTTTGTCTTGATGATCTTTGTCTCAAGACGTACCTTATCACCAGGCACTATTTTTCCTCGAAAACGGCACTTGTCAATTCCGCCAAAGTAAGCTGTTTTTCCCTTATTTTCTGGAAGTGAAAGAATTGCAACTGCACCCGTCTGCGCCAGTGCCTCGATTGTCAAAACACCTGGCATAACTGGTTCCTGCGGAAAATGACCGGCAAAAAACTCCTCACGGTATGATACACATTTATATCCAACAGCATACTCACCCGGTACATAATCTTCTATGTAATCAATTAATAAGAACGGATGGCGATGCGGAATAATATCTTTAATCTGGTTAATATCTAAATGATTCATATTCTGATTCTCCAATTTTTGGCTTAAGCTTCTTCTATAATAAACAGCTTCTGACCGTACTCGACAGCATCACCGTTTTGTGCACAGATTTCTTTTACAATGCCATTTTGTTCGCAGGTAATCTCATGCATCAGCTTCATTGCCTCTACAATGCCAAGCGTCTGACCCTTCTTTACGCGATCACCTACTGATACAAACGGTGCTTCTCCTTCTCCCGGTGCCGTATAAAAGATACCAACAAGAGGAGAATCAATATATTTGTCAGATGATGCTTCATCTGATTTTTTTGATGTATCTGCACCCACAGCATCCTCACAATTTTGAACAATGGCAAATTCTGACGCTGCGTTTTTTACTTCTTTCTGCTGCACAACGATTTCCTTTGCTGCATTTTTCTTTAGGCGAAGCTTTATCTCTCCTGTCTCGTAGCAAAAATCATCCAGCTTTGACTTTGATACGTGATCGATCAGCTCTAAAAGATCGTCCAATTCCATATGACTTTTACCACCTTTACGCATTTTCGTATTTCTTTATTAAAATTGAAGCATTATGGCCGCCAAATCCAAGTGAATTGCTCATCGCATAGACAACATCTTTTTCCTTAGGCGCCCCAATTGTGTAGTCAAGATCACATTCCTCGTCAGTCTCTTTTGTGCCCATCGTCTGATGAATGTAGCCTTCCTCAACAGACTTTGCACATACAACAAACTCAACGCCTCCTGCTGCTCCAAGCAAATGACCTGTCATGGATTTTGTTGAATTGATGCAGACATTTTTTGCTGCCTCTCCAAATGCCAACTTAATTGCACGCGTCTCAAAAAGATCATTATGATGCGTTCCAGTTCCATGTGCATTGATATATGTGATTTCTTCTGGAGCAGCCTTTGCCTCTGTCATGGCAAGCTCCATTGCCTTAGCTGCACCGCTTCCATCTTCGCATGGTGAAGTGATATGGAATGCGTCTGCTGTAGCTCCATAGCCTACTACCTCTGCATAGATATGAGCACCGCGCGCTTTAGCATGTTCAAGCTCCTCAAGAACAACTACACCTGCACCCTCTCCTAAAACAAAGCCTTTTCTGTTTTTATCAAACGGAATTGATGCGTACAGCGGATCATCTGATGTTGAAAGAGCAGTCAGTGACTGAAATCCTGCAATTCCTGTCGGGCAGATACTGCTCTCTGCACCGCCTGCAAACATAATATCAGCATCATCATACTGAATTGCACGAAATGCATCTCCAATGCAGTGTGTACCAGATGCACAAGCTGTTACGACATTCGTGCACTTTCCGCGAAGTCCAAGCTGAATTGAAACATTTCCTGCTGCCATGTTTGAAATCATTCTAGGAACCATAAGCGGATTGACACGGTTCACCTGTCCCTTTAAAATCTTTTCATGCTCTGATTCCATCATCTCAAGAGAACCAATTCCTGAACCTATCACAACGCCTGCGCGAAATGCATCCTCTTTTGACAGATCAAGACCTGAATCCTCAAGTGCTTCTTTTGATGCTGCCACAGCATAGTGTGAAAAGCGATCCATTCTCTTTGCTGCCTTAAAATCCATACGATCTGCTGCCTTAAAATCCTTTACCTCGGCAGCAAGCGTAACTTTATAACCAGTCGTGTCAAAACGAGTGATAGGTCCGATTCCTACCTTTCCATCGCGGATTCCCTTCCAGAACTCCTCTACTGTATTTCCAATTGGAGTCACAGCGCCCAAGCCTGTCACAACTACTCTTCTTTTCATCAATTATCCTTGCCTTTCTGCTATGTTATTATAGATTACATTCCGCCATCGACCTGAATGATCTGACCGGTAATGTATGACGCATCATCTGACGCCAGAAAGGCCACTGTTTTTGCCACATGCTCTGGCTTTCCAAATGTGCCTGCCGGAATCTGGCTAAGAATCTGATTTCTTACCTGCTCGCTTAATTTCTGCGTCATATCAGTTTCAATAAAACCTGGTGCTACAGCATTTACGGTGATGCCGCGCGATGCAAGTTCCTTTGCTGCTGATTTCGTAAGACCTATAACACCTGCCTTTGATGCCGCATAATTTGCCTGTCCTGCATTTCCAAAAATACCAACCACTGAAGAAATATTAATAATTCTTCCGCTTCTTTGGCGAAGCATTGGACGCGCCACGAGACGCATCGTATGAAAAGTTCCCTTTAAGTTTGTATCAATGACTGCGTCAAAATCCTTCTCTGATATACGCATCAAAAGATTGTCACGCACGATTCCTGCATTGTTGACTAAAATATCAATTCGACCATATTCGCTAATGATATTATTTATAAAAGCTTCGCACTCGGCTGCATCTGCCACATTGCACTGCACACCTACAGCCTTGCCGCCTGCCTGTGTAATCTCATTTACTGTCTCATCAGCTGCCTGTTTTGAGCCATTGTAATTAACAATTACAAATGCTCCTTTAAGCGCAAGCTCCTTTGCAATGGCTCTTCCGATTCCGCGGGATGCCCCTGTTACGACTGCAATTTTTTCTTCTAACATACTTCACCTCACGCCTTTGACAGACATTTTTCAAGTGCTATGGCATCCTCGAAAGAGGATACGTTATATACAGTTGCCTTTGGTGCAATCTTTCTCATAAAACCTGCAAGTGTCTTTCCAGGTCCTATCTCAACAAAAGTATCCACACCGTTTTCAAGCATTGTCTCGATACTTTGCTGCCAGCGAACAGAAGAATAAATTCCTTTTGCAAAAAATGTACTGATCTTTTTACTGTCTGTCACTATTTCGGCAGTCGCATTTGCAACATAAGGAACCTGCAGCGTTGAAAATGACATTGATTCCATCTCCTTAAGCAGCGCTTCTCCTGCTGGTTTTAAAAGCTGGGAATGAAATGGTCCACTGACTTTAAGCTCCACAACACGCTTTGCACCTGCCTCTTTTAATGCTAAAGATGCCTGCTGCACCTCATTAGTCAGACCAGTTATTACTATCTGACCAGGACAGTTATAATTTGCGATCCATACATTTTCAAAGCTTTCAAGAATTTCTTCTATTTTTTTTGCATCTAATCCTAAAACAGCTGCCATTGCGCCTTCACCGGCCGGAACAGTGCTCTGCATCAAAATTCCTCTGCGTCGCACTAACTTTATAGCATCTAGCTCGTTCATGCCGCCTGCTGCTGCAACTGCTGCATACTCTCCAAGGCTTAAGCCTGCTGTGATGTCAGGATTAATGCCGCGTTTTTTTAGTTCCTGCACAATTGCAAGGCAAACGCTTACCATACATGGCTGTGTGTACTCTGTCAAGTTAAGTTCTTCGTGCTCACCAAAACACATTTCCTTCAAATCGAAGTCAAGAATTTTTTGTGCGTTGTCAAAAAAAGATCTTGCTGCTTCACTGTTTTCATAGAAATCTTTTCCCATTCCAGCTTTCTGCGCACCCTGTCCAGGAAAAATAAATGCAAGCTTACTCATAACATGCCCCTTTCTCAAGAAGCTTTGATGCCTCAGCCACAATGTTTTCAATGACCTCCCTGCAAGTTAACTCCTCTTTGATCATTCCTGCAATCTGACCAGACATGACACTTCCATTTTTCACATCGCCTTCTACAACAGCCTTTCTAAGACCACCTAACGTCAGATACTCAAGTTCCTCTAATGTTGCACCTTTCTTTTCCAGATCAAGATACTGCTTTGTCATTTCATTTCTAAGTGCTCTGACTGGATGACCAGTGCTTCTGCCTGTTACTTTCGTATCAATATCCTTTGCTTTTAAAATCTTATCCTTATAATTTTGATGTGCCCAGCACTCCTTTGTCGCAACAAAACGAGTTCCCATCTGTACACCGCATGCCCCAAGCATAAAAGCTGCTGCAAGACCTCTGCCATCTGCTATTCCGCCTGCCGCAATAACTGGGATATTCAATGCGTCAACTACCTGCGGAACAAGTGTCATTGTCGTACTCTCACCAATATGACCACCTGATTCACATCCTTCTGCAACAACAGCATCGGCTCCTGCTCGCTCCATTCTTTTTGCTAAAGCAACGGATGCAACGACTGGAATCACCTTAATGCCCTTTGATTTCCAAAGTGCCATATAACTCTCTGGATTTCCTGCACCTGTCGTAACAACACTTACGCCCTCCTCTGCAACTACCTGTGCAATCTCTGGCGCATAAGGACTCATCAGCATGACATTGACGCCAAACGGCTTATCTGTCAGCTGCTTTGTCAGGCGAATCTGTTCTCTGACCCACTCAGCCGGTGCATTTGCGGCACCGATAATACCAAGTCCGCCTGCATTTGATACTGCTGCTGCAAGCGTATGTTCCGCCACCCATGCCATTCCGCCTTGAATGATTGGTGCCTGGATTCCAAGCAATCTGGTTAATTCTGTCTGCATCCTTTTTTCCTGCCTTTTCTCGTTTCTCATTTATAATCATGAATATGCTCTTGTTTCATGATCGTAGTTATGATACCCACGAATTGCTCCGTTGGAGCTTTTGACCCTGGTATCATATTATTTACTCTTTATGACTCTGAATATAATCGATTACATCAGCAACAGTCTCAAGCTGACCCAGATCATCAGTTGGAATTTCAATTCCATAGTTTTCCTCAAGTGCCATTACCATCTCAAATAAATCAAGAGAATCTGCCTTTAAATCATCCTTGAAAGAGGACTCCATTGTAATGCTGTCTTCCTCTACACCTAAGTTTTCTGCTACAATAGTCTTAATTTCTTCAAACATTTTCATTTCTCCTTTATAATAAATTATTGTTTTACCGTTTTTTGCGGTTTCTGCTTTGATCGTTCTTACTTCTTTCTCCAAGTAATCACATCTGCTCCCCAGGTTAAGCCTCCGCCAAAGCCTGCAATGATAATTTTATCACCGTCATGAAGCAGCTTTTTTTGATTCATTTCATCAAGAAGAATCGGGATTGATGCTGATGAGGTATTTCCATATTCATCCAAATTCATTGGAAATTTTTCAATTGGCTGATCCATACGCTTTGCCGCCGCCTCTACAATGCGGCGATTTGCCTGATGAAGAAGATAATATGCAATCTCTTCTTTTTTCAGATTGTTCTTCTCTAGAAGTTCGTCAATTACTTCTGGCACCTTGCGCACGGCAAACTGAAAAATAGCTCTGCCATCCATGCTTATAAAATAGTCGCGCTTAAACAAGTCTGGATGCTCCTTTTCAAACAGCCAATTTGCATCATGACGGCTCTTTAAGGTAAGTGCCTGTGACTGTCTTCCATCAGCATGAAGAACAGGAACCCATGAATCATTTTTTGATGCTTCTAATATAACTGCCCCGGCGCCATCGCCGAACAATATACAGCTTCCCCTGTCTTGCCAATCCACTACATTGGAAAGCACCTCGCTTCCGATGACAAGTGCATAGCGTACAATTTTGCTTTCAAGATATGTACGCGCCGTGACAAATGCACTCACAAAACCGCTGCATGCTGCGTTCAGATCAAAACATAATGCATTAGAAGCACCTATTGCTGCCTGCACAAGACATGCTGTGCTTGGCATGATGCTCTCTGGCGTCATAGTGGACACAATAATCAAACCAATCTCATCCGCTAAAATTTTTGCATCCAAAAGTGCTTTTTTTGCTGCACAAACTGCTAAAGAGGAAACCGTCTCATTTTCTGCAATATGACGTCTCTTTATTCCGGTGCGCTCTGTGATCCATGCATCGCTTGTATCCACAAACTGCGCCAGCTCATCATTTTCCATTACATGTGATGCAGCGCATGCACCTGTTCCTATGATTGTTCCTGTCATATCCATCCTCTGCTCTTTCTTTCCATTGCAGTTCACAAGTTAAGCTTTCTGCAAGAATATCTCAAAGCAGATGCTTTTTACTCATGAGCTGTTACCAGTTTACCAAATTGCCAGTTAATTACAATTTACAAAAAAGCGTAAAATGTAAGAAATTTAATAAAATCATCATAGCATTTCAAAAACAGTTCTGGTAAAATGAGAATATAAAAAGTTGATTTGTACACGCAAACCAAATACTTATTTTTCAGGAAATAGAAAGGATGGATAGGCTTTATGTCTGTTAAAGTTAGTATTATCGTGCCTGTATACAACTCTGCAAAGACACTTCGACGCTGCGCAGACAGCATTTTAAATCAAGATTTTACTGATTATGAACTTTTTCTTGTTGACGACGGAAGCACCGATGATTCTGGTGCGATCTGCGATGAATATGCCGCCCTTGATAACCGCGTCCATGTCATTCACAAAAATAACAGCGGTGTATCTGATACAAGAAATACAGCTCTTGATCTGGCTCACGGAAAATACATACAATTTTTAGATAGTGATGATTGGATTACACCAGATGCTACAAAGCTTCTTGTGCGCACTGCTGAGAAAAACAACTGCGATCTTGTAATAGCAGATTTTTATCGTGTCAATGGGGAGCGTGTTTCTCAAAAAGGAGATATTGATGAGGATGCCGTACTTTCAAAGGAAGAATTTTCCCACCATATGATGGAAAATCCGGCAGACTTTTATTATGGTGTTATTTGGAATAAGCTATATCGCCGTGAAATTATTGAAAAGTATGATCTTCGCATGAACGTACAGATTAACTGGTGTGAAGATTTTATGTTTAATCTGGAGTATATAAGATATGCTGAGCGTTTTATTGCATTGAAGGTTCCGATCTATTACTATGTCAAAACAAAAGGTTCTCTTGTGAGTCAAAGTGCAACGATCTCCAATACTGTCAAGATGAAGCTTGAAATTTTTGAGTATTATAACAATTTTTATAAACACACATTTGATGAAGCATATTATGAGAAAAACCGACTGAGAATCTACCATTTTTTGATCGACTCAGCAAAGGATGGATTTGTAATGCCTTCAATTCTTCCTGGATCGAAAAAATTAGGCAGTGAACGAACAAGTGTATCTCCACAGGCATTAAACGGACATGGCATTATTATTGATGCCTACCGCAGCAAAATGCTTTTGCATCGTTACCTCGAATCTGCTGCTATTAAGCATGATTTGACACTAAATGATGCCTGCCTTTTACTTGCTTTGGAAAATCCAATTCCGTTTACAACAAAAAAAGAGCTCGCCAATTATGCACAGCTCCCACTCCATATTCTTTCTTTGTCGCTCTCTCATCTTTCGATGCGTGGTTTTATTCAGCCTCTTCCGATACAACATTTTTCAGTTTGCTTGCTTGAGACAGCAACGCCAGTGCTTGACGATCTGAAAGCTGCAATTAATGATTTTAAATGCACCTGCATGCGCGACTTTACAAAAGAAGAGAGCTGCCTTTATAGACAGCTCTCAGAACGGATTCACGAAAATGTATTAGAAAGTCTTCGCTGATCCAAATATAGTATTTTTTAGACACCATGTGCTCATTGCAGTACATGGTGTTTTTTTAATTATTCGATCTCGTCAGTCTCAATGATGAACTTAACAGAACCATTCATGCTGTCGCTTCTGCCGCTATAGGTATCATATGAAATCTCATCTGAGGTCAGAGCCTTTAAGCGGTCAAGAATTACTGTAAGATTCTCATCAGCCAGATCCTTGATCTTGCTGATTCCTTCATCGTAAAACTCCTGCATACCGTCCTTTAAATCCTCTGCGCCATCCTTAAGCTCGCTGATTCCATCTACTACATCATCACTTGCATCTGATAACGTATCTGCACCATCCTTAAGATCACTAACGCCATCTGCTAACGTCTGTGCACCACTCTTTAAGTCAAGTGTTCCCTTTCTCAAATCATTAGTTCCAGACTTCAATGTATCTGCACCACTGCTAAGTGCACTTGTACCAGACTTTAATGTGTTAATTCCGCTTTGTAATGTACCTGCACCACTCTTTAAGGTATCTGCACCTGTCTTTAAAGTATCGGTTCCGCCCTTTAAAGTGTCAGTTCCGCTCTTTAAGGTGTCAATTCCGTTCTTTGCACTGTCGATGCCGCCCTTTAAGGTTGCTGCACCATCACGAAGTGTCTGACTGTTTGCTGCAAGCTGTCCTGCTCCTGCCATCATCTGTGTGCTTAACTGATTTAATCCCTCGATCAGCTGTCCTGCTCCAGTCTGGAGTGCTGCTGCACCGCTTGTAAGAGATGCACTGTTTGCCTTTAACTGTGCTGCACCACCTGTAAGTGTATCGTTGTTTGCATCAAGCTGTGCAAAACCATCTAACAGCTGTTTGATACCTGCCGAAGCCTGCGTGTTTAATGTAGCAACTTGTGTTGAAAGATTACCCATTTCTGCATTGAAATCTTGCATATTAGAGTCAAGTAAATCAACACCCGTGCTAAGCGCAGTGACATCTGCCGCCTGAATCTGATCTTTCATCGTGGTAATGCTATCAATCTTCTCCTTCATAGTGCCAACAGTTCCTAACAAGCCATTCGCGTTATCTACAATTGTCTGAATCTGAGTAGGAAGTGCTGCAAGTCCATTCATTAGTGCCTGCAGTGTTTCTGTATTCAAAGGTGTCACATCACCAACAGAAGCCGTTACATATGGTACACTAGCAGTAACAGATGAAACCTCTGGAATCTGATTTGCTGCTGTTTCAAGTGCTGTTGCCAGTGCTTCATCTCCATTTTGTCTTGCTGCCGCTGCCTGAGTCAAAAGAGATTGTTTTGCACTTGCAATCTGACCATTTGCTGTTGCTATTTGATCATTTGCTGTTTTGATCTGACCATTTGCCGCATCAACCTGATCATTTGCTGCTTTGACTTGGGCATTGATGTTATTTACTACACTCTGAAGACCTGCAACATATTGCTGAATTGCACCTAACTGTGCACTTAACTGATCCTTTAAGCCAGTTGCTTGCTCCATCATAGTATTAACTGGATCTACAATCTGTGTCTGCATAGCCGCTGGCAAATCACTTGCTTCTGTGATCAGCTCATTTCCAGTTGTCAGCATGCTGTCTAACAGAGTCATTAACTGTTTGGTCTCATCAGTTCCTAAGGAAGCCTTTAAGGATGCTGTTCCCTGTGCCAGTGCATTTGATGCTGCGACAAGATCCTCTGTCGTCTCTCCCTCTCCATCAAGTGCTGCAGTAAGTGTGCTTAACGCACCTTGAATCTGAGTCAGTGCCTGTGCACCCTGTGAAACCTGCTGTTCACCTGCAACATATGCACTTACGCCATCTGCTAAAGAATCTGTTCCTGCTGTGTAGCTGTTAACACCAGCTGCCAATGTATTGATTCCTTGGGCAAACTGAGAAACCTTTGTGTTTAATTCACTGTCACTTGACAGATTTGCCTGAATACCTGCATTTAACAGATCGACACCAGATGTATAATCATTGATTCCACTCTGTAATGTACCTGCACCACTCTGTAACTGTGCTGCTCCGCTTTGTAACTGTCCTGCACCGCTCTGTAACTGACCTGCTCCACTCTGAAGTGAAGTTGCACCACTTGCAAGCTGACTCACACCACTTACCAGATCCTTAGAACCACTCTGAAGCTTTCCAGCTCCATCGTCAAGCGTCTTTGCTCCGCTTGCAAGGTCACCTGCTCCGCTTTGCAACTGCTTTGCACCATCTGCAAGTTTATTTACACCATCTGTCAGATCACCAACGCCATCTGCAAGATCATGTGTGCCATCTCTTAATTCCTTAACACCATCATCAAACTCGCCATACTTCTCGTCAAGTTCCTCCACACCATCATACAGATCAGAGGTTCCATCAACAAGCTGTGTTGCTGCATCTGTAAGATTATCAAGTGCATCCTTGATGTCATCTAATGCACTGTCATCATCAAAATCAATATCCTTTAACAGATCAGACAATGCAACTGTAAGAGAAGAACTCATTGAAAAATCTGTTACATCAGCTTCAATCGATACGCTGTCTGGAATGTCAATATCGAGCGTTTTGTCTTCACTGTTCTTATCGTCATCATCTGCAGAAAGATCAATCGTGTCTAGTTTTAAGCTATCCTTAAGACCAGGCATTCCGACACCCACAACAATATTTCTGCTTCCATCGGAAATTACCTTTCCGTTGTCGATGGTGACATTAGAGAATGTATCATCTGGAAGTATCATCGCAGTCAGCATTACAAATGGACTATAAATAGTCTCATTCTTTCCATCTACTTTTGCACTCTTCTTCTCGTTGTTAGTATACTGAATCTTGATCTGAAGATGACCACTCTTGCCGACAAGATCCTGCGGCTGCATTTCCTGTCCATCTAAGAAGTATGTAAACTTTACAGATACAGGAAGATCCTTATTGCTCTGACCCTGATAATAAATATCGCTGCCATCTGTATTCCATGTCAGACTGTCACCATTCTCACTAAAGGTTTCATCACCTTTTACATTCTTTATATTTGTCAGATCAGATTGGTCCTCAACACTGCTTTCACTTCCTGCATTCTTTAACCAGTTAGATACTGTGATCTGCTGTGGATTTCCAGATGCATCTGCATTTACATAGACGGTTTCCTCTTTTGATACACTGCTTGATGAATCTGTTGTATTTGCTGTGTTCGCAGCCATTGCCATTGGAACACTTCCTACTGCTACTGCCATGCCGACTGCAAGTCCGGCTGTCATTTTTCTTTTCAGCATATGATTTCTATTCATAATATAACACCCTCATTCTCATTTCTAAATCAGAATTGCACGCTTGTGCACGCCAGTTACTTTACTTTTTATTTCTTTCCAAGAAAGTTAATTGATGTCTTACAAATTACTTTATCAAAAATCAGGAACATTGCCGGCAAAACAAGTGCAACAACGACAACACTAATTAATGCACCTCTTGAAAGAAGTGTACAGATGGAACCAATCATATCAACCTTTGAATAAGCTGATACACCAAATGTTGCTGCGAAGAAGCTAAGACCACTCGTTATAATGGATTCAATGCTTGCCTTATGTGCTGCACTGACAGCTTCCTTTTTATTCTTTCCTCTGCTTCTCTCTTTCTGATAACGGCTCGTCATCAGGATTGCATAATCTACTGTCGCACCTAACTGAATAGTTCCGACAACGATAGAAGCAACAAACGGAAGACTAATGTTTTGATAGAACGGCACTGCCATATTAATTGCAATCGCAAATTCGATTACTGCTACCAGAATAATTGGCAGTGAAATCGACTTGAAAATAATCATGATAATAATGAAAATCGCTGCCATTGATACAGTGTTAACACTTTGAAGATCGATATTTGTTACATCCTCAAGGTCCTTCATCATAGGAGCTTCACCGATTACCATTGCATTTTCATCATAACCCTTTACAATGTCATTGATCTGGGCAATCTGACTATTAACTTCTTCTGTCGCTGACTGGTATTGTGAACATACAAATGCCAGCTCCCAGTTATCACTTTGCAACATACTCTTGATATCTTTTGGAATCATAGAATCTGGAATAGTTGCACCAACTAAGGAATTTAAACTGATCGTCCACTTCACACCGTCCACCTCATCGATGGCATTTAACATGTCACGCTTATCCTTTGCGTCCATGTTCTTATCCATCATAACCATGTGAAGAACACTCATATCAAAGTCTTCTTCAAGCTTTTCATTTGCCACATTACTCTCAAGTGTGGATGGAAGAGATTTTGCAATGTTGTAATAAATCTTTGTATTGCTGTTTCCATAAATTGCCGGAGCTAAAAGAACAAGGAAGATAACAAGCCAAATCTTATAATGCTTTGTAATGAAGCCTGACAATCTATCCATGCTCTTAATTAGCGGCTTATGCTTTGTTTTTTCAATCGGCTTATCGAAAATAAGAATCATAGCCGGAAGAACAGTTACACAGCAGATAACACCGATTACAACTCCTTTTGCACTGACAATACCAAGATCGCGTCCAAGTGCGAATGTCATAAAACAAAGTGCGGCAAAACCAGCAATTGTTGTAACAGAGCTTCCCACGATAGACTTAAAGGTATTGGCGATTGCATGACCCATCGCACGCTCCCTATCATCTGGGAAACGTTCTTTATTTTCCTCATAGCTGCTAAGAAGGAAAATGGAATAATCCATTGTAACACCGAGCTGAAGAACAGCTACAAGTGCCTGTGTAATATAGGAAATCTCTCCAAGGAATACATTCGTTCCCATGTTGTAGAGAATGGATATTCCGATACTTAATAAGAAGAACAGCGGAACTAAAAATGAATCAGTAAACAGCTGCAATACAATGAAGCAAAGAATTGCGGCAATCACAACGTATGCCGGCATCTCGCTTAATGCCAGGTTCTTAATATCGGTAACAATACCAGTCATACCGCTTAAGAAGCACTGATCATTGCTGATCTTTCTCATCTCTGTAAGGGCTTCCATAGCTTCATCAGATGATGTCGTGTTGTCAAACAGCACAAGCATCATGGTCGCATCACCTTTAAAGAACGCCTCTCGCAGATCCTTTGGAATCATCTCGACTGGAAGACTTAAATCGGCAACATCATCATACCAAAGAACATCCTTAACATGATCAATCTCACTGTATGCATCTTCTAGCTTTTGCACATCCTTTAGTTCCATGTTTTCCACGACGACCATGGAAAACGCGCCCATTCCGTATTCATCGACCATAATATCCTGACCCTTGATCGTCTCAAGCGTGTCTGGCAGATAACTTAAGATATCATAGTTGACTCTTGTCTTTGCCATACCGATTACGGAAGGAATCATAAGCAAAATGCTGATCAATATGATCAGATATTTATGTTTTGCAATCCATTTTCCTACTTTAACCATAGCAACCATCTCCTATCTTTTTTTCACACTACGCATTATATGCAGAAACTGACTTTTGGTCAATATTAAAAGTATCCGAAAAATATATGGTAATAAAATGAATTTTGGTCAGTTTTTAATAATTGACTTTTAGTCAGTTTTGTAAGATAATAACTCTAAGATTCAAGTTTTTAAACATTTACACCTTTACTATTACTTAATATCTTGATATAATGATAGCTTAGGATAAATTACAAGTATTACAGGAGGGGTTCTCGTATGGGAAAAGTGGATATCAATAAGAAACAAAAGAAAAACGCTTTGCTGCAGACGGCCTTTGATTTGTTTCGCGATAAGGGCTTTGCAAAGACTACTATCTCTGATATTGTTTCAGATGCCGGCCTTGCAAAGGGAACTTTCTATTTATATTTTAAGGATAAATATGATTTGAGGGATAAGCTGATTGCCCACAAAGCAGGGCAGCTGTTTGCAGATGCTCACCATGCACTGCTGGATCAGAAGTTTAATAGCTTTGAAGACCAGATTATCGCAGTTGCCGACTATATTATTGACCGTCTCAACGCCGATCATGGTCTGTTAACTTTTATTTCCAAGAATTTGTCATGGGGGATTTTTAAAACAGCTTTTGAAAACACGCTGCCAGATGAGTCTTTACAGTTTTATGATTATATATTTGAACAGATGAAAAAAAATTCATATGTCTGTCCAGAGCCTGAACTAATGCTCTTTACAATTATCGAACTCGTTGGTTCTACATGTTACAGCTGTATTTTGTATGGCCAGCCAGTATCAGTTGAAGAATATCTTCCTTATCTCCATACTGTAATACGCCAGATTCTGGCTGGATTTTTGGTTCAGCAGCCGACACAAATTGAAACAAAAACTGCTTCGTAATAAATTTTCATATTTTTTTGTGCAAAAAAGGAATGGTCATTTTCGTGACCATTCCTTTTTTCGAATCATTTAATTGTTCACTTATAATTTTCTCCAGATTATTCGTCCTTCTTTGGCTCTTCTTCAGTTTCTGCTGTCTCTGTCTCAGGTACTGCTGCATTGTGTGCTGCATTTAATGCTACTACAACCGCATCTGGATCTGTCATAATAGTAATCTTCTTATCTGCATAAATTGGAAGATCCTTTACACGAATAACATCGCCAATCTTCATGTCGCCAACATCAACTCTGACCTCATCAACCAGATCTGCCGGCAATGCCTTATAGGCAATCTCTTCAAGACTCTCCTGAAGTACACCTTCTACAATCTTATCATGATTCTCTAAGATAACCTCAACAACAGAATGAACTTTTTCTGTGCTTACCAGTGCCTGGAAATCAATCTCATCGATTCTTCCTGCAACAGGGTTATATGCGACGTCCTTGATCAGTGCATCATACTGAGTTCCCTCAACATCAAGCATGATCTGACTTCCTTTATGTGCTTTCTTTAAGAATTTCTCTAACTCCAGTGTATGAAACTTTACTGGGATAGAACCTCAATTTTCTTTCCGAACACGTTGCCTACAACGTATCCCTCTCTTCTGAGCTTCTTTGCTTTGATGTCCATGCTTCGTTTTTCAGCTTTTAAAGTATTCATTTTGTCTTTTCCTCCAAAAATCTGATTCCTTAGCAGCCTTCGACAAGAGGTTTTGTTAAGAAACTGACCTGTCTGGTCATTTCCTTTGTTCGGTATGTAATATAACACCACAAACTCAAAAATGCAAGAGGTTTTTTGTGAAAAAATTGTGAACTTTGAGGTGTAACCCGGTAGGTTCACGCAAGGGGGACTCGGCGAAGTGACTTTGTCGGCGCCCCTTGTTCCCGCGGCGCCTTCTACACTCCTTTTTGTCTCAGATACTGCGTAAGCCCGCTCCCACACGGGAATCGCCTCGTAAAGCACATCCGCCTCGCCCCCATTTACGTAACGTTATTGTACTACAATTTTATTGTACTTATTTATTTCCTCCAGTGTCTTATTATATAATTCTTTTCCAGTGTCACATGGTGTAAATGAGAATAGTCCAACCTGTGCATCATTTTCATTCTGTAATGCAATCATAATATATCCGCTTCCATCTTCTCTAAGAATAAATCCTGCACCTGTATTTGCATCTTTATAAAGATTCAGTGTCAAATCTGCATCACTTTGTTTTAAGCTTAGTGTCAAAAAGCTAAATCCCATCTCATACAAACCTTCTCCAAATCCACCTGCAGGATATGGCTGTGCATTTTCGATAAGTAAATGTGCCATCTCATGAAGCGGTTTATCCTCGCGATTTTCTTCAAGATTTATTGATTGATAATCGCTCATTGTTGTCAGGCCAGTGTTCCATTGAAGCAGCCAGGAATCTCCATCTTCCTTATATAATTGATTGAAACTCTCTATTACTTTTTCTGTTTCAGCACTTGATTGATCTAACAGCTCGCGATACAAAATCACCATTTCCGGTTCGCCCTCAAATGATAGTTCACATTCATCACTCGTAATTGTCATTTGAGCTTTTATCTGATTTGCATAGCGCTTTTCTTCTGTATCTAGCCATGTACCGCGCTCCATACAAATCTCTCGATAACGTCTCTGCATTGCTAGCTCTAATGTTGCAGCCTGCTTGCCAGCCCATCTGTAAGAAATATTTTCATTTCCTTCTTTTGTTCCACCCAAAATCTGATTTGTTTTATTAGTGCTGTTCATTTTGCTGAAGATAGCATCACGATCATTATCAGCAATCTTATAATCCAGTCTTGTTACACCAACCTCTGCATCTACTGTTGCAACAACAGATGTCTTACTTTGCCAGATATATACATCTGAAATCTCTACAATAGTTTTACTTTCATCTTCAGAAATAATTTCAGCTGCATCGCCATACCATTTCTTTAAATCATCTACTGTCCAACTCCAACGCGGACCTCCTGTCGGAATTAACCAACCAGATGTGTTAAGATTTGCTGACGCTTCAGTTGAATTTACTGTTTGTGACCCAGCTACTGCAAAGTCAATTGGACTTACAACAAAACTTTCTTCAGACAATGTAACTGGATGTTCATTTTTTTCATCTGTTGGCGTTAACGCATACTCACTAGGCTTATTATAATATGTCCTCTTGTTTTCATCATCTGCTTTTTTGTAAGATGCCTCACTCCAAATTAACTCATTGCTCTCATTTTGTGTCAGCATCATCACTTTTGATTTTTGGTTCATTTGTTCTTGTGCATCAAAATCCCAATAAAACGACATATCTGTAAGTCTTGCAACACCAATCATATTTGCATAAAAACTATCACCACCAACCTTAGCTCTTGCAGTAAAATAGACCTCGTAAACTCCATCATCATCCAAATCTGCAAGTGCACTGCTTAGCATATCTACATCAGATGTCATAATAAATTTTCCAATTGCAAGCTGAGGAAGTGTCATAAGCTGATTCTGCCAAGTTAAATATACCCGCTCATTTAATCCATCGCGAAATAGTTTAATACCGCTGTCTTTCATCCACTCTGGTGTAATCTGCGCAATACATTCCTTGTCAAGCAGCCCAAATGTCTCACAAAACTCCTCCACGTCATCCGTTATTGGTATCTGCTCATACACATCCACTGCTGCAAGTACTGGAAGTGCCGTCTGCTTTGCAGTATTAGTCTGAGTTTCGCTTTTAGCTGTACTTTCTCCTCCAAAGCATAATGCTGCTGCATTTAACATAAGCACTGCTGCAAGTACTACACTTGCCATCTTTGTTTTCTTTTTATTAAGCATCATACGCAGCCTCCTTTCTGTATCAGATTTTCCTGATACCATTGTTGATGCTGCTGTCATACCAAAATTTTTTTTATCCGACACAGCATCAACTAGTGTCTTTGCATACAAAAATTTATTTTCCCACCCAATTGTTTCTAGTGTTCCTTCATCACATGCCATCTCACAGTCTCTTTTTGATTCTGCCGCTGCCGCCCACACCAGTGGATTCCACCACCAGACTGCAACACAAAGGCTTCTCATTACAGACCAAATATGATCTTTGTGCTGATAATGGCATATCTCATGCTGAAGAATCATCAAAATTTGATCGTCCTTCAGTTTCGTCTCCTCCTTCAGATAAATTGCTGGATGAATGATTCCAAACAAACATGGTGACGATAATCCACTTACCTGATAAACTAGTAGTTTTCTACTACTATCTATCTGTTTTCTGCTTCGCATTAGCATATGATAAAAACGCATATTTACGATAGCAAACCAACATCCTGCAGCAATGCTGCCATAAAGCCAGATGGCTGGAGCTATACTTATTAGTTGAGCTATTATACTGTGGAATATGTTAGAATTGCTATCTTTTGACTGTGAATTTTCTTCAGGCTGTTGTGCCGTTGTCTCCTTTCCTGGCTGATTGAAAACATTATGTCCAAGTGTAATTTTGAGATTTTCTGTCTGATTTATTTCCTGTTCATTCTGTTGTCCCATATTGACATTCTGATTTTTCACGTTTCCTGTATAATCATTCTTCGTGCGATCTGTATTACTCGCATCTCCTACACCTGCATTCTGTCCATTTTCCATTCCGAGTTCTGCATTTGAATCCACCTTGTCCACTTTAGTTCCACTCGTATTTTGAAACATCTGTCTGGACACTTCTGTAATATTATGCACTAGCTGCTGATTATTCCATAGTGTCACTGGGCAAAGCAGACGAATCATCACAACTGCCCAAAGTGCATATCGAAACCTGCTGCTGATTCTCATTCCAAAAACTTTGCGTATTGCAAAGATCATCACGATCAGAATACTGGAACCAACTATCCAATCTGTCATTTTTCCTCCTCTCTAGCCTCCCGAATGATCTCATACAACTCATCAATTTCTGACTTTGAAAGTTTGCACTCATGCGCCATTGCCGACAGCATCATTCCAACGCTGCCATCATATACACGTTCCAAAAAGCTTCGCGTCTCTGCCTGTTCTGCTTCCTCCTTTTGCAGCACTGGATAATACTGCTGGTACTTTCCGCTGTCATCCATACGAATAACTCCTTTTGTACTCATGCGGCGAAGCATTGTAAAAATCGTTCCTTTGCTCCATGCCGTATCATCCTGCATCGCTTCTACCATATCTCCGAGCGTCATCGGATGGTTCTCCCACAAAAGTTTCATCAGTTTCCATTCACCGTCAGATAAAACAATGTGCTTTGCCATTTTTACTCCTTCCTGTAGTTTAATCTAGTTTACTTGTGTCAACTTCATAATAGCATAGCGGTATACATCTGTCAACCATATTTTTTAAAAAATACTGAGATATCTGCCCTACTATTGACAAATATCTCAGTAAATTATTGACTATCACAAAACAGTATTTTTACAGTTTCTTTTATTTTGCTGCCACAACTGGCTTAAAATCTGCTGTATCTGCGCAAAAATATCCGCCAAGCTTTTGTGTTATAAAAAGCATAATCTCTTTTGCTTTTTCATAATCCTCTGGACGAATTGTAGCTGCAAATACGGTACGAATGCCATTATGAAGCAAATAAGCATCGCCTTCGTCATCACCAAGTGTGCCTTCTAAATCTTCCATATCCAGTGTACCACTCTCTGGCAATGAAATTTCAAGTACACCTGCTGCCTCCCAATACTCAGCATTCTGCGCTTCATTAAACAGCTCATAGATTTTGCGAAGCGGCAATTCTTCTTTGTTTAAATACAGCCATTCACCTGGCATTTTGGCAGCCGGTTTCTTACTAGTTTTTCCGTCCTTTTTTAAATTTGAGTGTGCCATAAATTTCTCCTATCAAACATTGTAACTGTTTATGAGGGTATCTATCTGACAGATCTCGATTAATACAGCTTCTTCACTGATTCCTTAGCATCTGCAAACGGTCCTGGGATGACATCGACACCACGATGCGTTCCAAAATAGTCACTGTCAAATCGGATTGCAGTTCCATCAGGATTTTCAAAGCGTTCCTCTGGCTCAAATGCCTTTCCTAGCACATCTGAATCAATCATTCTATTTTTAAAGCCTTCGATCAGTTCGTATACGTTTGTATCCAGATAATAACCGTCCTCTTTCTGAACAAGCTCTACGCGCACATCCTCACGTGCGACAGTTGATATCAGAGCATTGACATCCTTCTTACTTGGCTTTGCACCACCAAGATAAGCGTTGCCTTCAATCCATACTGGCAACTTTCCTTCGTGTGCGCCATAAAGTTTTGCCATATCAGCAGGCTTACTAAAATCAAACTGAGAAATCCACTCATCATATGTCGGATACTCATCAAACATCCAGGTACCTGCTGCACGATTTTCTGTGTCAAATCCATCATCTGAATCGTGCATCGTTATAATATCATCTGATGGCCATTTCTGTACAAAGATATTATTATAGAAACGATCATCACCATGAAGTACGGTCATAAAGCCCATTACCTCAGTACGATGCGGCATATGATACGGTGTATAACGCGGTCCTGTTCCTCCGCCCACACAAGTAAGTGCACCACAGATCAAATTGTGGACAAGTGCTACACCCTCTGTTGCAAAACGAAGACTTGCATCGGAAAGCATAATGTTATTATCAATCAATGTCGGGCCATGTCCAACTTCAACAAAGATATCCTGTGACATCATGCCGCCCTTTAATACAGACGCAAACGGCGGACGCTGATTATCATGCAGCAGGTTCTGGCTCAGTCTTGTTCCCTGTGCTTCCCAGTCACACCAAATACCCATTGTACAATGATGAATGTGATTGCGGCGCATTGTCACATCGATTGCAGCATGCATCTTAATTCCAGCAATCTCAGCACCGCCTAACTCCATCATGTTGTTGATATGATGAATATGGTTATCCTCAATAATACTAAACACACCACCCATACGGCCTATGATTCCGCCCTGCTCGCAATGATGAATGTTGTTTCGGCGAATGATATGGCTTCCAACTTTTTCTTTCAACCAGCCATGATACTGACCACGACATACAGCATCACGCTCCATCTGTGTCGGGCTCTTTACATATTTTGTAGTAAAGTAATGGTCATTCTCTGGATCAAGATATTTGCCAAGCGAAATTCCTGCACACTTGCTGTTTGAGATCTCGCAGTCCTCGATGATCCAACCCTTGCTCCAATGTGGTCCAATCATTCCATCCTGATATGCAGCAGGCGGTGCCCATGTTGTTGCAGCCTTTGTCACAGTAAACCCGCTTACTGTAATATAGCCAACACCTGTCTTTGACGGCATAAAGCACTCACGTCTTACATTGATTTCTACATTTTCCTTGTTCGGGTCTGCTCCCTTAAAATTCGCATAAATAATAGTCTCATCTGTTTCCTGATCCTGTTCTGTATACCACTTGTAAACAGATTCCTCTGGAACCCAGCTGCACTCATAAACTTCGCCCTTAATACAATCCTCAAGCGAAGATGTCTCATACAATGCTCTGTCATTTAAATAAACACATCCGGTATGCTTGTCTGCCTTGGCAAAATACCAATCACCATATACAAATGTAGTATACGGATTATATGCACCAAATGTACTGTTTGGCACTCGGCATACCCATACATTGTCCTGATAATGCTTCCAACTGGTGATACGCTCTGCTCCGGTAATAACTGCTGCTAATGGCTCTGTACTCTTATATGTAATACGTGCATCTGGCTCTCCTGCAAAAATAGGATCCACATACTCACGATATACACCAGGTGCTACAAGCACTGTATCACCTGGCTTTGCGACCTTTGCAGCCTCATTAATACGGCGAAATGGCATTTTTTCAGTTCCATTTCCGTCACGTCCTGCATGAACATCAACATAAAGATTCATATTTTTATTTTCCCCTTTCTGGTTTTTCACGTGGCTTTCAGTGCTTTTTTTCAATCCTTTTTTTACCCGTTTTGCACTGTTTTTGCCTACCGCGAGTATACCATAGGATGATCAAAATGTCTCTATTTTTCTTCCTTTTTAAGAAGGTTTTAAAAAACAAATTTTTCTAGATTTCTCAATCAGGCAACCGATGTGGACAATACCGTATATCGAAGCCTCATGCCCTACCTGGTGGACATCCGATTGACTGCTTCGGTCACAATCTCTCCTCCTGCCTCATACCACTCTTGCACCAGCGTATCAAAATATGAAATATCGCTCTCTCCCATTATAATGCGAATAAAGCCCTCTCGAAGAATGTCGTCTAATGTATCCCCATATTCAATCAGTTCCTGCGGCTGCTCGCCCCATAGCCCAGAGAGCACAACACGGTCCTCCTTTATGATCTGATCGGCAATGCCGACACCACTTTTTGTTCCGTCAAACTGAACGGCATAGCCAACACAAGATAAATCCTTTTGTTCATTCCATCGTTTGATGCCGTGATACACCTCAGCAGCACCACCCGTTTTTAATACCGACTCATCACCTGTCTCTAGCGCCTGTTGAATCATTTCATAGCGCTCATAGTCGCTTGTCGAATTGGTTACTGTAAATGGCGCTGTTGCATGCTGCATATTGTTTTGCGTATACTGGACAATCTCGTCATAACTCATCGTACCATCTTGATAGGCATCATTTAGAATGTATACATAGTAATCAATTATTTTGATCACAGCTTCTGGATTTTTGCAGTTTCGATTCACAACAATATAGCCATTATTTTTGAAATTTCTCGGATAAACTGCCTTTTTTCCTGTGACTGTCGGAATCTCGCACGGCCAAAAACAGGCCTCCACCCCCTGACTTTTTACCTCATCTAACCCATATACCCAGCCCCAAGCTGAGCGAAAAGTCATCGCACCTGCTTTTCCATCGGAGATATCTTTACTGACCGCATCGTTATTTAAGTTAGCAAAATCCTTTCGAAAAATGCCTTCTTGATACCACCTTTGCCAATCACAAAGCGCCTCCTTCATCTGATCGGTGACGGAGCCATACACAAGTGTCCCATCCTCTTGTCTTTGCCAAAAGCCAGGATACGCATCCCACGCAACTGCAAGATGATACAGTGAATCTAAATCTTCTCCAACTGCAAAACTATAGTTTCCAGAAAGCTCCTTCATACCAAGCAAAATTTCTTCAAGCTCGTCCACTGTCTTCGGATTTTCTTTTTTAAGCTCCTCCATCCAATCAGAACGAAGCCATAAAAGCTCTGGATGATAACCTGAACTTAGCTGAGGAATCGCATACAATCTATCATCTACAGTTGCCGTTTCTAAGACAGCCTCCTCTGCACTAAGAATGGACTTTAAGCGATCTGATCCCCATGTTTCATAAACATCAGTTAAATCAGCTAGCATCCCAGCATTCTCAAGCCGCTTTAGCTGCTCTGTATTTACAACAAACACATCTGGAAGCTTTCCGGTTGCCATCGCAAGATTTAATTTGATGTCATAGTCGCTACTGACCCAGTCTGTTTTCACTGTTACATTTAGCACATTTTGAAAACTTCGCGTCCACAGATTGTCTGAAATGCTGTCTCCCGGATCAAAATGAAATGCAACCGCCCCAGTTCCTCGCACTGTCGTTATCGTTACGGGTGTGTCGTAGGGTTCTTTCCATTTTGGATCTGCTTCCTCTGCCAAAACTTTCGTAGACAAAGCACCTGTCAAAATGAGTCCTGCCACAAGTGCCTTTGACAGACAGCTATAAAAATGCACTGGTTTCATCGTGTTGCCTCCTTTTTACCAAACTTGTAATATTTTTGCACCTTTGGTTTCCTAATTGACAATCGTTTTTCTGATTTTTATAATGATATTAGTATACCACAAAGGAGATCGACATGAAACAATCCAGTATCTTAAAACGACTTCAATTTTTCTTTCTCTTTTTGGTCTTTCCAGTGATTGTCATAGGCTTTTCTTTTCAATGGTATTCGCTTCACTCGATCCGAACTCATACGATTTCTTCTGCCCACGACCGAGTAAACGACCAACTGCAAAGCATTGATGAAAAGTTTTTGGAGACCAACACGCTCGCTGCATCACTTTTGACAAACAGCCGTGTGCGCCGAATTTCCAATCCAAACGATCCAATGTCAACCTATGAGCGAATGAGTCAGGTAAATTTTATCCGCGATACACTGTACAATATTCAGCTAAGCAATTCCTCTGTGAGTAACATCTGCCTTCATCTGCCTCTGCTTCATCTGACCTACAATCCGGACAATGCCTATGATTATCCAACACAAACTGCCATCGGAAGTAGCACAGATTTGTCAGATGATGAGATTGATGTTCTTCTTTCCTTGCGCTACTTGCCAGAGCAGCTCAAAATGCACAATGGGAATTTCTCCTTTGTCCAGTATTCGTCATGGACAAATCCACATATCATTGTGGAGACGGTCTATTCCATTCCCGGGTTAGAAGAACTATTTGAAGATACACGCCTATATCCAAATTCGTACTATCTTCTTCAGATTGGTGAAAATTTTGTTTCTAATTTAGAGGAAGATGTTACAAAAACTACGCTCACCGAGAGGGACAACCAATCTTTTGTTCATCTAAATGGGACGAAATACTGTCTACTTCGCTTTGAGCTAACAACCATCGGTGCCACCTATTTGCAATTAATTCCGACAAGCGAATTATTTCCAGGAATGGAATTTTCCGTTCAATACTGTATTCTCTATACAGCAGCTCTTTTGCTGTTTGCTCTTCTATTTGCTTTTACAACCTTTCGAATCATCAAAAAACCGATTGACGATTTGTCTGCCACCTTTATCAAACTGCGCGATCGCCATTTTGATATTCGAATTGATGGTCCAAATTTGGTTGAGTTCGTTCCTCTCTACGACAGCTTTAACGAAATGGCCGAGCAGCTTGACGAGTTGATTCAAAAAGAATTTCAACAGACACTTCTTCTTGAAAAGGCACAGCTAAAACAGCTTCAGGCACAGATCAATCCGCACTTTTTATACAACAGCTTTTTTACGCTGAACCAGATGATCGCACGCGATATGAAAGAGCCTGCAAAAGAACTTTCCCGTGAGCTCGGTGTCTATTTTCGCTTTCTGACAAGAAATACAAGCGATGAGGTGCCACTTTCGGATGAATACGAGCATGCCCGCGTCTATGCTGACATTCAAGGCTTTCGCTTTGATGGGCGCATCAAAGTTGAGATGGATGAGCTTGATCAGCAGTTAGCCCAAATCACCGTGCCAAGACTGATCTTGCAGCCTCTTCTTGAAAACGCATTTGGACATGGGCTAAAACAAAAAATCCGCGGTGGGCTGTTAAAGGTGACAATCCAAGCAGACGAAGAACTTGTACATATTTTTGTTGAAGACAATGGAGAGGAATTGTCCGATGCACAATTAGAAACCATGCAAGAGCAGATATCTCAGGTGACAAGTGGTTCCCTTTCAGTTGAGACAACCGGCCTTTTAAATATTGCGAGAAGATTGCAGCTCTATTTCTCAATTGAACATGCGCTGACCATCACCCGCTCCCCTTTGGGCGGCTTAAAAATCACACTGACTCTGCCGCGCAAACAGATGCCTGCTCCCCCAAAAGCGTCAAAGTAACTTACCTTTCATCCAGCCTCTAAAATATTTGATTCAAAGGAGTTTTTATTATGTACCGTCTTTTAATTGTCGATGATGAGCGCTATCTTGTCGAATCGATCTATGAATTGATCAGCGCCCAGTCCGAGCTTGATTTGGATATTTTGACTTGCTGCTATTCTGATGAAGCGATGCAAATCATTAATTCACAGCGAATTGATCTGATTCTTCTTGATATCAATATGCCAGGAAAAACAGGGCTAGAAATTGCTGATGAGCTTGCAGAAATCTGGCCGTCCTGTCAAATTATTTTTTTAACTGGATATGCCGATTTTGACTATATTTATCGTTCCTCTAAATTAAAAAATGCCACGTTTTTATTAAAAACAGAGGACAATGATACGATTTTAAAAGCTGTGCGAGATGCAATCTCACAGCTTGATTTTGAAACCGAGCACAGAAAGCTACTGTCAAAAGAGCATTCCAGAGATTTATATGTAAACTATCTACTCTACCGAGATCCTTTAAAAAAATTGTTGCTTGGTCAGCATATCTCTCTTTTTACAGAAATAGTATCGTTTTTGCCAAGTTCATTTGCATTTGATTTAAAGAGAGACTTTTTCTTGCTTCTTTTAAAACTACCAGGCGAACAAGCTGCTTTTTCGTATGCGGAAGATCCACAGTTTATCACATCCACTTTGAAAGAACTGTCTGCCCGTCTGGATGATCGCTTTGAGGTTTTCATTTGTCCTATTGATCCATCACTGTGGGCTGTATTTTTGCAGCCGTCTGCTACTCTGAAAAAAAGTGCAGATGCAATGCTTTTATATATCAAGGAAGCTCTTAATTTTGATGGAAACTCTTCACTTTTTGACAAGCTTTCACCTATTTTTATTTTGGTTGACACTGCGCTTTGCTGGGAACAAATCGGTTGTGTTTACGCACAGTTATCTGCCACTCTCGATGAATTTCTTTTTGAGCGCTCTGCCCAAATCGGTCAGTATTTTTTCATTTGTCCTGATCGTCAAAAAAATGTCGATTCTTCTAAAAAATATACTGTTACGCTTCCAGATTTGGCCTCAAGCCTTCGATTCGGTTTAAATGCCAAAGATCCAGTTCATATAAAAAAAGCCTTAGCTGATGCCAATGACTTTTGGAGTAAACACGCAAGTATGCACAAACTTGGTGCAATCCATCTGTATCATGAACTTTCAAATGTCTTTATTGAGTACATTTTACAGCATGATCTTGAAAAATCGTTGGCTTTTCGCACTGGACTGTTTCGCCTGTATCATATTGATCAATTTGATAATTGGGGACAGGTTTTTGACTATTTTAACTCGGTCGCCGATGCCATTCTCTCACTGTCGGTAAATGCAGAACAAAACTCTCGACATCAGACACTGCAACGGATCAAAGATTACATTCAGGCTAATTTGAACCGCAATTTGACGCTGAACGAGATTGCCTCCTCTGTCTGCTACAACAGTTCTCATGTTTCAAGATTTTTCCACCAGATGACTGGGCAAACGATCTCCCAATATATTTTGCAGCAGAGAATGGAAGAAGCCTGTCGCTGTCTCTCTTGCGAGAATGACAGCATACAGGCCATCTCTGAACATTTAGGCTTTGACAGTGCCCAATATTTCTCAAATGTCTTTAAAAAATATACCGGTGTCTCACCGCGTGACTATCGAAATGGAATCCGATCTTAATATTACAGCTCCTATCCGATCTGGCGGCAGATACACTCTGCCGCCGCACTTCCAAGAATCTGATAACCGCCAGCTTGATAATGAACACCATCTGTCAAAAATTGACTGGTTGTATCGTCAAGCTTTGCAAGCGGATCAACGCAAATTTTTAACTTCTCTGCAAGTGTTAACACCTTTTTGTTTCTTTTTTGTATCTGCTCATGCTCATACTCACTTCGCACACTCTGCGTCGTTGTTGCAAACACAAGCTACACATCGGATAAGTCTCTTTGATCCAGACAAGCATCTTTTCAAGTGCATCTGCATAGGTTGTTTCATTTAAATGCCATCCATGAAGTCCATTGTTAAAATGAATCAGTTCCACCGGATACTCGCTCATCGCATACTCGATTTCCTTTCGAAGTGAAGGGTTGTCGATGCTCTTTGATGTGCAAAGCCATGCCGTATGAATTTGCTTTTCCTTTAGCTTCTCGCAAACCACATTGCCATAGCCAAGTGTGATCGAATCTCCGATTAATAGAACGCGCTTTCCTGTATCTGCCCCGTCAAACCAGCGGATATTGCACCACTCAACCTCCTCACGAATCTCATCAGACATTACCTGTTCATTTTCTTCCATCTATTCTCCCCTTACCTCTCTTTCGGCTGCAGACCAAATGTAGCAATCTGATATGGTTTTATGACAACTGAAAATACACCATTTTCTTCGTCAATCGTCTCTTTTTTCTCCTCAATCACAGAGCTTTGATAGATGCCCTTCATCCAGTCGGCCTTCTTGATTGTAAGCTTCACATCAGTTTCCAACGTATTGACAAAGCGAACAAAGATGTCTTCACTATTTGCGCCTTTCTTAAATGCTGTCAGATTCAGTCCATTTCCTTTCCACTCAAAGAAGCTCTTTCTAATAGGAAGGATTCCACTCTGAGCCTGCGGTGTGAAGATTGTTTCCTTCTCTCTGTTCATACCAAGCTGTACACCTGCCAAATCATGCTGATAGCCATAGCCAAGTGCAAATGCCTCTGCACACATTTCTGGTTCATACGGGAATATTGCATACTCCAGCGTATAGCTTCCCTGCATCTGCGCCTGCGGTGTTGGGAAATATCCCCAGTCGCCCATCTCTGCAACTGATCGAAGAAGTGTCAACGCAATCGTATTTTCCTCATCTGGAAGAATCTCATATTCATACAGACCACGGTTTGCCACCAGTATTCCAGCATTTTTATCTTCCATCGCAACAAAACACTGCTCATGCTCACATGCGCTCGGATTGGTCCATGCCTTTCCATGGCGGTTTGGTCGTCTCACAACCTCGAATGTAGAATCTGCAAAATGCATATCGCTGTCAAGTCCAGCTGGGAATAACACTCTCAGTCGATGATCCTTTGCTGTATTCACAACTGTTGTCTGCACCTTTACTCCCTTTGCATGGTGCTCAAGCGTAAGTGTTGTCTCAATTGATAGCTTCACAAGCTTCTCGCTTCTTTTTGCCTTTCTCTGGTACAGATCCACACAGGAATATCTCTGAGGCAAAATCTCATCTCCAATTGCCTCTGGCACTTCAAGCTCATGTCTCACTTTTACTACAGAGCGAATTGCACTATTTTCTTCGACAAAAATTGTTGCCGGGATATTCCTAGTTGTAATCGTTTGACGATCGGTATCCTGAATATAAATATATTCATTTCCCATATCGCCGGTGTCCTCATAAATACCACAATTTTCAAAGGTATGGCCAGTCTTTTTATCAGTCAAATCAAAGCTTCCATCCAAGTTGATGCGCACAAAAACATTCTCATTTTCCATCACAAATTCCTTGTCTTTGCTAGTCGCATCTGTCGTTTCTATCAATTCATGGATGTCTTTCGCCAAACTTTCTTCTACTTCTTTTAATACATAGACCTGATAGCCAATTGCTGGGACATCCTCTGCCTCAAATGTCACCTGCACTCTCTGTGCCATATACGGCTGACGGAAGCGATCATCTGGAAGATCATAGCCAAATGCAGTTGTCTTTCTCTCGATCTTTGCATTTACTTTGTTTCCACTCACATCATACAAAGCAAATGTAGGAAGGGACTCGCCCTCTAACTCATTCCAAGACTGGGTCAGATTTCCATAAATTCTCTTTGCATCAAGCTCTACTGTTATAACCTGCGTCTTCTTCCAACCAGAAAAATTGAATACAGCAAATGTAATCTGCTTTTTTCCATCATCGCTAGTAACAAATTTGGTATCAATTTGGTCTGCAATCAGATGAAGGCCGTTTTTATATAGCTCCTCTGCAACCTGCAAACTCTTTGCAAAACGCGCATCAATCTCACGATTGACCTCGTCTACACTACAACCGCAGATACTGTCATGCGGGTGATTTTGCATTAACTTCTTCCAGCTGTAAGAAAACAAATCCTCCGGATAAGCTGCTCCCAAAATAGAGGCGACTGCATAGGCTGGCTCTGCCTGTCTTTCCAGTGCACTCTCACCTTTTCTATTTGCAATCTTTAAATCGGCATTTGCCGAACAGGTATTTACAAGCGTCCAGCGTCCATCTGTCTCCTGACTGGTCAACTCTCCTACTACCGTAGAAGTCTGCTCGGTCATCTCTGCCTTCACAGCCTTCGCATAGGTTTCAAAATCAGAGTGAATAAACTCGATCTCTGGATAGAGCTTTCTAGCCGTCTCAATTGCTTGTGCCAAATTTTTTTGTACCGGCTGATGGTCGCAACCATTCATAAAAAGAAGCTGGCTTGTTCCGGCATATTTTCTAGCCTTCTCCAATCGCTCATCCCAGTAAGCTTTTGCCTCTGCCTCATCAACCGGAATCTCCATACCATTATTGTACCAGTTTGCAAACAAAATTCCCGGCAGGCTGCTTCCATCCTGTGACTGCCAATTCATCTCTGAGAAAGTGGATTCATACTGACCACCCTTCACCTCATTGTTAAGTCCAACTGGTTTTACCCCTCGACCAAATGCAATCACTTCCATCCCTGCCTGTTTTAACACCTGCGGCATCTGTCCTGCATTGCCAAACGCATCTGGAAAGTAGCCAACATGACTCAATTTTCCATATTTTTTTGCCGACTCCATACCTGTCAGAAGATTTCTCACACAGGACTCGCCACTCGTCAAAAACTCATCCTGAAGAATATACCAAGGTCCTGTCCAGAGTCTGCCCTCTCTGACATATTTTTTCACCTGCTCTCTTTTTTCAGGACGAATCTCTAAATAGTCATCAAGCGCAATTGTCTGGCCGTCCAGAAAGAAACTTCTATAATTTTCATCTGTCTCAAATTTTTCCAAAATTGCATCCACAAGCTCTACCAGATGCATTCTATGTTTTTCAAAAGGAAGATACCATTCTCGATCCCAATGGGAGTGAGAAATAATATGTACGGTTGTCTTCATATATTGTCCTGCCTTTTCTTTTTAAAAGGCCCCCGACAATCGGGGATCATCGGGAGCCTTTCTCTTCTATTTTTTCTATATAATGCCTACGAATTGCTCGTTACTTACACATTATAATCAGTTCTTTGCAGCTAAAAACTCATCAATCTGCTTCTGGAACTCTTCCAAAACGGCATCAAAACCAGCAGACTCACTGTCAGACTTTAACTTCTCGATTGCCTCATCTGCATCACCTGCAAGACCAACCTTCAAAAGCTTATTGGCATCACCGAAAATCTGATTTCTCTGTGCGACCTCAGTTGTCACATTGGTTGCATCAAAGCTGAATCCTTCAAGAGGAGAAACGATATTTTTATCACTGGATGCTGCATACGCTGCTTCCTCTTCCCAGAAGCCCTCACTGTAGGACTCGGTCGGACGCATAAACTGTGGCTTCCATAAAGCCCACTGGCCGCCCCAACCCATATAGTTAGAGCTTGCACCGTCCATACCTTCCGGATAAGCAGCCTCTTCGCCGTTTAATACATAAGTCTTTCCTTCGATACCATACTGAACCATATCGTATAGAGTCTCATCATTCTCAAGCATATTTAAGAACATCAATGTTCTCTCTGGATTCTCACTGGTTGCTGAGATTGCCATTGCATTTGCAAGCGGTGTACGGTTTGCATACAGTCTGTCGGAATAAATTTCTGTGTAATCCCAGTAAGCACCTTCCTCTACCCAAGGACGATTGGAATGAGCAAATTCGTGAGTACCCCACTTTGTCAGAAGCTTTCCTTCATTAATCAAGCTATTCTTATCTAAGTTATCGGTCAAAATATCCTTCCAGATGATGCCATCCTCCTGCACTTCTGTGCATACTCACAGCCTTCAACATAGTCAGGAATCTCCTCTGCTGGGACTACCTTGCACTCTGGATCGGACAGATCAATATAAAGACCCATATCATCATCTACAGACATCCATCCAGCACTGACAAGACCGCAGCTCTCAATGATATACTTGTCTGGATATGCTTCCTTTAACTGATGTAACAACTTATCAACACCTTCCAGATCATTTAAGTTATCCTTATCAACTTCAATTCCTGCCTTCTCGGCCAGATCACCTCTCCACTGGATAAATGGACGATTATTCATTGTCATTGTCCATGGCAAGCATACGATATGTCCTTTATTCTTTGCAGAATCTAAAATACCAGTCTCCTCATACTTTGCATACAGATCTGGTGCATACTCAGGAAGCAGCTCATCCAGATTCATATAGGCATCCTTTGCCATCATCTGATAAATTCCAGTCCAGTTGGAGTCAAAGTTCATATCCCAAGTATCGCCTGTTGCAGCCATAACCGTCAGCTTGTTCTTATAGTCTGATCCTGCGATAAACTGTACATCAAAATCACAGTTTAACGTATCTCTTGTATAATCTGCAATTGCATCCCATACTTCATCAGTCGCTGACTTCTTATCTCCATAGAAGATAAAGTGAAGGGTAACAGGCTCAAGCTCATCTGCCGCTGCCGGTATATAATTTGCTGCCATTGTTCCCGCTGCCATTGCTACACTCAGTAATCCACATAATCCTCTTCTCTTCATAATAAAATCTCCTTTTTTGATTTTTATTTTTACTTATCCTTTGCTGCCAAAAACTCATCAATCTGTCTCTGATATTCATCTAATACCGACTTGAAACCTGCACCTTCGCTATCTGTCTTAATCTTTTCAAGTGCTGTATCCGTATCTCCTGCAAGTCCAACCTCTAAAAGTTTCTGTGCATCTCCGAAAATCTGATTTCTCTGTGCGACTTCTGTCTTTACATCTGTTGCATCAAAACTAAATCCTTCTAGTGGAGAATACAAATTCTTATCGCTAGATGCTGCATACTCTGCTTCCTCTTCCCAGAAGTTATCCGTATAGCCACCGGTTGGTCTCATATACTGTGGCTTCCATAAAGCCCACTGGCCTCCCCAACCCATATAATTAGAATTGGTTCCATCCATTCCCTCTGGATATTCTGCGCGTTCTCCGTTTAACACATATGTCTCACCTTCAATACCATACTGAACCATATCATACAGCTTTTGATCCGTCTCGAGCTGATTTAAAAACATTAATGTTCTCTCCGGATTTTCGCTGGTTGCAGAGATTGCCATTGCATTTGCAAGTGGTGAACGGTTTGCATACAAATCATCCTTATAAACTTCTACGAAATCCCAATATGCGCCATCTTCTACCCAATTTTTCTTAGAATGTGCAAACTCATGTGTTCCCCATCTAGTAATAATTTTTCCTTCATTTAACAGTGCATTTCGATCTGTCTGATCATTTAATACATCTTTCCAGATAATGCCATCCTTCTGCCATTTTTCTGCATATTCCATTGCAGTTACATAATCCGGAATTTCCTCTGCCGGTGTAATCTTGCACTCTGGATCAGACAAATTGATATAAAGACCCATATCAGCATCTACTTCTGCCCAGCCGCCGCTGATCATTTGAGACTTTGAAATCACATAGCGATCTGGATAAGCCTCATGCATCTGATAAACCAACTTATCAATATCTTCCCAGGTTCCAAAATTATCCTTATCAACCTCAATTCCTGCCTTCTCGCCCAAATCACCTCTCCACTGGAAGAATGGGCGATTGTTCATTGTCTGCGTCCACGGAAGGCAAACAATATGTCCCTTATTTTTAGCAGATGCCAAAACGCCAGTCTCCTCATACTTCGCATATAAATCAGGCGCATACTCTGGAAGTAGTTCATCTAGATTCAGATAAGCATCCTTTGCCATCATCTGTGTGATTCCCGTCCAGTTTGAATCAAAATTCATATCCCACACATCGCCAGTTGCTGCCATAACAGTCAGTTTATCCTTATAGTCCGATCCTGCAATAAACTGAATTTCATAATCACAATTTAGCGTATCTCTTGTGTAGTCTGCAATTGCATCCCATACTTCATCAGTCGCTGACTTCTTATCTCCGTAGAAGATAAAATGAAGTGTTACCGGATCCAACGAATCACCATTCTCTGCTGCGCAAACCGGAATCACGCTTCCTGCCAACATTCCCATCAATGTTGCCGCACATAATACTCTACCTGTTCTTTTTTTCATCGTCTCTCTCCTTTTCTTTTTTATTTCTATTTGCAAATTACTCTGCTTTATAGCCATTCAAATTTGTTATTTTATCACTATATTTTAGGCACTTATTAACCCTTAACTGCACCAACCATAATACCTTTCATAAAGTACTTCTGGATGAATGGATACAGTAAAATAATTGGTCCGGTTGTCACGACTACCATTGCCATCTTTACACCATCGCCAGGAACCGATGCAAGCATCGCCTGCGCCTCCGACGACTGTTCCGACATCGTCTGCAAAAACTGAATATTCGACATCATTGTTCGAAGCAGCATCTGGAGCGGCTGCATATCAGAACGATCCATTAACATCAGTCCAAGCCACCAGTCATTCCAGTAGCCAAGTGCTGCAAACAATACAACGGTTGCAATAACTGGTGTTGCAAGCTTTAAATAAATTTTTCTAAAAATCATAAACTCGCCTGCACCGTCAATCTTTGCTGCCTCATAAATTTCTTCCGGAATTCCACTGAAATAGTTTCGAATCAAAAAAATGTACCATGCACTTACAACGCTTGGAAGAATCAAAGCAAAGATGTTATTCTTCAGATGAAGATATCTGGTACAAATCAAATACCACGGAACCATACCACCGTTAAAGAGCATTGTCAGAAGCACATACAGATTCATAAACTTTCTTCCAGCTACTCTTTTTCTGGAAAGAACATAGCCCATCATTCCATTTACGATAATCGAGCAAAATGTTCCAACGACTGTTACAAAAAGGGTGATCTTATAACCATTTAATATCAGATTTCCATTTCCCAAAAGCAACTTATAAGAAGCAAAGGTTACCTCCTTTGGGAATACCTTAAATCCTTCATTTACAACCTCCGAGTTTGTCATAAGCGATCCGCCGATTACCATCAAGAACGGATACAGACACACAAAGGCGAACAAAATTGCAAATAGATAGACGAAGAAACGTCCGACTGTCATTTTTTCTTTCATGTGACCCATTCACCTGCCTTTTCTTTATTTTACACGCGCTTAGAACAGTGCTGCATCGCTCTCATACATATTTGCCAGCTTGTTACTAATCAGAACAAGTACAAATCCAACGATTGACTGGAAAAAGCCGGTTGCAGAGGAGATACCAACATCACCCATCTGACGAAGTGCACGATAAATATATGTATCAATAACATCGGTTGTCGCATACAGTGTCGGCATATCTCCAGTAACATTGTAAAACAGACCAAAGTCTGAGTTCATAATCTTTCCAACTGATAACAATGTCAATGTGATCACGGTTGGCTTTAACAGTGGAAGACTGATATACCAAGTTTGCTGCCATCTGGTTGCACCATCAATCTTTGCTGCCTCATAGTAGGAACTGTCAATTCCACTGATTGTTGCCAGATACACAACTGCATTGTAACCTGCACCCTTCCAAATATTTACGATCAAAAGGATGACTGGCCAGTAACCTGCATTCATATAGAAGGCAACTTTTTCTCCACCAAATGCTGTGATGATACGGTTGATTACAC
The DNA here is from genome assembly GCA_003478935.1 of Firmicutes bacterium AF25-13AC. Lineage (GTDB taxonomy): Bacteria > Bacillota > Clostridia > Lachnospirales > Lachnospiraceae > Anthropogastromicrobium > Anthropogastromicrobium aceti. Next base: position 43,405 of record QUFP01000009.1, read on the forward strand.
CGTTGTCATATCCAAGAAGACCCGATACAAAAATTCCGACTACAACAGTTGAAATAAAGTATGGCAAAAAGCTAAAGGACTGTGTGATCTTCTTTAGATATTTGTTCTGGATTTCATTGAATGCCAGTGACAAAGCTAGTGCAAATATTGTTCCTACTGAGATAAACAGTAGATTCAACAGAACCGTATTTCGAATTGCCTGAAGTGCTGCCGAATTGTTCTTAAACAAAATCTCGAAGTTTTTGAAGATCGGGTCGATCCATGGGCTTCCCCAGATTCCATCCTTGAAGTTATACCGTTTGAATGCGATCACCAGACCGCCCATCGGCATGTAAGCAAAACAAAACAGAAGTACCATTGCCGGGAGTGCCATCAAATACAGCTGCCAGTTTTTTCTCATCGCTGTTGCAAACCGTTTTGGAAGACTCTTTTTCTTTTTTCTTTCCACACCATCATACCTTCTTTCTTTTGGTTTTTCGTTTTCTCTTGTTACCTATATTATCATATCATTTTCAAATTTTCTTATAATTTTTTGCGCTGTTTGTTATAATATTTTTGCACCTTGTATTATTTTTTCAAGAAGTGTTGCCTTTTAGTTTTCTATTTATTATAATAATCTCATCTTAAAGAGTTGGTACTATAGCAACCTCGTAGGTTACGTGGAAGCGAATAGCCAGTTCACGGGCTTGTTACATTTGGCAGGTGGCTTCGACGATTGTGCTTTACGAGGCGATTCCCGTGTGGAGCGGGCTTTCAAGATAACTTTTTGGTGAAATATTGTAGAAGGCGCCGCTGGAACAAGGGGCGCCGACAAAGCCATCGTTCGAAGCCCCGTGTTAAATTAGAAGGCCCGTGAACCCGGGTTTCACTATTAGGTTGCGACTCCCCCTTATTTGTTATATAGTAGTCATATAGAAAAAGCACACAAGAAAGGACTTTATTATATGGAAACTACAGCAAAAAAGAAAACCCCTTTTTATCAGATTATTATAGATGATATTCTCGCTCAGATCGCAGCTGGTTCTTTCTCCTATGATCAGCCGATCTGCACAGAGAATTCTCTGATTGAACAATACGGCTTTAGCCGAATCACCGTGCGCCGTGCAATGACCGAGCTTGAAAACCGCGGCATTCTCTATCGAAAGCGCGGTGTCGGAAGCTTTGTCTGCCATCCGGAAGAACTTGCACCTGCTCTGCCAGAGACGTCCAGCTCACCTGCTGGAAAACTCTTCGCATTTGTCTTTCCATTTCATGTATCCAAAACTGGTCTGACCGATGCATTCCAAGCTGCAAGCGATTATTTATTATCAAAGGGATGCTATTCTTCTATTTATATTGCGGATGAGCGCGAAGATAAGACCGGACGAAGCATCCTAGAAAAACTTCTGTCAATGAATGTAGCCGGAGTCGCCTACTATCCGCGCACCAGCCATGTGCATTTAGAGCTGTTGAACCAATTTTTATTCAGTGGCCGCTCTGTTGTTGTAATGGATGTGCCGAGCACCAGCCCTTGCATTCCAAGTGTATTAAGCGATAATCTCTCAGGAAGTCGAATGCTGACGGAGCACTTAATTGCGCTTGGACATACAAATATTGCCTACCTGTCTGGTATCTCACCGTCTGACCGACTCACAATCGGAGAACGACTCTCCGGCTACATGCTCGCACTAAGCGCCCACAAGATTCCGATTCATAAGGAATGGATTCGCACTGATATTAAATATGAGAAGCGTCTTGCTCCGCTGTCAGATCCAAACAGCTTGCGCAGTATATTAAAGGAACTTGTAAATGAAGGTGTGACAGCTGTTCTTGCCGAACACGACTCTTTTGCCCATGATATTTTGCTTTGCTGTCTTGATGTGGGCATTTCAGTTCCACAGACCTTAAATGTATGTGGATTTGATAACAGCGAGTGGGCATCGGCCCTGTCCAATAACAACCCATCCTTCTCCATCACGACGATTGCACAGGATCAGGCAGCCATCGGCAAAGATGTGGCCAAACTTCTCTACAACGGAGTGGGCGCTCCGATCACACAGGCACAGACTGTCACCGTTCCTGTTCGTCTGATTGAAGGAAATACAACCGGCCCTGCACCGATTCATCCAAATTCATCTATTGTCTAAAAAATAAGTTCTAAGATAGGCAATACACTACAGGCCGGCTGAACATAGAAAGAAACAGGGTTTCCTGTTTTACATATATTTTTTAACTGAGGAGGTTTTTTATGTTAACAAATCGCCAAATTGACCGTGTTCTAGGAAAGCTAAAGCGTTTCGAAACCACGCTAGAGCCAATGCTCTTTGAGCCAATCACTTCTCTAGATGCACAAATGTATGAGACCGAACAAAATCTAGATTCCGCCCCTGTAGATGCTGCTTATATTCCAGCCAAAAAGGGGGCTGTCTGGGGAGGTGAGTGGAAATATTGCTGGTTTCAGACCGAGTATACAGTTCCAGAAGAGTACGCAAATATTCCACTATTTTTAAAAGCTGATGTTGGCGGACAAGAAAGTATGCTCTTTATCGATGGGGTTCCGTCTGGCATCTTTACAATCCCACAAAATGGGGCTGCTCACGGCTATCACTACTGCGACTTAATCACAATGGGTACTGCCGCAAACACGCATTATCATTTTGATTTAGAGGCATATGCATGGCACTATACACCAGGCAGTCAGCCGATGGTCACAAACCCGATGCCTGATTTTTTACATCATTATAATAGCATTGAAGTATGCGTCAAAAATCCGGTGATCAACCAATTCTATTTTGATTTAAAAACCTTTGATCAGATGACTGAGGTATTGGATGCAAATAGTTTTGTCCGCGCCGAGATTATAAAGACACTGATGCGCGTTCACGAGATTGTCTACTATTCGCCAGATGATACAGACAAAGAGACATTCTTAGCTGCAATCAAAGAGGCGCAGAAGGAACTGACTAAGCTTTATCAATATAAAAATACCAGTCTCGCTCCTGTTGCCAAGCTTGTCGGCCATTCCCATATGGATACCGCATGGCACTGGCCAATTGATCAGACCATCAAAAAATGTGCCCGAACCTTCTCCAACCAGTTGAAGTTGATGGAAGAATATCCAGAATATCGCTTCATCCAAAGTTCTTCTTACCATAGTTACATGATGAAGGTTCACTATCCTTCCCTCTATAAAGGAATGAAAAAAGCAATTGCAAGCGGACGCTATGAGCCAAACGGTACTGTATGGGTTGAGTGCGATTGCAACATTCCTGGCGGTGAGTGGATGGTTCGACAGTTCGTTTGGGGACAGCTCTACACGCAAAAAGAATTTGGCTATCTTTCTGACTGCTTCTGGCTGCCAGATACCTTCGGCTACAGCGCTGCTCTGCCGCAGATCATGAAAAGCTGTCGTGTAGATTATTTCCTTACAACTAAGATTTCTTGGAATGACACGAATCCATTCCCATATGATACCTTCTTATGGAAGGGCATCGACGGCACACAGGTGCTCTCTCACTTTAATCGAAACCATCTGTGGCCAGATCCGCAAACACTGACAGATGCCGTGATGGATGGACACAATTCTGGTGACACGATCCATGAAAAGACCGTCACCAATAAGAGACTTCTCTCCTACGGCTTTGGCGATGGCGGCGGTGGTCCACTATTTGAGATGATTGAGATGGCAAGACGCTGCGCCGATATTGAAGGATGCCCAAAGGCAGAAACCACCTCTGTCAGCGACTTTATGCATGAAATTGAAGGCGAACTGACAGACCCATCTGTCTACCGCGGAGAGCTTTACCTAGAACTTCATCGTGGAACACTGACCAATCAGCATGTGACAAAGAGAAATAACAGAAAGGCAGAAAATTCACTGCACAATGCCGAGTTTGCCCTTGTGCGCCATGCTGTATGCACAAATACAGCTTCTGATCCGGCCGTTCTTCGCCCAATCATCAATCTGCTTTTGGTCAACCAGTTCCATGATATCTTGCCTGGAACCTGTATTCATGCTGTCCATGAGAGAAGCCACAAAGAAACTGCAACTGTAATCGAACAGGCAACAGCAAATGCAATGAATCTATTTGCAAGCGATGCATGCAATACAGACAAAAATGGATTGACCGTTATTAACCCGATTGGATTTGCCCGCAAAGATGCCATTTATCTTGATGAATCTGTTGCAAAAGCGCATGGTATTCTCGCTCAAAGCTCAAAGCAATTGACGGCAAACTTGTCAGTGTCCTTCCGGGTGTCGCAGTTGATTCCTATGCGGCCGCAGTGATTGATCCTATCGCTATCAATGCCGCTTGCAGCAAAGAATCTCCATTTACTGCCTCTGGAAACACGTTAGATACTCCATTTTATACTGTTCAATTTAATGACAAAATGTATCTGTCTTCTCTATTTGACAAGCGCACAAAACGTGAGCTGTGCGAAAACGGACAGGCACTCAACACCTTCCTACTTGCAGAGGATGTTCCACTTGCATGGGATAACTGGGACATTGATGCCGATATTGAATACAAGCTTCGCGACACAGCTACTTTGTTAGAAAGTCAGGTTGTTTCCTGTGGTCCAATCGAATACCGCATTCGAAACCGTTATCAGTTAACTGCCCGCTCCTCTCTGACTCAGGACATCGTCTTCTATGCAGATGATCCGATGATTCGCTTTGATACCAGAATGGATTGGCAGGATGACCATCGCCTGTTAAAGACAGCATTTCCAACCAGCATTCTCTCTGATTTTGCAAGACAGGAAATTCAGTTTGGCCACGTAAAGCGCCCAACTACTAGAAATACGTCAATCGAAAAGGCAAAATTTGAGGTATGCAATCACAGATTTACCGATCTATCCGAGCTACGCTATGGCGTCTCTCTGTTAAATGACTGCAAATATGGCATCTCCGTCAAAGATGGCTGTATGGCACTGACTCTGCACAAAGGTGGTTGTCGTCCAGATGCTGCTGGTGACAAGGGAATCCACGACTGCACCTATGCACTGCTTCCACATATCGGCGATTTCAGTTCCGATACGGTTATTCGTGCAGCTTACTGTATAAATGATCCGGTAAGTATTGTCTCTGGTCGCACCCAAAACCAGCAAAGCTTTGTATCTTCAAGTGAATCAAATGTGATTATTGAGACTATAAAGCCTGCCGAAGGTGATGCTACTAATTGTTACATTCTTCGTATCTACGAGGCAGAGGGTTGCGCATCCCATGCAAAAATTTCCTTTGGACATTCGGTAAAATCAGTGGAAGAAACAAACATGCTAGAGGAAAAACTTGAAGACATTCCAGTTTGCGAAAACAAGGTTGCGCTTTCTTTGCGTCCATTTGAAATTAAGACGCTGCGTGTAACATACTAATTTTTGAGGAGGATTTAATTATGCTAAACCTTACTCCTTACTTTGAGCGGCTTTTGGCCGCTCTCCCTTTCAATGAGAAGCTTCGAAAAAGCTTCGATATCTATATTGGTGATGCCAGGTATACTTGCGTTTCTAAGACAGAGGCTGCCGTTTCAGCTTTTTTAACTGCTCAGGCAGAGCAGCTTTCCAAAGATTCTTACCTGCATGCTTCCTATGCTTCTTCCTTTAATGATCTGGCATATCTTGCGATGCGATTATCCTACTTAGTTGCAGTCGAGTCTAATAACCCGACTGATTGTTTCCAAGAATGCAGAACAGATACGAATACCACTGCTTTCGATTCTACTGATTCAAGAATTCGTTGTGCAAAAAAACTTTTAGGCACGATTTGTACTGCTCACGACTGGATTACTCAGGGAAAAAATGAGAATCGTTTCCACGCAGATTTGTGGACTGCTTCCCTTTGTGCACAGACTGCGATCATTTACTCAATTCTTGCCTCATTTTGTAATGAAAAAGAAAAGGCTACTTACCGTGAGGGGATTAAGAAAAATGGCATTCGTGTTGTATGGCGCGAATGGCTTGACCCTAGACACCACTGGCATGCACTCGACAGCATGGGCCATAATTGGTGGCTTGTGATTGTCTGCGCTGGAGGCTTTGCTGCCCTAGCTCTAAAAGATGAAGATGACGAATGCGTTTCCTATTTTAAAAAATTTAAAAATGGCATTCACCAGTGGTTTACCTATCCGGGAAATGTCCTTCAAAATAAAAAGGCAAATTTTGGTGAAAAGAAAGATTATATTGAGTTTCTTGGCTATATGACCTATGGATTTTCGATGTATGCACTTCTTGAGACCTTTTACCGCGATGAAACTGGGGATGACAGTTTATTTGAAGATGAGTTTTTACGCCCACAGATTGATGATTATCTGAGATTTTTCTACTGGGCAAATGATAAGCTAAATCTAGCAAATTTCGGTGACACACCAGATCGCATTGTCAAACATCAGCATGTCATTTATTATTTAAGCTATCGCTTTGACTGCAAAAAGTTGTTTGACCGACAGGATTTGATGTCGGATGGTCCAAATGAGTACGAGGATTTTCTGTTCTACCCTCTCGCCCTTGCACTGAAAGATCACGGCTATCCAGATCCACCACTTCTTGGCATCTGTCCTCACACTGGCTATGCGATGTGTCGAACTGGTTATGGCAAAAATGATCGCTTCTTTGCAATCAAAACTGGTGAGAGTTGGAATCACAATCATCTCGATGCCGGAAGTTTTATTCTATCTGATAAAAATATGGAAATTGCAATCGATAGTGGCACTTGCAATTATGGAAGAGCTGAGTATCGAGGCTACTACACAACACCACAGGCTCACAATATTGTCCTGTTGAATGGGCAAGGTCCTGATGCTGATATGATCGAGAGCGGAACTAAATTTTCTGGAAGCTTTCCAGCTTATTTAAGTGTACCTGAAGCTGATTTTTCTTATATTCTAGCTGACTGCACTGGCCCAAATGTCGCTCATTTCATCCGATTCTATCGACATGTACTCTTGCTCAAAGAGTATACGATTTTCATTGATGATTTGCAGACCTATGAACCCGGCACACTTGAATGGCGCATGCACTATGATGGGGAAATCAAAGAAAGTGAATTTATTTCAATCCAAAATCAAGGACTTGAGACACGACTTTATCCGCTCTATCCAAAGGATCAGTCTGTCTCTATTGGAGAGGGTCTTCGCGACGGTGAAATGCTTAGTCAGCGCGGCATGCGAGATCCAGACCGCGTAAATCGCCAGTTTGGTTCCCTTCCTGTCGGACAGTTTCTTTCTCTGACCTCGAAGATGTATGGCAAACGAGCTAAACTCATCGAAGCAATTCGAAGGCCACTCACACCAGCAGGAGTAAAAAATGAGGACTCTTTTGCCCCAACCTCCCATGAACTTGACGATGAAATTGAATTTCTGATTCCATCTGCCGATGGCACAACCGAGCGCATCCTTGTCAACACACGAGCAGACGGAAGTTTCATGCACAAAAATTCTTGGCAAACTATCGGTTCACTTCGAACCGATGCCTTTATCGTCTACCAAAAAAGAAACAAAGACGAAAAATTGCTCGCTGCCGGTATGATCAATGGAAGCAGGCTTCGCATCGGTGATGAATTTGCAGTTGGCAGTCTGTTAAAATTCGACGGTTTCTTTGATCTTTCCACACGCACTGCTCACGTTCAGACCAGTATGGAAACTGAGATTGCAATCGACACCGAGGATGAAAGCAACATAAAAGTTGCAAAAGGGGATAGTGTTGTTTCATTTTAATCATTTTTCTAACTGATACCCACGAATTGCTCCGTTGCTATGCAACTTTCGCAATTCTAAAAACATTACAGGAGGTACTCACTTGAATGCTATTATGAGGATTGTCCCTTCTTCGTGGAAGCAGGGCGAACCAATTCAAAAACAATCTTTATTGGTTCAAAACGAATCTAAACTTGCGCATCATATTGAGACTGGATTAATCAATATTTATTCAGACTACACCCATCAAACAATTGAAGGCTATGGCTGCGCACTGACAGAAAGCGCTTGTTTTCTTTTATCACAGATGGATGATGAAACTAGAAAAAAAGCGCTGGGCTGTTGGTTTGGACCAAACGGAATTGATTCTTCCTTTATTCGAATGCATTTGGATAGCTGCGATTATTCTCTGGAAGAATATCAGGCAGTTTCTGACCCAATTGCTGACCCAGAATTTAAGACCTTTTCGATTGCGCGCGATCTTCGCTTTACAATTCCAATTGTCCTTGAGGCAATCAAAATGGCGAACAAAAAAGTCACTGTTTTAGTAAGCCCATGGTCACCGCCAGCCCAATGGAAAACGGCTCCAGAAGAAAAAGGAAATGAAGCCAAAGTATACGGAGGCGATTCTGCATCAAAATCAGATGCAGCCGGTCGCTGCCGTGGTGGTCGATTGAAAAAAGAATACTACAAAGACTGGGCCAATTATCTTGTTCTTTATCTGCAAGCCTATAAAAAAGCAGGCATTCCAGTTGGAATGATGACGATTCAAAACGAATCCAATGCAGCCACCCCTTGGGACAGCTGTGTTTGGAGTGCACATGAGGAAATGATCTTTTTACGAGATTATCTGTATCCAGCTATGCAAAAAGCTGGTCTAGAAAAAGAAATCGGAATCTATGTGTGGGATCACAATAAGGAGCGTGTTCTTGAATATGTAGATGAGATGATGGCTGGCGGTGTTGCTGATATGATTGAGGGTTTTGCCTATCACTGGTATGCAGGGGATCATTATGATGCGCTGACGATGCTTCATGAACACTATCCTGATAAAATTCTAATGCGTTCAGAAGGTTGCCCTCTGCACAAGCCAGGCACCGATAACGAATCTGACACGATGCGCTATGCCAATGATTTGACAAACGAGGTCACTCATGGAATGAATCGTTGGATCGAATGGAACGCAATTGTTGACACAGAAGGTGGTCCACGCCATGTGCCAGGAGGCTTTGGTGCACCTCTTGTTGCAAAATCTGATGGCAGCTTTGAGGAACTAGCAGGCTATCAAGTCATCCGCGAATTTGCTTCGGTCATCCAACCAGGAGCCGTCCGCCTTGGAAGTAGTGTCTATAGCAGAGACATTGATGCCGCAGCTGCTCAAAATCCAGATGGCAGCATTGGAGTTTCGATTGTAAGTTATACAGATGCACCAAAGCAGATTGCGATTCGATTAAAAGGACAAATTTGCCAGACCACCATTCAAGGAAAAGGACTGTTTACAGTTTTGTTTACTGATGGCCAGTAGAAAAAAAGAGAACTACTGGGGACGGGGTAAATTCCCTGTCCCGGGTGGCTCCCAACTAGCAAAGCTACACTTAAACTGAAACGCATATCAATGAAGCTCCATCATTTCCCAGCAGTAAATAAATCACCTTATTCTCTCCGCAGCATACAAAATTAACAATATCCACTATCTCATTCGGATTTTTTCTTAATTCATATAGCATGTCCATCAGCTTAGCAGTGTCTTGGCATTCTCGAGACTATGAGAAAAAATCTGTAAATAATATTCTTCTATGATATGAATGGCAAAAAGTTATTGAGACAGGATGAGAGCGGCACTTTCGTGCCACTTCCCCTGTCCCGGGTGGCTCCCGAAAATCCTTAGAATCTCTCCAAAAATGCCTGCAATCTCTTCGCAATCACTACATTTCCTGCATCATTTGGATGAAGCCCATCCGGACATAACGCTTCTTTTTGAGCTGGGCAATCTGGATAAATGCCACCAGTTGCATACAAATCCAGTACCGGAATTGAGTAATACTCGGCTGTTTCCTTGACCTTATCTACATATGCTTTCAATGGCAGGTGATTTGATTCATTTGGCACATTTTCATTTTCTCTGTGAATCGGTGTCAAAAATACAATGGTAGATGTCGGATACTTGGTGATTAATCCACTCATCAAGTAGTGCAGAGCTCCACAATAGGTATCCATTGTTCGATCTTCAAACGAACCAAACGGGGCATTTCCGTGTCCGTAGTCATTGGTACCGCCAAACACGACGATTGCATCTGCGCCGTCTTCCATCTGATCAAAGCGTTCACAAAATGAGTTCAGATCAACAAAATCTGCATTCTCGCCTAGTCCTTGCTGTCTCGCAATACGAGTCGCTGAAATTCCATAATTTCTAATTTCTCCCAAATTGGCGTTTTTCTTTAATACCTCACTAAAGCGAGCCTCTGCACATGAGGTACCCACACCCTCTGTAATGCTGTCTCCAAGAAACCATACTTTTTTTCCAATTAAATCCATGATCCAATCTCCATTCATACTATAGTTAAAAGCTCCAAAATCGTTCGTGCTTGCACGATAGGATTTTGAAGCTTACCAATATCATTTATTTTCTTCCAAGTAGCCCTTCCAATGCTCGGTATGCAACACAGAACGCTTTCTCAGTATCATTTTCTGCACGAACTGCCGCATCTTTTTCCAGATTTGCGAGTCCTGCAAAGTTTGCCAAATGCGGTTCCAGACTCAAATATCCCTTGTAACCGGATGCATCCAACTTTTCAAAGATATCTAGAAGCTGTCCATCTCCAGTTCCTGCCGGAACAACCTCACCATCAGACAAACGAGCATCTTTTACATGAACATATTCAATGTATGGTTTTAACATTTCGTATGCCTCTAATGTATTTTGTCCGCACTGAATAAAATTTGCAAAATCAAAGGTTGCCTTAAAGTGATCTCCGTAAAATTCTTTCATTAAATCCAAACATCTAGCTGCATTGTCACCATAGATGCCTTTTTCATTTTCGTGAAGCAGTACCAGATGATTTTTCTGTGCCTCTTTTACCATGCATTCCATACGACGCATTACCTCATCGCGTGAATCCTTTGGATCTAAATGCTCTGGCATATAAAAACTAAACATGCGAATATACGGTGTCTCAAAAATATCAGCAATGCGCTCGATTCTACCAAGCTTTTTCATATGCTCTTCAAAGTCATCATTGATACCGATTTTTCCAATTGGAGAACCAACTGCGGATACACGGATTCCAGCAGCGTCAAGACGTTTTTTTGCTTCCTTTGCCTGCTCATCGGTAAAATCTGCTACGCCAGTGCCATCAGCACTTCTAAACTCCACAAATTTAATTCCAAGCTCATTTAATACCTGAATCTGTCTGTCAAGTGATACACTGATTTCATCAGCAAAACAGCTGACTGGACAGTTTGAAAGTATTTTTCTCATGTTTTCTCCTTCTTAGTCACAAAACTTAACTATTCAAAACTACATTCACAGCAAGTAATTTTACATGACTCTGAATAGTTACGAAAATTCCACAACATGATGCTCCCTAGCTGACTCATATGCACCAAGCATCAGACGAATACTATTTTCTAACACTGGAAGCTCCAACGCAAAATCGGTATTATTTTCCAATGCCTTATAAAAATCACCAATACATGCTGTATGACCGCTTCCCCAGTAACTTTTTCCAATTGGGACAGGGCGCTCCACCTCTGGCTTTGTAATCGTTCCATCCGGATAACGATAAGAAACATCCAAATCCTCAATGCGAACTGTTACCTTCTCGCATGAAATCTCAATTAACGGTGGAACATCTGCACAATATGCATTCGTTGCGTAAAAGCACGCAACTTTTTCACCAAAACGAATATACGCCTCTAGCGTATCCTCCACCTCGATAAGCCCCTTTAAATGATGATTTGAAAGTGAAGCATCAATCCAATCCGGCTTTCCTAATAAGTCAGAAAGAAGATCTAATGTATGAACAGCCTGATTAATCAATACACCGCCGCCCTCTGTTGCAAGTTTTCCTCTCCACTCACTCTGTGTATAATATGGTGCTGGACGATTCCAAGTGACAAGTCCGCGTGCACCTAGCACTTTTCCTGCCGCGCCTGATGCAATAAATTCTTTTGCCGCGCGATAGCTTGGATTATAACGATTCTGATAGCATAAGCCTAACTTTGCCTTTGACGCATAAACTGCCTGCTTTAACTGATCCAGCTGTGCAAATGAGATTGCCGGTGGTTTTTCCATAAACACATTTATGCCGCGCTCTAATGCATACTGTGTCATCGGTACATGAAGATAATGCGGCGTACAAACATGAAGCACATCAGGCTGCTCTTTTTCAATCATTTCCTCAAGTGAGGCATATGGCTTTGTATGAAATCTTTCAGCATAATCCTGGGCTTTCTCAAAATGAACATCTGCCACACCGACAAGCTCTGTATCTTTTTGAGCAGTCAGTACGGCAGCATGGACTGCGGCGATATTGCCGCAGCCAACAATCACTGCACGTTTCATAGAAGCACCTCCTACTTATTCTTTAGTCTTGCTTCCGTAACTTCCTGTTGTATCAAAAGTAATATCCTGTACATTTTCCTTTTTCTTAGAATTTGCACGATGCTCATTCAATTTTTCAAGGAAGAGATCCTCGTCAATCGGCAGATTAACTGGCTTTTCAAGCCATGAGGACAAATGCATTGCATTAGAAAGCTCCAGTCCATGAATACCCTCAACGCCATCTGCCACTAATGGCTCACCGCGAAGAATGGCAGCAGCAAACGCATTTAATACACCAATATGCTGAGGATTCTTTCCGTCAAGCTCTAATGTCGTCTCATGACACGGTGGCTTTGCAAATCCTTCTGTTGCCTGATAACAATACTCTCTCTCATTAATTTCAAGCTCATAGAACTTAAGCTCATCTTTTTCTGCAACAAGCTTTCCTTTTTCGAGTGTTACCTCAAGACGGTTTGTTCCAGGTGCATCAGCTGTTGTCGTAACAAATACACCAGTTGCGCCATTTGGAAACTCCAGATATGCGGTTACATCATCCTCAACCTCGATATCATGCCACTTTCCGTTATGACAGAATGCACGTACCTTTGACGGCATTCCGCAGATCCACTGCAGCAAATCCAGATTGTGCGGACACTGATTTAATAAAACGCCGCCGCCTTCGCCGTCCCAAGTGGCTCTCCAGCCGCCTGAATTATAATATGCCTGTGTGCGGTACCAGTCTGTGATGATCCAATTCACACGCTTTAATTTTCCGTAATCACCGCTCTGTACCATGTCATGCATCTTTTTATAGATACAATTTGTTCTCTGGTTGAACATCATACCAAATACGCGATCGCTCTTCTCTGCGACCTCGTTCATTTCTCTTACCTGCTTTGTATAAACACCTGCCGGCTTCTCGCACATAACATGAAGTCCATTTTCGAGTGCAAGTATTGTCAGACGCGGATGATCATAATGCGGCACTGCGATCAATACAGCATCACATGTACCTGATTTGATTAAGCTGTCGCCATCCTCGAAAATTGCTGTGCCCTCCGGCATATTTTCCTTTGCCCACTCTCTTCTGCTCTCACGAAGATCTGCCGCTGCTGTAATACGCACTTCCGGCACTTTTCCTGCCATGATATTGGCGGTGTGGCCACTTCCCATGTTACCAACACCAATAATTCCAAGTCTTACCTGTTCCATCTATCTTTTTTCTCCTTCTTATATTCACTATCATAAAATATTAACGATATCCAGCCTTTGCAAGATTATCATAACTTGTCTTCAAACATTCAAACGGAGTTCCCTGTGTGCAAACATCCTGCTCTACCAACATATATTCACAGCAGCTGTTCTCAAGTTCCTTAAAGATTGCCGGGAAGTTTAAATTACCCTCCATAACTGGTGCCATGATCTGGTTCCAACCCTTAATCTGCATATCTTTTAAATGAACGCAAGGAATACGATCCTTTAACAGACGAATCCACTCGCATACATCAGCTCCTGCTGCCGCTACCCAATAGGTGTCAAGAGTAATTCCCATCTCATCTGGTGCAAATCCTTCCATCAGATACTCAATCATGCGTTTTTTCGAATTTGCATTTGGCAAATTTTCTGCCTCAAATGCCTCAAACTCAGTATTGTGATTGTGATACATCAAAAGCTTTCCCGATGCAGCAATCTTTTTTGCTGGCTCCTTAAAATCATCCATGAAATGACTCAGCCACTCCTTTGTGCGATAGCGCTCCGGCATCATTCCAAGTCCAATATAGCGGCATCCCATGATATCATGCTCCTTAATAAGTGCTTCAGTATCATAGAGGATTCGATTAGGATCACTATGTGTCAATGCAATCTCAAGACCATTTGCATCGCAGATTTCTCTAATCTGCTCTGGCTTAAGATCCTTTCCTACTGCGGAAATCTGGACAGTCTTATAGCCCATTTCTGCAATTTTTTTCATAGAGCATGCAAAATCCTTTGCATTCTGAGTATACGATTTAATCGTATAAAGCTGTGCACCTGTTTTCATAATAAATCTCCTTTTTCATTTTATTTTTTGTTGGTTTTTATCAAGTTTATTTCGTTTTTTCTAGGTTTCTATGTTTACTATACTTCTTTTAACCAAAAAAATCCATTGCAAAAAAGAAACAAAACATTGCATATATAGCGATCATATGGTATCCTGTTTGGAAGAAAGAAACTGTAATCGTTTTCGTTGTACTGTTACTGTTTGCAAAACACAAAAAAGTAAAGAAAGGTTCTGATCATATGGATTCAACGGCACATATCAATACCGATCTTGTTTCATTTGGCTATTCAGAAAGCACATATGTTATGACAGATTATGCGCTTCACTGCCACAATTTTTATGAGGTTTTTTATTTTCTTTCTGGTGACGCCGACTATCTGGTAGAGGGTGTAAACTATCAGCCGACACCTGGAAGTGTGCTGTTACTCTCCCCGCACGCATTTCACGGTGTGCGTGTAAACAGCACTGCCCCATATAGACGATATTCCCTTCACTTTCACCCTGATCTGCTGCTGCCAGAGCGGCGTGATTTTTTGCTGCGCGCATTTCCTCAAATAGGTGAAAATGCCGGACAGCCTATTTATTTTAAACATACTGAAAAATTTCATCTGCTCTCCTATCTGGAAAGTTTTGAATCCTGTTCTCGTAAAAGCAATGAATTTCAGGCACAGATGCTTCCGATCTGCGTAGAAGCGCTGCTGATGCAAATTGCAGATATGAGTGATTCGTGCAATGCTTTTTCAAAACAGTCTGACACTCCACAGACGCAACTTAGTTCCATTCTTTTTTATTTAAATCAGCATTTGAAGGATCCAGTGACACTTGATGAAATTTCAGATCATTTTTTTATCAGCAAGCATCATTTAAATAAAGTTTTCAAAAAGGCAACCGGAACAACTGTAATCGACTACCTTTTAAGAAAGCGAATCGCTTATGCACAGATGCTTCTTTTTAATGGCTGCCACGCAAAAGAAGCCGCTGCAGACAGCGGCTTCCTTGACTATTCTTCTTTTTATCGTTCTTATGTGCGCATACTAGGACATCCGCCGGGCGCAGACCGCGGAGTTCTCGCCAAGCCGAATGATAATGTTATTGGAAATGTGACGGTGCAGATTTAAATTTACTTATTTCTGCCGACTTTTTGATATACCATTTGCGTTCATCCATATCAGCTACCTTATCCAGAAGAACAATATTATGACCCCACGGAATTTGTGCAACAACCTGTTGCACAAATTCCCGATCTGGATAAGTCTCAGCGAATTTTGCCATATATTTTAAATTTCGAACGGAATATCCCTTACTCTCTGGAAAAGCAATCAGCATATCTGAATTCACATGAATCGTTGCACGGTATTGTGCAGCCCTAATTTCCCTCTTAATATGCAATCCTGAAATAATCCAAGTATGCCTTATATCGATCTTGCGCTGTCAAGCAAGTGTCTGTCAGGTACCCTTTTTCATTGTTCCATTCTTTCAATCCTCGATAATAAAACATTTTCAAATTATCCTCAATAATGAACGGAACAATATTGTATTTTAGGCATTCTTTGAACATAATCAATCGTCCCACACGACCATTACCATCCTGAAATGGATGGATACATTCAAACTTTACATGAAAATTCAGAATATCTTCAAGTGCCTTTTCTTCCTGATTATTATACTCTGACAGTAATTTCTTCATTCTATCTGCAACTTCTTCTGGAAGTGCAGTCTCCATACCGCCAACTTCATTTGGCATTTTCTTGTAATCGCCGACAACAAACCAATCCTTTCTGGAATCACTGGTGCCATTTTTCAGAACCAGATGCAGCTTCTTGATAAAATTTTCCGTCAATGTTGCTTTTGCATAGTCAATAATCATATCAATACACCGAAAATGGTTTGCTGTTTCAATCACATCATCTACATTAAGCACTTCTTTTTCTATACCAATAGTATTCGTCTCGAATATATATCGGGTCTGATCGTGGGTCAATCGACTGCCTTCCATATGGTTTGAATTATATGTTAAATCAATCTGTGTCTTATGATAAATACCTCCAGAGTATTTATTTGCCTTCTCATCCAGCAAAATATCCAATAGCGTCGTCTTTTTTTCTTTCTTCTTATTAGAACGCTCTGGCTTTTTTGCATTTTCCGGAATGTTCCATGTCTTTCCGGTAATAAATACTCCCGGTACACGCCCGTGAGCACAATAATTTCTTACACTACGTTCAGATACATCCCATTTTTTTGCCATTTCAGCAACTGAAAAGTATCGCATCTGCCATCCTCCTTTCACACGATCAAAACCACATTCTATGGGCTTTTCATTGTCATAATTCAAAAATTGCACTTACTATGGTTAGTATACTACATTATCGGCAATAAGTCCACACACTCTTATTTGCTTTTATTATTTTTGCCAATAAAAATATTAATAAAAAGCTGGATACTACTTCCTATAAAGCAATATCCAGTCTCACTTATTTTATTCTTTATTCCTAAACCAACGCATACGCAATACCTTTTTTTGATTCTGTCCTTTATTACCATGTCAGCACGCGAATCTCTGCATTCTGATCAAGCGGATCGCGGTGCTGATAATTAAACAAAACAAACTGCTTTTCATCTGTGGCCACTAGGGACAGGTACGGTGGTCCATTATCTGTCCCAGATGGCTTCCACTGTATAGTTGATTTCATCCGAGCACTTCTTTCCTAGCATAAATTTCTCCTTCAAATTCCGATTGAGACGTGGTCTGTATGCTTTATTTCTCACACAAGCTACTTAATCCATATTTATATATTTAAAATATTTTATGATGAAGATGAAGTTATAGCAGATAACAGGTCGGCAGGCCTTTCAAAAAAATAATCTGCTTTTATGTGCTTATTATGACTGCCCCATACTGCCAAAGCAAAATCAATTCCCGCATTTTCCGCACATTTACTGTCATATTTGCTGTCTCCGATATAAAGCACTTTACTATGGTCTGTTTTTGATAATTCCATATATTTCAAAATCGGTGCGGCATTGGGTTTATGTTCCTGTGTATCGTCTGCACATATGATTATTTTGAAATAATGATTGATACCAAACGGACAAAAATCATGTGTAAATTCTTCCCTTGTCTTTGATGTGACAATCCCTATTTCATAATCCAGGCTTATAAGATTTTTCAATAATTCAACGATTCCGTCAAATACTTTAATGGTATTTGTATAGTTACGCATATTTTTATCCCATAATTCTATCGCATAGGAAGTGTCTTTTATCTCAAGTTTTTTCAAAGCGTCTGTCCCTGTAATCCCTAACGCAAATCTTAGTTCAGAGCATGGTATCTCTCTCCCAGACAATCCCTTTATAGTTTCCTGTAGGGAATGTAATACAGCATATTCCGTATCAATCAGAGTACCGTCAATATCAAAAACAATATGCTTATACTTCATGCTGCCACCTTTCCCTGCCTGTATCAAAATCACTGGATTCGTAATACACGATATCCCTCCTTAACGAAAACTGTTTTCCACAATACCCGGAAGCAAAGAGTAGATAGAACAGCCAATCTGACTTTCAAACTGTTCTTTAATCTCGAAAATCTTTTTCCACCTGTCTATTGTCGCTGTGTGAACACCGTACCGTATTGTCACGTCTACAAATCTCTTTTCCAAAAGACAGAACCCCGTCGGCATAGCCAATGCATCACATAACTGTACAAGACGGTCATAATCATCATATACCGCATTTGCAACAAATTCTTTCATAAACAGATAATCCTCATCACTGACATCAAACTCACCGATAGATGTAGCAATATCCTGAATCATAAATGCGTGGGATATACATATCTGTGCAGCTTTTTCCCATCCGCGCTCCATACAGTACCGATAGCCGTCTATCAGATGCCTTTCCGAACTCACTCCGGCATAGCGTCCAATATCATGCAACAGCCCGAAAATATATGCCTGTTCAGAAGATAAATCTTTACAGTGTGATGCGATGTTTTTACAGGCTTTGGCTACAAACCGGGAATGGTCTGCCCATGCTCCCGGATTGGCTTCTGACGCTTCCCTTAATGCCAGTTCTGCGGTCTGAATGTTCAACTCCATTTTAACTCCTTTCAAAAGGGCTGGGCTGTAAGATAAAACGCCCGGCCCCTTTATAATAAAATATTTACAGACAAATCAGCAATCCCCCGCATAGTACGAAATAATATTCATATAGTCCGTTGGATTCGGAATTTCTAAAATAAGCCGCAGACAGTTTTTGTTTTGGAAGTATTGCCGCAACAAACTGTCCTGTATCTTTTCTTCTCCATTAATGTTTTGTTTTTTACCGTTCGGGCAGAGCATATATACTTTGACGATACAGGCATTGACAGTATCCAAAAAATTTTCCATGTTCAGAATGTTCAGTTTTACCACCCTGTGCTCACCTCCTGTAAATTGCTGATTTTCTTTACAGGTATCATTATAATGCAAAAGGCATAGAAAAAATATTTCTTTTCTGCCATTACCTATCACTATTCTGCCATTTTTTTCTATATTCTATAGGTGAACAATGTGCGTATTCCCGAAAAACCTTTCCAAAATAACTGCTACTCCCTAAACCGCACTCATGGCTGATAACAGTAACAGATTCCTGCCCCTTTGCCAACATCTGACAGGCAACTTGTAGACGGTAAGTTGTTATATACTCTACGGGTGTCACATGCAGACAGTCATGGAACACTCTATAACACTCCCTTTCGCTTAGATATGCTGCCGCAGCAAGTTCTGGAATAGATATTTTTTCTCTGTAATGTTCATGAATGTATATCATCATCAGCTTTATTTTATCGTTGCTTTTGTTATGTTCCCCTTTCTTTTCACGCATAGAACGAGAGAATTCAAAAAGCATGAGCCATATTTCCGTTAGGGCTTCCCGCAGTTTTATTTCATATCCAAATTCATCACTGGATAAACGAAATGAGTCAGCAAGCAGTTTCAAAATTCTTTCTTCTTCTGCATTGCCTGGAAAAAGCGGAATTATCTCAATCTGTGGGGCTGTTATGACAGGCGCAATATATTTTTGTTCAATCCTACTTCCATGTTCTCCTGCAAGTAAGGAAACATCGAAAATATGAAGCAGCTGTATATTCTTTTCTCGCTGCGATATTGCTTTTGTCATATGGAGTACATTGGGATTTATCATGCCTCCGCTTCCAGCCGGAAACAATATTTTTCCTCCTGGCGTATCATATTCAATGCTGCCGCTTTCCATATAAAAAAGCTCCACTGTCCTGTGCCAGTGCCACGGTACATAACACCCTATATACTTGTCAAGTTCTGCCCTCGAAGCGATATAGGGAAAATCTTTTTCAAAACCTGGAAGCAATTCTTCCTTGCTTCCAGTATAAAATTCAATGCTATGGATATTTTTCATATCTGTTCACCTGCACATCTAGGAATGACCGGCATATTCCGGCTTAAAATCACCTGTTTTCAATTCAATGACTACATAGCAGCGAAGATCTTTCCAATAATGGAGAGATACTCCTGAGTATTCATTAGCACACTCATCGCCTCACTTTCACATAATTATTATCCTTTTTTCTCTCAATACACGATTCCTAAATTTTACGAATCTCTGCATTCTGATCAAGCGGATCGCGGTGCTGGTAATCAAATAAAACGAACTGCTTTTCATCCGTAAATGGTGGCACAAAAACTTCTATGTGATAATCACGAATCACATCCTTATAGGAACTCTCTGGAAAAGCTTTCAGGCATACTGCACGTATCTCTTCCTTATAAGAATCCTGCTCAAGCGCAAATGATGGGCGCTTTCTCGCATAATCACGCAGATAATAGTCAAGCGTCAGAACTTGCCGTACAAGTATATCATCAAGCGTTGTACGCGCTGCAGCGAAGTCACGGATAAACTGATACTGTGCTTCTCTGCTGTGCTTTTTTTCATGCATTTTTCGAGCACGGTATTCATCTGAAAGAGCCTCGTACAATAAAAATGGACGGTCAAATTGTTTGCACAAAACTTTAACGGTGTTGGAAAACTGTCCGCTGTTGTAGTATGTCTCAACCATCTCCTCTAAGCCTTTAAGCCTAATAATGTCATCATAGGAAAGCCATGGTGTTTTTAATACTTCATATGGCGGCTCTGCCTGTGACAATATTCCATACTGGCTTGCCTGTGCCTGCATCGGGGAACCCTTTAATACCTTTAAAAAGCCTAACTGCAGTTGGCTTGGCTTCATCTGATACACCACATCAAAGGAATGACCAAAACTCTCATAATCCTCTAATGGCAGACCTGCAATCAGATCGAGATGCTGATGAATGTTATGGAACTGACGAATTTTCTCTGTAACTTGTGCCACACGTGCCAAATCCATCTTTCTGTTGATTGAGTGAATCGTATCATGGTTTGCTGTCTGCACGCCGATCTCTAACTGCACAAGTCCCGGACGCATTGTCTTTAAAAGTGCAATTTCTTCCTCATCAAGAATATCTGCTGCAATCTCGAAATGAAAGTTAGTCACGCCATTGTCATGGTCGCAAATAAACTGCCAAATTGCCATTGCATGTGATTTTTTACAGTTAAAGGTGCGGTCTACAAATTTAACCTGCGGCACGCGCTGCTCTAAAAAGAAGGCGAGTTCCTTTTTTACTGTATCGAGTGGGCGAAAACGCAGTTTCTTATCTATTGATGAAAGACAATAGCTGCAAGAAAATGGACAGCCTCTGCTTGTCTCATAATAAATAATTCTATTCTTAAAACCATCCATCCGTCCTGCCTCATCATAAATAAATGGAAGATCTTCCATCGGTGTGAGCGGCTGCGGACTTGTCTGGTGGAAGATTCCGTTTTCATCCAGCCATGCCGCCCCATCTGGAAATGTTTTGGATAATGGATTTGCATCTTTTTCACGCGCTGCGTAATACTCTATCAGCGCTGGAAAGCTCTTCTCTCCCTCTCCGTATAAAACTCCATCCACCTGCAAAAGTGACCTCAAAAAACTCTCACAGTCATAGGAAACTTCCGGTCCACCAACCCAGATTTTGACACTTGGACAGAGATTTTTTAAGTTTCGCACTAGCTGTCTTACATACTCGATATTCCATATATAGCAGGAAAAGCAGACAAGATCGGCATGATGAAGATAGATATCATCAAAAATCTCTGATGCGTGATGGTTTATTGTGTACTCAGCCAGTTCCACCTCTACCCCAAAAATCTGCTTTTGCTTTAGATCGCGCAGTGCGCACTCGCGAAGCAGGTAAACTGCCGGGTTTGAATGAATATATTTTGAATTGATTGCCACTAGAAGGCACCGCATAATAAAATACTCCTTTTGATTTTCTGTATACCATACAGTGTATCAAAAGGAATATCAAAGAGCAATCATTTTAAATTAAATATATATCAATAAATCTTGAATTACACTACTTTACAAGTTTTGTGATTGATGATTCTGCTTGGAAAGTAGTGTTTTGTGTTTTTTGCTTAGCCTCTTAGAACACTAAGTACTTTTCAAGAATCTTCACGCAATGCTCCAGTCCACTCTGATCCGTCTCATCAAAGCGGTCCAGCTCTGGACTGTCGATATCAAGTACTGCTGCCACTGCACCGTTCTTGTCATGAATTGGAATTACAATCTCCGAGCGAGATGCACTATCACATGCAATATGTCCCGGAAACTCATGTACATCCTTTACAAGCTGTGTCTCATCCTTTTTTGCTGCTGTTCCGCATACACCTTTTCCAAACGGGATGCGGATGCAGGCAGGCTTTCCCTGAAATGGTCCTAGTACAAGCATATTTTCCTTCACAAGATAAAATCCAGCCCAGTTAATATTTTCTAACGCCTCATTTATTGCAGCGGACGCATTCGACAAATTTGCAATCAGATCAGGTTCTCCCTCGATTAATGCCTGAAGCTGCTGTGCAAGAAGTTCATATTTATCGTTATTCATGATACTGTATTTTCCTTTCTTACTTTCATTGTATATATACTGTATATTCCAATGAAAGTCAAGCTGTAAAAACGTCCCTAAAGGGACGACGTTTCCTTTTTCTTAATATGAATTTACAATTTGAAGCATTACAGAATCAGGATCTTCCACACCAATTACAGCTCCATCTTTACGGATGCCGACATATACAACACCACCATCTGCATTGGCAAATCCAATTACTTCTTTTCAAATATCAAAAACCTCGTGATATGTTTTTCTCTATATTCTGTCGGTGTCATTTTATAATATTTTTTAAACATTTTGCAAAAGTAATCAACATTTTCAAAACCAACATTTTGAGCGATCACTATTACTTTTTTCTGAGTTGTAACCAATAGACTGGCTGATTCCTGCAAACGATATTTTAACAGGTAATGTACTGGTGTGTCATGCAGGTATCTTCGAAATAAATTTAATGCCGTGCTTTTACTCACAACTGCCTGCTCTGCAATATCCTCCAACGAAATTTTTTCTCCAAAATGTTTGTGAATATATTGCATCATTAATTGCAGCCTGGCCTGAGAAGATGTAAAGTCTTCCTTTTTTTCCTCTAGCTTTGTTTCTTCAACATGCAAATATATCAAATACCAAAGTTCCTGAATTAAAAAGGATGTTTTCAATTCTGCATCCTTTTCCTCTTTCTGTACTTTCACAATCTTTTCCATGACATGTAAGACGTCCGCCTGCCACGGTATTTCTGGCAAAAAAATCAAGCCTTCCAGCGTGGAATGTTCGATTGGTTCCACATATTTTTTGTAGATTAAGCTACTCTGTGGTGCGATAAATGTCGCTATAAAAACAAAATTAGGGATCACTGCCCCCTCTTTTGAATAAAAGCGGTGCAATATCTTAGAGTTTACAAATAAACCTTGTCCTGTTTCAGTGTAACTTGCTTTTCGCCCACCCAAAACATAGCAGTTCCCTTTTCCACATATACAAATTCAAATTCAACATGCCAATGCCATTCAATGCAATGGAAATCAAACAATGCTAAATTATCATAGTAAAACCGAAACGGATACGCACTTGTGCTGTGCCGAATGGTTTCCATCATATTTTCGTCTGTCAAAATTTTATTATAAAATGTGTTAAAATTCATTCTTTCGAATTCCTCCCAAATCAACACAAATATACGATATTATACAATAAAAATCAGATATATTCCAGTGAAAATAAAACCATTTTGCGCTATCATACAGCAAGACGTTATCGTATTTGTTCTTTTAAGGAAACGACTACGATACCTAAAAGTTTAATAGGAAGGATTTTTTCTCTATGAAAACAAGTATCAAAAAACGATGATTGCCTGCTATCTTGGCTTTATCACTCAGGCAATTACAGCAAATTTTGCACCGTTGTTGTTTTTGACCTTTCATCGGACGTATCAGATTTCACTTGGAAAGATAGCTTTTATTTCAACGGCATTTTTCTTTACGCAGCTGCTTATTGATTTGTTCTGTGCAAAATACGTAGACAAAATCGGATACCGAAAAAGTGTTGTCGCGTCTGAGATTTTATCCGCTGCCGGACTAATCGGACTTGCATTTTTACCAAGTCTTCTTCCAGATCCTTATGTTGGCGTTTTAATCAGTGTAATCATTTACGCAATGGGAAGTGGTCTCATCGAAGTGCTTGTCAGTCCTATTGTAGAAGCATGTCCATTTGATAATAAAGACAGCGTTATGAGTCTTCTGCACTCCTTTTATTGTTGGGGCTCCGTTGGAGTTATTTTACTTTCAACGATCTTTTTTGCCATCTTTGGCATTGAAAACTGGCGCATTTTATCCTGCATCTGGGCTTTGATTCCACTGTGCAATACTTTTAACTTCATCTCATGTCCAATTGAGTCTCTGACAGAGGAAGGTGAGGGGTTCAGCATACACCAGCTTTTCCATATTCCAATTTTCTGGATTGCACTCATTCTTATGGTCTGTGCCGGTGCAAGTGAGATTTCTATGGCTCAGTGGGCATCAGCTTATGTAGAATCCGCTCTTGGCATTTCAAAAAATATCGGCGATATAATAGGGCCTTGCCTGTTCGCCATTATGATGGGCATCAGTCGTTTTTTCTATGGAAAATATGGTGAAAAACTTGATCTGATGAAGTTTATGATCGCCTCTGGCATACTTTGTCTTATATGCTATCTGCTCGCAGCACTTGCACCGCTTCCATTCTTAAATCTTGTTGGATGCGGCTTATGCGGCTTTTCTGTCGGCATCATGTGGCCAGGCACAATCAGCATTGCTTCACAAAAAATTCCACTCGGCGGAACTGCTATGTTCGCATTTCTTGCTATGGCAGGTGATCTCGGAGGCGCTGTTGGACCTGGCATCGTTGGACTTGTTACACAAGCCGCAAATGATAATTTAAAAATTGGTGTACTTGCCGGCTGTGTTTTCCCAGCTGTCTTAGTTCTTTCTGTTCTTTTACTGAGAAGAAAACGTGAAGAAGTGTAAGCGCAAGTAAAAGCACAAATACTTTCCATAATTTTCACACATAATTTTAGCCCATACTGATCCGTTTCGTTAAAGCGAGCCAGTATGGGCTTTAGATTTTTTTGTAATTACACAATCATAATCGGATCAATTACAAGGAAGTTATTTCCGCAAGCTTTTTCACGATCAAAATGACTCTCCGGGTCGACTGCCATCCAACCATCTATTACTTTTGATTCTTCCTCTTTTCCTGTAATATTTACGTTGTGACGCGGCTCCTCAAAATACGAAAACAGAACATTTTCATGCAGTGATATATACTGATATTTATCTCCCTTAAGCAATCCTTCCTGAACAATTGCATAATGCCAATAAGTATAAGAAAACAGCTTTTCTGGTTTTAAAAATGCAATACGACCAATGCGGTTCTCATTTGAAGCGCGCTCTTTTACCCACTCAGAAACATCACCTGGAATACTGTGATGATAAATATGATACATAGGTGCCCATGGTGTTAATCCGTTTTCCTCCGGCCACTGTTCCATATAAGGTACAAGTGGTGCGAGAAGTGTCTGCGGACAGATGCCATCCTGTAAGGTTTCCATGTATAAAAACAGCATATTTTTATGCTGATACAGGCATACAGTCAGTACCTTGTTCTGCTCCTTTTGCTCCTGCACAAGTGTCTTTGTCTGGGCGAGTGCGGTCTCCCAGTCTTCCTTTAAAACATTTGCTTTTACACAGCCGCGATATTCATTTCTTGAAATCATAATACTCTGCCTTTCATCTTTAAATTTTTACATTTGCATAATCGAACATTTCTTTGATGATAAGAGCACCTACAATTACATTCACAGGTGTATTTGGTCTTGATTCCTGCTCGCTGTATAATACAGAAAATCGTTTTTCATCGATTGCCGGAAAGAGCTCATCTGCAAAGATTTTAGCCCAAGGCTTTTGACCCCAACATCGTTTAATATAATTATAGCACAAGCATTCTTATACTCAATGGCGCATTAGTTGAGTGCCACTCAACTTATCAAGCAATATATCCTAACTCCAAAACTTCTACTCACATTCTGTACGAATTGTAAACTTCTCCGGCAAATGAAAAATTTCCTTCTTCAAAAACAACGGATAGAAGTATTCTTTTTCAAGACGTTCAAACTCCAACCATTCAAAATCATGTGTATGATTACCTTCTTGCAAAGAAAATTTGTTTCCCCTTGAAAGAATATCTGTTTCAGAAATATCCATCAAAAAATATAAGCATAACTCATGGTAATTCAATTTATCAACATCTTCCGTAAAAAATGCTTGATTCAACCATAATGGTCTTATAACTTTTGTGGTTACACAAAGCTCCTCTTGTACTTCTCTAACCACAGCATGTTCCGCTGTTTCTCCCAATTCAACTCTACCACCTGGCAAATAAAAATAAGGAGAACGTTCATCATGCATAGCTAAAATTTTGTTATCAGATATTATCATCGCACAAACTCTATAATTAAACTTCTCGTTATTAACCTTGAAAGAAATATCCATTTCCGCATTCACCTCTGAATCCTCATTATTTTCTGTTCTCAAACAAATATTGAAATAACACTGGTGTTATATCAGGATATGTTAAATTCTGTGGAAGCTCATCGAATTGCTTTATTTCAGCCATTTCACTTTTCGGAATATCTCCTAACTTACGAATTATAGCATGAAACACCATTCCATTAGCCCAGTCATCAGTACCTTCAACTCCTGCCCAATAATCACACAAAGGTTCTATCTCAAAATCAATCGCACCAGATTCTTCATATAGTTCTCTCTTTGCTGCTTCCAACGGTTCTTCTCCAAATTCAATATGCCCTCCCTGTGTCTCCCATGTTGTCCTCTTTTTATGCCTACTCAGCAAAATATTACCTTCATATTCTGATAAAACAACAACATATTTATATTGTTGTAATGAACCAATTTCATATGTCTTGCTTGTCAATTTTCTCTATCCCTTTTTCTCTACACCACTTTACAACTTTTTTCATAAAAAAGAAATCGTACAGGGCTTTCTGCTGTATAATGAATTTGTACAAAAAAATTACAAAGGAAAGTGACCCTGTACGACAAAGACATTATACAACGAAAACTCATTAATTGGTAGACTTCATAAATATTTTTTAGCATATTTTGAAACTTTTTCTGTTCCTACGGCAGAAACATTATTTTTACTGGTACTTTCAATACTCGCATTGGAGTCAGCTCATTCAATCAGATTCCTGTACCAGCATTTTCTTGCCGGAATAACAGAAATTTTCTGCGTATGGCAGGAAAAAGCACCATTGAACCAGACTGGCAGTGAGTGATTTCAATATATCCCACTTTTTCTTTATTCATGCAGATGGAATATAGAAATAAGTTACTATGAGCAGAAAACATTCTGGTCTTTATGCAGTTACATGGTGCGCAGCCGCAAAGGAATCGAAATGCTGATCAATCTGATAAATATCAGCTATGCCGCAATGAAGCTTTTGCCTTATGTCGATGACAAATTTGCCGGCTACAGGAATAAAAGTGTTCAGGATTTCAGATTTGCCCTAAGCGAAGGAATTCGCAGCCAGGTAGTTTTTGCCACTTTCGTGGAGAAAGTCGAAAACCAGATAAAATCAACCTCTGTGATAAATGCCTTAAAACAGGCATTTTCGCAAAATATGAGTCATCTATAAAGTTGTAAAGTGGTGTCATATTAGTGATATTACCATATATAACACCATTCATTTCAAAATGCAATAGTAAATTCTAATTTTTTAACCCTCTTTACTATTTACATTAATCAAAAAACCATCAGGGATAGGAATAATTTCCGTCCCTGATGGTTCTAAATAATTATAAAATTTTCACCTATATAATAAGCTGATTATGCGAGCTTACGAAGTTCTTCCTCGTTAAGTGCCCATTCACTGCCATCATCAAAAACAAGTGTAATATCCATATCTGCTGCGTCTAAGGATGCCTTTACGCCAACAAGACGTTTGCACTGCGCACCTGCCTGATATGGTGCAAGCACTGTTACAATACGAACTGCATTTGCATTTACTTTTGTATCTACACATGGCACTGCACGATACATACCCTGCTTTGTTCCTGTTGCAATGAAGCCCTGCCACTCTGGTGTTTCCTGTCCTGCGATAATTGAAGTCTCTCCATTTGACCATGCAATGTCAACGTCTGAAAATCTGATATACTTATCTGTCTGCTTTTCCACTTCACTGTCAATATGCCATAAAATATCCCAATCATGAGTTGCAGTGTTGCTCTTTGTATCCGACAGACGATCAACCGTGATTAAAAGCGGCTGATTTTTATCGCGATAAAATAAATTGCTCTCTCATGAACAGGTGCCTTATCCTGGTCTTCACCATATCCCTCATCATAAGCACTCTTTGCATAGTCCCACTTTTCAGAGAAGTTCCACTCTAAATTGGACTTCTTTTTAATATCCTCTTCCTTCCATGCATAAGTCTTTCTGCGGTTCTGATCCTGTCCATCTACACGTACAGTATTGTGAGATCTGGTTGATAGAACATAGCTTCTCATCTCAGACTCATCATAGGCATAATTTCCACCCTCTGTCAGCAAAAACTTTCCATGTGCATAAAGAAGAACAGACAGCTTATCCTCATGCTGATGAGCTTTTCCAAATGGCGCAGCATCCATTAATGCCCAGGTATCATCCTGTTCCCAACCGGTACGAAGTGCAGCAAAGCCTGACCATGGCATAGCTGCTGATGTATATTCTGGCTTTCCTGTCTCATCACCTTCTGTAATCCATTTTGCTCTCTTATCATTTGGAATGATTCTCTTTCTTATCTCATAAGAACCCTTTACATCACGTCTGCATCCATCGTTTAGATCTGGTGTTTTGCCATCTGGCATCATCAATTTGATATCAAGCTCACATGCTCTTGACAACTTTTCAAGAAGTGTATCTGGAATTGTTTTTCCAAACTTGTAAGCAACTTCAATAAAACGCTGATAGTTGTTGATAACGACATCATGATAATTTGTCGTCAGCTCATACTGGAAACCATCCGGATAAATCTGGCGATCAAGCTCCTCATCGAGACTTTCAAGTGCCTGCTGTAGCCATTTTTCTGACTTTTTAAACTGCGGATATAAAATACCAATCTGACCAAGACCGTTCATCTCCATGATCAGCCAGTTTCCGGTCATATGATTTTTGCTAAGACGCTCACCATGCTCATATACTGACTTATACCAGTTGATCAAAATATCATCAGTAAATGCTGGTGTCTTATAAAAAGTAAATAAAATATATGGCCAGTTTGCACCCATACGAATACCACACTCAATAGTTCTCCAACATTTTGTCTTATATCCAGCACAGTCTGCATCCGGGCACACTGCCTGTTTCATCCATGAATCCATTAACTCGGCTGCTGCATATGCTAGCTTTTCATTCCTTGTCTTGTTATATTCATGCGCCAAAAGCTTGATATCATTGTGACGGCTCAACTGCCATGTCCATTCTTTATAGCCATTGTATGTAGGATTTGCTTCCCAATCAACTGTATTTTCTTTTCCATACTCACAAGGAACACCAACAGACACAAGCGTATGATTGCAGATTCGCTCTGCTGCCTTTGCATCACTCTCACCCGGAAGCTTATAAATATTCTCCGGAATCTCATATGGAATCTCAAAGAAACGATCTGCATCTAATGTTTTGCGAATATAAGATGCCATTTCCTTTTTTGCAAGACTATAATCTTTGTCGGCAACAGCCTCCTTCACAGCTTCCATTCCCGGATAATCAAGATTCAAACATTCACCAAAGAATTGTTCGTCACTTAAAAGTGGTCCTAATTTTTTTTCATCCATTCCTTTTTCCCTCTTTCTAAAATTCATTAACACATAATTTCGCGCACTTTGTGTTATGTACAGCATACCCGAAATCAGGATATTTTGCAATCAGAAACAGTAGTAGAATGGCGTTCAATCAATCTGTGTCTTCCAGTTTGGCGTGCGTGCTGCCTCAAAGCACATATGAATCTGCTCTATGTTATTCTTTTCTTCTGCTAATTTTAATTTAGAAGTTTCCTCTTCAGAAAAATAACGACTCTCGGATGTTTCAATATTTTCCTCAAAAGATCCACCTACAACACTGCAAAGAGCAAATACCTTGCAGACTTTCCACGCATAGACTGGCTGGTTATGCTTTTCTCGATCCTGAATAGCAATTACAGTATCGACAGTGACATCAAGACCAGATTCTTCTTTGACCTCTTTAATAATATTGTCATGCACAGATACATCCACATCAACCCAGCCGCCTGGAAGAGACCATGTACCATTATTTTCTTTTACAAGAAGAATTTTTCCATCTTGAAATACTGCGGCGCGCGTGTCTAACTTTGGTGTCTGGTATCCTGTCTCACTGCAAAAAAGATCGACAACTTTTTCCTTTGAAATGCCTGAATGCAGACTGATCATCTCTGCGGCAATATCACGAATCTGCTCATAACGCTCTCTGTCATAAACATCTTTTCCGTAGGTAAGACCTGCCTGAGCAATGGCCTGTAATTTTACTGCCCAATCAAGCCAAGGGCTTGTCTTTGATTCTTTTAAAGTTTCATTCTTATTGTTCTCGTTCTGCATATTTGTTTCCTTCCTATCGTTTCGCTATAATTTTCATTATCAAATTTGAATCTGACAGTTTTATTTGCAATGAATCTGCTCTATCAGTCTTTTTATTATAATCCAAAAATTTGCTTGCTGCATCCACAAAAATATCATTTTATATTTATTATTTTTCTTGACTCTACAATGGATATATAGTTTATAATAAAGCGAAACATTTTGCAAACCACAAAGGGGGCTTTCTCATGGAAAAAAATCTTACCACAGGCAGCGTCTTAAAAAATATTCTCTTCTTTTCGCTGCCATATTTGTTCTCTTACTTTTTGCAGACGCTCTATGGCATGGCAGATCTTTTCATCATCGGTCAGTTTGAAGGTGTCGCCGCAACCACAGCTGTCTCAATCGGAAGTCAGGTCATGCACATGCTAACCGTCATGATCGTCGGCCTTGCCATGGGCACAACAGTCAGCATTGCACAGGCAATCGGTGCAAATAAAAAGGATGATGCCGCTGCCGCCACCGGAAACACGGTCACTTTATTTTTGATCTTATCTGTCTGCCTGACTGGCGCACTGTTATGCGTAATCCGTCCGATTACCATGATCATGTCCGTACCAGAAGAAGCCGTTTCTGGCACTATCGCTTACCTTACAATCTGCTTTATCGGCATTCCTTTTATCACAGCATACAACATTATCAGTTCCATTTTCCGCGGAATGGGTGACTCAAAAAGTCCAATGTATTTCATCGCTGTTGCCTGTGTGGCAAACATCATTCTTGACTACATTTTCATTGGACTATGCCACTTTGGTCCAGCTGGCGCGGCACTCGGTACAACTGTCTCTCAGGCTATCAGCGTTATCGTTTCTCTTTTTGTAATTGTAAAACGCAAAACTGGAATCTCATTAAAGCCATCCGATTTTCGCCCGAAGCGCAATGTTTGCGGCACAATCTTAAAGATCGGAATCCCAATCGCCTGCCAGGATGGTTTGATTCAGATTGCATTTATTATTATTACCATCATTGCAAACAAGCGTGGTCTGACCGATTCCGCCGCCGTCGGCATTGTTGAGAAGGTAATCAGCTTCTTGTTTTTGGTGCCATCCTCGATGCTCTCTACTGTCTCTGCACTTGGTGCTCAAAACATCGGTGCCGGAAAGCCAGAGCGTGCCAAACTTACACTTCGCTATGCAATCTTTATCACGGCTGGGTTTGGTCTGATTGTGGCTATTATCATCCAATTTATCGCAGAGCCAGTGGTTGGTCTGTTCACTACCGATAATGGTGTAATTCTCGCAGGAGGTCAATATCTTCGCGGCTACATATGGGACTGCATGTTTGCCGGTATTCACTTTAGCTTCAGCGGTTATTTCTGTGCATGCCAGAAGTCGATTCTTTCCTTCATTCACAATATTATCGCCATCTCACTGGTATGTGTTCCTGGTGTATACCTGACGTCAAAGCTGTTCTCGAATACACTATTTCCTATGGGACTCGCAACTGCAACTGGTTCTCTGTTGTCTGTAATCATCTGCGTTATTGCATTTTTGATTCTTACAAGGAAAGAAAAACACATTGCATAACATACAAACAACGATGCAGCAAAATAAAAAATTTAAAGATAAAAAAAATGAGAAAAACGAACAGAGCCATCGAAGACTGCGACATCCTCGATGGCTCTAAATAGTTGCAAAAATTTTATTTTCTATTTTTTAATTTTCTGCTGCATCCTTGATGCTTGCACTTGATTTTTTATTTGCCATTTTCTGATCTGTATATACCTCAAAGAAACGTTTTGTCTCTTTTACTACAACACCGCTTAGTGCAAAAAGTGCAATCATATTCGGAAGTGCCATAAGACCATTAAAAATATCTGCAATCGTCCATACTGCTGCTACTGTCATGTACGGTCCAATAAATACAGCCAAGATGTACAGCCAGCGATAAATTTTAATCTTCTTTTCATCTTTTCCTGTCAGATATTCAAGGCAGCGCTCGCCATAATAATCCCATCCAAGAATCGTTGTGAACGCAAAGAATACAAGACAGATCATCAAAATTGCTGCGCAGAACTGATTGGAAAATGGAAGACCATTCTGGAATGCATAAGTTGTTACCTGAACGCCCTCAAGTCCTTCTACCTGCCATGCGCCTGTGATAACTACTGACAATCCAGTAAGTGTACAGATTACAATCGTATCAATGAAGGTTCCTGTCATGCTGACAAGGCCCTGACGGACTGGCTCCTTTGTCTGTGCTGCCGCTGCTGCAATCGGTGCACTTCCAAGACCTGCCTCATTTGAGAAAATACCTCTAGCAACACCATTTTGCATTGCAACGAGCATACTTCCAACAACACCGCCTGTCACGGCCTTTGGATTAAATGCGGCCTGAACGATCGTAACAATTGCCTGCGGTACTTCCTTAATATTGCACAGAACAAGTGCCAACGCAAAAATAAAATAAATAATCGCCATAAATGGAACAACAACCTGACTGACGCTTGCGATTCGCTTTACACCACCGATAATAACGGCAGCAACGCAAAATGTCAGAACGAGGGATGCAATAACAACAACCCAGGAATAGGTTCCAAGACCAGGAATTGTTACAGCGAAAGATTTATCTGGATCAAAAAATCCTACAACTGCACTTGAGATACCATTGACCTGACTGAAAGTTCCAATACCAAAAAGGCCAACACAGGCACCAAAGAAAGCGAAAATCTTAGCGAGCCATTTCCAGTTTTTTCCCATTCCTTTTTCGATATAATAGAATGGTCCGCCAAGACTATGACCACTCTCATCAACGACACGATATTTTACAGCCAGTAAGCCCTCGGAATATTTTGTTGCCATTCCAAGAAAAGCTGCCATAATCATCCAAAAAAGAGCACCTGGACCTCCGGCACATACAGCCGTTGCTACACCTACAATATTTCCAGTTCCAATAGTTGCACTTAGTGCAGTACAAAGTGCAGCGAAACTGCTGATTTCGCCTTCACCTTCTTCCTCATTTTGAACCATCCATTTTAAAGCAAGCCCTAGTTTTCGCACCTGCAAAAGTCCAAGACGGACAGTCAGTAAAAGTCCACCTGACAAAATCAGTACCATTAGCGGCACACCCCAGACAAAATCATCAATTTGCTTCAGAACACTTTGAATTGCACTCCACATGTTTCCTTCTCCCATCTTTTTCTTTTGGCAGTTTTTCTGGAAACACGGGCTAAAAAAGAATACACGTACTCATTCTCTTTTTCTCTGTCCTTTTGCCTGAGAGATTCCTGCGCTGACGCACAATTGCACCTTCGGCCTCCGATTTTACGGATGTCTCCAGAGATACGATCCATCTGCAGTTTCTCCCTTAAAAGGTACCTGAGAGTGTTACTCCTTCGGTGGGCCGCTGCCTCTTTCCAGCAGACTTCTTCTCGTTATCACTACTGTGCTTTACTATACCGCAGTGAAGTATATTCTGTCAAGTATAAAATTTAGAAACAAAAACCATCAGGACATGTTGATATCAATATCAAGTCTTGATGGTTTTCGCTGTCATTTATGATCTATTTTTATTTGCTGCAGATCTCGTCGATCTTTGCTCTCTCTTCTTCTGTAAATACAGGAGCATTCAGCATTCCGATGTTGTCTAAAATCTGAGCTGGCTTTGATGCACCAATAAGAACGCTTGTGATATCGCCATCGCGAAGAATCCATGCAAGTGCCATCTGTGCAAGGCTTTCACCACGTTTCTTTGCAATCTCATTTAATGCGTTGATCTTTGCCAATGTCTCCTCGGTGATTGCGTTCTCTTTTAAGAATCTTCCATCAGTACGAATACGGCTGTCCTGCGGAATACCATGCAGATAACGATCAGTCAGAAGACCCTGTGCCAATGGGCAGAAGGTGATAATTCCGATTCCATTCTTTGATGCATAATCCTTTAAACCATCAGTTTCAATAGTACGATCAAACATAGAGTACTTGCGCTGATTGATAATAAATGGAGTACCCATCTCTTTAAAGAGCTTTGCAATCTCAATAGTCTGCTCTTTATTATAATTGGAAATTCCAACATAAAGAGCTTTTCCGCTTCTTACAATGCCATCAAGGGCTCTTGCTGTCTCTTCAAGTGGAGTCTCTGGATCTGGTCTGTGATGATAATAAATGTCCACATAGTCAAGTCCCATTCTCTTTAAGCTCTGATCAAGACTGGCAACTAAATATTTCTTGCTGCCCCAGTTTCCGTAAGGGCCCTCCCACATATCATAACCAGCCTTTGTTGAAATAACTAACTCGTCACGGTATGCACCAAGGCTCTTCTTTAAAATACGTCCGAAATTTTCCTCTGCTGCTCCTGGAACTGGGCCATAATTATTTGCCAGATCAAAATGTGTGATACCATTATCAAATGCAGTTTCACACATAGCCATCATGGTATCAAAATTTCCGTTTGTACCAAAATTGTGCCATAAGCCAAGTGACACTGCCGGAAGCTTTAAACCACTTGCTCCGCAGCGATTATACTTCATGTTTTCATATCTTGTTTTTTCTGCAATATACATACTTCTTCTCCCTTTCTGCATTGATTCTTTTTGAATCTTCTGATACACTTACTTTATCACTTCAAGTTAACTTGAAGTCAAGTGTTTTTATAAATTACTCAGGAGGCATTTTATGACGCATTCATCAAACTCAAATGATATAATAAATGAGGCAAAAAAGACTGACCAGCCAACTTATACAATCCGACAGATTTCAAATCTATACAAACTTCCTGCTTCGACGCTTCGTTACTACGAAGATCTTGGTCTTCTGACAGATGTTGTCCACACCGCTTCTGGTGCTCGCATTTACAATCAGTCGCATATTGACCGTTTGGGCGGAATTATGTGTTTTAAACGAACTGGCCTTTCAATTGCTAAAATCCGCCAGTTTTACCTCTATGAAGAGCATATGGAAGATCATGCACACGACATCAGCCAGATGATGATTGACCACGAGCAAGATATTTTAAATCAAATTGAGGAACTTCAAAATGATCTTGTTCATATCCGTGAAAAAGTGCGCTATTATGCCGCTGTGGAAAATGCCATTGAAAAAAATGAGCCAATTCCTGAATGGCATCAATTTTTTGCCAACGAAGATAATACGGATGAAAATTAATTAAGCCTATTTGATTTCCTCTACTGTCACTCGCTTTTTGTGCCATCCATTTTGCCAAATCAGTAAATAAACATGAAAATCAAGGTCATCCTGCGCCATGGTAAACGGTTCTTCACGAAATACCTCTGCGCGGATGCCTTTTTTATTAAGTTCAAGCCTCTCTGCCTCTGCCTTTTTAAGCAGCTGACTCAGATTTTTATCTGCTTCCTTAGAAAAAGTTCGGCGCGGATATTTTTTATTTTCTTCCTTTAGACATTCAGAAATCAGCTGAGTGATTTTTTCATGTTTTTTCTTTTTTAAGAGCTTCGCAATCTGCTTTGCAATCACTGGCTTTGGAAAGCCTTCATATAGCCTAAGCAGCTGAATCAATTCGCGGTCTTTGGCCTGCACAGCAAAAGCTTCCATCAGCTCTATCGCCTCTGGCGCAACTTCTTTTAGATCTTCTGATCCCACACGATACTGCTTTGGCACTGCCGGATAGCTGCACGCATTCAGCGGTGGAAAATCAGCAAGACTGGCGAGCTGCCTTTCTTTTTCAGTACAGTACTCCTCACCTAGATAATGGTACTTATCACGCAGGATTGCAATCTGGTATTCTAATACACGAAGATCCTCATCGCTTTTCATCCAGAAATGACCGATTCCACTATATTCATACAGATGAACTTCTAGTTCAAGCCGTTTAAAAAAGAGCGTGACGACACATTCTCCCTGCCATACGGATAATACATATCCGTCACCGTCTTTCTGCAAGGATGCGTCCAATTCACCCTCATAATCACTTTGATAGCTTCCAGTCATTTTAACCTGATGAAAGACAAGAAAACTTTCCACTGCATCATTCATCAGATATACAAGACGAAGCTTATCCATTAATTTTGCTGTTTCAAAAGCTTCTGGCAGGATCAGTTCAAACTGACCCTGTGCCAGAAGCTCCTGCAGCATTTCAAATGCATCCATCATCAATTGTTAGCTCCGCCTACGAGCTTTTCCTGATAACGCTTTACCATCTTTTCATACTCTTCATCAGTCAGCTTCTTCTCGCCCGGGTTCATAGCAAATACGCCACCCCACTCGTACTGATCCTTATATTTTGGAACAAGATGGAAATGCAGATGATGACCTGTATCACCGTATGCACCATAATTTACCTTGTCTGGATGGAACAGCTCATGCATTGCCTGTGCCACCTTTGCAATATCTTCCATGTAAGCAGCGCGCTCCTCTGGGGTCAGTTCAACAATCTCGCTCACATGCTTTTTATGTGCCACGATGACTCTTCCTGGATGACTCTGCTCCTTGAACAGATATACCTTTGAAGTCTCTAACTCACAAATTTTAATTCCGAAAGCAGCAACTAGCTCACCCTCCATGCAATATGCGCAATTCTGATCTTTCATGATCTCTTATCCTCCTATTGTTTACTACAGCTTATTATACACATCATTTTTTGCTTTTGCAAATCAATAGTTGAAATTATTTTAACAGCACACTAATTGCTTCCATCTCCTCGGATGGCGTGATGATTAGCTGTCTGCCCTCTACCTTTGCGGTAATAGCGGTTGGTGCATAAACTTCTGCGATCGTGTTTGGGCAGCCCTCTGGCAGATCAATCACAAGCTTTTCTGGAACTTCGCCATGGAAAATATGCGCTGTAACAAATGCACTTTCATGCTTTCCTTCATAGAGCTTTCCTTCCTCACTCTGCACGCGGATCACTGCCTGCCAGCCAGTCAGATGGCGATCACTGCTTCCCTTATGGCTGTAAATATAACTATAACCATCGCGAATTGCTGGTGCTGCCTTTTTATAGAATGCCATTCCATCTTCGATTGCCTTCCACTGCTCTGCGCTCAGTTCAGTCACATCACCAGAGAAGCACATGCGGCCAAGAAACGTACACGCAACGGTGTAGCCGATACGCTTCACAGAATCAGTCTTTCTGATAACGGCCCAAATCTGGCTCTGTCTCGGCAAAATACTTCTGTGAAGGGATGCCGCAATGACTGGAATTTCCTCGCACTCGTGCGCATCAGAGAAAGATGCCATGCTGCACTCACTCATCATCAGAGGCTCTAACTTATGACCGCCAGATGCACAATTTTCCAAAATGATACCCGGAATCTCTTCCTTTACTTTACGCACAAAATTAACGGATGCCTCACGGTCGCGGCGAAGACCCTCTCCAAGTGACTCTGCACCATCACAGCCAAGGCCAATTGTATCGTTATAATCCATCTTCATGTAGTCAAAGTTGTATTTTTTCAGCTGACCAATTACCTTATCTGTTAAGTATGCAATCGCGTCTGGATTACTCATATCAAAGAAACGGCGTTCCTTTGTCGTAAGCACCTTTCCGTCACGGTGAAGCATCAGATCCTCACGCTCGGAATAAACGTGGGATTTTGAGCCTGCGTTATCAATTTCAAACCAAATACCTGGTTTCATACCTGCCTTACGGATATCCTCACTTACTGCACCAAGACCTTCTGGAAACAAGCGATCTGAAGGAACATAGTCTCCCATGCTGCGGCTCCAGTGTACACCTTCCTCAACAAACCAACCACAGTCAACAACAAAATATTCAAGACCCTTTCCTTTAACAGCTTCAAGGATTCCCTTAATATTTTCATGGGATGGCAATCCCCATGTGGTACAATACTCATTAAACAAGATTGGAAGATGCTGCTCACTTTCCGGTGCTGCATTTACATACTTCTGTGCATACTGAGTCAGTCGCTGACATGCATAATCGACGGTACTTCCTGCGCGCTCATCGCTGCTGCAAACAGTAAGAATTGCCTTCGGTGTAGTAAAAGATTCACCCGGCTGGATGGTCTTCATCCACTGTCCAAACTCACGGTCTGCAAGACCACCTGAAAATGCCATGCCATCATCTCTGCGGTAAAACTCCATCTGCCAAGAGCACTCTATCGCTAACTGCGCTGCCCATACAACACCAGCCTTTGTGTCTTCGACTGCTCCAAATGGGAAATATCCTTTGACTGGCATGGAACCGATCTGACCGTAACGCGCTGAATTTACCTGCCAGTATGCCCATGATGGCTCAAGCTGCAAATCCTCTGCGGACTCGGTAACAAGGCGGCCTTCCTGACTCCACTTGCTGCGGATGCGGTGAA
Organism: Firmicutes bacterium AF25-13AC; assembly: GCA_003478935.1. GTDB lineage: Bacteria > Bacillota > Clostridia > Lachnospirales > Lachnospiraceae > Anthropogastromicrobium > Anthropogastromicrobium aceti. The sequence goes on from QUFP01000009.1 coordinate 82,042, forward strand.
GCTTTAGACACTCAGATGCATCGGCTTCCTCGAATGGAGAGATAAGTCCAATGGAGAAGCTTGTCAGCAATTCGAGGGTGGTTGGAGCATCGTCATTATTGATTATAGTGGTTGTGCTGCCCAGCGCATACTCGCCCTTTGTCCATGTCAGTATGTGAACAAAGTGATGACCTCTGCCATCCTCAAGCCAAGTCTCGATAATTTCTTTTGTACCTTCGGTTTTATGTACCTGCTTTTCAAAGCGGCATTCGTCTACTGTCCCGCTGTTTCGCATACTTGTACCCGGTCCGTATGCACCAGGATAAATGTCGTCTAGCAGCTTTACCTGGATGAGACTATCACCATGTAAGCATTTGCTGTCGAGCATTGCGTCAAGATTTTCTGTTAATTTTTTTTCTTTTTGAGTTGGGATCAATAACAACTCAATCTGATTATCTTCCTTCTCCAACATGTAGTATGCCGCCATATCGCCAAGTGTAAAGTGGCTATAGATGGTTGGTTTTATTCCGTTGCCCATTATTTTTTTCCTCCTGCGTTTTCAAAAGATTTTTTGAATGTTTTTAAGTTTTATTTCTTGCTTTGAGTATAGCAAGATCAGACCGTTTTGTCTATCTGAAACAATAAAAAAGCCCCGCTTATGCGGGGAATACTCCATTAGCTGCATTTCGTATGGTACCTGCTCGGGATCATCCCCGCTTGCGCGGGGAATACAACGAATGGTGAGCTGTCTGGCGTTATGTACGAGGATCATCCCCACTTGCGCGGGGAATACTTGTGATATTCCAGAGGAGACGGATGCTGATCAGGATCATCCCCGCTTGCGCGGGGAATACTATCGCCTGTTTATATTCCCGTTCTCCGTCAAGGGATCATCCCCGCCTGCGCGGGGAATACGCATCAGATGAAGTAAGTACAATTTCTACATAAGGATCATCCCCGCCTGCGCGGGGAATACGTGGAGAAATTCTTTCCAAGTACACTTCGCAGAGGATCATCCCCGCCTGCGCGGGGAATACTTCGTATGATTTTGATGGATATAGTCGTAGTTAGGATCATCCCCGCCTGCGCGGGGAATACTCTGAGTCAGGCGTTGCATCATATTTCTCTATGGGATCATCCCCGCCTGCGCGGGGAATACTATGCATAGTCTACCTCCAATTAAGCAACTCTAGGATCATCCCCGCCTGCGCGGGGAATACCAGTGATACATACTGGTGTGCTGTAAGCCACTAGGATCATCCCCGCCTGCGCGGGGAATACGTATGGGTTTCTTCACACAAATTTCTAAAAACGGGATCATCCCCGCCTGCGCGGGGAATACGAGCTGAGACTACTAACGCAAGGCGGCAACGAAGGATCATCCCCGCCTGCGCGGGGAATACACTAAAAAAAGCTTAATTTTCTTTAGTCTTCCATTTTTACTATAACACATTTCATTTAACTTGAACAGTCAATGATTTTATTTTTGCAGTATTTTCTCATACACTTGAAAAAGTAACCTGCAATCATCAAGTGCACTATGTCTTTGCTCTTCCAATCCAAAATTAGGAAGCTAATGTTGCAAACTTATAATCAGAAACATCGTCCAATTTCTTTCTCGCTGTTTTCATGGTATCCTCAGACCGATGACCACTCGCACAATAACGCACACCCTGCTTACCGACCCAAACCACTGTGACATCTGCATCTCCAATTTGAGGCAATTCCTGTAACTCAGGTCGAATCATTCCCGACAGTTCCATCTTTTCTTCACTCCTCTCTTTTTATCAAACTCTCATAACAGTCAACATACCCATTCCATATGCTTTTTCACGACCGATTCCTTCTGTCAACACTCTTACAAATGCAGCTTTATCCGTTACCGTCAAAATTCCTTCATAAGTAACGCTTATAAAGGAAACTCGATTTCCTTCCTGACGTTTTGTAAATTGGACCCACTGACTCTGTACAATCGCCAGATCTCGATCTTCTACATGAAAACCATTTTTTTCAGTTCGATTTTTAAACCAGTCTCTTTGAAAACGCTCAACACTATGCGCATAGACTGTACCTCTTTTGCTTTTCGTTTCTGTATTTTTTATATCTTTGTTTTCCGTATCTTTCTCTGTTGTATCGTTATCTGCCTTATTTTTATCTTCTTTCTCTTTCTGTGCAGCTATTGATTCACCATTCTATCTTTTGAACTGCTTATCGTTGGATTTGCAGTCAAACGAAACTGCCATCTGCTTCCATTTTCAATCCGATCTAATAATATGTCATAGGATTTTGTCTCCCAATATGGTTCTTTTTGATATGGACCAAATTGCTCAAATGCAAACTGAAGATTTGGCTTGTCCTCACTGACAATCAAAAGATAGCACGCATTTCCCAGACGATCAATTCTCCACAGGCGTCTTTTGCGCTCGCCTTCAAAGGCAGCTTCCACTGCACCATGAAATAACCTGCGATTTGCAAATGCAAGCATCGTCTTTTTTCGCCTCATGTCTAATTCCATTCGTGTCAGATACATCTATATCACCTCGATCTCGTTTCTATTTTTGTCTTTTGTCTCATAGGACTTACAATCCTATAATTCCTTCATTGGATCATGCTCCGTCTCTTTTATCTGTGGGCAGCAAATGCCTTCCTCCACTCCACGATATCCATACTCTCTATGATATGGACTAAAGGAAATCGGAAGATCCCTGCGTGCAACTCCGCCACTTTTCGATTCAACTATTTTTCGTAAGAAAGGAGACTCTTCGTTTTCTTTTCTACGCCACTCTGGAACTTGCCACACTTCTGTGTCAAGGGCCTCTTCCAGATTACATTCACGTATTCCCAATACGATTGGACCACACGGTGGACAGGAACGTCTTCCAAGAAATAACGGATACACCGGATTTTTAACAGCATATTCGAGTTCATTCAATATATCTATATCTTCATCCTGTGCTTCTACTCCTACCACAAAAATTGCATCCGAAAGATAATATCTTCTTGTTAGATAGGAAGTCTTTTCATCTTTATGCACCATATGAAAATCCTGTATGATCTTGCCTTCCTGATCCACACGCACTCCGACTCGAAGCGCATTCAAATCCTCCACTGACTCATCGCGTCTTCGTCCAAGTGCAGCTGCCAAAAAACCTACAATACCACTCTTTGATGGTTCCCGATCTGTTTTTCGGATATCATATTTCGATTCTGTACCCCAGGCCTGCAACGGTGCTGCAAACCTGAGTAAAAGCGTGCTCATCAGGCCTCCTCGCTGCAATAAGCAGCAATGGTTCTCTCCAAGGATTTTATTAACTCCTCACATGACGTTCTCTGTGCAAGGACTTCCATTCCCTTACCAACACAAAATTCTTTTACCGGCTTTCCCGTAAAGTCAGTATAAACATCCTTTGCATACTCACACAGTGCACGCTTTGAATCCTCGACATATCCCTCACTAGATCGAATTGGCTTCTCAAATGCGCCACATAAATTCACCGGCTGATCCTCTCTAATCGTTACATAAATGGCATCCTGACAAGTACCATTTGCATACGCATTCTGGGCACCAGTCGGCATAGACTTAATAAATGCCTCTGCGAATTCTGCTACTGCGTGACCAGTTTCTGCTCCTAAAAGCTTCTTCAATTCTTCTACATTTACAGTTGCATAGCGGTATAAAGTTGCAGAGTCAAACTCCTTGGTTCCGATATGACCTGCACCTGCATTATCCTTTGATGCACAATCATCTGCTGCTGTAAAATAATCATATTCTGGATGTACTGAATGTGTTGAAATCGCGTGAGCCACCTGGCAGCATGCGTCAAAATTTAAAGACGGGTCACTAGCAACCATACGACCAAAAAGTGCCATATCAACTGACGGCTGTGCAAGCAATGCTACTTTATACGCCTTCTTATCCGTTTCGGATGCAACAGCTAACTGCGCAAGTGCTTTGATTTGTGCCTCACTGATGAAAAACAGTGCTTCTACTTCGCGTCCATCTTCATCTTCTCCCTTTTTCTTTTTTAGTTTCAATCCTGCATTTTCCAAAGCTGTTCTTGCCAGCTTCTCAGCATCCTGATCCGGTGCCAACTTTGCAATCTCAGCTTCAACAAGGTCGAGAATTTTCTTTGTACGATAACCAGACTGGTCACTTGGAAACTTTTCGCGAAAATATCCACGAACTGCATGCTTCCAAGACTGTGAGGATACACGCGCTCTAGTTGCACCTCCATAAATTGCAGTTTTCGGACTGCCTGTATCATCACGATTGATGCAGCTCGGTGGAACCGTCTGAAGTACATGAATATCAACAAATAAATTTTTTCTTGCCATAATAAATCCTCTCTTTTCTCAGCTTACTAGCTGTATCTGTATATTTTTAATGCTATTTATTCACTCTTTTTACTATTTTCAGAATGGTTCTGTTCTTCATTTTCTTCTTTTTTAATGCCACCAAAATACTGTCGTCCCCATTTCAAACGTACACCATTCCTGCTGTCTTCAAACTGGTATTGATACAGATCTTCGCTTAACTTTACATAATCTAATCCGATTTTTCCCTGATTGAGCAGCTGAATAATTCCTCTTAGATGATGCGCAAGCTCCTTAATATCTGACGATGTTGCAAGTGTCTGAAAGCGACTAAATATACTACTATTTTCCTCTGCCTCCCCTTCTGGCACCAGTCTTCGAACCGCAGTTCCAAGCCCTACTCCATCACGTTGCATATTTTCTTTTTCTATATCATGTCCCTGTTGATGAAGTGCATATAAAGTAAGTGACAAATATGCTGCCCACTCTGCCTTTGATGGTTCAATCTCACTTGCCTTTTCATTTAATGCCTTCGGAAAATTTTGAAATAATGTTCCCCAAAGCTCCGGCAACTCCCCCGGTGTTTTTCCAACGCCTCTTCGCAGATTTGCGAGCATTGCTTTGACTTGACTTTCTCTGGTCATTGAACTCAGCCATTGAATTCTCCATGAAACAAATTCAGATAACTGTTTTGTTAAGCTCTGCGAAGTTGCTTCTTTTACTGTTTCCCCCATCCTTTCTCCTCCTTAATTTTTGTTTTTATTTTGTTTTCATTTTGAATTACTCGTCTGCTCAGTTTGACTATCATTTTTATCCTGATACACCCGTGCAACCCAATACAAGAAAATATTATATGCCTTTGGTGCACAACACCAATAGGACTTATCTTTTTCTTCTACCCTTCGTCCAACAAATGCTGCTGGTCCCAAATTATCCATAAGACCATCTGCCACTCTTTTGGCAATTGTTAACGCCATTTTATGCCATTCTTCGCATTTTCTCTCCTCGTAGTCAATTGGTCTTTCTTGTTCTTCCTGCGGATCTAATGCCTCTAACCAACTTCGAAATGGCAAATCAATTTGTCGATAAAACTCTGCTTTTGCTTCTTCTCCAGAGCGTTTAAATCCCGCCGATAAATTCAATTTTCTCGATAATTCTTCAATCAGTCTTGCCAGTTCCTCGCATTTCTTTACTTCATTCTCAATTCTTTTTCCCCAGATCATCCACTTCTGTCTTACAAGTATATCTGAATGAAACACTAAAGAATCACTAAACGTATCTTCAATAGCACTATTTTGACTTCCTTTATACTGCACAGATACGCTTCGAAACATAATTTTCCCAGCTTTACCGAATTTTCCCAAACAGCCTTCCGTTCTAAGTTCGCTAATCCAACTCACCACACCAGGCAAACGTTTTTCTGGTTTTTGTGTTTCTTCTTTGGCCTCTAAAAATAAATTTCCAAATTCTCTCCACATCTGTTTCTTTGGATCATGACATTTCGGTTGAAATTCACTTTCACCAGAGCCTTTATTTGGAATTGGACTCCATGCAGTCATCGTCTCCGCAAATGCATTTACTTTCGAAAAAAAATCGCCACCAAGCAGATAATATCCGACAACCATTCTTTTCTTTCGTATCAACAAAATGCGACGTGATTGCAATGTCAACAACTCTGCTGGATTATTTGGAAGCGGAATCTCCGTTCGTTCGTCTCCCTTTGGTTCCCTCTCCCACACTGGACGATTATCCGTCCATTTATCGCCCATTCTTTCAAATACCAGATTAAGCATCAATGTCTCAAACAGATTATGCCCTATCGCTTCTACTATTCCTAAGCGCCCAATCCATCCAACAGTAAGAGACGGAAGACCTTTTACTTTTGTTTTCGCAGATGCATCGTCAAAACCATTGATGAAAAGAAGCCATCTAGCTGCCTCTGCATATGTTAATTGCGATTTTGACTCACCACCTCTTACAGCAAACATGCGCACCTTATTACTGCTTTCTGACACTTCCCCATTTAACTTTGCTGCCGTATACTCGGTTCCTTTTTTTGCTTCATTTGCTTGATAAAATGGCTTTTCAGGATGAAATAACCAAAATCGATCTTTATGCTGTTCGAAATACTGTCGTATAATTGCTTCCGGGAAATAACCTTCCTTCCACAAATCTTCCCATCTTTCATATGCCATTTCTTTATTGTTCAATTCCTCACGCTCACCATTTACATTGTAGCGATGGAAAATCGTATGCAATGCTGCCAAACATAATCGAAGTACTGCAACATTCTGTGCCTCTAACTCGCCCGCCAAACCTACATACTCATGACTATATATCAACGTATCCGTTAATGACAATTCTTTTATCTTATGATCTTTTGTCATAACCCGAATCCACGGTTCTTCTAATAGATTAAACTCCGGTTCTGCCATCCTTTTCCTCCTATTCTCTTATTTCAATAAGCCCATCCTCTTCTGAATACTGTAACTGTACACCTCCTAATGTTGCTAACAATTGATCATCCAAAAGCAATATCAGTTCACCATAAATCCATGACGATTCCTTCCATTTATCAAAATGATTCTGAAACTCTGTTTCTAGCTCTTCAATTACCTTTTCGAGTCTCTCTCCACAACAAAGAGATCTTGGAAGACGAAGTCGCTGCTTTGCAATTTTCATGCAAATCTTCTCCGTTGGAAGCTCATTTCCATTCAATGCCTCATTTTCATCCTGCCCTGGCAAAAAAGCTATTTTCCCATCACGTTTCTGGAGAACCAATACTTCTAATGATGGACCTCCATCACGAACAGATGCCTGAGCTATTTTGTCATTAACCGATGTTGTATTTGTTAACCACTGATCCATGCTTGACGCTCTTCGTGCTTCACGTTCCTTTGGTTTGTCCAGCAAAAATCCACTTGCTTTGCTTTCTTTTGTTGCCTTTTCATCCTCATAGCTTTTCTTTGCCTTCTTATATCCAATAATATTTTCGCAAAAACTATCATCCTCTGCATACACTTTCTGAACCAACCTTGGAATGTCTGCCGGAATGCTAATCTGATTAGGCAAAATCGCCTGAGTTCTCATCAAAAGATACTCTGCATACACTGCTTTGCTTCCCTCACTATACGGTTCCTCACCATCTCTTAAAATCATACAGCGTGGTTTTGAAAGGTTGATCGGACGAATGGAATCATGCTCTTTATGGCGATGCTCTCGTCCCATTCTTTGCAATAACAAATCAATTGGACAAAGCTCCGTAATCAAGATATCAGCATCAAAATCAAGTGATTGTTCTGCGACCTGTGAAGCAACAAGAATAAATCCATCTCGTTCTTTCTTCGTTGATTTCTTGCCCATTCTTCTTAAAAGCTTCTTTTCCCTTTCCATTCTATCTGGGTAAAGATAGCGCGAATGGTACTCAAAAATTTCTTTGTTTGGAAATCGTTTTTTAAGAAATTGTGCGGTCTCCTGCACACGTCGCACAGTATTTAAAATGATTGCTGCACATCCTCCGTCTTTCAACTCTGTTTCTAAAAATTCTGCTAGCTTTTCAGAATCCAACGATTCAACATTTACCAGCGTCTGTGAGCTGTCCGATTGTAACTCCTTTTGCAGTACGTTTTCTCCAACTGAATAAGTTAACAGTGGATATGCCATACTATCTTCAATTTCTTTTGGAATATCCTGTATTTTTTTATTCAAATATGCTGCGACCAATTTTCTACGTCTGTCTGCTGGAAGAGTAGCTGACAAAATAATTACTGGTCGTCCATACATACCCATCCATGTAAGCGTTCGATCAAGATATTCGCTTGTATACACATCATAAGCATGGCATTCATCAATAATTACGATCTTTGATGCCATACCAAGATGACGCAACATTACATGCTTCTTCTTCAAAGCAGACATTAACAGCTGATCCACGGTGCCTACCACAAAATCAGCTAAAAGTGCTTGTTTTCTACCATTAAACCAGGTATGTGCATATAATTTATTTTCTTCTGATTCATCATGCGCAACCTGACCTTTTTCCAGAAACAGCCTATAACATTCATCAAATTCAGACATTCCGTGAGCCAGACGAACCGAATACCCCAGTATACTATTCTCCGACTGCTTTTCCGACCAAGGAATCACTCGTTCAAAAATACCATTTGCAGTTGCTTGTGTAGGTAGTCCAAAAAAGATGCCTCCTGCCGATGTCCGATTTGCCAGTAACTGTGCTCCTGCCAATGCCGCCTCTGTTTTTCCGATACCCATTGGTGCCTCTAAAATAAAAATGCCCGGTCTTTGCGTCTCTGTATCTGTCAAATCCTGAATGGTCTGAATAAAATCCGCCTGAGCTGGCCTTGGTAAAAAGCCAAATAACTCTTTAAATTTCTCTTCTCCCATAACACAGGTATCAGATTCCCATGGTTCTAGAAACCCCAGTTTGTTTTCCATCACGTCTACTACACGCTGTGGATAATAAGTTTCATCTCCCTCCTCTGATAATGCCAACAATGGAAAATAATTTGTATTACTTGCAATCCAGTCTGCCATAATTAAAAGACCAGTAAGCAGAATTTGTCCTTTTTGAAGAAGCTCTGGAAGTTCACTGACATCGTCATAGCCCGCCTTTTGAAGTGCCCACTCTAAATATTCCTGACGAAGTTTGTTCCATCGTTGTGCATCATCATTGCCATACAGATTTACTTTTAAGTAGCCTCTCTCATTAAGCGTTTCTTCAATGCAATCCTCGTCAACTTGTTGCGTCATACCATGATGTGAGCCTACAATAGAAGCAACTCCCTTTGGACAATCATAGTTGCAAAGAAACACCTCTCCAATAAATGCATGATTACACCCTGATGTCTCATATTGATTCCAGAGTGGAATGGAAACACCATCTTCCCTCAACCTCTCTAATGCTTCTGAAATACTCTTTGTTATCAAGCAGCTAAAGTAAGGGTTAATTTTCCCGATGTCGTGGATATAACCTAGAAAGCGAATAAGCTTTTTTATTTCTTTTTTGGTCATTCGACCACGTCTTCCGGAACTTTGTAAAATTTCCCATACTGATTCCGAAAGCCAGTTGTCTGTTAGCCACTCCATTACACCTGCTGTATCCTCTGCATGCATCCATAAAGGAAGCCACGTCTGCTCACCATTTTTCCCTGATTTAGCAACGATATGACGTAGACTCTGAGATACTTTTTTCGTTTTCATTCAATCACCTCCCCACTTATATATTTTTAATATCATTTATTCCTTATATTTAGCTTTATACCATTTTCTATTCCTTGTGTCAATAGAGTTCTTTACTTTTTATGTTATATTTTCCTTTTTCCATTCATCTATCACCCCCGCCTTAGCAGGGAATACTTCTACTACTAGCATATATTGTTAATACCATGTAGGTTCACCCCCGCCTGCGCGAGGACCATATTTATTATATCATCCTTAAAGGGCTGTGTATACAAAACTTACACTTTTTGTATGCATTTTTTTATTGGCATACTCCAATTACTGTATCTTTCATGCTCAATCCCTTTGTGTTTCCTACGAGCAATCCGTTTAAACCTGACGCTTTCACATTCTCAAAAAATATATTTTCAAGTGGTTGCTCTGGCAGTCCCATCAAAAATACTGCTCGTCCTGCTTTTGTGACACTCTCCACATTTTTGAATGTGATATTTCGTATTACCGCAGTTCCTTCATTTTTTGGTTCACATGCTGTTTCATCATATTGCTCATAGCTATAAAATTGGTCAATATAAATCGCTCCACGAAACCATCTGCAATCTTGATGCTCAAGGCTATTATTTATATGCTGAATATTCTCATAGATAATATCTTCAATAACGCCGCCTCGTCCTCTCGGTGCTTTGACACTTGCCAGACTGTATGTATCTTCAAATTTGCAATTTTTCACAAGTACGTTGCGAACGCCACCGGACATTTCACTTCCCACTGCCACGCCAAAACCATAGCGAAATACACTATCTATAATCTCGACATTTTCCGTCGGAATACCGACAGCACGTCCTTCTGCATCACGTCCAGATTTAATTGCAATACAGTCATCCTGACTCTCAATTTCACAGCATGTAACACGTACATTTTTGCATGAATCCGGATCAAATCCGTCTCCATTTATCAGGTCATACGGTGTGCCATCCTCCGCATATTTATTACAGATCTTCATATGGTCAAGCAATACATCTGTACAGAAGATCGGATGGACACACCATGCCGGTGACTGGCGAATGATAATATCTCGTATTATGACACCGTCAGTATTACGAAGCACAACCGCGCGACCTCGAATACCAAGTTTCGCCTCATTTTCCAGCTTTCTTAGTACCGTACCATTTGCGTCAATCGTTCCTTTTCCTTCTATTGTAATACCTTTCAAGCGCTTACTTGCATCAGCAATGTATCCAGTTTGATACCATTCATCCTCAATGCCAGTATCTCTAATATCGACCGTATTGATCAAGCTTGCATGACAAAGCTGCTCTTTTCCTTCAAAACGATAACGGTATAGTGGATACTCGTTAAGGTCTGTACTGCCCAAAAGAACTGCGCCTTCCTCTACACAAAAACTCATTTCACTGTGTAAAAAAAGTGCTCCGCTGACAAATACACCTGATGGAATAAGGACCTGATCGCCTGCACCGCAGGCATCAATAGCTGCCTGAATTGCTTTTGTATTACATGTTTTTCCATCTGGAATGGCACCAAATTCAATTACATTATAAATTTTCATGGTTAATTCAATTCTCCTTCATTTGCCTGCTCTATCTCAACATTATCAACATCATCCAAATTTTCAGCGTTTTGCATTGATACCGCTACTGCCTCATCCATATCCTCAAACTCAACATAAATAACTGCTTGCATCCAGTTTAAGCTTACTTTTGCCTGTTTGCCTTTTTCCTTTGCTGCCTCTTCGATACCGATTAGAAGTTTCTTCAAGATTTCTCTTGTCAGATAGCCTCCACGCCAATGAAATAAAAATGGCTTTTTCTTTTTGGCAGCCTGTGCTGCACGCTTTTTTACTTCTTCCTGTTTGGTAAAAGAAAGTTTCTTTTCTAAGTAATAAAAGTGACTTCCATCGGTACATGGAACATGGTCTGTCATGATTGGCTCATGATCACGGAAAATGGCATCATCACTTAGGTTAAAATAATCATGGCGCGTTAATGTTTTGCTCAAAGACAAATCGAATGTCGCATCCAGATGATAGTACGTCTTTCCGATCTTTACGATATTCCAAGCATGACGATATTTAATCTTCTTTTCAGGATTGGCCTCGGAAATTACGATGATGCACCAGATCCCGATGGCATCGCACAAAACTTTAACCGACTTCGCAATACCCTCGCAGACACCGACACCATGACCGAGTGGACCGATGATCTCATGAGAATATGGCTTTTTGAGTTTATCGTAGTGTATATTTTCACAGATAAAATCATGAATGTATAATTCTTTTTCGAGTTCTGTCTTTGTACTTACGGCTCTCGCAAGCTTTTCTACTCGCGCACTCATCGCCTTTTGCTGCTGGCGAATTGTCTTTTTGTCAAATAAATACTCTGGCAAAATTTCAAGATTGTCGGACTGCGGCCACTTACGCAGCTTAACTGTGACGGCATAAAAAATCTCCGGACAGTCGAGTCGTACCAGAAAGAAGATCATGCTAATTCGCGCAGGATCGGCATAAGGCACAAGGAAATGATCCTCAAGTGCTGTCACTCCAGTTTTAATTGCATGATATATAGTCTGCTCAGACTTTTCTAAATGCTGATAGTAAAATGGTTCCATTGATCTGTTTATCCTTACTTAATTTTGTTGTGCCAACACCCACGTAAAATATTCCTTTGCAGCATCGGCTTCTGTTTGATTATACTTTGTTCCCAAATATTCGGCAACATCCTTTGCTGTCTCCTCAAATAAATCAATCATCGTTTCTGTCGCTTGCTTTATTGCCTCGTACTCGCAGGATGGTACTGTTTCCAGATAGCGATGCCAAATTTCAGGTGTCAAATAACGATTCATATATTTATCTGATTTTCCTACGCTGACAGACCAATCGTTCTCTGCACCAATCTTCCAGCCAAGCATTACACTAAGGCACGGACGCACAACATCATAAAGCATGTCCATCGCATAAGTCAGCTCACCGCGAGCAAGACCTTTTCCGATATTATTTAAGCACCAATAAAACTCGTTGCACTCACAATGATACTCAGTTGCAGTTGGCTTTTTCACATAATGATCAGCATCGGACTCTGCCGGGACATCCCCATACCTGCCGTCCTTATCCAACAAAATACGGCACAAACGATCGGATCGGATATCCTTATCAGCATAGTCAAATGAACTTACATGAATGTCAAGACGATTTCCATCTGTAAAGATAGCAAGCCAACCGAAAGTATCCTGCGGTGTATACTCTTTTTCTAACAGCAAATCCATGTATTCTGGCATTTGCATATAAAGAACAGTTCCAAAATGATTGATCCAATCATGATTTTCATAATATGGCTTCGTATCAGTCACAACATATACAACATCATAATCCTGAAAACAATCCTTCGGTGCATTAGGATTAGTTCGTGAACCATTCAGATAAACAGCACGCACACACTCATCATCTTTAGCAACCTGCAAAATCAGATGCATCATCTCTTCCTCGCTTCTCATTGCTGCTTCCATATTTTAATACCTCTCTTTCTTTTAAACAATACAAATTTTGACAATATTTGTCACTCTTTCACCTTTTACTCATGTTGTCATCATAGCAAATTTTTAAGGTTCTGACAAGGTTCTTGCCAAAGCTTAATGCGGATGATAAAATAAAAATCAAATTAAAACTAAGAAAGGACAAAATAATTCAATGGATAATCCAGTATACAAGCTATTAATTGTCGAGGATGATTTAGGCATCGCCCAGGCTATTCAGACCCAGGCATCCATGTGGAATTTTGATGTTCGCATCGTTGAAAATTTTCGTGATGTCACTGGTGAAGTTACTTCATTTTCTCCGCATATCATTTTGCTCGACATTACACTTCCATTTTTTAATGGCTACCACTGGTGCAGCGAGATTCGAAAATTTTCACGCGTGCCAATTATTTTTATCTCTTCTGCCGCTGACAACATGAATATCATTATGGCGATGAATCTCGGTGCCGATGATTTTGTTGCAAAGCCATTTGATTTAAATGTTTTACTTGCAAAAATACAGGCACTTCTTCGCAGAAGCTATGATTTTGCACCGACCTCTAATGTGCTTGCACACCGCGGCGCACTGTTAGATTTAAATGATCACACGCTAAGTTTTAACGGCGAAGATATCCCATTAACTAAAAATGAATATCGCATTTTATCCTGTCTGATGGAACAAAAGGGCAAGGTTATCAGCCGTGAAAAGTTAATGGAACGGCTATGGGAGACAGATCAATTTGTGGATGAAAATACGCTTACAGTTAATATAAATCGTCTTCGAAAAAAGCTAGATAGTGCAGGGCTGATACATTTTATCACTACAAAATTTGGTGTCGGATACCTGATTGAAAGTTGAGGAATTTACGATGTCACTATTTTTTTCTTATTTAAAGCAGCAACTTAAATACATTCTGCTATTTTTGCTGTTTTCCATTACCTTTGCCATCACCTTTTTCTTTTATAACTTTCCATTGGAAGCGTTGACTTATCCAACACTTCTATGTGTCTGTTTTGGGCTTTTCTTTTTCATATGGGATTTTTCAAATACAAAGGCATTACACACAAGGCTGATGGAACTTTCCAATCTAACGGAGCTTTCAATTGATATGATTCGTGCGCTTCCACAGTCAGACTCGATTGAAAACACAGATTATCAGCTCTTACTGTCTGGTCTTGCCGAGCAGATATCTGACCTTAAAACGGCACAGTCCACTCGCCTTACCGATATGATTGATTATTACACGGTGTGGGTTCATCAGATCAAGACACCAATCTCTTCCATGCGCCTGACACTTCAAAACGAGGATTCTTTGCTAGCGCGCAAGCTTTCCTGTGACTTGTCGCACATTGAACAGTATGTAGATATGGTGTTAGCATTTCTTCGTCTTGATTCGGATTCAAGTGATTATGTATTTAAGATGCACGAGCTTGATCCACTGCTTCGTCAATCAATTCGACGCTTTTCATCTGAATTTATTAACAGAAAGCTTAGCCTTTCGTACACACCTCCAAGTGATGAAAACGGAACACTACAAATGATTACTGATGACAAATGGTTTTGCTTTGTCATTGAACAACTTCTTTCAAATGCGCTCAAATACACACGTACAGGAACGATTTCTATTTTCTTTTCGCAGCCAAAGGTGCTGTGCATAAAAGATACTGGTATCGGCATTGCACCTCAGGATCTTCCACGCGTTTTTGAAAAAGGATATACGGGCTGCAATGGACGCACTGACAAAAAGGCAAGTGATCTGGGACTCTACTTATGCAAACGAATTTGTAAAAATCTTGGTATCGACATTTCAATCACCTCTGAGGTAGACAATGGAACCTGCGTATATCTTTCTCTTGATCAGTATCCACTAAGAGCAGAATAAAAAAATCTTTATTTCTTACACTACTGTAAGTTTTAGGGCGGAAAATGTAAGCCAATTCAATGGCAATGCATTTTCCGTTTTGTTATACTATGCCTTGTAAGAAAGAATTACAGGAGGTACTTAATACCATGACAATACTTGAAGTAAATGGATTGAAAAAAATATATTCCACCCGCTTTGGCGGCAATAAGGTTGAGGCACTGAAGAATGTAAATTTCAGTGTAGAGCAGGGCGAGTATGTTGCTATTATGGGCGAATCTGGTTCAGGCAAAACAACACTTTTAAATATCCTTGCTGCTTTAGATAAACCAACTGAAGGCAATGTAATTTTAGATGGCAATAATCTGTCAAAATTGAAGGAATCTCAAATCTCAGCATTTCGCCGTGACAATCTCGGCTTTGTATTTCAGGATTTTAATCTGCTAGACACCTTCACACTTGAGGACAATATTTATCTTCCACTTGTACTTGCCGGAATACCTTACAAAAAAATGCATGATCGTTTGGTGCCAATCGCAGAACGTCTTGGTATCAGCGCATTACTTAAAAAATATCCATATGAAGTTTCAGGTGGACAAAAGCAACGTGCCGCCGCTGCCCGCGCATTAATTACAAATCCGAAGCTTATTTTGGCCGATGAACCAACTGGTGCACTTGATTCAAGAGCTTCCGATGAACTACTTCATTTATTTACAGAAATCAATCACTCTGGTCAGACAATCGTGATGGTTACACACTCAGTCAAGGCAGCCAGCACTGCCGGACGTGTTTTATTTATTCGAGATGGTGAAGTTTTCCACCAGATTTACCGTGGAAATGATACCGATGAACAGCTGTATCAAAAAATTTCTGATACACTGACACTTCTTGCAACAGGAGGTGATCGCCGATGAAAACAGGATTTTACCCGAAGCTTGCCTTCGATGGCATCCGGAAAAATCGCAGGATGTATGTTCCATTTATTTGCACCTGTATTGGAATGGTGATGATGTTTTATATCATTTCTTATCTGCACTACAGTGATACAATTGCATCTATGAATGGCGGCCAGATCATGCGCTCCACGCTTAATTTGGGCAGCATTGTAGTAGGTATTTTTTCCTGTATTTTTCTGTTTTACACAAACTCCTTTTTAATTCGAAGACGAAAAAAGGAATTTGGTCTGTATCACATTCTTGGTATGGGAAAACTAAATATTGCACGCATTTTATTTTGGGAAACGCTTTTGACAGCAGTGATTTCTCTTGTTTTCGGCATAGGTTTTGGCATTTTATTTTCGAAGCTTGCTGAACTTGCCATGGCTCGTCTGACACACGCTCAGATTATTTATTCCATGCATATTTCACCAGACTCCATTTTATTTACACTAACTGTATTTGGCTGCATTTTTATTCTGCTGTTTTTTAATACACTCCGTCAGATTCATTTTTCAAATGCTATTACACTTGTTAAAAGCGAATCTGTCGGTGAAAAACCGCCGAAGGGAAATATTCTTTTAGGTCTTCTAGGTATGATTTGTTTAGCTGCTGCCTATTATCTTGCAGTAACAGTTGCAGATCCTGTATCAGCACTTGGCATGTTTTTTATAGCAGTTATTCTGGTAATCATTGGCACCTACCTTATCATGATCGCCGGCTCTGTTTTATTTTGCAAGTTGCTTCAAAAAAATAAGCGCTACTATTACAAGGCAAATCATTTTGTGTCAATTTCTTCTATGGCTTACAGAATGAAAAGAAATGGCGCTGGACTGGCTTCCATCTGTATCCTTGCGACAATGGTTCTTGTTATGCTGTCCACTACTGTAAGCTTATACTTTGGTATGGATGATGTATTATCTAATCGCTATCCGTATCAATTTAATACGACTGTTTCTTATGATTCCTTCGATATGATGTCTGATGAAAATACAGCATCAATTCGCAAGCTTGCATCAGATGCGATGGATAAATATGAATGTACACCATCCAATGTTTCCGATTATCGGTCCGCCTGTTTTTACGGCTATTTAATTGATAATGACTTTGTATGCGATACTCCGTTTGACAGCCATTCTGAAACAGCAAATTACCTTGAAGGCAAAATATTTTACTTCGTTCCACTTTCAGATTACAACAAAATGATGGGCACGAATGAAACTCTTGAATCTGATGAAGCGCTGCTTTTTTCAACTCGGGACTCTGCTTATAATGAAAGCACGATTTCCTTTGAACATGGCATGAAATATACAATCAAAAAGCAAATTGACAAATTTGTTCCAGACGGCAACTCAATGGCAAATATTTCTACTATATTTGTCTTAATCGTTCCAGACATTCATGCGGCAGTTGATGCCATTGCAGCATTGCCTGGTAATGAAAAGTCTGTTTACTTTTATTGGCAATATAACTTTGATACCAACTTAAATCGTGATGATCAGATCTTGCTAGCAAATGATCTTTCATCCACTATCTCTGATTTTTTCACACAAAGCTATAAACAAAACACAGGAATTATGCGCTGCCAGTTTGAAAGCCGTGCTGCTAATTATGAAGAGTTTTTAGCAGACTTTGGAAGCTTATTTTATCTGGCAATCGTTTTAAGCATTGTTTTCTTAATTGCCGCTGTTTTGATTATTTATTACAAGCAAATTTCAGAAGGCTATGAGGATCAGGCACGTTTTGATATTATGCAAAAAGTAGGCATGACAAAGCGCGAAATTAAAAAGAGTATCAACTCCCAGCTTTTGACTGTATTTTTCCTTCCACTTGTCGGTGCCGGCATTCATCTGATTTTTGCCTTCCCGATGATTAGAAAAATCCTGCTGCTGTTTAATTTAACAAATCTGCATCTATATACAATCGTTACGTTAATCAGCTTTGGAGCATTTGCGCTCTTCTACACAATTGTGTACCGCATCACATCAAATGCATATTATCATATTGTAAGTGGTGCCTCTAACAGCAGATAATCTTGACTTTCTCACAAAAAATGTGTATTCTCTTCTTAAATTAGTATAAGAAAGGAAGGAAAATTTTATGGGTTGCCTTGGAAATATTATATGGATGCTCTGCGGAGGTCTTGTCAGTGCACTAGGATATTTAATTGCCGGATGTATCTGGTGCATCACCATTGTGGGAATCCCGGTTGGCATGCAATGCTTTAAGTTAGCTGGACTGGCACTTTTTCCGTTTGGAAAGGATGTTACATACGGTGGTGGACTTGGAAGCTTTTTACTAAATATCATCTGGGCCATTTTCTTTGGTATCCCGATTGCACTGCACTCTCTGTTATGGGGCTGCATCATGTGTATCACCATAATCGGTATTCCGTTTGGTCTGCAGCATTTTAAAATGGCAAAGCTGGCACTTATGCCTTTTGGAACAGTTGTTTATTAATTTTCTGAAAGAACCATGATTGATCAAGGCAATTTTATCATGGTTCTTTTTTGACTTTTTTCATTATTTAACATTATTTTTATACTTTTTAATTATAAATATTGTACAGTTTTTAATCTTTACTTTCTATTTTTCTAAGAGTATAATGTAGCCGAAATAAAAAAGAAAGGACTGTATCAGAAATGGCAGAAAAAACAATTTTTCCAAGAGAAGAAAAATCAGAAGCATTATTTAAAAAGATTTTATCAGATCCCTGGGCCTGTGAAAAGCTTCAGGAAACTTTCTGTAAATACCTTTTTTGCAGTGAAGATGAGGCTACACCACTCTCTGCACCCGATTTTACGCAAGCATTATTCAACGCATATGACAACAGAGATCTGTCAGCTTTTCTAATGGCAATTTGTCAGCATTCACTGTTTGACCTTTTAAGGAATTCCTATTTAATCCCATTTCGCTTTAACGCAGATGGCAAACAAAATCCAGTAATAATGACAGATGACAATGGCAACCTGCTCCCTGAATATAAAAAAGCATTCCACCAAAAAGAATATGAACATTTTCGTGAAGTTTATAACACTCTCCCAAATAAGAAAAATCTCTATCTGGCAAAAGCTTACTGCTACACACATTCGTATGACCCGGAAATAAGCGCATCAACGCAGATTGTTCTTCAAGAGCATACAGGTATTCTTTTAATTCGTGAGCTTCCTGACACTGTAAAGCAGCAGGAAACAGAAGCTCAGGCTTACTGTGCTGTCTGGGATTTAATGACTGATCTGGAAAAAGAACTCCCAATGGCATTTGTCTTTTATGGACAGGACACGCTTACTGAACATGACAAACGCTATGATGAACTTGGTATTTTCCTTCCAAATTCACACTTCTTAAAGCATCTGGAAAAACACGTTCAAAGAGCCGAGGAAATCATTTATGCAGCAAACTAATTTTACTGATATCATGGAAAAAACCACATGGAAATTCCATGGCATGATTACACGCAAAATAATGGCAATATTTTGATCAACCAAGCCGGACTTATTGAAAAGGCATCTGTCATTGGCCGCGTTGGACTAATTATGCTATCCTGCGGAACTGGTGCTTGGCGCGTTCGTACTTCCATGAACAGGCTTTCAAAAAGTCTTGGTGTAACTTGTACGGTCGATGTCGGATTAATGTCGATTGAATTTAACTGCTTTGATGGAAAGGATTGTGTATCGCAGTCTTTAAGCATTGCCAACACAGGTGTCAATACTTCAAAGCTTTATCGAATGGAACAATTCGTTGACAGCTTTCCAAAAGAAGAGGTTCACTTAACTGGCGAAGAAATTCACAAGCGTCTTGATGAAATTGAACGAATTCATGCAATCTACTCTCCAGTTAAGCTCGGACTGGCAGCAGCTCTTGCATGCTGCGCATTCACTTTTCTTCTTGGCGGTGGACCTGTGGAAATGATTCTCGCCTTTCTCTGTGCAGGCATTGGAAATGTGATCCGAACAAAGTTGATTAAACATAACTTCACACTTTTCTTAAATATAGCTGTATCCATTTCCTGCTCTTGTCTGCTTTACAGTATACTGTTAAAGCTTGCGGAGATTCTTTTCCACGTCTCTGCACTCCATGAAGCCGGTTATATTTGCTCAATTTTATTTATCATTCCAGGTTTTCCGTTTATTACAAGTGGAATTGACCTTTCAAA
Source organism: Firmicutes bacterium AF25-13AC (assembly GCA_003478935.1). Taxonomy (GTDB): domain Bacteria; phylum Bacillota; class Clostridia; order Lachnospirales; family Lachnospiraceae; genus Anthropogastromicrobium; species Anthropogastromicrobium aceti. The sequence continues at coordinate 102,009 of QUFP01000009.1, forward strand.
ATTAGATTTGCGCTCTGGTCTTGAACGACTAAGCTATTCGATTATCATTGTACTAGTTGCTACGATGACTGCATGGATTATGGCATTGCTGCTGCACCTGCAGCCGTTAAATTTTACAGCTCTTAATCTTGACCCAATACTTCTTTTAATTTTACGATTACTCACAAGCTTTTGCGGTGTTTTTGGGTTTTCCATCATGTTTAACAGCCCCGTTAAAATGGCTGCTATCGCTGCTGTAATGGGTGCACTCTCTAACACTCTTCGTCTTGAACTTGTTGATCTGACTGGCATGCCAACTACCGCTGCCGCTTTCATAGGTGCTTTAACAGCCGGGCTGCTTGCTTCTCTTATCAAAAACTACAATGGTTATCCTCGTATATCACTGACCGTTCCTTCCATTGTCATCATGGTTCCTGGGCTTTACTTATATCGTGCTTTTTACAATTTGGGAACCATGTCTCTAGTCGATGCATTTTCATGGGGTGCTGCAGCGATTATGATTATAATTGCTCTTCCTCTCGGATTAATTTTTGCAAGAATTTTTACTGACCGCACTTTCCGATACTGTTCATGATTCATTTCTTTTTTACCTATTGCACAAGAAAAAGACAGAACCGACAATCATAGATTGATACCGGCTCTGTCTTTTACATTTATCGAAGAATGATATAAACCGCATAAACTAAATACATTGCTACCATTGCGATTCCTTCTTTTCTGCTGATCTTTTTCTTTGTCGCTGCAAAAATCCATACAACAACTGAGAATACTACTAAAATGATAATATCAATCACATTTTCGCGAATCAGGCTGACTGGATTGATTGCAGATGCAATTCCAAGGACCATTAAAATATTAAATATATTTGATCCGACTGCATTTCCTACTGCCATATCAACCTCGTTTTTGCGCGCTGCTACAACAGATGTAACCAGCTCTGGAAGTGATGTTCCAATAGAAACAATAGTAAGTCCTACAAGCGTCTGACTCATTCCAAGATCAATTGCAATGCGGCTTGCCGTATCTACAGTCAAATCTCCGCCAATTGCAATTGCAATTGCACCGCCAACGATATAAATGATGCTCTTAGGATATGACATTACCTTTAACTCTTCTGCGTCAAATTCGTCATTTGCTTCGACTTCTTTTCCCTCTGCTCTTGCCTTCATCGCACTTTTTATCATCAGTCCAATATAACCTGCAAAAAGGATAAGAAAAAGGATTCCATCAAAACGGCCAAGCGTCATGCCAGATGCATCACCGACTGCAATCATTCCAAGACCAAGCAGCAATAATGCGCAGATAATTGAAAACGGAATATCGCGCGTTACTGTCTCTCTTTGTACATAAATTGTAGAAAGAATAGAACAGACACCGATAACAAACATCAAATTGAAAATATTTGACCCTACTACATTACTGATGGCAAGTGTATTGTTATCTACTAAAGATGCAGTTACACTGACAGCTGTTTCAGGAAGTGATGTTCCCATTGCTACAATTGTTAATCCGATAATAATGGACGGCACTGCCAGCTTCTTTGCTACGCTTGAGCTTCCCTCCACAAAAAAATCCGCTCCCTTTACTAAAAGTGCAAATCCTACTACAAGAAGCAGAATTACAACGAAAAGCGGTGCACTGTTGATGAAATCACCCATCATTTCCTCCTTTTTTATTCCGCAAGATACGTTATTAACAAATAAAAAAGACCCATGTATGCGTACACTAAAAAACACATACATGAGTCTCATTCTTTAAGATTTGCCAGGCAAAAGCCGGGGTTGTTGACAAACCACGATTATCGCGAACTACTCCCTCACGGAATATTATTTTGTTTTTTTGCTAACTAATTTGTTAACGCAGAATACTATACCATATACACCAAAGGAAAGTCAATCACAAATTTTAGCCATTCACCTTTGGGCTTGCCTCAATATTGGCTTATCCGTAAACTGTAACGTTAATTCCAGCCATCTGGCAGATATTTCTTTGTGTTTGCAATCATCGTGCGAAGCAGCTTGTCAGCATCATCTTTGCTGCAGGTAACAAGCGGATCACGGCGAAATGCACTAAGCATAATATCGTAATCACATGTAAGTGCAGCCTTTAAGACATCCTCGTGGTTCATAACGTGCGGAAGCATCAGCTGTCTGATATCTTCTGTCAGATTTCCTGCAAATATAGGTGCGATGCTATCTCTTGAAAATACAGCATTTGTCTCTACTACTGCTGATGCTGGAAGATTTGGAATCTGACCTGCAGTATTTGGAATATTGACATTGCTGATCATGCGTGTCAGTCCGCACAGTGCCTTGATTAATAAAATACCTTCCTCGCCTGATGGAATTAATTCAACCTTTTCCTCACCAGATACAAGCTTTTTACTTTTTTCAAGACGCTTCTTTAAATCTTCTTTTCTCCATGCAACAGTTGTCAAACCAAACTTCCATGAAGCGACAGTTTCTGGATCTTTTAAATAAATCGGAGGCATAAACTCTGCCAGATGACGATCTCCTGCTGCTGCAATCCAGCCATATTTCTTGAACAAATCAAATTTTACACGATGTGCACAGGAAAAGGTTGAGTTCATCCAATTTTTATCTTCCTCCTCAAAACCTTCCTCAAAGTGCTTTTCTATAAAGCTGCGATATACTGGGAACAAATCAATTCCTTTATAGGATGCACTATCAAACCATGTAAAATGATTAAGACCAAGTACATTTACTATAATTTCATCTCGTTTGATATCAGCAATGCCAAGCTCACGCTCTGCAATTTGTGCCAGAAGTTTTTGTGTTCCAAATACTTCATGGCAGCAGCCAAATGCTTTGATCTGCGGAAATACGTGATATAGGGTCTTTACACATAATGACATCGGGTTAGTATAATTGATAACCCATGCCTGTGGCGCATAATCGCGAATTGCCTCTGCGATTGTAACAAACATCGGTATTGTACGCAGCGCACGTACCATTCCGCCAGGGCCTGCTGTATCACCGACAGACTGATAGATACCATATTTTTCTGGCTCATGCACATCAGACTCCATCTCATCAAATGTACCTGGAAGAATTGAAATCACTGCAAAGTCACTGCCTGTCAGTGCCTCTTTTAGTGTATCCGCCACAATATATTTCCACTTGCCTACTGCCTCTTCTCTTTCTGATATACCATTTCCGATAATCTCATTTGCCTTTGCCGCTTCCTTGTCAATATCGTATAAAACGATTGTGCCGCCAAGTGCTGGTTCTAATGCCAAATCGCGCATAAATGTCCATGCCCATCCTCTTGAGCCGCCTCCAATATAGGCGATGCGCAGATCCTTTACTGCATTATCCTTGTAAGTCATAGTTTTTCCTGCCTTTCTATCATTTTCTTTCTAATATGAATACAGTACGGTGCCTGCCATCCAAGCATAGCTATCCATCCTGCAACACACGCAAATCCGACACCTACTAGGCCGATTCGCGGTACAAGTAAAAATGTAAAAATGACGCGAAATGTAATCTGGGTGAGCGTTCCATAAAGCGTCATCTTCATTTTTCCGACACCGCGCAAAAAACCCTGATGGGCGTTTGTAACACCTGGAAGCCAATAGAAAAATGCCATTACTGCAAAGTAGCGGCTTCCCTCTGAAAGCATCTGTTTGGAATTTCCAAACAGTCCAATCAGCTGCTTGTCAAATAAAAGAAGCACTGCACATATAAATACAGCATAGCAAATCTCTAGCATAATGCCGCTTCTAAAACCATCCTTAATTCGCTTTGGCTTTTTTGCACCATCATTTTGTGCTGTAAATGTCATCATTGCATTTGAAATACTTCTTCCTGGTACAAGTGCAAAATCTTCTATCTTGCCGACTGCATTAAATGCTGCCATTGCACCAACACCAAGCGTATTGATTGCCCCCTGAATCAAAAGTTTTCCAAGCGGCTGACTGCACTGCTGAAGTGACGACATACCACCGTACTGTACTGTCATCCATATCAATCGTTTGTTTGGCTTAAAATGTTCTCTCTTTAGATGAAGAATCGGTACGCGAAAATAAACATAAATTACACAAAGCACTGCTGACACTGCCTCTGCAATCACTGTTGCCAAACCGGCACCAGCTACACCCATATGAAGCCCTGCTACAAACAGCACATCTAAGGCTCCGTTTAAGACAGAGGACAGCACCAGAAAATAAACTGGCGTTTTTGCATCTCCGACACTTCGAAGCGATGCCGCATAAATATTATAAAGACAAGTAAATGGCATTCCAACAAAGATAATATGTAGATAACTTTCTGCAAGCGGTAATATATCAGTCGGAGTCTGCATCAGCTTTAATATTCCTTCGGAAGCAATCAGACCTCCCACAAGGATAACTGCTGACATCCCCATCACAAGAAGAAGTGTCATTCCTACCTCGTGCTTTAATTCTTCCGTTTTTCCTGCACCAAAGCAATTACTCATAATTACGGATGCACCAATACATAGTCCTGTGACACCAAGAATCAGTAAATTCATGACTGGGTCTGAGGTGCCTACCGCCGCAAGAGCATCCTGCCCGGCAAACTGTCCCACCACAATCGAATCTACCATGTTGTATGTCAGCTGAAATAAATTTCCCCATATCAGCGGTATTGCAAATGCAATTAGCTGCTTCCATATTGTTCCTTTTGTTAAATCCTTAGTTGTTGTTTTCATTGATTTCTCCACTTACTGTAAAGCTCGATCTTACAGCTATGCTCTTTTGTTTTTTTCTCATATTTTGCCATGTAATTTTATTTTATCAAATTTTGGATAACTCGGCAATACAAAAACGGGCAGCTTTACGCCACCCGAATTTTATCTTTTTAATTTTAATTTTCCTCTCCCATAAAGATTGATGCAAGTGGTGAATCCTTTGGAAGAATCAATGTCTTATCACTTCCGCTCATGGCTGTCTTTGCTGCCTCTAATGCACGGTCAAATTCATAAAACTCTGCTCGCTCTGGCGTGTTATACGCATCTCCTAAAATACGCATGTACTCGCTTTCGCCTTCTGCTATTGTGTTTGCTGCTTCTGCCTTTGCATCTGAAAGCATAATGGAAATCTCTTTGTCTGTGCTGTTTCTGATTTTCTTCGCCTCTGAATCACCTTCTGCCTGATAGCTTGCAGCGATCTGATTACGCTCTGAAATCATACGCTCGTACACGGCTGCCTTGTTGTCCTCTGGCAGATCAAGCTGTTTGATCTCTGCCATTAAAATCTTTACGCCATAGGAGTCCATTGAATTTCCGACCTTACTCATAATAAGTTCCTTTAATTCGCCGTCTCTTGCAGCAATGACTTCATTTTGCGTCAGGGTGCTGATTGCATTTTTTGTTGCGTTAAATACAGCAGCATCAATGCGGCCTTCAGCGTTACTTACGGAACGATTTAATGTCTTTGAAAACAATATAGGATCACTGATCTGCCATAATACATAGCTGTCTGCAATCATCGTTTTCTTATCCTTTGTGATGACATCGGATGCTGCCATATCATACAAAAGAATTTCCTTTGGAAGTGTCTGTTCACTGTCTAAAAACGGAACCTTGAAGCTTAATCCAGCCTCTGTTTTAATACTGTTAATCTTTCCAAATCTCATAATTAATGTATATTCATTTTCCTTTGTCACTACAAGTGATGACAGCCCACAAATGACTGCCACAAAAGCTGCGACTCCTATTACAATTCGTTTTGTTGTCTTTTTCATGTAAGGTTTCCTTTCTTTTTTACTTACTTGTTGAGCTGCTGTCTGCTGGAGATGCACTGCTCTGTACGTTTTGTTCGCTCACAGAATTTAATTGCTCATGAAGCATTGTTGTAGTGGAATCTGTTCCATCAATAATCACACGAAGCTGTGGCAGGATACCTTCCATTGCCTCGTAGAACATTCTCTTTTTAGTAACTTCTGGATTTTTCTCATATTCCTCAAACTTAGCATTAAACATAGCTACCTGCGCATTTGCATCATTGATTCGCTCCTGCTTTGTTGCTTCTGCTTCCTGTAAAATCTGATCGGCATCGGCCTCCGCTATTGGCAGCTTTTCATTTCGATACTTATTTGCATTGTTTATGCTTGTTTCTTTTCCCTGCTTTGCCGTCTCAACTGCCTTAAATGCCTCCATGACTTCTGCTGTCGGCGGCTCTGAATCCTGAATGGAAATATTCACAAGCTGCATACCAACATTATAAAGGTCAAGCTGCTCAGTAATCATTTCTTTAATTCTTGACTGAATCTCGCCCTTTCCTGTTGTCAAAACAGAATCTACATCATAATTGCTGATTGCGGCACGAATACAGCTTTGCGCAATGTTCTGCAAAATAAGATCTGGATCTTTCGATGCATATACGGCCTTTACCGGATCAGATACACGATACTCAAGATAAAAGTCCACATCAACGAAATTAAAATCAGATGTAATCATAATAGATTCATCTGCAACCACATCATTGTTATTGTCGTAACCGATACGCAGACTCTGAATCGTCGTGTTCACCTTTGTTACATGCTGCACGAATGGAATCTTAAAATGAAGTCCCGGATCAGTAACTGCATGGCTGACACCAAATGTAGTCACAACTGCCTGCTCCTGTTCATTAATCGTATAAGTTGCATTTCCTGCACCCGCTGCACAGACAATGACAACTGCCGCTGCCACTCCTGCAATCGCTCCTTTTTTCTTTTTGCTCATTTTGTATTCTCCTTTTCTTCTGGACCTTGGTATGTATGACATAAAGGGTTTGATAATAAAAAAGACCCTTACTGCATGGCAAATACACACATGCAGTAAAAGTCTTGCTATTCATATCTGCGGATCTTCTGATCGTCCTGACGCCTGATATTATACCTGGGTACCAGCTACTCCCCTTTACTTGTATCGTAGTATAGCAAATTGTTAATTCTTTGTCAAGGCTTTCTTTGCTTATTCAAACACTTATTCAAACACATCTTTTATACTGCTATAATGCAGAAAAATTCCCTGTTTGTCTAGTTCCTTGATCTCATCGAGTGTTGCTAAGCGGTACCCCATTGTCTCTTCTTTTTGAAGCTTTAAATCGCTCTCTTTAAAATCTAGTTCAAAACGGTACACATCGACAAAATAATTATCGCCTTCGTCTGGGTTGTCACGGCGATATGTAAAGCGATAGCCATCAGGGCAACCTGACACATCAAGACCTGTTTCTTCACGGATTTCTCTTACAACTGCCACTTTGGAATCCTCGCCTGCCTGCACAGCACCGCCGGAAACCTCCCACCATCCTGGAGCCCAAGCCTTTGTCATGACTCTTCTTGTAATTAAAAAGCGTCCGTCTGGGCGATGAATGACACCGAGCACGGTCAGATGATACTCACCGTTTTTTAAATTCCAGTCATTTCTCTTCATTGTGCGTCCGGTTTGTTTTTTGTCTGAATCGTAAATATCCCAAAATTCCATTTTACTGTTTTCTCCTCATCTAACCTTTTTTGTACAGCAATATCTCAAATGTCTTTTCCATCACTATCTGATGTTAATTTAAGCTATCAGTAAAAACCGCAGTTATGTCTTCCGTGTTCTTTTATGTAATACAGTGCCGTATCTGCATCATTAGAAATTGAACCATTTGGATTTTTTCTATCTGAGAATGCCACACCAACACTTAAAGACACTGCCGGAAGACTATCTGTTGGATTGCTCAATTCCTCGTTTGCGTCCTCAATCTTCTTTTGGATCGTGCAGCGTTTATCACTTGTAGAATTGACCATGATCACTGCAAATTCATCTCCGCCGATTCGGCATACGTAATCAATATTTCGAAATTGTTTTTTTAAGACAGATGCTACCTTTCTTAAAATCTGATCACCTATTCCATGACCAAAAGTATCATTTACCGCTTTGAATACATCCACATCTACAAGAATCAGCGCAAATGGACTCTCGCCTGTTTCGTAAATATGAATAAGCTTATTGAAGGAACCTCTGTTTAACAGATCTGTCAGCGGATCATGCTCTGCCTCATGGCGAATAAGCTTTTCTGTCTCCTTATTCGCTACATAAATTTCATTATACGTGACAGCAAGATTTTGCAATTCAACAGCCCCTATTACCGGCAAGATTTCACCAAGCTTAATGCTTTCATCGTAACTGATAAGCGGCTTTACAATCAGCCGGCGCATCATTACATATGAGCTTATCATAAGAAGCACCATTAAAACAATTCCGATTTGTAATTTTGAATACATGCTGGAAAAAATCGTCATAGTTTTTCCCTGATAATGTCTTGTCTGTCGAATCAATTTTACTTCACAGTTTGTCACTTCCTCGGTGATTATATCTTTCATTTCCTGATACGTTTTCTCAGTGACAAGATGCTGTGCCTTTTCTATTCTCTCATCATCAGACAATTTTTCATCCTCTTTGGAAAGTTCTACTGCCTTGATTTCGTCCGGCCAACTGCTTTGCAAGACATCATTTGCCTCACAGACAAGGCGCATGGCATAGTACTCTGTCGTCATGAGTTCCAATGAACTGTCCAGAGCAGCTTTTAATGATGAAAAGGATGATGTCCTGTCAAAATAATTTTTGAATATATCAAGCGCTTTTTCCCGGCTCTTAACCTGATTAGACTCAACAAAATATGCGTCCATATATGATGTGTCGCCTGTCATGACATACATTCTCACCTGTTCGGTGAGATAATCAGCGCCTTTTTCAAACTGCTGCACTGCTTTTTCGGCTTGAATGTACTGCTCTGTTGACTCATTCAGTGCAAAAAACTCATTCTCGCCCTGTATTATAAGAAAGACAAATGCCAGTGCCAAAAGCAGTGTAATCCAAAGTCCCACACAGCTTACTTTTCGTATCTCAATTTTCCTTTTGGCCCTCATGCCTGCTCCTTTCAACATTTTTATACGCATTCTGCATCATTTTATTTTTACATGTTGCATTGTATGCAGCAGCAAAAAGGATATACAGACTGTCACACAAATCATAATACGTAACTATTCAGAACCACATTCGCAAAATCGCATCTTCGATGCTTCTATTTTGCTCATGTGGTTACCTCGCCATATAAAATTGCTATTCTGTCTGAATGCAAGCATTCACAGAAAGCAATTTTGCATGGCTCTGAATAGTTACCATAATACCATGATTTTCTGTCAAATTCAATATTCACACGTCATTCACCTTCGGGATTTGCTGTAAGTATTGGCTTATCCGTTAACTGTAATTTTATACGTTCCCTTTGAGAAATCGACTTCTACGCATGTACCATCTGCGAATGTACTCTGCTGGCGAAGACCTGTTTTGTCGAGAATACGGTGGCTGACTAACTCACTATAGGCTACGTGTTCATGAAGTGATGCTACCTGCTCGCAGCGTTTCTTTTGCTCTTCTTCTGTGAAATCGCTGCCTGCTCCAAATGCACCGTCTGTTCCATTGTAAGCACCATTTCTGTCAAAATATGGTGCGCCTCCGTTAATAAGTGCATAGAGCATGTAATCTTCATTTTCATGTTTTCCATCATCCACGGAATGATTACGCAGTCATGATATACAAGATTAAATAATGGCACTGGGATTCCCTGTTTTGGTTCTTCTGGACGGCGCATCATAAAATCATATGGCGCATAGTGGCAGAAAACAAGATTAGCGACTGACCAGTCTGCTACCTCCTCGGAACTTGACAGAATATTTTGTGACAACAAATATGCAAAGCAGCGGCTTCTAAATTCCAGACATTCCTTTCTTGTCATTTTGTGATGCGGCTCAAAGCATTCATCTGGCTCGTTGCATGTAAATACATCAAGATAAGCGCAGTCAAGCTTTATATCATGAGCTGCCAATTCCAAGAAATTTCTCTTTACATAATAAGGTGCCTGTGTTGCACAAAGATATGTCTGATTGCCGCCCGCCCAGTTTGCATGAGAAGGAATGGAGCCATCTTCAAGATGAATGGCTGATGATTCATCATAAGTACTGGCACGGAAATAATAATCACGATACTGATCATGGGTTCCAAAAACATAACCGCAGTCATGAATTGTATCACAAAGCTCCTTCATGCCTTCCCAGCCGCCTGCTTCAATACATGCCGGAAGATAATCTGGATGCTCGTTGTCATAGCCTGGATCTCCCCAGCCATCTAAATGAAGATAAAGCTTCTTAATTCCAAGCTTTTCATAGCAATTACGAATCTGCTTAGTACGCACTGCAAAAGGTGTTAAATGATTGTTTTTCTCAGGCGCTTCTGGATCAAAAAAGCGAGACTCTGGCTGAACAAGTGTCTTAATACCTGCATGAACAAACATGCTTCCTACTAATTTATCAACATCTGCACGCGCTGCCTTTTCACGAAGAGTGTGAAATGTTCCCTGTTCCTTTGTATAATTTCTATAAAATTTACACATGGTATTATAATCACAGTCTTTTTCAAAATGATACAATAAGGTTCTGCGATAGCGCATTGAACCAAGTGATTTATAAAGTACCATACCCACACTTGTCTGTGCTTCGCCTGATTCATGAGCAGCACGGTAGCCTGCATCCTCTGGCTGCTCACATATTGCAATATAGCCGTTTCTATCTTTAATCTGGGAAAACCATGGCATATATGAGCCTTCCGTACACATACGGCCATCAAATGGCACTTTTCCCAGCGTTGTTTCCCAGCCATTTGGAATAAGTAAACCTTGTCCCCAGTTTAAGAGCGTATACCAATCTTCACTATCATACATAAAATCCATTGCACCCGGCCACACAACTTCATCCATGCCAGATGCCGGCTCTGTGATCGGAATCCACTCAAAATGAACATCACCTGTCGATAATTCAATCCAGATATATGTCTCAAAGCAAAGCTCTGGCACCTGCTCAAAATTTTCATAATGGCTCACAAGTCCGAAACCTATTCCTGTATCATATCTTTTATGTGAGACGTTTTTAGCCTCTGAAAAAAGCACATCTTTTCCATTATACTTAAAATAAGGCTGATAATTATGCTGCCAAGTCCATTTCGTGCCATCTGCGTAAATATCGCAGTGCAGCGTCTCCTCATGAAAATCAAGTTTTATTATGTTATCTTTTATTGTAATCATAAATTCTCCCCTATCTAATCTCAAACATAGTTTTTGTGACAACAAGGCAGATGCCGTTTTGCACCTGCCTTGCATTTTTTGAATTTAAAACAATTTAGATATTTCTTACATTCCCTTTGCTGCATCCACACATGCGTCCATTGCCTCGATCACAGCACTTCTAAGACCTTCCTTTTCTAATACACGGACTGCTTTAATTGTAGTTCCTGCCGGCGAGCATACCATATCCTTTAACTCACCCGGATGTTTTCCAGTTTCTAAAACCATCTTTGCGCTGCCCATAACTGCCTGTGCAGCAAATTTATAAGCCTGCGCACGCGGCATGCCCTGCTCTACTGCTGCGTCTGCCATAGCTTCAATAAACATAAATACATATGCCGGAGAACTTCCGCTTACTGCAACAACTGTATCCATCAGCTTTTCGCTGATAACCTCTACCTTGCTAAAGCCGCTTAAAATTTCACATACATACTTAAGTTCGGCCTCTGTCACAAATTCATTTGGTGTTGCGCCTGTCATGCCCTCACCAACAAGTGCCGGTGTATTCGGCATAGTACGGACAATCTTTACGTCCTTGCCAAACTTTTCTGCCAGCCATGAAAGTGTCTTTCCCGGTGCAATTGTGATGATTAACTGATCTGCTCTGACATGATCCTTTATCTGTGTAATCACAGACTCATAGTACTGTGGCTTTACAGCAAGTACAAGCACATCAACAGCGTCCACTACATCAACATTGTTATCTGAAACATGAATGCCATACATGTTCTTTACGCGCTCTCTGCTTGGCTCAAACACGTCAGAACCATACACATCCTCTGATTTGAAAATATTGTTTTTGATGATGCCGCCCATCATTGCGCCTGCCATGTTTCCGCATCCGATAAATCCTAACTTCATAGTGTTTTCCTCCTGCATTATGTGTTTTTAGTTGAAGCTTTGCTCAGTACGATTAATGATCTCATCCTGAAGTGCCTTGCTTAAGTTTCTGAAATGATCACTGTAGCCTGCTACACGAACAATCAGATCCTTATATTCCTCTGGATATTTCTGTGCATTAAGCAATGTCTGTCTGTCAATGACATTAAACTGAATATGATGGCCATCCATATTGAAATAGGAACGAATAAGACTTGCCATCTGGTTAAGTCCTTCCTCTCCTGCAACAACACTTGGTGTAAACTTCTGATTCAAAAGTGTACCGCCTGTCATTAAATGATCCATCTTTGCACAAGACTTTATAACAGCTGTAGGACCATTTACGTCTGCACCCTTTTCTGGTGAAATACCCTCGGAAACAGGTACATGTGCCAGACGTCCATTTGCACTTGCCATCATGACTTCTCCAAAGTAAACGTGGCATGTGGTCGGAAGCATATTTACGCGATACATTCCGCCAAGCATATTTGGTCTTCCTGTCACTTCGCCCTGATAATATTCAAATACCTGCTTCATAATCTCATCTGCATACTCATCATCATTTCCATACTTTGGACTATGATTTTTTACCAGATTCAAGATTCGCTCATGACCGATGAAATTATCATCAAGCGCTGCCATCAGCTCATCCATCGTGAAGTTTTTCTTATCATATACATTATATTTTACAGCAGCAAGACAGTCTGTAATCGTTCCGATTCCAACACCCTGCAGATATTTTGTATTGTATCTTGCACCGCCGGCATTATAATCCTTGCCCTTTGCGATACAGTCATTTGTAAGAATGGATAAAAATGGTGCCGGCATGCAGTCTGCAAAAATCTTTTCAATTATGTTGCTTCCCTGAATCTTAACATCAATGAAGTATTTCATCTGCTTCTTAAAAGCATCAAAAAGCTCATCATATGTCTTAAAATCAGCTGCATATCCAAGCTGTAAACCAAGCTGCTTTTTGCTTACCTTATCATATCCATTATTTAATGTAAGCTCAAATACCTTTGGAATATTAAAATATCCTGTCAGAATATAAGCCTCATTTCCAAATGCACCAGTCTCTACACAGCCGCTCGTTCCGCCGCGTCTTGCATCGGCAAGTGTCTTTCCTGCATTCATAAGCTCCTGAACAATTGCTTCTGTATTATAGAATGCCGGCTGTCCCCATCCCTTACGTGCAATCTCACATGCTCTCTTTAAAAATTTCTGCGGTGTCTTTCTGCTGATCTGTACATTAGAGCTTGGCTGCAGCAGCTTCATCTCGTCCATGCAATCAAGAATCAGATAAGAAACATCATTAACTCCGTTTTGTCCGTCTGGAGTGATACCGCCTGTATTTAAGTTTGCAAAATCGGTGTAGGTGCTGCTCTCCTTTAACGTGATACCAACCTTTGGCGGTGCCGGCTGATTGTTAAATTTCACCCAAAGGCACTCAAGAAGCTCTAACGCCTTCTTCTCATCAAGAATGCCTTCCTCTACATCCTTCTGATAAAATGGATTTAAATGCTGGTCAAAACGACCTGGTGAATAAGCATCCCATGGATTAAGCTCCGTTGTAACGCCAAGGTGAACAAACCAATACATCTGAATTGCCTGCCAGAAGGTCTGCGGCTTATGAGCTGGAACAACATCACAGTTTGCTGCAATCTGAAGAATCTCTGCCTTTCTTGTATCACATTTTTCTTTTTGGGCAAGCTCTCTTGCATAATCAGCATATCTTGCACCAAGAAGCATGATAGCATCACATGCCTTTGCCATACCGCGAAGCTGATTTCTCTTTTCAAATGCCTCTGTATCATGGAAGTAATCAAGAGAATCTATTGATGCCTGAATATCTGCCTTGTAATCTAAAAATCCTTTTTCATACAGCTTAAAGGAACCAACAGTATGACCTGGACCTCTTTGCTCCATAAATTCAGTAAAGATACCTGCAGCATAGCAGTCTTTCCACTGATCAGACATATTTGCCAGAATCTTTGAACGTGTGGAACGCTTTTCCCAGAATGGGATGATCTCTCTTTCCTGATATCCGTAATCTTCTTCCTTTACAGAAAAGCTGATAAGCTCACGGTCGTTCATAACGTGCATATCCTCAAGAGTATGACAGCATAGCTCTGGGAATGTCGGTGCACCATGTGGAGAATCTCCCTTTTCTCCTACAATCAGCTCTCCATCTCCGATGTAAAGTGTCTTTGCTGCAAAATAGTCATATAAAACCTGTGCACGAAGCTCTGGCACAGACAGCTGACCTCATATTTCTTGTAGGTTGCAGTTTCACTTTTTGCTCTTTCCATGTCGATGTGCGGCTGAGTCGTAACACTTAGTTCACGCAGCGCCTGCACACGCTCATTCATTCCTCTTTTCTCCATTACAGCTAAAATCCTTTTCCTTTCTGGTTTATCCACCAATCTTAACTTTCAAAAATCCTGCCTCTGTAAAAAGTGATGACAGTTGCTTCATTTTTTCATCTGACGGTACCAAAAACGCTTCGCCGTCATAAATACACTCAAGACGGCTGTATTTGCTGCTTCCTGTATTGTGATACGGCAAAAGGTTGACCTGTGCCACCTTAATTTTTTCATCAGTAAGCCATTTAATTACAGCCTTCATGCTCTCTTCATCTGCATTGACCCCTTCAATTGTTGGGATTCTAATATAGATTCTTGCACCATCTGCACTTAACTTTTTCAAATTTTCCAGAATGATAGTATTCTCTGTTCCAACCCATTTTTTATGAACTTCATTGTCCATGGCCTTGATGTCATAAAGGAAGGTATCAATATATGTAAGAATCCGTTTGAAATTTTCATACGGTGCATATCCACTTGTATCGATGTTCACTGAGATTCCCTGACGATGCAGCTGCTTTACAAGCTCCTCTATGTAATCCATATCCATGCACATGACCTCGCCACCGGAAAGTGTAACACCGCCGCCCGATTCCTCGTAGAACATTTCATCCTTTTTGAGTTCCTTTAACAGCTCTTTTACCGTGTACTCTTTTCCTGCAACTTCGCGGATATTCAAAAGACAAGCTGTCACACATTCTCCACAGCCAGTACATTTTTCATGATCTGTTACAGCTTTGCCATTTTCTATGCGCACTGCTCCATTTGGACAGACACGCTCACATTCCATGCATCCGGTACATTTTTCCTGATTCGTTAAAATCTGGCGTTTCCATTTTTGTGTTTCCGGATTATGGCACCATGCACAGCGAAGCGGACAGCCTTTAAAAAATACAGTTGTACGAATTCCATCTCCGTCATGGATTGAATACTTCTGAATATTTGTTACAAGACACATTTTTGCATCCCCTTTTCTTTTATTTTTCCCCGAAGCTAAATCTTAGACTCATCATAGCACCACGCCTTATAATTGTCAATGAGTCAAATCTTTGACCCATTTATACTTGCGAAAATGATGCAAAACCCACGGCAGCTTTCCTACTTCATCTATACATGTACACGCATATACAAGCACTACTGGCCAGTGGAAAAAATATGTTCCGGCAGCTGCGAGTGGAATCGCTAGACACCACATACACACGGCAAGACTATACATATCAAACAGCGTATCGCCGCCGGCGCCGAAAATACCATTTATTGTGACATCATTGACTGCGCGCCCAATCATATAAAATGCAATAACGGCAAACATGCCCTTTAAATACTCCTGTGCCTGCGGTGTCAGCTTTACAAAGTGCAAAATAATTGGTGCAGATATGCACATTAAAAGAGAAGCAAAAATACCGCATGCAAAAGATATCTTTAACAGACGTATACCATAGCGCTTTCCTTTCTCTAAGTTTCCTGCGCCGAGCTCATTGCCAATCATAATTCCAGCTGCACTAGAAATACCTGCGCTAAAACAGCATATGATATCTCTTACAACCGCTGCTACTGAATTGGCTGCCGCTGCATCAGTTCCAAGATGACCCATAAATGATGAATAAGATGTAAATCCAATTCCCCAGAACAGACATGCTCCTAAAAGTGGAAGTCCGCACTTCCAAAAATCTTTTGAAATCTGTTTGTTTCTTCTTAATAAATCACGCATGGACGGATGGAGATAATTTGGCTTATATGAAATAAGTACAGAACAGCAAAGCTCAATAATACGCGCAATAAGTGTAGCAAGAGCTGCTCCGCGCACACCCATCGGTGCAATGCCAAAGCCTCCAAAAATAAAAATTGCATTTAAAATAATATTAACACAGACCGTCATTGAACTTATGACTGCCGTTGTCTTTGCGTGCTCGCTTGTCTTCATGATAACAAGATAACACTGAGAAATACCTGTAAGCAAATATGAAAATCCTGCAATTTTTAAGTAGCTTATACCATAATTGATCAATACCTCTTCATTTGTAAAAAGAAGCATCAGATAGCGTCCGAAGAAAACACAGCCAATAAAGAATATGGCTGATACGAGTCCACAAAGGCGAAGTGCCATGCAAAAGATCTCATCTAATGTCTTTTTGTCTCCCTTTCCCCAATACTGCGCACCTAAAATACCAAGACTGGCTGTCGCTGCTGCTAAAAACATGTTCT
The DNA here is from genome assembly GCA_003478935.1 of Firmicutes bacterium AF25-13AC. Lineage (GTDB taxonomy): Bacteria > Bacillota > Clostridia > Lachnospirales > Lachnospiraceae > Anthropogastromicrobium > Anthropogastromicrobium aceti. Next base: position 118,587 of record QUFP01000009.1, read on the forward strand.
GAATAAACTGAATCTGAGTTGCAAGCGACACAGCTGACATGTAATTTTGATCCATGCCGCCAAGCATAAATGCATCGGCTACTGCCACCATCGCTAACATCAGATTTTGAAGCACAATCGGAACCATCAGGCTCCAGAGCTTTTTATAAAATGCTTCATCTTTTTGTAGCTTGCCCATTTTCCATCCCTCTCTTTTGATTTTTTGTAACTATTCAGAGCCATGCAAAATTGCTTTCTGTGAATGCTCGCATTCAGACAGAATAGCAATTTTATATGGCGAGGTAACCCCATTCGCAAAATAGAAGCATCGAAGATGCGATTTTGCGAATGGGGTTCTGAATAGTTACGATTTTCTTCATAGTTCACAAGTCCGTGAACAGTATCATCTTATCATTTACGGGCAGCTCTGTACATGTATTTATTCGGCTTTTTTAGGAGAATCCTTGAGAAAAAAATATTTCACAGACGCAGTCAGTTCTCTTATTCTGAGTTCAAAAAAACAGCCACCCGATACCTTTTGATATGATACCTCTTAAGTAGACAAGGCAAATAACAAAAATCTACTTAGGAGGTTTTTTATGTCTAAATCATCATATACACCTGAGTTTAGGGCTAAGATTGCGCAGG
>QUFP01000090.1 GCA_003478935.1 Firmicutes bacterium AF25-13AC
GGTATAGAGATAAAAGGATCAAACTATCATTAGGGGGTTTGAGTCCGATGGAGTATAGACGCAGTCTTGGAATTGCTTAATTCAGGTCCAAGAAAGCGTCCGCACCCCCGGATGGGGTGACGCAATTTTGTTCAATCGGTAAAAATCGGTGTGCAGTCCAAAGAAAAGGGCAGCTATCAAAAGATGGTAAGCAGTTTTTTTCTCTGTCCTGACGCCGATTGTTCACGTATCAATTTGTAGAAATCCTGATCGGACATATTGTCGTTCTTGATCTTCCCGGCGGTTTCCATGACAGCTTCCACCAGCGGGCGAATATCAATAACAGACGTGTCCTCCTGGTGCTGGGTGCTGATAAGAAATGTGGTGATGCGACCCGTATCATAATCATAGGAAACTTGCGCTTTCGCATCCGACAAGACCAGTGCAAACTTTTCATCAGAATTAACTTCTTTGTTTCCTAATCGTGTTTAATGTATTTAGTGATAGTATCGATTAATTCCTCCATGTTAATCGGCTTGGAAATATGGTCATTCATGCCTGAATTCAGGGATTCCTGAATATCATCTATAAAAGCATTTGCAGACAAAGCTATAATTGGAATCGTAACTGCATCGGACCGCTCTATACCCAAGGCTCGAATGGCTTTTGCTGCTTGGTGTCCATCCATGTTTGGCATCATAATATCCATCAAAATAAGATCGTATGTGCCTCGTGGATGATTTTTAAACAAATTCACAACTTCTTTTCCGTCTGATGCGCGTGTTACGGTCATACCAGCATCTTCCAGCATTATCGTAGCAAGTTCAGCATTTAGATCATTATCCTCAGCCATAAGAACATGAATACCCGTCAAATCTCTATGCAGATGTTGTTTTTGTTCTGATTGAATAACCTGTTCTGGCAACTCCAGTGGGATCTTCACTGTGAATGTAGAACCTACACCTTTTTTGCTCTCAACATCAATCGAACCGCCCATCATATCCACATATTTTTTTGTGATGGCCATACCAAGACCGGTTCCCTTATATTGAGTTCTGGCATTAGCATCATCTTCTTGTGAAAACGGATCAAATAATTTTTTCTGGAACTCTTCGCTCATGCCAATACCGTTATCTCGAACAACATAACGAGTTATGATATGTTTCTCATCCGCTCCTGGGTAACTGCTTATATCCAAAGTAATCTTTCCGCCGTCCTTTGTGAATTTCACAGCATTGCCAAGAAGATTCACCAAAACTTCTCGGATACGCACAACATCCGCAAGGACATATGGGTTCTTTGGGATTTCTCGATGTACTTCAAACTTAAGATCTCGATTATAAAGAAGTCCATTCATAATCGCCTGGACGTTATCTGTCAATTGAGTAATGTCCACTGGCTCGGGCAAAATAGTAACTTTTCCACTTTCAATGCGAGTAAAATCCAGAACGTCATTCAACAAAGAGAGAAGATGATTCGAACTTTGTTGAACTTTCTCCAAGCTATCATGAATATCTGAAACCGTGTTCTGGTGAAGCGCAATGTTTGTAAATCCAATAATGGCATTCATCGGCGTTCTGATGTCATGGCTAATACTAAGCAAAAACGCAGATTTTGCTTTGTTGGCAGCATCTGCTTCCTCAGCGGCGGTCATTAATAATTGTTTTTGTTTTTGCTCTTCTGCCTTGCTTTTCTGGTAAACATAATAAGTATATAGACAAATTAAAAGCAATACAGCTCCTGCGACTAAACCGCAGATGATGGAAATATGATTCGTCTTTTCAACCATTCCATAAGCCGATTGCATATCCATTTCAATGCAAAATGCGCCAATGATTTCTCCTGTCCCATCATGATTTGCGCTTACAGGATAGCAAGCCGTAAAAATCGGACCCCATGTTGTATCAATGATATTATGAGAGTACACATTCTCCCCAGAAATAGCCCTATCAATATACGGAACCATTTCTTCCTCAATATAATCTCCAGGGTGTCTTACATCATCCGCATCCGGATCCAAACCGTCTACCACATAAACTAGTTTTCCTTCTTCATTTTTTTAGCGGTGTAAATATATCGAGTAGAATTCAGTGTTCTGATTTCATTGAAATATGAAGAAATATCCTTATATAATTGCTTCTTTTCATCAGATTGATCTTTGATTTGATCAAAATCTTCTTTGCAGATTCTTCCATCCACAAGTTTGTGTACTGCATCTGCACTCGCTGTGTCACGTGTGATTTCTGTTTCAAGAGCGGTCTTAGTGTAAGAACTTTGCAGAATATATGTGTACGACGCTATTACCAAAATCATCAAAAGCCCCGCAATCACAAAGATACTGCCTGTATTCTTCAGCCTAAGGAGTTTTTTCAAATTAATTCCTTCTTTTGTTTTCTTCATGCTGCTCATTCACATCCTCCAAATTCCGATTTGTTAATTTATTGTACCAACTGCTACGCAGCGGCTTGCCAACGCACTCTTTTTATGATATATTTTCATATAGGGTAATCGCATCATAATTTTCTGCTACTTTGTAAAATTGTTTTTTCTAATTCAAGTTATATACAAATTATCAGAAAATAAGTTTGCAATTTGGTACAATTGGAAAGAATCACATTCAGAGCCGTTCTGGTTTTTCTCGGAACTGCTCTTTTTGTTTGCTCTGAATCTGATACTTTCCTAATGAATTTTAACACAAAATATAAGTGGTGTGTAGAGAGGAAATATATCGTGCTTAATTTTCATACATTTTTGCCGGGGACAGGCACTGGATGTTTTTATCTTTCTGGTTTTGATGGTTCGTCCATATATTCCCGGCTATAATACCGATTGAGAAAAGTCCAAATGTAGCAACCTCTATCATAAAACCACCATAAAGTGATATGATACCTCTTAAGTAGACAAGGCAAATAACAAAAATCTACTTAGGAGGTTTTTTATGTCTAAATCATCATATACACCTGAGTTTAGGGCTAAGATTGCGCAGG
>QUFP01000091.1 GCA_003478935.1 Firmicutes bacterium AF25-13AC
AACAGCACTTAAAACCATAGCTGCTGCAAGTGGCATAACAAACATTTTTCTTCTCATATCTTTTTTCCTCTTTTCTTTTTAAATTTATATTATGTTAGTTATAACTAACTAATGCATATTTTATCTAGTACTGTTTCAAATCTCAATGACCAAGCAGACTATTTTCTATCCATTTGGACATCCTTTTTATATTCTGTCGGCGTCATTTTGTATTCAGAGCAAAAGGCTGATGTAAATTTATTTGGATTGATATACCCAATTTTTGCAGCTATCTCAGCTACCGATAATTGCCCTTCCCTTAACAATTTCTCCGCAATCTGCAGACGATAGGTACGGCAATAGGTATAGATTGGAACACCATACATTTCCTTAAAACATTTTTTCATTGCAGTCGGCGATATCTCAAATCGCTCTGCTAACTCCTCAATCGTATAATGTTCTGTGATATGTTCTACTACAAAGTCGTGAATCTTTAAAACGCAATCTCTTTGTGCTTTTGAAAAATAAATATAATCTTTCTTGCCAGCATCAAAATTCAGTTCTGTCAATATTAGCAAAAGTTCCAGCAGCTTTATTTTAATATAGCTAGGCTTTAAATGATCTTGTACCGTGTACAATTCTGAACATATATGCTGAATCGTTTCATTTGCACGCACCATATAAAAATCCTGTTTTTCTGAAAATGCGAAAATTCGATTTAGATCAATCGAAAGAAGTGATAAAATCTGCTTCATCTCTTCTGTAATTTCTGCAAAATCAATCGTAACTGTTATTCCATGATAATGAGAGGTTGGAAAAGATGATGTGTGTGATTTTCCCTGCAAAGAACAAATGGATAAATCACCAGCTGTCATGTAACAATAACTATATTCTCCAAAAGTACATTCAGACCGCCCCTCTCTGCAATAATTAATTTCAAGAAAGTTCGTCCGAGGATTTTGCGTTTTGTTGCAATACTTCATATGCATATCATTATAGACTAGTTCCATACCTGGAAATACCGAATAGGCAGCAATGTCTCCCGTACCACTTTCATTTTCAAGATGAAATGTTGAACATAGTGAACCTCATTTTTTTCTTTAACAGAAGGTCCATACAAATCAACACTTTTCAATTTGCCTCTAGGCTTGGATGATGCAAAAAGTATCGTTTCAGCCGTTTTATATGGATTTTGTAACACGTTTATTTCCTTTCCAACATTTTATGCAAATTCTTGCTCTGTTCGCATTCTAGGTGCTCTTTTTAAGTTAGTGAGTTGCTGCTAAGCCAGACATGATATCACTTATGCCTGCGACCACCACGCTTTTTGTAGTCCTCATCAATGCGCTTTTTCCAGTCTGCACTTAGCGATGCACTGCAACGGACGGAGCTGATTGCTGCACTAACCACATCATAGTTCAGCGCAGTTCCTTCACTGTCACATTGATAGTTGACCGCACGATCTGCGCCAATTCCAAGCTGACCTGCTGTTTGAACCGCATCAATATTGGCACCCAAAAACAAAAACTCCCAATTGTATTTTGTTTTCTGCCGTTCAATCATCTGCTTCACTTTTTCGTATGTGTAACGACGACTCGCATTTTCCATACCATCCGTTGTGATCACAAACATTGTGTGCTCTGGAACATCCTCCGGTCTTGCATATTTATGGACATTTCCAATGTGATGGACTGCTCCACCAATCGCATCCAACAATGCCGTACAGCCACGAACTGTGTAATCTCGGTCAGTCATTGGTTGAATGTCCTTTGCATTTACACGATCATGCAAAACCTCACTCACATTGTCAAACAGTACCGTAGAAATTAATGCCTCTCCCTCTGCTTTTTTCTGCTTCTCAATCATAGAATTAAATCCACCGATGGTGTCGCGTTCTAGCCCACTCATGGAGCCACTGCGATCCAAAATAAAAACGATTTCTGTTAAATTCTTCCTCATGTGCTTGTCCTCCCAAAATATCTCGCCCTGCCGAGTTCGCTGTTACGGTATTCATTACTCACGCCAAATAGCTGCTTGTTTTCATACCTTACAGCCATACTATAGCAGTTTTATTTTGAAGAGTGGTCGCATGGAAAGCGACATTTTGTTTTCACGCCCCAATCAGGCTCTGGTCAAAGGCAAATAACGCTTCGTTGATTTCATACACATTATAGTTTCCTCGCTTTACAAAAAATTCTATGATAATGTCAAATTTATTTGAATGTGATAATGAGAATCCTGCCTTGACAAGCATCTCCTGCATCTGGTCAAGTGGCAGTTCCAAAGCCAAAGCAAATGCCAGCACAGTCGGCTTAGACGGCTTATAATATTTGTCTGAGCGGATTTTAGAAAAGAGCTTTCGGTCAATGTTTGCTTTCTTATAGCACTGTGCATCTGTCATGCCTCAATCATCGCTTCATTCATACTTTCAATATCCGGATATGGCCACTCACACATTTTTACTATATTCGCATGACCAAAATGCGTATCTGCTGTAAAATAAATCATTGTTTTGTGATCTCCTCTCGTATTTAAATCTGTCAGATAGTTTTATCGATATCTCATCCTGATAACTTTCTAATTCATTTATTCTATATTCTTTTCGCATGCCTGTCTAGCTTTTGTCTTGTAAGACGCAAAAATTAGCAGGCGTAAGAGTGTCTAGCGCTTTTACATCTATATATTCACTGTCATATATGGAGGAATACAGATAATTCAATCTTTCAAAATCAAATTTCTTGGATGAATAATATAACTCTCACCTATACGTTCCCTATATTTTTCTCTGAAATTATCCAGTGAAGTGGTTTTATATTGTTTTCCAGACTTCACCTCAATTGGAAACATCTTATACTTTAATCTACTATT
>QUFP01000092.1 GCA_003478935.1 Firmicutes bacterium AF25-13AC
CAACATGAGCAAAGAGGGAAAGCACATCAGCATGGATACATTAGCCCGTATCTGCGAAACGCTGAATTGTGAGATTACCGATGTGATTGAGTTAGTACCAGACGAGCCTGCTTCCACAGGAGGTAAGGAACATGAGAGAATTGAAACCAAGAATAACGGAAAACGGAATTGATTATATCCTTGTCGGAGATACTACATCCCGGACTTGAAACTGCCGGAGGAACACCGCCCTATCGGAAAGTACGGACGGATGCACCGGGAATATTTAAGGGAAGTCCACCCAGCCAGATTGAATACATTGATACTGACCGGAGAATTGTGGACATATCTTGCAGACCTGAACGAACAGGCACAGGAACGGTTAGACACTATCATGGAGCAGATGAAAGCCACCGAGGGCGTGACAGAGGAATTGAAGCGAACTCAACAAATGGAATGGGTGCAGCGTTGTAATAACATTCACAACCGGGCAGAAGAAATTGTTTTGCATGATATAATTTATTCATACGGGAGTAATTAAATCGGAGGTATATAAGATGATTGAAATTGTATTTGGTGAAAGTGCCTGTGGAAGTTTGAAAATTGCCCAAACTTACGGTAAGGGAAAGTATAGAGGAAGTGCAGTTTCGGTCTTTATGAGGCACGAAGATGGGAGTGTTCCATCTTCAGATGAAATGAAAGAAGCACAAATTCAAGCACAGGAACAAGAACATATTGCTTGGGAGAATGCTATTCCATTGGGAGGCAAGAGCAGTGATGTTTATTGTTTTGATATGGCTCTTAGTGTGGGAGATATTTCTGATAATGGAATTGGCGAACAGCGGAAAAATGTTCTCAAGAAAATGCTGTCTGTCTGGTTTGTAGAGGATTTAGACTATCAGGTTGAAGAAAAAATACAGAAAATTAAAACTACATTGTCTTCGGTTATTGAACGATATGTAGCTGGGGAAGAAGTTCGTATTTGGTATAGCTATAATCCGGATGAACTTTGCGGTATGTACTGGCTTATGAAACAACTTCGACCATTAAACTGTCAGACAACAATTTATTTGGTTAAGTTACCTGCCTGGGAATATGGAAAAGAAAATACTATGACATCCAAAATAGCATGGGGTGAGGTTTCTCCTGGCGAATGGGGAAAATATATAACTCTACAAGAAAAAGCTAAGCCTGTATTTCTTTCAGCTTGTGCTATGAAATGGAATCAACTTCAAAATGAAAATGCACCTTTGCGTGCAATGCTAAATGGTAAATTGCAAAGTGTTTCAGAAGATATATATGATAGTTTCATTCTTCGTGAAATTGCGGAACAGCCAGAGCAATTCAAAATGGCTATTGTTATAGGTAATGTTTTAGGAAAATATCAACTTGGAATTAGTGATGTATGGATTTCTAATCGCATTGATAAAATGCTTGAAGATGGTGTGTTGGAAATTATACAGGACGCACCAAAGGGAGAAACAAATTATCGCCGGATATTAAGAAAACGAATGAAATAATAACCACAGCAAGAACCGCTGCTACATGGAAGTCAACAAACCATGCAACAGCGGTTTTTCTTTATCTTTTTTTCCTCTGGCTGATAGGCGTTCCCATTTTCTTTGATTTTTTGAGAATCCGAATCAGCCAGCGAAATTCTTCATCTGACAGATTTTTATAGTTGATGCCGAGCTGTTTGCAGTAAAGTACAACGAGCTTTTCATCCCGGCTGCCCTTGAATTTTCGACCGCTTCCAGATTTTCTTTCAGTTCATCGGCAACGGTGGTCTGGGGTGCACTTTCACTGTCCTTTTTGTGAGCTTCCCGAATATCCCGGATAATGAGATTGAGGTCATCCCGTACCATGTGACTGAAATATTCATCATCACTGATATGGGCAGCTTGCAGCACCTTCAAATGCGGGTCATCTTCGCCGGGGCGATACCGTTCAATGATTTCATGCCGGACGGTATCGACAAGGGCGTTGAGGTTTTGAATCTGCATGGTGGCAATCCCATCCACATAAATCTCAATGTCCGTAAGAAACTTGATAAAGTCCTTATGGGTGGCAAGTTCGCAGAGCAGACGGTTGTTAATCCGACCGCTTTTCAGAAGTGCTACCATCTCATCACTCAAATGAAGCTCCCTTAATGGCGTGTTGATCTCCGCCCGGTTCTCTGTCCGGCAAAAGAGATAATCGAGGGACACCCCATAAAAATCTGCCAGCAGGATAAGGTTGCCATGATTGATTTCCTTATAGTCATCTTTTTCATAACTGCCAAGAGCCGATTTTGAAATACCCGTTTGCTCTGCCAGTTCTTCCAGTTTTAATCCTTTGTTTAATCGTAAATCCTTTAGCCGTTCCTGTATTGTAGTAGCTCCGTTCATTGAAGCAGTTCCCCCTTCTGACAACATTTATAACCGTTGAATTGATTATACCATATCAATTCCGCAATCGTGGAAATTTCTGATTTTTACCCCTAATTCCTACTTTGTGGACATACGGCACAGGGCACAAAAATGTTCTATGATACAGGTAGTTCATCGATGGATTAT
>QUFP01000093.1 GCA_003478935.1 Firmicutes bacterium AF25-13AC
CGTATATGAAAAACGGCATATCGCATATAAAACAAAACAAGCAGCATCTGCATGAAAGCAGACGGGACCCTGTAACATCTTACATGATGCTGTAGGATCTCATCTGTGACTAGAGCAGAACATATCAACAACCACCGTCTTCTTACGGCATGACTGTAAGATGGACTGTCCGGAGAGGATCAGCCTGTGTTATTCGTATTGTGTAACGTGGACTTATTTTCAAAGGGCGGAAATTGAATGTCCGGTATTCAAGGGAAACTTTGCATGCTTGGCCATTCTATGACCGAGTTGTTGACTATAGCACAGTTGAAAAGGATATGTCATTAAAAATTTGCTGTTCAATCAAAAAAAATTGTGATATAATGGAAAAGATGGCGGGAAATCCCGACTGGAATAAAAAAGACAGGTGGATATTTTACTATGGAAGGCTTTTTATCTGTAAAAGAAGCAACGAAAAGCTATGCACAGGGATGCAAAGCAAAGGCAGCTACACCGATTGGCAAGCTGTTTGGAAAAGCAATGTTAGCTGGAATGATGATTGGAATGGGTGCAGCAGCGAGCAGCGTGGCAGCACATTCTGTTGCAAATGTAGGACTTGCGAGACTTACTGCGGCAGTCGTATTCCCAGTAGGTTTGATGATGGTAATTCTGCTGGGGGCAGAGCTGTTTACTGGTGACTGTTTAATGGCACTTGGTGTTGCCGAAAAACATATTTCTGTGGCAGACTGCATTCGTGTTTTGGTACTTGTATTTCTTGGAAATTTTGCAGGAGCACTGATTTTTACAGCACTAGTTTACTGCAGCGGTCAGCTTGATTATTCAGCAGGCGGACTTGGTGCTTATACAATTAAGGTGGCATATGGAAAAGCAACACTGCCATTTGGTAAGGCATTTACATCTGGCATTCTTTGTAATATTTTAGTTTGCGCAGCTGTTTTGATGGCAATTTGCGCAAAAGATATCAGCGGAAAGCTGCTTGTATCTTTCTTTGTAATCATGCTGTTTGTAACAGCAGGCTTTGAGCACTGCGTTGCTAATATGTATTACATAACAGCAGGTCTGTTTTGCAAGATGAATCCAGACTACGTAAATAAAGCAATGGAACTGTATGGCTACACAGAAGCACAGTTATCACAGTTAAGCTGGGGAAGCTTTCTGGTGAAAAATCTTATTCCGGTTACACTTGGAAATATAGTTGGTGGAATTTGTTGTATTGGACTTCCGCTTTTATATTTAAACCGCGAAAAAAAATAAAACAAGTAATATTAAGAGTCACGCTAAACTTTCGCGTGACTCTTTTTTTGAAAATTAGAATTTATTGTATTTGGTGCAGCTGTGCCATATTTTGGAGAATTGCAAGAAGCCGCTTTTGTGTGCGCGGTGTCTGCTCTAAAATCAAGTTATAGCATTCATTTGCAGCAGTCTCCTGTGAAGCCATTCCAGGTGTAATATATTCAACAAAACGCTCAATCGGTACATTAAGTGCGTAAGAAACACTTTCAAGTGTTGCTATCGTCGCATTTCGTTCACCGCGCTCAAGCTGACCGATATAGGTAAGATGAAGCCCAGAGCGCTTGGCAAGATCTTTACGGCTCATGTGCTTTGATGTTCGAATGGCATAAATTCGTTTTCCAACAGCTTCGGCAATATCAGACATAGTCAATCTCCTTGTTTTTAATTTTGCTTTTTGTAACTATTCAGAGCCATGCAAAATTGCTTTCTGTGAATGCTTGCATTCAGACAGAATAGCAATTTTATATGGCGAGGTAACCACATGAGCAAAATAGAAGCATCGAAGATGCGATTTTGCGAATGGGGTTCTGAATAGTTACTGCTTTTTTATGAATTCTACGAACCATTTGAGTTTAAGCACCATCAGCGCTCAAGGTTGATAATCTGCTTTAGCAGTGCGTAAATAAGCTCATGTGATTGCGGCGGAAGCGTACAGATGATGCTTCTACAGTCAGCAGGAATATTGGTTTTTGCCGTTTCTGTGACAATATCACTGTTGCCAACTAAGTCAGTTAAAGAAAGCTCAAGTGCACATGCAATCTTTTCAAGTGTATATAACGATGCATTTTTTACACCACGCTCAAGCTGACCAATATATGCAGGATGAAGTCCACAGCGTTCAGCAAGCTCTTCAAGTGTCAAATTTTTTGCTTTTCTTGCTTTTCGGATCCTTTTTCCAACAATTAACGTAAATTCAGACATATCAGTTTTCTCTTCCTTTTTCTTCATTCATGTAAATACTACAAAAATAAATCTGTAAAAATATGAGTTTACAGATTTAAGATAGCAAGATTGTTAATTTATATACTATAAATTGCAAAGAACACGGTAAAGAAACCGATAGTATCAATTATCA
>QUFP01000094.1 GCA_003478935.1 Firmicutes bacterium AF25-13AC
GTCCCACATGGTGGAACCGGGAACGGGGGCTTCGCAATACCCGCACCAAATGGGAAAAGAAAGACCCGGAAAACGGGCGGTATATGTGGGACTTCTCCGTTATCAAAGACCTTTTGATGAATCCCGTCTACACCGGGGCGATTGCTTCTCAGAAAAAAGACTACCGTTTCAAAATCGGCACGATTGGGGAAAAGAAGCCGGAGGACTGGATTGTGGTGGAGGGACAGCATGAACCGCTGATTGACAGCATGAGCTTTGACATTGTGCAGAATAAGTTGAAATCCCGCCAGCGTCCGGGGCAGACCAATGAAATCAGCCTGTTTGCCGGACTGGTAAAATGCGGCGAGTGTGGGAAGTCGCTGACGATACGCTACACAAACGCAAAACATCCCCAGCGGATTTATTCCTGCAAGACCTACAACGCCTTTGGAAAGAACCACTGCACCCAGCACCGGATTGATTATGACACCCTTTACAGCCATGTGCTGCGGAAAATCCGGGAATGTGCCAGAACTGCCTGATGGACGGGGAAGCGGTTGCCGACCGCCTGACCAATACCTGTGAAGCAGAGCAGCGGGAACAGCGGGAAGCAATGGAACGCTCCCTTACAAGGGACGAGGAACGGATTGAGGTTCTGGACAAAATGGTAATGCGGCTTTATGAGGATATGATTGCAGGGCGTATCAGTGAGCAGAATTTCAACACCATGCTGGAAAAGACACAGACCGAGCAGACGGAGCTTAAAACAAAAGTGTCAGAGGGCAGGAAGCGGCTGTCCGATGAAGTCCAGCTTGCCAATGACGCAAAACAATGGGTGGAAGCCATTCAGGAATACGCCAACATCACAGAGCTGGACGCAGCCACCCTTAACCGCTTAATCAAAGAAATCGTCGTGCATGAGCGCATTGACGAAGATAAAATAAGACACATTCTATCGAAATTCATTTTAATCTCAAACCCATCCCGGAGGTGGAACAGGTCACTGCCTGACCTGTCCTGCCGGGACGGTTCTCTTAAAAACACCATATAGATTTTTGTACGCCGCCGCCCGCCATCGAGCAGAGTTTTACACCTAATTGGGGATAAAACAACTCATGGCGGGCGGCGGCGTTGCCCTTATCGGTATGACCCTTGTACCCCTGCTTTCCGGCTTGTTCGGTTAAGAAGCGCGGGTAAAGGCTTATGCAGAGCATACTTGACGCGATTAACGAATGGATAAAGGAAATCCTTATCGGAGCTATCAACGGTAATCTGTCAACTATGTTCGGGGACGTAAACGAGAAAGTCGGAACTATCGCACAAGAGGTAGGGAAAACCACGCAGGGGTGGAACGCGAGCATATTTTCCATGATACAGACGCTATCGGAAAATGTGATTATCCCCCTTGCGGGGCTTGTCATTACCTATGTCCTGTGCGTGGAGCTAATCAGTATGGTAACGGAAAAGAACAATATGCACGACGTTGATACATTCATGTTCTTCAAGTGGTTTTTCAAAGCGTGGGTAGCAGTCTATCTTGTTACCCACACCTTTGACATTACTATGGCAGTATTCGACGTGGCGCAGCGTGTCGTTTCCGGCGCGGCAGGGGTAATCGGCGGCAACACCAATATTGATGTGACCGCCGCCCTGTCGTCCATGCAGGACGGGCTAAACGATATGGAAATCCCCGAACTTCTGTTGCTTGTCATGGAAACAAGCCTTGTGAGCTTGTGCATGAAAATCAGAAAGTCATTGGGGACAGGTAAAATGGCTTTTTTACTGTCCCTGTGGCTTAGTTCACAAAATTTTCACAAAAAAATTAGCACTCACCTCTTGACATTGCTAATAATGCGTGCTATAGTACAGCTAGAACAAAAGAGAGGGGTACAGAGAGAACAAAAGGAACAAAAAAGTTGAATGTTTCAGGTTCTCCAAGGAACTTCCAATCTGGAGTTTGGAAACAGCAAAGCTGCGGATGAAAAATAAACTGGAAAAATAATGATGAGTGATTTGAAAGGAGATTTTGATTATGTTAGTACCGAGCATTTTTAGTGATAATTTCTTTGATGATTTCTTTGAATTTCCAT
>QUFP01000095.1 GCA_003478935.1 Firmicutes bacterium AF25-13AC
TGGAAATTCAAAGAAATCATCAAAGAAATTATCACTAAAAATGCTCGGTACTAACATAATCAAAATCTCCTTTCAAATCACTCATCATTATTTTTCCAGTTTATTTTTTATCCGCAGCTTTGCTGTTTCCAAACTCCAGATTGGAAGTTCCTTGGAGAACCTGGAACATTCAACTTTTTTTGTTCCTTTTGTTCTCTCTGTACCCCTCTCTTTTGTTCTAGCTGTACTATAGCACGTATTGTTAGCAATGTCAAGAGTTGAGTGCTAATTTTTTGTGAAAATTTTGTGAACTAAGCCACAGGGACAGTAAAAAAGCCATTTTACCTGTCCCCAATGGCTTTGCTTTCTGGGTACGAAAAAAGCAGTCAATCCTAAGACTAACCGCTTAAATACACATACATATTAAATTGATAAATTGTTTTTAGTTTTACTAATACCTTTGCAATAGGTAATCAATAACTTCCATGCACCTCGTCCTAATAAGAACAAGATTATCCCCGTGATTAGTGATAAGATAAATACTGGGATAGGGCTTAAAGCTGTATTTCCAAATTGAAAACCAATATAATCTACATAAGGAATATTCAAATGTAATAAATAATCTACTAATTTTATAATCCCTAATACAGCAGAAGCAACACCACACAGAATAAAAGTAGGTGCAACAATAACTAAAACTGGTATTACAAACAATCCAGAAAAACCTACTAAGCTATAAAAAGCACAAACTGTTAAAAATCTGTTCCAGCTAAAACCGTTTTCCTTTGCAAGTAAATCTCCAAGATAGGCTTTTGCAAGGTCTTTTGGCTTTCCTAATCTAGTTAAAATTTGTTCTGTTGAGAGGTTTTCGCTTTCCATTTCTAAAATAGAGCCTTTTATTTCCTTTACAATATCAACACGTTCAGAAGTTGGAAGTGGTTTCAAACATTTATCAATAGTATCTAAGTATTTTTCAAACGTAGTATTCATAATTTTATTCTCCTTTCAAATCAGACATAGCATTTAATAAATTTTCCCATTCAGTATTCATAGCGTCCAGATAATTTTTTCCGTCTGGTGTTAATGAATAATACTTACGAGGTGGCAAGCCCTCTGTGGACTCTTGCCAAGTTGATTGCAAGTAGTTTTCCTTTTGTAATCTTCTTAACAATGGATATACTGTACTTTCCGTAGAAGCAATTATAGGATATTTGCTCAATTCTTGTAAAATCTCATACCCATAATATACTTTTTTATCCAGCATTAGCAAAATACAATATTCCAATGTACCTCGCACTATTTGAGATTTCCATTTGTCTAAGTTCATGTTGTTCACCTCACTGTTTTCTTGATATGTATATCGTACTACACAGTATAATGAATGTCAACAGTATATTTTAATTGAACAACACTTTTTTTTGAAAGGTATATCAATTACTATTTTTTCGGTTGTCCCTGCGTGTTATTATTCTGTGGATTGCCTGCGTTCTGGTTGCCTTTATTCTTCAACACAATATCCTCTGCTTTTACATACCAGTCCACATCTGCACCCGTATAGGTCTTTCGTGATACCGTATCAGCTACTGGATTGACAAGTTCCACAACTGCATTGTACGGAAATTCTCTTAACGGTACTTCTGGTGGTACACCTTTCCACCGGGACAGGTACTGTGGCTTTTTATCTGTCCCACAGGTTCTATCAACAATAAAATTTAATCGTATCTGTAACAAAAAACTGTTTCCATCTTGCACAAATAAGGAAAAACTGAGCTGAAATAAATTCCATTAACTCATTCAATCCTTCGATGCAATTTGACTTCCATTGCTTGCTACAATGCATCCCCCAGTACGGGTTAACCAAATTTTTGTAGCATTCGGTGTTGGTCTGCCTTTTGATACATGAACAT
>QUFP01000096.1 GCA_003478935.1 Firmicutes bacterium AF25-13AC
ATAATCCATCGATGAACTACCTGTATCATAGAACATTTTTGTGCCCTGTGCCGTATGTCCACAAAGTAGGAATTAGGGGTAAAAATCAGAAATTTCCACGATTGCGGAAAGTGTGATATAATCCAGTTAAACGGCAACAATGAAACCGCCGGAAAGGAGCGTGCACCCATGAAAGGAGCAACAAGCATACAGGAACGCCTTTGGGAACTCCGCAAGGACAAAGGCTTAAATCTGGAAGAACTTTCAAAGCTGACGGGTATTTCTAAATCAGCCCTTGGCAGTTATGAAAAAGAAGATTTTAAGGAAATCAATCATGGAAACCTCATCACGCTGGCAGACTTCTATGGGGTTTCCGTTGATTATCTGCTGTGCCGGACAGAGAACAAGGAGCAGATCAACACGCCATTGACGGAGCTGCATTTGAACGATGAGATGGTTGCACTTCTGAAAAGCGGTCGGATTAACAACCGTCTGCTCTGTGAGCTTGCCACACATAAAGATTTTATCAAGTTTCTTGCAGACATTGAGATTTATGTGGACGGGATTGCCACCATGCAGATTCAAAACCTCAATGCACTTGTTGATACCGTCCGGCATGAAATCATTGAACGGTATCGCCCCGGCGAAGATGACCCGCATTTGAAAGTGCTGCAAGCTGCCCATATCAGTGATGATGAATATTTCAGCCACATGGTTCTGGATGACCTCAACCTGATTATCCGGGATATTCGGGAATCCCACAAAAAGGACAGTGAAAGTGCGCCCCAGACCACCGTTGCCGATGAACTGAAAGAAAATCTGGAAGCCGTCGAAAATTTCAAGGGCAGCCGTTTGGAAAAACTGGCAATGCTTTACTGCAAGCAACTCGGTATCAACTACAAAAATTTATCGGAAGAAGAATTTCGCTGGCTGATTCGGATTCTCCAAAAATCAAAGAAAATGGGAACGCCTATCAGCCAGAGGAAAAAATGGTAAAGAAAAACCGCTGTTGCATGGTTTGTTGGCTTCATTCCATGTAGCAGCGGTTCGTGCTGTGATTATTCAGTTAGAATTTCTGAAAGACAAGCTGGAAGTTATAGTGCAATCTTTTTCCATTTTCTAATCTTGGTTCTAAAGGTTCCGAACGGAGCAACTGTATTAACATGTATGAATTTGTATACTTCCCAGACGGCTGTTTTAGTTGCTTCGTCAGCCCATTTTCTCATATGTGGTTTAAATAATTCTTCCTCACTCAGAGAATCAATCATTGCATAAATAGAGTTGATATTCTCATTCAATCTGTCTTTCAATTCTTGCAGTGACAGCTGGGCATATGTATCTGTGAACCATTGATATAATTCGCCAAGCTGATTCCACTTAAAATTATCCGAAGGAGTTTTGACAGGAATACCCTTTCTTTCGTCTGATTCCCATTTAATAACAAGAGTTGTCCAGCCGACCTGATAAGCAAGATTTTCAGCTGGAGTTCGATCGATCTCATCAACTCTCTTATCTTTTAAATGCTCAGGAATATCATTAAATTCTGAAATATACTTTGCAAAGCTTTTATTTATCTCGTTTTTAAGCTCGTCTTTATTCTCATATGTTCTCAATAGTCTATCCCCCTCAGCTTCCGATTTTCCGGTTTCAAAAACAGGAATTTTCAAATTAGTCTTTGCAAATAACCTTTGAACCTTCACCATCAATTACAATTCCCTGACGGTTGTTAATTGGGCATAGATTCAAATCCGAAAACTCAGTCATTATTTTCTCGGTAACTTTCTTAAATGGTGCTGTAAGATAATGCGGAA
>QUFP01000097.1 GCA_003478935.1 Firmicutes bacterium AF25-13AC
TGATATGATACCTCTTAAGTAGACAAGGCAAATAACAAAAATCTACTTAGGAGGTTTTTTATGTCTAAATCATCATATACACCTGAGTTTAGGGCTAAGATTGCGCAGGAGTATTTGAATGGCAACTGTTCCAGAAAAGATTTATCTAAAAAATATAATATACCAGAATCCACAATTAGAGATTGGATAAATGTTTATAAAACTCATGGTATAAATGCATTTATTAATACAAATGGGAATAAGCAATATACGAAAGATTTCAAAATCCAATGTGTTGAAGCTGTATTAAAAGGAGAATCTTCTGTACTTGACGTTGTTTCACAGTATCAAATATCAAGTTCACATATGTTACGGGAATGGATTTCGTTGTATAATGCTAATAGAGAACTTAAGGATTATATTCCGAAAAGGGAGGTCTATATGGCAGACGCACGAAGAAAAACAACCATTGAAGAACGTAAGGAAATCGTAGATTACTGTATTAATTACAACCGTGACTATAAAGGAACTGCAAGCATTTATAATGTCTCATACAGTCAAGTTTATTCCTGGGTAAAGAAGTATGATGTACAGGGGGACGATGGATTAACAGATAGGCGAGGACGCCACAAAACAGATGAAGAAGTCAACGAATTAGAACGCCTTCGGAGAGAAAATATCCGATTAAAACGACAACTTCAAGAAAAGGATATGTTAAACGAACTGTTAAAAAAAGTACAAGAACTCGAAAGGATGTGAGGCTCGGGAAACTTCGCTATGATTCAAAATTTATAGCAATAAAGTTTTTCTATGAAACAAAGAACTGGAGTATTAATTGGATGTGCAAACAGCTTGAAATATCAAGGGCTGCTTACTATAAGTGGTTGCACCGCGAGATACCGAAAAAGGAAGCAGAAAATATGAAGCTAGCAGAATTTATAAAGGAGTATGATGAGCGTTTCAATCATATTTTGGGATACAGAAGAATGACCTCTTGGATTAATCACTTCAACCATACTGATTATAAACCGAAACGAGTACATAGAATCATGAAGAAGCTGGGAATTCATTCTGTAATCAGAAAGAAAAAGAAGAAATATACTTCATCAGCACCAGAGTCTATAGCAGAAAATAAGCTGGGCAGAGATTTTTATGCATGTGCTCCCAATGAAAAGTGGGCTACAGATGTAACTGAGTTTAAGGTTCCAGACGAGAGCAAAAAACTGTATCTGAGTGTAATTCTTGATTTATACGACCGATATCCGGTTGCATATGTTATCAGTCCCCGAAACGACAACAAACTTGTATTTAAAACCTTTGATAAAGCGCTTGCTACCAATCCGGAGGCGAAACCACTCTTTCACAGTGACAGAGGATTCCAATACACCAGCAAAGTATTTCAAAAGAAACTCAAGGAACACGAGATGGAACAATCAATGTCACGAGTTGGTCGCTGTATAGATAATGGCCCCACAGAAGGTTTTTGGGGAATTATAAAAACAGAAATGTATCAGATGTATGAAATAACCAATGAAGAGTCATTGAGATTTGCGATAACGGATTATATAAGATTTTATAGTGAAGAACGACCGCAAGACAGGTATCATTGTAAAACACCATTGGAAGTAAGGATGGAAGCTCTTTCCTCTGAACATCCGGCGGAATATTTAATTCCTAGGAACAAACGAATAGAAAAATACAAAAAAAGATGGTGTGCATAGAAAAACGACCGCACATTTTGTACGGTCGTTCATCAGCACCTCATTTTAGATATTTAACTTGTCTACTTGACAGGGGGCATATCA
>QUFP01000098.1 GCA_003478935.1 Firmicutes bacterium AF25-13AC
CGCTGTCATCTCGGGCTGCTGCTCAGACTCCTCTGCACAAAATGTATACTTTTGTTTATAGAACTTTTATAAAATTTATACTTTTTTGCCGGGGACAGGCACTTTTTTTCCTTCGGCGGGATCTGCGGATACTCAGTGCGGACGATCAGTTTGTCTGCTTCCAGCTCCTTGAGATTCGTGCTGAGAGTCTTGTCGGAAATGGTTTTCAGATACCGTTTCAGTTCATTGAATCTCACCGTCTCAAACTCCATCAGGCAGTAAAGAATGACCATCTTGTGCTTGCCGGAGATCAGCGACAGCGTGTAGGCAAAGCCGGTGTCCTCGAAATTGGCGTTCTCAATATAATTTTTTATCATTTCACTTTCTCCTAAGATAGTACCTATCATAATTATCAGTACTTGAATTTATAATTTGCATGGATATAATTATAAGCAGGATGAACAGTCCTGTCAATATGATCACAAGGAGGAGTTATCATGAGAACAAAACTGAAAATTACCGAGGCATTTTCCCCATGCCGGTTCTGATGGTTGCAACTTACAACGAGGACGGCAGCGTCAATGTCATGAACGCCGCATGGGGCACTATGCAGGAGCGGGACACCGTTGTTCTGAACCTCACCGAGACACACAAGACCGTACAGAACATCAAGGCACAGGGAGCATTCACCGTCAGCATTGCCGATGCTGCCCACATAGTGGAAGCAGACTATTTCGGCGTAGAGTCCGGAAATAAAGTCGCCGATAAATTTGCCCGCAGCGGTCTGACCGCCAGCAAAGCAGAAACAGTAGATGCCCCTGTCATCAACGAGTTCCCGATCTGCCTGGAGTGCAGGTTCATCGAGTATCAGAACAATGAATACGGATGCGGCGTCATCGGCAAGGTGGTCAATGTCACTGCCGATGAGAGCGTTATGGTGGATGGAAAAATTGATATGTCTAAGGTCAACGCCATCGCATTTGACCCCTACACCCACGGCTATTATAAAGTCACTGAGCGTGTGGGCGAAGCATTCCGGGATGGCTTAAAGCTGAAAAAGTAAGGTATGCAGAAAAGGAGCTTTCGCATAAGCGAAGGCTCCTTCTTAAAATATGTGGATTTCACAAATTCTAAGTTGTTAATTACAGTCTCAGAACAGCGATCAGTTCTTCGCCGTCCATTTCACCGGTTTCTTCGAAACCGAAAGAGCGATACATCTGACGGGCAACTGCATTATCGGGTTCATATGATAGCCAACAGTATTCCGCTTCTCCACAAGGCATAGATTTTATGAACTCTAATGCAAGGCTGACCGCTTCTTTCCCGTACCCTCTGTTTTGATATGCCTTATCGATCATAAGACGCCACAGATTATAGTTTCCCTTTGCAATTTCAGGTGCATCCGTCCAATAATCATCAACATCAAAACCAATCATCAGGAAGCCTACAGGCTTATCCTCATCATATATACCAAACGGGAATGCATGACCGTTTCCCGTAATTGCAGTATACGCTTCAATGATGCTGATCTCATTGGTGGCAACGAAGTTCTTCTGCGATTCCGATACCGTCAGTTTCAGGATATCCCAGACATTATTACCATTTACTTTTTCTAAATGAAGCATATATCTTTACCTCGCTAAATTCCGATTTGTCGCTCACAAGCAAAAGTATTATACCACATCTTTACGAATTTTTCTACCACTTCGACTATACTCACAACTTAATGACTTCTTGAATACTTGCCGAAAAAGAA
>QUFP01000099.1 GCA_003478935.1 Firmicutes bacterium AF25-13AC
GATTTGAATAACCATACTTTTTAATAACAGTACGTATTCCGCCTTCACCATTCAGATAGGCAGTAACGAGTGCCTTCTTTTGTTCAAAACTATATTTAATCATAAAAGCCAACCTCCCAAGTGTTAGATTCTTGGTCTAACTCTTGGGGGTCGGCTCATATTGAGCCAGTAGTGACACTTTGTGAGCCACCGTCCCTGTCACCGTGGTCATATTGCAACCATTTTTGAAATACAAGTCGATTGCCTGTTGTTTTTCTTCGGTGCTATACTTGTTCATTTCTTCCTCCTAACATCTTTCGACATTAGGTCCAAAAATTGTCCGCACCCCGGATTAAGCCAGCGTACCCACTTAAAAAGCCATTCAGAACTGACCCCTCTGGCTTTCTGACCCTCACCTACTCAAAAAAGATTCATCCCTCGAGTCCATTTTCTTTGATCTCGAATTTCCTTATCCCAATATTGACGAAATTCCTCCTCGCGTTCCTTTGAATATCCAATAAGCATAATTTGTTTCCTGTGCTTAGCATAAAAAAACATGCCTCTGGTTTTTGCCTTTTTCTCATTTTCAGTGCAACCATTTTTACAAATGAAAAAAATATCACGATCTATTACATTCTCTATTTTGGGACTAATCGCCTCGATCGTTCTTCTTTCAATCAACTCAATTTCTTCCCACCTAACCTCTCTATGAATATTGGGAAAATAATCAAATTTAATCCCATCTTCATCTAAACAGTACTGTCCCATCCGAACCATACTTGTATACATATTCATATAATTACAATATGACACACCCCAACATATGGGTAACATAAATATAGCATATATTATGGCTTGAATTATATTCGAATTCCCCACAATTAAAAGGGCAAAAGGAAGACACAACATAACAATATATACAACTATATTTATACCAAAATCAGCGTATGTATCGAAACGATACCATTTTCCCCATTCATTCACATATTCTGCTGTTTTTTTTCCATATTTATTCCATATACTTCTTTTCTTCATACAAATGTACCTTTCACGCCATTCAGACAGGAGATTACTCCTGCCTGAACAAATCGTCTTTTTATTATAGCTTATGCCATACATACTCGCTGAAACTTTGTATTTCGTCTTGTTGGCTTCTTCACTTTATGGATAACCTTTTTTCTTCCGGATACTGTTGTTATCACTCTGGTATTTGACCGTTTAGTGGTTCTCGCATTAGACGTTGCAATGCCCATATTCTTAGCAATAGCTTTTGTAACCGGCTTTGCTGCTGCTGAAACTCCTGTTGCCGCTAGTTCCATTGGTTGTCCAATAGAATAGTTTACTGCTGCATTTCCCAACGCTTCCGCCGCCTTTGATCCAAACTGCACCATATCTGTTACTTTATTTGCCCGGTTTCCTGCAATATATGTAGCACCTCCTTCTATTATACCATAAACAACGCGCGTCACTGGATCACCTTCCGTATTAATTGCAGTATTAATTCCATTAACTATTGCAGCTGCCATTAAAAATCCACCTTTCAACGGTGCTAACGCTCCTGAAATTGCACCTACTAAGCATGATTTTGCCAGCTCAACACCATCAATTTCTCCTCCACTAGTAAGCACATAAGAAAATCCACTAACTGCAGCTCCAACAACAGCGCCGACAATACATGGAATTGGAAACTCTCCTGCATAGTCTTCTCTTGCTACTGGATTATTATCGCAGTATGCGTACAGATTTTTGCTTCC